>CAYVQZ010000069.1:0-22718 GCA_964453435.1 uncultured bacterium
AATTGGGTACAGCCCCCTGCGCTTCGTTTTCGCTGACATTCATAATTGTCGGACACACTCACAGTCCCGATTCTATCCCGCGTCTCTCACGCGACGCGCGTGATCCTCTCAGCGAAGGCATAACTGGATTCCCCGATCAGGCTGGGGAATGGTCCCGCGAGTCCGCGGGATTTCGCTCCGCTCAACGAAGGACTGGGGGATCCCGTAAATCTTGGACAGTCTCTTTTGGGTGGAAACCATATTACAGTTTGTCTGTGTGAATATCAAATGACGGTGATAAAGCTTTTGACACAGGTTATTGTAGGAAGTATTATTGAAGCTGTTCCACCATTGCCCAGCGTAGGGGACTGTGAATCTGTCCGTGGGTTGTTGATACGGGTTATTTGGGGACACCATGCCGGATGGTGTCCCCAAATAACCCGAAGCGCCGTGGAATCGGGACTGTTAGCGTGTCCGAGAACTCGTTTTGCGGGGTAACATTCTGAAAGGGAATAGCCATGCCAGAGAGAGCGTTGAGCAGAAGGTCGTTGATAAAGATGGGGGCGGTCGGCACGGCTGCCATCGGGCTTGCGGGCCTGGGCATATCATGCGGCTCGTCAAAGGAGAATCCGGCGACGAGATTCGAGTTCGGTCCCGACATCTACGTCGACCCCGAGCGAGATTCGTTGGCGGCAAGCGAGGTAATCAAACAAATCACCGGTTTCAAGGGGAGAAAACCCAATATCATAGTGATTTTGACAGACGACCTCGGTTACGGTGACCTGAGTTGCTATGGAAGCAGGGCTATCGATACGCCGAACATCGACAAAATGGCGAGTGAGGGAGTGCGCTTTACCGATTTTCATTCCTCCAATGCCATGTGTTCTCCTTCCCGGGCCGGACTGCTGACCGGCCGGTATCCCCACCGAACCGGTGTGACATGGGTGTTTCCGGCCGGCGAAGACACGTTCTCCAGAAAATTCATCAGGCGGTTGGGTCTCATGTTCGGGTCTGTCGGCGCTCTTGACACACATGGCGCAAAAAGCATTGCGGATGGTCTTCCGCTTTCGGAAATCACCATTGCCGAAGCATTGAAGATTGCGGGCTATCAGACCGCCTGCATCGGAAAATGGCACATCGGGGATTTCGTGAAAGACGAAAAGTATCTGCCGAGAAGGCATGGTTTCGATTACTTTATCGGGTTCAACGGGGCGAACGACGACTGGCCCGTCGCCTTCTGGCGCAATGAAGAAGAACTGGTAAAAGATATCGGCATCGACCAGGCCCACTACACGGGACTGTTCACCCAGGAGGCCGTCGACTTTATAGAACGTTCCAAGGACGGACCGTTCTTTCTGTATCTTGCCCACAAAGACCCGCATCAGCCCTGCATACCGTCGGAAGACTTCGTGAACAAGTCCGATGCCGGCAGGCACGGAGACACCGTGGAGGAAGTGGATTGGAGCGTGAGCGAAATCGTCGAGTGCCTGCGGAGAAACGGCCTGGAAGACAACACGCTCGTGCTTTTCACCAGCGACAACGGGCCGTGGTACGACGGCAGTCCGGGCGCTCACCGGGGAAGAAAGGGCCAGAGCTTCGAGGGCGGATATCGCGTGCCGATGGTTGCCTGGTGGCCGGGGAAGATTCCCGCTGAAACCGTGTGCGTGGAACCCACAATGAATATTGATTTCTTTCCGACTTTCTTGCATCTTGCCGGACTGGAACAGCCGAGCGACCGCATCATTGATGGAAAAGATATCTGGGGACTTCTTACGGGAACCGAAGAGAAGACCCCTCATGAGGCCCTGTTTTTCTTTCACTATAACGAGCTCGAGGGAGTAAGGGCTGACAAGTGGAAATACTTCCGTTACATTAATTCGTATGTCAACCCTGTTCCGCTCGATAAGCCCCATACGCTGTTTGGCAGCATCGCCGGGAGTTATGAGTACAAGCCCGAGGGTAAAGACATTTCGGTGCCCGCCCTGGGTTCATTTCCGTTGCTTTATGACATGGAGTTGGACCCGGGCGAGAACTATAACCTGATGAAGAAGTATCCGGATATAGGGAAGCGAATGCAGGAGTTGATGGAGCGCTGGGAGAGAGAGTTCATTAAGAATCCGAGGGGGTGGCTTTAGACCGCGTCGTTGCAGGTGTAAGAGTGTTCAGGTTGCTGGGGGAATCTCCGGATATTGTAGATTATGGCGCCATGAACCAGAGCCATGCCGCGGCAATTGCCAGAGTGACTGCGGTTACGGGTATGCCGACTTTCGCATGTTCGCTCCAGGTGATGGTGATTCCAAGCCGTGACGCCTGATCGACGACGATGATGTTTGCGATGGACCCCACAATGAACAGGTTTCCGGCAAGCGTGGATGATAGGGCAAGAACGGGGCCGGCATAAGGGTGAGTGGCCGACGGCAGTAAGAGCATGACCGCCGGAACATTCGAGACGAGGTTTGAAAGTATGACGGATGTTCCGAACAGCCAGGCGGGAGATTTCAGGTCTATCCCGCTTGCGCCTATTTCCCGCAGAACCAGCCCGAGGTTGCCCGATGTTTCCATCGCATAATTGACCACAAACAATCCCAGAAACAATACCAGCAGGCTCCAGTCGACCAGCCCGATCATTTCGCGGGAATGCATTCGCCTGGAGCACAGCAGGGCGCCGGCTCCCGCAAGCGCCACAATCTCTCTTGGCCACGCTGAAAAAAGAAAAAGCGCGACTACGCCGCCAAGCACAACAAATCCCTTTAATGTTTGCCACCTGTTAAATGGAGGCGCCGCGATCTCCGCCAATTCTGTCTCCCTGTGCCAGCGATCACCCACCAGAACGCAGATAACTCCCCATACCGCTGTCAATCCGAGCAGGGCTGGCGCTCCGGCGTCAATCAAATAGCCGCCGAACGAAAGGCGCAGCACCTGGCCTATCAACATGTTCTGCGGATTCCCGATCAGTGTCGCGGCGGAACCGACGTTTGCCGCGCAGGCCAGCGCCAGGAGAAAGGGTTTCGGATTCAACTTGCGCCGAGCACAGCTTTCGACCAGCACGGGCGCCATCGCCAGGCACACGATGTCGTTTGCCAGCACGGCGGAGAGGACTCCGACAACCGCGATAAGCAGGGCCAGCAACACCTTGGGAGACGCTTCCACGATGGCCAGACGACGCACCGTGGCCGAGTAGAAGCCGCTCAGCCGAAACTGCGCCGAAACGACCATCAATCCGAAGAGAAGCGCCATTGTGGGAATGTCGACAGCCCTCGGTGCCTCTTCCGTGCCGAGCTTCCCGAAAGCAAGGAGTGCGATTGCCCCCAGCAGAGCCACGCCCGATCGGTCAAGCGCAAGTCCCGGAATGCGCCCGAGAATCATTCCGATATATACGATGACGAAGATGGCAAGAACCGTACCGTCCAACTATCGTTTCCTTGCGTTCTTTCAGCGCCCAACGCGACAATGGAAAATCTGCTCAGCCACATGCCCGCAGCAAACAGCTTATGGCCGTGGAATGACGGGTAGCGTAATATGCGAAGGATATTCGGATGTATGATATATCGTCTGGGTGGCCACGACCATTTCCGAACTCTTGCCGAATGTTTTGCCGGTATTGAGATTCCGCGCGAACCTGTTGAAGTTGCTGCTGGAAATCTCCATGCGAATCCTGTGGCCTTTCTTTATCACATAGCTCGTCGCCCACAGGTCGATAGTGTACTCATAGACTCGTCCGGGCTCGAGCGGCAAGGGTTTGGTGTCGGACCGGCGATAACTTGCCCGCTGGATTCCTTCCTGCACGAGATGAGCGTAACCGTCTGGAAACACATCGACGAGCGCGGCGGTGAAATCGGTATCGACGGCGGATGACGCCGCATAAAGAGTTACGGAAACAGGTCCGGTTATTTCCATCTCCTTTTCCAGCGGTTCACTGGTGTACACCAGGACATCATCCTCGCGCTCGACCGGCGTTCTGTCCTTCAATTCCGCTGCGAGATACCAGAGGTCAATTTCGAAGGATGCCGGCAATGGATTTGCCGGGTCGTATTGATAGCTGTCGAAGGGTTCGTCGCCCGGCTGATTCCGGCTGAGAGCGCCGTCGCCGCCCAAGGTGGTGGCATTGCCGCCGCTGTGAAAATAATAGTCTGTATATTCCGTACGCTCAAGTGGCCATTCATTTTCGTATCGCCAGTCATTGTCGCCGATAACGAATATTCGGACCGGCGGCGTTTCATCAAAGCCGTTGTCGATTTTTTTCAGAAAATGGTCAAAAAACGCCTGCTTCACTTCCCAGCGTGTCGTCGAACTCTTTTTTCCTATATCAATACGGCCGACTCGATGGGTATTCTCTGTTGTAGATTCGTGGTCGGCGGGGCCGACGACCAGCCACTGTTTTCCTTCGAGTGCCGTTCCCATCGCATTTTCTTTCAATCGTTGCCAATCGGCAACGGTGGTTTTCAGAAACACGTCGTACCAGCCCGCCAGGACGAGAACCGGTACCCCGAACCGTTCATATCTGGTATGAAGGTTGTAGCGCTCGGATACCTCGTCTCGAAACGGATGCTCGATAAGCCGATCGTAGGAAGGGCTCGGAATGCCGGCGGCGTCATCCATGGTGATGAGAGGCAGGCGCCAGAAATCGAGCCGCAGGATATTCTGATAAGTGCGCGAGTTCATCAAAATCGGATACGTTCCGGCCGTTTGCAGCGCGAATGCGCCGTTCTGGAATATAGCTTCGTAGAAATCCATGGCCGTATTCATTGGCGCAACGCACTTGAGGTTGGGGTGGTTGCTCACCGCCCCGGCCCACGCCGTGTATCCGTAATATGACTCGCCTTCCATGCCGATATTGCCGTCGCACCACGGTTGTTTTGCGACCCAGTCGAGGGTATCGTAGCCGTCATTAACTTCGTTCAAAAGCGGCTCGAATTCGCCCTCGGAACAAAACTTTCCCCGCACATCCTGAACGACACATGCATATCCCTTCCTTGCATAAAACTTTCCGATCGCCGGCATCCAGCAGTAATATTCGTCCTTGCCATAGGGCAATCGGATGAGTATAGCCGGATACTTGCCGTTGGATGCCGGTCTGTATATATTCGCGTATAGCCTGGTTCCGTCCCTCATCGAAACGGCGACGTTCTTTTCGATTGTGACTTTATCGTATCGGTCCGGGCTTCCATTATCGACTTTCATGAAAGGAAGTTTGAAATACTTCAGGCATTGGTCGGTGAAGCTGTAGAACGCCCATTTCAAATCCGCTTTGAGGAAATTTATGGGCTCCTTCTTTCCCCGGTGCAAGTGCGCCGATGCTGGGTGAGTCACCGTGATAAGTACGCAAAACACAGCACCTGCCGTGAAACAGCGGCTGGCATATTTTGTTGGTTTCATCGTTTTCTCTTTCGTTTGGTTTAGATACCGCTTAGGCGGTTCCTCCCCACTGGCAGACGCGGCTAACCGCCTCGGCGGCGCTCACCGTCGCCGATTCTATCGTCGAGCCGCCGAACAGGTCGCTCACGAAGGATACACCCCGCAGCTCTCTCGCTTGGTCCTTGAAATCCAGAACCTGCCGGTATGCGCCAACGGGAAAACGCGCTATCCCGTAGGGATGCCGAAAGACTGTTGCGTCTTGCACCCAATTGCCAAAGCCTGGAATCATCAGTTCAATATCTTTCAGGGCCACTGTCAGAATCTCATCGTCGGGTTTATCGACCAGGTCCAGAGTCATAGGATGGCCCGACCAAGCGGTCAGAATTCCGTTTCCGGAGGAAACCATTTCCGGAACCTTGGCGGCCGCGTCAATGGCGAACATGAAGGTTCTCTTGAGCGCCGGATCGCTGTAATAGCACCATACGTCCTTTCGCAGGGGGCGGTCCAAATAAAAGACGGGCATCGGCATTGGGGAATAAATGACCGATTCGAAAAAGAGACGTTGCTTTTCAAGTTGTTCCGGCATGAGGCGGGCCGCTGATGCGGGACTGGTTGCCACAATCACATGGCCGGTTCTCTTTATCGAGCCGTCCTGCTCCATCTGAATTCCGACGACACGGTTCTTCTCGACTACCAGTTCACGCACTGGAGATTCGTAGGAAACCGGTAAGAGTTCGGCCAGTTTATTCGGAAGCGCGCCCATGCCCGAGGCCAATCCGCTGGAGCCCGAGAATGTATAGGCTCGAAATTGGTGCAGGTAGTGGTAGAGACTCAACCACTCGGGCATTCCCATGCTTGCTCCCATACTGAGCGGTGTCACGACGTAGTCCTTCAGCTTTTGGTTCGATGGCGAGCGGTATAGTTCGAGCACTTCCACGTTGTCGTATTCGGGAATATCCCGCGCGATGCGGTAGAGGGGGAACCTGCGGCCGAGGATGGCGTGCCTGAGAACAAACCAGTAGAGCTTGAGGTTTCCCTGCAGGCCGAGCAGCTTCAGGTAGGGGACATGTGGGTCATAAAGATGAGTGGAGCCGTCAGCGAGGGTAAAAAGCACATTGCCATGGATTTTCCTGACGGCGCTTCTCAGATTGACGGCGGTCGTGAGTTCGAACGCGTAACGGTAGTTGTTGTGGTAGAACTGCGCTCCGACGTCCACGCGGTCGCCTTTGCGCTCGATCGTAACCGCGCGTCCTCCCGCTCGATCGGCTGCCTCGAGAATCTCGACCTCGTACCCTCTCTGGCGGAGCCAGTACCCCGCCGCCAGGCCGCCGATTCCCGCGCCAATTATAATCACGTTCCTATTTTCCATGCTTCCGACTCAGGTAAGCAGCTTTTCGATTCCTCCGACAGCCTTGATCCAATCGGAAAGCCGCTTCATGCCTTCGTCCACGCTCACTGCTGGTCTATATCCAAGCACTCGCTTCGCTTTTTCGCAATTGAACGTGAGATTGAGCCCCATTATCGCCACGCCGTACCTGCTCATCGAAGGCGGCTTCTTTATGAACGGGAGTTCATGAAACTTTTCCACGAGGGCCGCCAGCGCAAAGGCCGGGCCGTACGGGATTGATTTTGTCGGCTTCGGCAGACCGGCCGCCTCAACCATTTTCGAGGTGAACTCGCCGATGGTGACGTTCTCATCGTCGGTAACAAGGAACGCCTTTCCCGACGCTTCTTCTTTGGTGGCGGCGAGCATGATACTGTCGCAAACATTCTCCACATGGCTGGGAGATATTACAGAATGTCCCCCGCTGATGAGAAACAACTGGTTTCGCATGGCCATTTTTGCGACTGCCGGCAGCATCAGCCTGTCACCGGGTCCCCAAACGAAAGTCGGCCTGATGGCGCATGCCCGCAGGCGCCCATCGCGGCCTGCCTCAAGCACCGCCTTTTCTCCCCAGGCTTTTGATTCGGAATAGGGGTCCTTGTAACGGCGGGGGTAGGAGGGGTTATCTTCCGTCGCATCCACTTTCTCCCTGAAATCGAACGTGACCGATTGTGTGCTCACATACACAAGCGCCTCGGCTCCTGCCTGCTCACATGCCTTCACAACATTGCCCGTGCCCTCGGCGTTCACATTATAATATTCGCTCCGTGGCGCCGTGCCCATACCCACAACAGCCGCACAGTGGTAAACGCAGTCCATTCCGCGCGCCGCTTCCAGGACCGACTCAAAGCCCTTCACGTCGCCCACAACCAGTTCGACGCCCAGCGGTTTCAAGGGAGCTACATTGCTGCTTTTTCGGACGAGGCAGCGCACGCTGTCGCCTCGGTCTACCAGTTTTTTCACGAGGGTTGCTCCGACGAATCCGGTGGCGCCGGTAACCAGGCTGTTCATTTTTCCGCCTCCCGAAGAGCGCATATGACCGTCAGTCCAAGAAATATCATGAACAAGCGGCCTCCGCATTTGTCAAGCGTCAAGATTTCTCGCTCCTAAAGCATTTCCTTTTCCATTTGCGCTATTGAGGAATCGAGCGCGTCGACAATCTTGTCAATCTCTCCCTCTGTTATTGTGAGCGGGGGCGACAGTTCGATGTTTTCCAGGCCCGCCCTCGTGAAAACGCCTCTTTCCCAGGTAAGCTCTTCTATTCGGTGCGTGCTGTCCATCGGCAATTCGCCAATTTGCTCTTTTGTTTGTTTGTCTTTCACAAACTCCACGGCCGCCATCAGGCCAAGCCCTCTGACGTCGCCCACCGATTTATGGTCCAACAGCCCCTTGAGGCGGTCTGCCAGGTATGCGCCCATCTTTGCCGCTTTTTCCACAAGGTTGTTTTCCTCGATGAACTTCAGATTCGCCAGTCCCGCCGCGCAGCCGACGGGATGATTATTATACGTGTAGCCGTGCAAAAATGGCATCCATTCCGGTAGGCCATTTGAAATTGTATCGAAGACCTCGTTGCTCACGATCGAGCCTCCAAGCGGGAAATACCCGCTCGTCAGCGCCTTTGCGATGGAAACGATGTCCGGACGCAGATTCCAGTGCATGCAGCCGAACATCTTGCCGGTTCGCCCGAAACCCGTGATGACTTCGTCTGCGATGAGCAGTACGTCGTATCTGTCGCAGATTTCCCGAACCATCGGCCAATACTCGCTGGGTGGAACGATTACGCCGCCCGCTCCTATCACGGGTTCGCCTATGAAGGCGGCGACGGTGTCCGGACCCTCCTTCTGGATGGTTTCTTCCAACTGCTTCGCGCAGGCGACTTCGCAGTCGGGATATTCCAGGCCCAGTTCGCACCGGTAGCAATATGGCGCCATGATGTGGACGAAACCGGGGGAGACGGGGTCAAAGAACATTTTGAAGAACTCGATTCCGGTGGCCGACAACGAACCGATTGTGACTCCGTGATAGGCAAAATTGCGCGAGATGATTTTTTTCTTCTCGGTTTTCCCTTTTACCGCCCAATACATGCGGGCTATCTTGATATTCGTGTCGTTCGTCTCGGAACCGCCACATGTGAACAAAGCGTGGCCCATGTTCCACTCTTTCGGCATGAGGCCGACGACCTTTGCCGCAAGCTCGACGGCGGGCGTAGAGGTAAAACCGAAGAAGGGAGCGTAGTACTCGAGCTTGTCCAACTGTTCCTTGATGGCGTCTTTCACTGCTTTCTGTCCATGCCCGATCGATACGTTCCACATACTCGAAAAGGCGTCGATATATTCCTTTCCGTCTATGTCTTTCACCCGCGTATTGTTCCCCTCGACAATGAAGCGCGGACCTTCCTCTTGTTCTTTCTTCAACTGGGTGAATGGATGAAGCGTGTACTTGCGGTCCAGGTCCGTCAGTTCTTCTTTGGATTTCATGATGCCGTTCCTCCTTGGATTGGTTTCAGCCGGTCGAGCTTCTGTTCCGTGAGTTTGAGGTCATTGTTCCCGTGATGCTTTTCGTTTCCGTTGGTCCGGCGGATCATACCGAGGCGTGCTCCGTCCTGGCGATAATGCCATCCTGAAGCGGCTTGTTCAGCCGCACGAAAAAGGCATTGTAGCCCGCCACCTTCACCATCAGGTCTCGATACTTTTCGGGCTCCTTCTGCGCGGCTCTGAGCGTATCCGAAGAAATTGTGTTGATCTGAAGGTGATATGTCTTCTGGTCGATGAACGCGCGTATGAAATCCACAAGCCTTTTCACATTTCCGTCCTTGAACACCGCCGGATCTATCCTCATATTGTGTATTACCCCGCCGAGCAGTTCGACATTGTCTATCTTGCTCATGGACTTCAATACCGCCGTGGGACCATTTACGTCGGCACCGGCGCACGGCGACCATCCGTCTGACAGTGGCTCGCCGGCGAATCTACCCGAAGGGAGAGCCCCGACCACGAGGCCGCACGCTATGTACGCCGAGAGAGGGGAGCCGCCGGGGCAGCAGTGACCGCCTCGCGTATTCCTCTGCTTTGTCATTTCAGAGGCGTACACGTGGCTTACAAAGGCTGTCTGCTCATCGGCGTAATCGTCATCGTTTCCGAACTTGGGCGCTTCGAGGAGCATGCGACGCAGTTCGTCATTCCCTTCAAAATTTCTGTCCAGCGCATCGCATAACTGCTCCATGGTGATTTTCTTGTCCTCGAAGACAAGCTTCCTAATGGCAGTCAGTGAATCGCCGGCATCGGGCGCGCCGGCTCCCACAACCCCGGTATTGAAGTTATAATGAGCCCCGCCCAGTTCCCTCGGCTTTCCCTTTGCAATGCAATCCTCGATGAGGGCCGACTCGTACACCGTTGGGAACAATTCGGCAGTAATCCTCTCTTCGATGTTGCTGGTGATTGCGCGATTTCTCCGCATCCATGCGACCTGCTTGCGGAAGGCCTCCCGCACTTCTTCGAAAGTTTTGAATTGTCTCGGGTCTCCCGTTCTCAGCCCCATTTGTCTGTTATAGAACCGGCTCATGCCATCCGCCAGAACAAATTCCATGGCTGCGGCGAGATTGCAGATGGCGGAAAAATAATTGTAGCCGGAATCAAAGCCGGGAACTCCGAGCTCTATACACCCTATCGGACAGGCGTACCTGGCATGCTCGAGCGTTATCGCGGGACCGCCCAAGGTTCCCCGGGCGAGAGCTTGAGATACGAGAACCTCGTTATTGATAAATTGGGGATGGCCGGTTCCCAAAGAACAGAGCTTGCAGGCCTTAATCAGTAAATCGTCCGGAGTTTTGCTGTGAATCAGCACCCCAAGGATGGGTTCTTCCAGCCTGGTGTGCATCATGGCCTCGATGAACATGTACGATAACTCGTTGGTAGCGTCGCTTCCATCCGGCTTGAAACCACCTACGCTGATATGGTGATACTTATTTGTCTGATTGAGGTTCAGTTTGATGCAATAACAGTCAATCAGTTCCTGTGCTCTCTCTTTGGTTATCCGACCCTCGGCTATATCCTTTTGGTAATATGGATACAGATACTGGTCGGCCCGGCCCGGGGTCACGCTCCATTGGAGGGGGGTCTCCCAAAAGAGCAGAACCCATGCAAGGTAATACGATTGCAGCGCCTCGTGGAATGTTCTCGCCGGGTTTGCCGGCGCCCGGTCGCAAACCAGCGCGATTTTCAGCAGTTCTTCCCTCCGTTCATCGTCTTGCTCCCTCTGAGCAAGCTCCCGCGCTTTCTCGGCGAATCTACCTCCTACTTCGGCCGCCGCCTCCATGGCCGTGACCACACCCCTCAGGAAGGGAATCTTTTCGATATCGTCTGGATTTTCAGGGTCAAGAACTGCAAGCTTCTCCTCTGCTTCTTTCTTTATGCCGAGGAAGCCTTTCTTCAGCACTTTTTCATAACCGACACAGTTGTGGCCGTAATGGGGACCTATCGCAGCGGCGTAAATGAGAGACGGCATCGGAGGGTATCCTGCGGGGTCGGCGAATAAAAGGCCCGCGAGTTCGGATGGGAACTGCAGCAGGGCGCGGCCTTGCCTGGTATTTTCGTATTTGCCCTGGCCCCTCCAGTAGGGGATGAGCTCCTCTTTCAGTTCTCTCTTCTCCTTTTCGCTGAACGCATCGAGGTCGTAGCGCTCTGAGCTGGTCACATTGAGAGTCTGGCCCGCTTCCAAGGCCGGGCCGTCGGCAGGGCTGATATTTTCGCACCATGGTCTGACGCTGTGACAACCCACGATGAGCTCGTCGGGATAAATGTCAATAGACATCTCCCTCGCTATCGAAGCGAAGACCTTCGCCCTGCGGGTCACCATTTGTTCCCCTTCCGTTTCCTTCATCACGTTCGTTTCGATTCGCGCCCTGTCGGTCGATGCCGTCGGCTTCAGACGCATAAAGGCTTCTCTCAGCCTTTCAACACTGGCCGTCGGCTTCATTTCCATTACCCTGTCCAAAATATCCGACATTGCGTACCTCCCATTTCAAAAGGGGCTAATCGGTTTTCTCGAATCATTGCCCGCCTATCCGGCAAATAACGCCGCAGGATTCCACTATCTCTTTTAACTTTTTCATGTGTTCGCTGTCTGGCGGTTCAACTTCCTTCAGCTTGTACTCCCTGCCCAGTTCCGCGTATGTCTGGACGCCAAATGTGTGGTAAGGCAAAAGCTCAACCGCTTGAAGGTTGTCACCCAGAGCACTGGCGAACTGCGCGGTGGCTGAAATATTGTCGTCGGAATCGGTATACGCGGGCACTACGGGAATTCGTATAATCACGGCGCGCATGGCGGAGATTCTCCCAGCGTTTTCAAGAATCAATTCATTGGAAACGCCGGTGAGGTTCCTGTGAGCGACAGCATCCATATGCTTAATGTCGAGATAGACCAAATCCACATACGTCAGCAACGCGTTCAAGAATTCCCATTTCACATGTCCGCATGTTTCTATTGCTGTGTGTATATAGCGCTGCTTACATGCTTTCAGGAACGCAGTGACAAATTCATGCTGCGTCGCAGGCTCCCCGCCACCTATTGTGACGCCGCCGCCCGAGCGCCTGTAGAATGCGCTGTCCGTCTCGATTTGTTGGAGCAGTTCGTTGACCGTCATGCGAATTCCCGCAATTTCCAAAGCCGTATTCGGGCACGCTTCGACGCACTCGCCGCAGCCGGTGCAGGTTTCCCTGTTCAGCTTCACGCCTACATGTTCGGAAACCATAACCGCCCCGACCGGGCAGCAGTCCATGCAGTTTCCGCACTTCTGACATTTGGCCGACGCATATAGAATTTCGGGGAACGGATTCTGAGTTTGGGGCGATGAACACCACAAACATCTCAGAGGACATCCCTTCATGAAGACGAGCGTTCGGATACCCGGCCCGTCGTGCAGAGCGAACCGTTCGATGTTCGATATCACGCCCCGAGGCGGCTCCAACTCCGGACTCTCCTTGAAATGGGAGGCTTTATCGTTCGGTTGGCCTCTTTTTCGGACGGATGCCTGTTTTTTTTGATTTTTGTCTTGCGCGGCGCTCGAGTGTATTTTCCCCATCGGCGATGAACGCCCGCATCGCTTCCAAAAATTTCTTCCTGTGCAGATGCGATATGTAGTTGTTAATGGTCTCGAGCCCGTTCCTGGCAAGATCGGGCAAGAAATCGGGATCATCAAGGAGATGGTCGCGGAGTTCCCTGGCAAGGTCTTTCACTTCCTCAACCGCAAGCATGCCAATCACGTCGCTCTGCAGCCGGAAGCCCGCGACAGTAAAACCGCGCGCCTTTGTGAAGCCGACTTTCCGTATTGCCGCGAACGCCTCGACAATTCTTATGTCGACATCCTCGTATAGCCTTTTTCCACGCTTGTCCGCAACGGAGGAAATTATCTCGCACCGCTCCATCTCCAGAATATCCTCCACCGGCAGAGCGGTTCGCACGCTCAGTTCTTCAAGAGTCTGCGGCTCATATTTATCACGAAGCTCCTCGAACTGCATGAGGCATCTTCCGCCGATCCGTATGACATCGAGTTCGGACGGAGATAATGTGCCTCCGGTCTGCGAGATAACTTCCTTTATCACATCCAAAGGGAGGAACCATTTGACTTGCAGTTCCTTGATGAGTTTGATCCGGTGAACGTAGCTCTCGTCGTAATAGGCCATGTTCCTTCCGGCCTTCCGTGGCTTTGGCAGAAGCCCCCGGCTAATATAGAAATGGATGGTCGCCTTTTGCACCCCGGTTTTCCGGACGAGTTCGCCCATTTTCATACCCTTTGGGACCTCTTTGCGCATTCCATCCTCCGGCAAGGAAATAGTTAAGTGTTAAGTTGCACTTTACGCTACGCTACCAGAATATTTACCCGCTTGTCAAGACGAAAATGACAGACGAAAATGACACAAGACGCGCTTTGTCGCCGTTACGCGAGCAGAAAAGCCACAGGGCTCAGGCAAGGACTGACATGTCTTGTCCAAGACGCATTCCGCAAGAGTCGGAAGGAAAAGAGTGCGCGTTTTGTCAGGCGGTTCCGCCCCATGCGCAGACGCGGCTTACCGCCTCCTTGGCGCTCGCCATTGCTGCTTCCATGAAACAGCCTCCGAAGATGTCACTTACAAAGGAGACACCTCTCAAGCTCTGGGCCTGCTCCTTGAAATCCAGGACTTTTCGATACGAGCCCGTTGGAAAATGTCCCATCCCGGCCTCCTTGTGCCAGAATACCGTTGCATCTTCCACCCGGTTCGAGATACCCGGAATCACGGTTTCGAGGTCGTCCTGCGCTTCCTTCAGGATTTCTTCATCCGGCCTGTCGATGAGGTTTAATGTTTTGGGATAGCATGCCCATGCGCTCACGATGCTCTTGCCGCTTGGGACCATGTCGGGACATTTGACCGACCCGTCAACGGCAAAGCTGAATGTCCTGTCGAGATTGGGGTCATTGAAGTAGGACCAGACGTCCCGGGTAAGCGGACGGTCAAGGAAAAAAACGGGCATGGGAAGCGGGGCTTGCACGACAGAGTCAAAGAATTCCCGTTGTTCTTTAAGGTCATCCGGCAGCATGCGTCCGACCGACGGAGCCGCAGCGGCGACTATGATGTGGCCGGCCCTTTTCACTGAGCCGTCTTTTTCCATCTCCACTCCGACGACCCGTCCTTTCTCAAGTATTAGTTGACGCACAGGCGCCTCGTAGCGCACGGTCAATTGCTCTGCCAGTTTTTCAGCGAGCGAGGCTATCCCTCCGCTCAGGGCATAGTAATTCGTAAAGAGGTCGATGCGAAGCAATTGGATGAAGTGATAGAGGCTGACCCATTCGGGCGCGGCCATGTTGCTTGCGAGAGCTATGCAAGCCGCCAGGTCTCTCACTTTCTTTTCCGAAGGTTTCTTGAATGTTTGCACCAGTTCCACGTCATCATACTCGGGACGGTCTTCGGCGATTCGATACATCGGGGACCTGTGACCGAAGATGATGTGTTTGAGAACAAATGAGTAAAGTGTCGCATGATCGGACAAACTCCATCCACCTATGCGAAACGTCCCGGGAGTAATAAATGTCGCCGTACCGTCCGCTGAGGCGAACTTCACTTTTTGTCTGATTCGTCTCATAGTGTGCCGGATGTTTACGGCGTCCATCAGCTCGAATGCATAGACGTAGTTGGAATGGAAAAACTGGGCGCCGACATCCATCCTGTCGCCTTTGTGTTCCAACGTCGCCATCCGCCCGCCCGGCCGCTCCAGCGCCTCGAGGACCTCGACATCGTAGCCTCTCTGATTAAGCCAATACCCGGCCGCTAGCCCGCCGATACCCGCTCCGATGATGATAACTTTTCTGTTTTCCATTTTCGACCTCCATTGCGCGGAAAAGGTCTGCGTTAGATAACTCCATATTTCTTGTATGTTGAATTTAATCGTTCTTTCAAAGACTCGGGCAACGGTTCCGGCCTGTGGTTTGCAAGGAGCCTTCGCAAATCTTTATCAATCGCATCCATCATCTGTTTCCTGTTGGTTTTCTGTCCCTCATGATCCTCTTCCCATGTAAAATGAAAGTACCTGGGATTCCACATCTCGCTTCTGCAGAGTTTGGCGGTATGCATCTCCGCCAAATAATCTCCCGCCGGTCCGACCTCGCGGATTACATGCAAAGCGAGTGTTTCGTCATCCACCCGGATGCCCCGCCACATGCGGCGCACCCAGCCGACGAGGTCATGGCAATAAAGAAGGGCATGGAGCGAATATGCCATGAGAGAATCAATTGAACCCAGGCACCAGCAGTAGCCCGGCTGACTGTAGAAAGCTTGCAGCATGGTGTGTGTGGCAATCGAGAGATTGTATTTGTCGAACTCTTTTCTGCCCGCGCATGAGCCCGCCGTTCCACCCGCATTGACCAATCCGAGCGTATGAAGGACCTGGCGCCTGGCGAGTTCGGCAAGAGCCATTTCGGGCAATCCGCCGAGTTCCGCCGTGGCCGGGTCCATGAAAACGGGAACCGACCCGCACGCGCAGAAGCTTCCCTTCTCTATCAGTTGGGTGAGCACAATACAGGCAAAGTCCGTCGCAAGACATTGCACCAGATTGCCCGCAATTGTCACAGGCGCAGACGCCCCGCCAATGCTGGTGGTGGCCGGAAAGAGAGGAATTCCATTCTCGACGCACAGGAAAATATGTTCTATATGTTGTTTTGCATAATAAAGCGGCAGTGGAGTGACCATAAAGGCGAAGTAGGGCTTATCTCGCAGCCGGTCCCGGCCTTCCCTGACTGCGCGTGCAATCTCGATTGCAGCCGTCAGCGCCGTCGTATCCTCGCAGAGGTACGTCAGAGGCTTTGAAGTATTCTCTACCAACGTCGCAAATTCTTCGATCTGTCCGGAAACGTCCGGTTTGTCGCTTATCTTGCACGGCAAACATACCCCATCGATATCCGGGAGCGCGTCGGCGACACGAGAAATAATGGCAATATCTTCTCTGATGGCCGGTCTCTGGTCACCCGTTTCCAGATCCACGACATTCGGGCACGTGACCCCGGCCATAAAAATGGTGTTCCCGATGCTGAAATCGATACGCTCGTTTGCGGAGCGGTTCCACAATTCCACTCTCCTGCCGACCGAATCCAGAGATTGTTTCACCAGGGCAGGTGGGAACTTTACAATCCCGTCCGGGGATATCTCGCACCCCGCGCCGGAGAAAAGCTCGAAAGCTCTCGCCTCGGGATCGAATTTCACGCCCATCTCATGCATGAGTTGAAACACGGCATCAACAATCTTTTGTGCGTCGGCGTTCGACAAAGGGTCGTACGGGCGCATGTTGCCATGATATGTCCTGGTCTCAGTCACGGTCCTTCCTCCCGCGTTGACCTGCGTTTTTCGTTCGCCCCTTTTCATCCGCATACAGTTCTATAAAGCGTCTTGTCAGCATGGAGATTTTCTCCGGCGAGACATTACCTCCGTCCATGTCCAGAACGTAATACATACCTTCCACAAGAGCTATCATGATGTTTGCAATTTCGTTCCTGTCGCTTTCGGAAAGTCCGGAGAGTTGGCCGGCTTCTGTGAAGATTCTCACAAAAGTCTCGCGCTGTTTTCTGATTTGTTTCTGAAAGGTGTGTCGGACGACCTCGCTCCGATGGGCGAATGACCAAAAATCATAGAATAAGCTGCCATCCTCGAGTTGCTGAGTTTTTGGACTGAAGAGCAACTGAAATATCTTGTCGAAGCGTAACCGGGGGTCTTCGATATCATCGACCTCAGCCATCAAGTTCTCAATGATTCCGCTGACAATCCGATTCACGAGTTCACTGACCATTTCGTCGCGATTCTTGAAATAATGATGGAGTATGCTGACCGGAAGTCCTGCCGCCTCGGCGACTTCGCGGAGCGAGGCTTTCTCCAGCCCGTTTCGTACGGCGCATCGGTGAAATGCGTCCAGTATTTGCGCTCGTCGTTCAGTGGCGATGCTTTTTCTGCCTCTTTTTGCCATGGGATATCGTCCCCTCAAAAAAAATAATTGATTGGCTGACCCATTAATAATTCTAGCAAGCCAAAACCTGCTCGTCAAATATTGGAAAAATCGGTCAGACGAAGCTGGCCCACCATTGCTCATTTTGTCGAGAAGCCAGCGTAGGGGGCTGTATCCAATTACGGAATCCCCCATCTTTTGCGTTGAGCGCAGCGAAATCCCGCGGAATCCGCGGGATAGAATCGGGACTGTCCCCGAAGCGACCCGTTTTCCCTCGCTGAGCGAATCACGCGCTTCGCGTGACCGCGCATTCGCGGGATAGATTGGTGAACTGCCCCCGAAGCAGGAATTTCCAATCGCGGGACACACTCAGACCGGGTGTTTCGTTCTGCCGGTCTGTCAAGGTTCAGAGAAATCGCGCAGGGGAGTTGCTCAAGCTGTGCCTCTCTTCTCCAGCAAAACGTGTCGATATGACTGAGCCAGAGGCAGGCTGAAATTCACGGAACCTGTGCGGTCAGCCCGGAGATGGGATATCTCCTTGCCGTCTTGGTAGAGAATGTGCTCGGTCGAGGGCGCGGACTCGGATATGCTGAACCTGGTCTCTCCTTCTCCTGCAACCGAGAAAGAGAGAGCCTCTGCGCCTGGGGTATAGCTTCTCACATTTGTTCCGGGGGTGGAAGAAAAGAATTGGCGGCCATCTCTCGATGCGGTTGTTCCTCGTGACGAGGTGATAACGGAATACTTGTTTCCGGCATGGGAGACATTTGACAGGCGGGTTTCGTCAGCCAGGAATCTGCATCCGAAGCGAATTCCTTCATCCGTCTCGATATCGAAGAGCTGCTCGATTCCCATCAGCGCAAGGAGGGCGCCCCAGGGGTAGAACCTGTCGGACCCGTTCGAGCCGGGAGAGCCGGGAATCGGCACATCGTCTCCTTCTCCGGTGAGCGCATTGTAATTCTCGTGGCAGTGGCCTCTGAGCCGCCATTCATGTATAAACAAGCGCACGCTGCGGCGTGCAAGCTCGTATGCCACATCGTCGAACCCGTATGTTCTCAGGCCGAGATAGACGAGGTAGTTCACCGGCGGCCAGATGCGTCCTCTCCAATAGAGCTGGTCCATGAAAGCCGGGTCGTTTCTGCTGATAGTCGGAATTACATATTCTCCCCAAAATTCATTTTCGTTCAGCAGATGCCGTTCAACAATTGCCTTTGCCCGCTCGGGAGTGGGGATACCCGCCATAAGCGGATAGAACATCGTGGGCCCCAGTCTCGAGGAGAATACGCCGTTCCAGTGCCTGTCCATATAGGCGAATGCCCGTTCGTTCCAGAGTTCAGCGTTGATTTTCTCCGCCAACTTCTCATACTCGCGCATGAGGTTCTTGCTTTCGGTCTCGTTCCCCAGCGCCAGCGCGATTTTCGAGAGATACATTGCATCTGCGGCGAACAGCGAGTTGAGTCCGATGTCGGAGAGATTCATGGTTCCCAATCTCTGATCGTAGCCGGCGTCATCGTACAGCGGGCTGTTGTCCATTCCCGATTCGCACTTGGCGGCGAACAGGGTGCCTGCGTCGTTGCCCAACTTCGTGGCGTCGATGTTCGAGCCCCATTCCAACAGGCCGTCTCCGTTTCCGTCTCTCCGCCGCTTCCACCACTCGCGCCAGCGTTTCAGCCGGGGGAAAACCCATTCGAGGAATTGGCTGTCGCCGAACCTGCGATACAGCTTCCAACTCGCCAGCGAGCCCAGCGGAGGTTGGCTCCTGTCACCTGACATGAACGTTGATACGATGTAATTGGTGGGATAGCCCTCATCCATGAGGCCGTGGTCTTCCAGCACGACCCGAATGTTCCCCTCTGCGAGAGACTGGTCGTTTACCGACTGCAAAATCGAATGGAAAAAGCAATCCCAGAGACCCGTGAGCGGTCCGCGCGTGGTCTTGTCGAAGCCCATCCGGACCATGTAATTGTCGACCCATGAGCGACTGACGGGCGCATAGGGGATGCCGTGAAGCTGGTCCCAGACCGTCATCCAGTTCATCACCGAAGTCACGGCACGGTAGCAGCCCTCGAAAGGCCCTCCTCGAATGACAGGGGCCGATGTTTCGTAGCGTTGCCGCGCTTCGCGGATGCGTTCGCCGATTACTTCAAACGTTAATGCGTCCGCTCGGTTCTCCGCGGCGGGAACCTCGTCTCTCCAGGCGTTGAGCCTCAAAGGAATCCTCGCGTTGAAGCCGAGGACCGCGAGTTCGCCCGTGCCCCGAGCGCCGTTCAATTTCCCTGATTCGACCAGAGAATCCGAGAACTCCTTTTCCGACGAATACACGCCGCTCATGAGCGGCGCTCCGGTGGTATGAACCGAACAATGTTCCTGCGCCGCTTGAATCCTTATCCGTCCTCCGGATGCGCTCGGAAACGATATCGTCTGGTCTGTTTCAAGCTCCACGTCTCCGCCCAACTCCCATGCCCTGAGAACTTCGACAAGGATGACCGTAAACGGGTCGGCTACTGCGACCGGGTTCACACAACAGGTCAGCTCTCCATTTTCTGAGGAGGCGTATTCTATCCGGAAGATATACCCGGCGAACGAAAGTTCGGCGGAAGCGTATGAGCAGTCGGCCGAGTGCGCATCGGCCCGCAAGACGGCGCCGGCGTCGGCCAGGTGTTCAAGGAAATAGAATTTGGATGTGTGCGCATTGTGCGTCGGCGCAAATACCGAGAGTCGAATCTCATACAACTCCGGGAATCGAACAACTCGATTCATGCCAACCGGGTCGCAGGTATTCCAGCAAGAGGTTTCCTGGCGCATTCTTTTCCCTGCCTGTCTGCATGGTTGCGACTCAGAGCTTCATGGCGCTCACAGCGGATGGTTGAGGCGTCGCTTTACCGTCCATGCCGGAGTGGGGAAGTGGCAAGTATTGTGAGGCGGCTGACGCGCGGCGCTTCAGACAAAGGCCAGCATTTTTGCCGGATTCAGGACGGTGAGCGCTTCGATATCCTCCTTGCTCATGCCTTTGCGTCGCATGATGGGGATGACATTGTCGAGAATGTGGTTGTATCCCTCTCCGCCGTATTTGGCGAGCTGGGTCTTATGGCAGACGTCGAGCGAAATGAGCAGTTTATCCCGGTAACCGTGCTCGATGAGTCCCATAAGGTAGTCGATCCTCATCGCGTCGTTCGGCATGTCGATATCCGCGATGGGGTAGTAGCTTGATTCCTGTCCGAACAGGTCGAATTCCAGATAGCAGCCGGTTTCGGCCAGCCTGAGCATGTCGTCGAGGCTGAACAGGCTCCGGTCGATGTGGCTCATAACGGTTCGCTCCGGATTACCCCCGGCTTCTTTTACGATTCGAATGGCGTCCGGCGGAGCCTCCGAAGAACGTCCCGGATGAATATTAAGCGCGGCGCCGGAGCGGGCTTGTGCGATGGCGCCGCCGCCGAGCGCCTTCGCCTCATTCTCATGCACGGGCCAGTCCAGCGCGATCTCGCCTATGATTCCCGCCCGTATGTCCGTGCCGTCGGCGCCATGTGTGATATCGTTCACAAAAATGTCGGCTATGGCTTCTTCGGAGAGCTCGTCAATGTTGGGGGGATGATAGGCGGCGGTATAGAAGCTTGTGCCCATGACAATGTGGACCTGCGTGGCGCGGGACACTCGCGCCAGCGCTTCGGGGTTGCGACACGTGCGGATAGGCGTCAGTTCGACGATTGTTCCTCCACCCGAATCTTTGAAACGTTTCAGTTCTTCTATGGCCTCGTCTTCGTCCTCGAGATACAGGTTTCGTGGATTGCTCAGCCAATTGCGGCGAACATAGCCAGCGTTCTCGAGCGTAATCGGTTCGCCGACATTGTCCGCTCGGAGCGCCTCCGGAATTAAATTTACGAACACATGCTCATGGGTTTGAGTGAACCCCAAATCGCCGGGGTCGATAATCCCCAGCACGGTCTGAATTCTTCCTTTTCTTTCATTCATCGGGTTTCTTCCTCTCCCAAATCTCGTTTTACGCGCCGAAAACAGGAGCGTTACGGCTTGAAAATGTGAGCGTCCTTCTTCTCGTCGGCGACTTTTTCCAGGTACGAGAAGTTCAACAAATACTCCATTGTCCCGAGATACCTGCCTGATTTGTCCCGAATCGCGAAGAACCTGTTCAGTGCTCTCAGGCCCATGTCCTCGACAATCACCCAGAACTCGTCTTCGTCCTTTTTCCCGCTCTTGAAATCCGACAGCATCCGCTCCAGCATGGGCAGGCTCTTCTCCTGGTGACAGCCCCGAACGTCCTGGCCGAGGATGTCGCCGGATGGTTCCGTCAACCGCGCCTTCGAATCGTTCCAATATTGAATCCGGTCGTTCTCATCGATGAAAACCATTTGGAACGGCAGCTTGTTGAACATGTCTTCGATTTGCTCTCTGCTCAGGTTGCGAATCATTGTGCACTCCCGAAAATGGCGCCAGTCATGTTTCTCGGAAACTTCCGTTATCATATCCGTCGTTCGCGAGTATTTCAAGCGCATTATTTGCGTTAAAAGTTTTTTCCGTATCCTGTTGTCAGCCGGCCACCGTTTTTGTAATACTATTCGAAAACGCATCCATGATAAGTTTCACGGAAACTTCAAAGCGATTCTGTCGGATTTTCAGAGAGGCTTTTTCTCTGCGTGCGGGCATCGGCGCCGCTCGACGGCGCCATCGAGACGAGTAAATAGCTATGCATGAAATCCCTTCTCCGAAATACAAGAATCGCGAGGACGCGGGGCGGCTTCTCGCTTCCAGGCTCGCAGATTATCGCGACAGGAACCCAATAGTGCTGGCTGTTCCCAACGGAGGCGTGCCGGTAGCCGCCGTAATAGCCCGCGAACTCGGCGCAGAGCTTTATCTAATGATTGTGCGGAAACTGCAGATTCCGGAAAATCCCGAGGCCGGCTTCGGAGCGCTCACCAGTGACGGATTTCTGCTGCTGAATGAAAACCTGCTTCGGCATCTGGCGCTTGCGGAATCGGATATACAGCGGCAAAGAGAAAAGGCGTTGCGGAGCATCCGATTGCGGCAGGAGCTTTTTGGAAGGCGCGCCGTCCTGCCACCACTGAAAGGCCGGACGGTCATTCTGGTTGATGATGGCCTCGCTTCCGGCTTCACCATGGAAGCGGCGGTGAAATCGGTTAAAAGCCGGGATGCCGGAGAAATCGTCGTCGCCGTGCCGACATCATCCATGTCGGCATACCGCCGGCTGGAGCAGAAGGCGGATAGGATAGTCTGTCCCGACATCAGTCGCCTTCCCGTCTTTGCCGTCGCAAACGCATATGAGAAATGGTATGACGTCGATGAGCAGGAGGTAATAGAAATTTTAGAGAGGCTGGAGGGAAAGAGTCGCGCTGACTGAGAGGAAGCCGGATTCAGCCGGTCTCCTGGGCCCGGGACAGTATCGAAAGATGGCGGGCAATGATTACAGGGAGCCGCGAATGAACGCCTGTCTGCGTGCAACGCACAGGCAGGCGAATGAACGCTAAGTGCACTGGTTCATAATTCCGCTCACGTATTTCATCACAGTGGA
>CAYVQZ010000070.1:0-22505 GCA_964453435.1 uncultured bacterium
TGTAGAGGACATTTCTATCGGGCGTACCAGAGGACATTATCATCCGGCGACAACATAGCGGAAAGCGCAAAGTTGACATAGTTATAGTCGGTATGATATAAGAAACCCGAATATTAAAACCTATAAGTTAATATAATTGCCCATGAGGCGGGAATCATGGCCTCAACGGATCCTTCATGGGCAACGGAAATCATTGAAAACACCTGCAAACTTCCTCTCTTTTTGCTCCGCCGCAAGCGAGGCTTGCGTGGATTGCTCCCGGCCGAGCCTCGCAAGGAGAAACCCGAAATGAAAACCGACCTCACCCGGCGAATGTTCCTGAAGCTTCTCGGAACCACCGCTGCCGGGACGTTCCTTTTGCCGAAGACAGGCCGACCGATGATTCTCTCGGCGGCTCGCGACCCCGTAGTCGAGAGCCTGCTGGCAGAATTGTATACGGGCCTCAATCTCTACTGGGGAGACATTCATGGGCACACGGGCTTTTCCGATGGATACGGACTCCCGGCCGAATATTATGAACGGGCGCGATATACCAGGGGGCTTGATTTTACCGCAATCAGCGATCATGCGGAGTTCATAAGCCATTTCTCCAGAAACATCAAGATGAACGACGGCACGCCGCTGCCGCTTTGGAAAATGAACGTCGACGCGGCAAACGAACATAATGCGCCGGGAGAGTTCGTGGCACTGATAGGGTTCGAATGGACCTCGAACGCATATGGTCATCGAAACGCCTATTTCAGGGATTCCCAACAAATTCCTCGAATTCCCGTGAGCATATTGACTCACCCGACTCCCACCCAATTGTGGGCCACGCTCGAAAACTATCCCTGTTTCACGGTTCCCCATCATTGTATCCGGGATGAGCGCTTGACGGACTGGAGTTACACACACGATATGGAGCGACTCGTGGAAATTTACTCGAAATGGGGGAACTGCGAGTCGTGGAATACGAACTATGAGGAGTACTTGTACTATCGGCGGTTTCCGGGAGCGAAACTGCTTGCGAAGGGACACGACGTCACTTCCGCCTTGATGAATGGAATCCAATTGGGGATGACGGCGGGCACCGATTCGCACCAGGGGTTGGCGGGGTCAACCGCTTGGGACGAGCCCAGAGGAACATCCATCAATGGGGACCTGGATTTTCTGACATCGCTCTCGGGCGAGCAGTTTCTCGAATGGCTTGCCGACGGCAACACATTTGACCACAGGGAGCCAAGACCGAGCGGCGGAGGAATATTCGGAGTGTGGGCTTATCAACTCCAACGCGACACAATTTGGGATGGAATGTATGCGCGTCGCACCGTGGCGGCATCGGGAATCCGGCCCACCATTCGGTTCGCTGTTTTGGATGATTCGACCGAGGCATATGCTATCATGGGCGGGAAAATCGTGATCGGTCAAAGAAATCCGAAACTGCTGTTACATATCATTTCCGATCCGGATGCCGACATCGAGAAAGTCGAAATACGCAGAAACACGAATACGATATCGAGTTTCTCATGCAATCGTGTTGCGGAGGTCTCCGGTTCTCTCCTCGACGAAAACACGCTTCCCGGAAAACGATATTATTACTCGCTGAGGATCTATTTCAGGCAGCGCACGAACACGGACGGCGACCACATAATCGACCTGAACGCTGACCCCCCTTATACGGACGACCCGCAGCTCATCGAGCTTGCCTGGCCAAGTCCGATCTGGGTGACACGAATTTAGCGCGGGGTCCGGAAATCATAGAGTGCATCCTCAATCGCCGGCGGCCTTCGACAAGGGACTTCGTATCCTCTCCGGCTTCATGCTTCCTCGATGAATGTCGGCGTTTGCCCGATCGTAACCGTGCTTGAAGATGTTCTCTCTATCGTTGCTTCCCGGTTTGTCTTCCCCTTGTCGGTGATGATGTTTGTGACTTTGACGTTCGTGCCTTTGAAATGGGACGAGAGGTCGAGTGTTTTCTGTCCCGAATCAGACCACGCCACCACCACGGTTTTGCCGTTGACAGTAAACTTATAAAGACCGGTGGCCAGACGTTGGGCGGTATCGAATCCCGCAAGTTTCGAATACATGATTTGATAGGTGTAGTAGGCCGGACGTTTGCTGTTTCCGTCGCGGTCGTTTGTCAGGCTCATGTGGGACCATCTGTTTCCGGGTCCTTCTTTGCTTCCAAGCGGACTGATTCTGAGGCGGAACACTTTTTCCATCCCTTCGCCGAACGCCTGAACATATCTCTTCACCAAGTCTTCCGACTGAAATTTCAGCGCTTCCGGAGCAGTCAGGTTCCCCTTGAATCGCTGGTATTTTGCATAATCGATATCTATTTCTCCGGACTCCGTGCACCATAGTGGTTTCGAATACCCCAGCCGCTTCATTTCATTTTTGACCGCCTGGATTTTTTCCGGATCCTCAGGAACTCCGAGGTAGAGATGCAAATCCCACAGGTCGGAATAATTGCGTCCCCTGTCCAGGATGTATCGGTAGAAATCCTTCAATGTGCCGTCCCATGGCTCGAACGTGTAGCTCGAGGCAAAAACGGTAGCAGACGGGTCGGCGCCTTTGATTGTCCGATAGCTTGTCTTCAGCAATTCGAGGTACTCCTCAGGGGTCCCGAGCCAAAATCTGCTGATCGGCGGACATTTCGGAGTTCTGGGCCTGGCCCCGAATATCTCGTTCTCGATCTGCCAGTAGTTGACCTTCCCTTTGTACCTCGACACGATGGCTTCGAGGAAATTTGTGTAGTCCTCCATGTTGATCGGCACGGAAGAGGGAGGTTCGTTGATGACCGACCGCTTCACTTGCCTCTCTGCCAGCTCTCTGCACTCGTTGTATTTCGAGCCCCACGCGTTCGTGCTGTAAAGCGTGAACAGTATCTCGGTGTCGCCGCCAACCGCACCCACAAGCTCATCGGTCAGGCTCCAGTCGAAAAATTCTTTCCTTGGCTCGAGTAATCCCCAATAGACATCGAATCGCACAATCTCCATTCCGAGATTTCGGAAGTGTTCCCCGAATATCTCGAGCGTTCTCGGGTTCGTCCTCTCTTTCTGTATGCCGTACCAGAGCATATCGCCGCCGAAATGCTTCTCCGTTCGCGCAATATGCTTTTCTCCGGGACCCATCTCGACCGCGGGCTTCGCCCGAGACGGTTCTTCATCTTGGCGCCGTCCGCCCGCACCGCCCAAAATCCTTCTCAGCCTCCTGAGGACAGCCACCTCGTATCGAACCGGAGATTCCGCGCCGGAGGCTTCCGTAACGGATAGGCTGGCTTCTTCGCCATTGGCCCGAGACGCAGCCGTATCAAAGAAAAAAATAAAAAGACAAATCACACAAATCGGAAAAAGTCGTTTCATTTTCAATGTCTCCCCAAATTTGTTCACTGCCGTAGCGTGCGGCACACCCTGCCATACCGAATTTCCACATATGAGAGTAAAGGGCAATCGGCGCCTGTGTCAAGCATCGAGGAAGTTCGATAATCTCCCTGCAAAGACTGTCCCATGATTGCCAAGCGAAGGGGGCGGTGAAACTGTCTCGCGGTTGCACATATCGCCGAACAACAAGCTTTGGGGGCTATGCCCAATTACGGAATCCTCCGTCTTTTGCGCTGAGCGAATCACGCGCGTGGCGTGAGAAACGCGGGATAGAATCGGGACTGTCCCCGAAGCAAACAACCTTCGCCATGAATCACGTGACAGATTCTGCCCCCGCGTTCTGCAAAACATTATTTCTCTTTTACGGTTGTTCCGCAAGAAGGCAACGTCAACCTGATCACGGGTTCACCAAGCTGACGGTAAGTAATGCGGAAGGGGCATGGACCAACGCCCTCAGGGAATGCAGCGAATCGCCGATTGACAGCCACCGACTCTTTCCCTATAATTCGCTCGGAACTTCTTGAATGCCTCATGGCGCAACCGCAGCCGGGGAACGCTGAATTGATACTCGAACGCGTCATATATGATCTATGGCGGGTGGAAAAGGAAATCGAACCGGTTCACTACGCGGTCGGGCTCGGTTCCGGCGTTCTTAAAAGCGGCGAGCTGACCCGGGCGGGCAAACACGTGGTGGACAAATGTTTTTCCCTTTATCATCTGCGTGAGGAAACCCGGGGAATCGTGCTCATCGGCGGCAGTCCCTGGATATCGCCGCCGGTTTCGGATGTCGCGCTCATGCACCGCAGATTGCTGAAGCTCGGACGATCAATCCCGCGACTACGAGTTCCGCCCGAGAACGTAACGATATTGTTTGGAGATACCACATACCAGCAAATATCCGCGCTTTCCAAATTTCTTGCGCGCAACCCGCAGACAAACGCGGTCGTTGTCTGCCCCTCGATGCAAAGCAGGCGCCTGCGGGCAATTTTGAGGAAACAAGGCATCTTCGCCAGCATGGGTATCGCAACCGTTCCCGACGCATGTGAGCCGCGGACCCCCGTGGAGAAATTTCGATGGGGCCAGAAGCGATATTTTGTGCGAGAGATGCTGGCATGCATCCACCACAGGCTCGCGGGGTGGATATAACGGGCGGGAGAAATGCCCGCCGCCGGTGGCAAGAACGACCCACAAATCAGCCGGTCGCCCGGAAGGTCTCCGAGCTTTGTATTTTTGACGCCGGCACAAAACGTCGGCCTATGGTTTGACTTCCGTGTTTCCGATGCGGTAGCATCCACCTGCAAGAAAAGCGGACCGCCTCGAAGAGGCAAAGATGCCCGAGATGGAAAATTATGAAGCAACGCGCTTCGACCGAAAAGACATACTCATCGTCTTTGCGCTGGCGGTCGCGGGATTGATTGTATTTGCCATCCTGTTTTCCACGCGGTATGAGGGGCTCAGATCGAATGACCAGTTCGATTATGCCCAAATAGCCCGAAATGTGTACCGCGGGAACGGCTTCACCACGCTGGCCCTGAAGCCGGCGGAGCTCGCCTTCGACCCCCGACTCGAAAATCATCCCGATTACTGGCGTCCGCCACTGTATCCACTGTTGATCGCCGCCGTCTTTCTATTCCTTGGGCCGAAAGAATACGCAGGCGTTCTTGTTTCGGGAATTTTTCTCGCCCTGCTCTTGCCACTGGCCTACCTTTTCGGCAGGAAGCTTGCCAACCGAACGGTAGGGGTTTCGGCTGCCGCGTTGCTTCTCGTCCTTCCCGAAATGTGGAACTACAGCCTCCATGGTCTGACCGAGATGACCTTCGCTTTTCTGCTCACCCTCCTTTTTTACGGTCTGTCTTCCCGGTTTCATCCAATTTCTCTCGGCGTCATCTTCGGCCTGTGCTATCTCACCCGCTACAACGCCTTCATCTACCTCCCGCTTCTCGCCTGGTACCTTCTCGTCGTCGAGCGCTGGAAATGGCGCGAGTCGGCCCTCTTCGGCGCCGGCTGCGTTCTGGTCACGGCGCCGTGGCTGGTCCGGAATTTGGCGCTCACGGGCAACCCCTTCTTCTCGCTGCAAAAAATTGAGATTGCGAAATACACGAAAGCGTTTCCCGGTTACTCCGCCTACCTCGTGTTCGAAACGGTCGGACCCGTATTCATGCTGACCCGGCATGCAGGAGAAGTGTTTGAAAAATACCTCAGGGGCTTGAATATCCTCGTTGCGGAAATACCTTCGATGGTCCATCCGGTTCTCATGGTTCTTTTCTTCGGAAGCTTGCTCGCGTTTCGGCTTCCGAGGCGCGTCCGCTTTCTCCTCTATACGATCATCCTCATTCTGGCGCTCCAAACGCACGTCCTCGCGCTCACGCACCCCCTCATACGGCTGTTCACTCCGCTGGTTCCGGCAATAGTCCTGTTCTCGACTCTCTTTTACGATCGGCTGGTTCACCTCATCCCCCAGCGCAAGGGGAGAGTCATCCTGCACTACGCAGGGATGGTCGCCATCTGCTGTCTCCTGCTGAACAGGGGGCTGCGCGCCAGCTATGATGCGGTTGCGGCGATATCCCCAGAAGCGGTTGAACATATCAAGGAATTGGCGGGCGTCGGCCCGGTGGCGACCGACCATCCATGGGAGTTATCATGGAGAGCTGACCTTATAACAATATGGGCTCCAAAGAGTTACACAGAACTGGAGTCTAACATGCCAAACGTTCGGTATGTTTATTTCTCGGGGATGCCCTCCGATATGGCCGAAATCGAATTCTACACCAAAGGATACATTTTCAACCGTTCGTTCAAAAAAACATTCCAGGCAGTGAAACAGTTCAAGGGCGGAGGGGTCCTCTTCGAGAAGAGATCAGCCGACAGGTCGGCTGAACCGGAGTGGTGAGAAGACAGAAGGTCGGCCACCTAGCGGCGCAAGGGGCCGGCCCGGCGCGAAGAATAATGGCTGGGTCAATCGGCCAGAAGATTCTTCACGGTTTCAAGGAGCTTATCCGCTTCGATTGGCTTCATGATGAACGCATCGGGCGGCGGCGCCGACTTTCGCGTGCTTAAGAAACGCTCGAAATCCTTGCCCGTTCCTCCGTCTTGAAGGCTGGAAACGCCGGTCACGACAACAACCGGAGTGTTTTTCAGTTCGGGGTCCTCTTTGACCTCGCGGTAGAAACGAATCCCCGATTTTTCCGGCATCGAGATATCCAGCGTGACGAGGTCGGGTTTCTCCGACTTCAGCTTATCCATCGCCTGCTTGCCGTCGGCGGCGGTAATAACGGCGTAGTCGTTGTCTTCGAGAAGACTCATGAGATACGTGACCACGTCCGGTTCGTCATCGACCACGAGGACCTTCTTCTTCACGTGTCCGTCTGCCATTCCTCCTCATCCTTTCTTCTTATGCGGGCCGGGAGCGTCGACCGAAAAGTTGCCTCCGGAATCGACGTGTCCTGCCTGCGCCGGACCACACATCAATGCCATTCCCAATCGATGAATCCGGGGTTGACATCGCTCATGGCGTTGACAATGAGCTCGACGAGACCGCCGTACAGGATGCCTGACTTGTCCCACGCGCTGTGCGCAAACAGCAGGTCTCTGATTTGGCCTTTGCAGTTGCTGCACGGCGCGCACACGTATTTATGGATATCCGGACTCAGCTCGTCTTTGAACGCGTTCAGAATCTGTTCGAATTTTTTCCTGCCGGAAACATGGTTTCGCCAACTCTGGAAGTTATATCCACTCATGATGGCAAATCCGCTTCCGCCGCCGCAACAGTAATTGTGGACGCCGTGCGGCGTCATCTCGCGGAACTGCGGGCAAAGGTATTCGAGGATTCTTCTCTGCGGTCTGACGATGCCCATGATTCGGACCATGTTGCACGGGTCATGCAAGGTGACGGGGAAATCGTTCCGAGACGGATCGAACTTTATCCGCCCGCTGAACACGATGTCTTCCAGAAACGGCATCGCGCTCTCCCGCGGAATGTTCAGGTCGCCCGTCAACACGCGGTCCCCGATTGTCATGAGGGACTTGGTGGAGTGTCCGCATTCGCCCACCACGATTTTTTTGACCCCGAGCTTTTTCGCGATCTGGGCGTGTTTGATGACGACGCGAGCCAACTGGAAGTCGTCATAGAATAAGCCGTAATTGATGCCATCGTAGCCGGGGATTTCGCTTGAAAGCGTCCAGCTTACGCCCGCAGCCTCGAGGATGACGGCAAATGCTCCCGGGTTTTCGGGCCACGCCATGATCTCGCCGGCATTGTGAATCAGCAGCACGTCGGCGCCTTCCTTGTCCCACGGCGTCTCGATCTTCATGCCGGTCTTTTCGGTCATATCCTCGTCGATAAAGTCCATGTTGTCTTTGACGACAAGAGGATTCATGCCCGTGGAGGAGCCGACCTTCAACTGCAGCAGAGACCCTTTCTCGTGAAGTTCCCGGGGGTATATGTTCATTTCCTGGCTGAACAGTTTCCGCAGTTCATGCGTTATGAGCGCGTTGTCGACCCCGATCGGGCAGGTCTGAGCGCAGCGGCGGCACATGTTGCACCGGTACGCCAACTCGGCCAGTCGCGCCACCGCCGTCCAGTTCAGGTCGATATCGCCATGCTTCCACTTTCCGAAAAATTTTCCTCCCGGCTTGAGATATTTGTGATAAATGCGGCGGAGCGCGTCGGAACGGTATGCCGGCCGGTAAATCTCGTTCCGTCCGCTCATTTCGAACGTGTGGCACGAGTCCGAACACGTGTGGCACTTGGCGCAGTGTTCCATCGTGAGCGTCAGTTGCTGCAGGAACGGCCAGTTGTTTTCCTTGGTGAACAGCTTCTGAAGCCCCGCCAGAAACTTGCGAACAAGCTCTTCCTCCTCTTCTTTTGTCTTCGGCTTCGGCAGGGCCAGCACGAGCGTGTCGTCCAGCGAACACTCCACCTCATCGGAACATTTCAACGGCGTCCATTGCGCGAGATTCTCGTGATTGTCGTATGGTGGCGGCAGAGGTTTGAAATCGTTCGGATCCAGGGTCGACAATTTCCCGCCGGGCTTGCTGATGTCTGAAACCTTGACCTTCTTTTTCTTCTTCATTCGTGGTCTACCTCCTCTGTGGCGATGTCGGCCCAGTTCTTCTTCCCGTCCGCTTTCAAATGCATGGCAGACCAGGTTACCGGGTATCCCAGCGCCTCAGTAATTTTCTTTTCCAGATCGGAACCCACAAAGTTCGGTTCGTCTTCCCACCGAATCTTATGATAGAAAAAGTACTTCGTGAAGAAATGCGACATATGGGTGAGAGGAACATATGCCATCAAAAGCGAAAAGAGCACGAACTCCGCCGCGACTGCGGAGCTGCCGACGGGCGCCGTAAGACGAAAGGTCAAAAGACTGTGGACGTAGCCGCGAGCTATGGAGAAGGTGTGGTCCACCAGGATGTACGCAAAAAAGCCTACCAGGAGGGCAATCGCAAAGAAGGAAAGATTGAAAACATGGGAGAGCGAGGTCCAGCCCTCGAATTCTTCGTCGGTCACCCTCCGATGCAACAACGCGAGCGAGCCGATGGTTGCAAGGATGAGCCCGAACGCTCCGGCCAGAATCGTCAGGTAGTGTATTCCGGCTCCGACTACCGGCCCGTTCGCCGCCACCTCGATGCCCGCAAGTTGGGCGAGCGCTCCGATAATGAGCAGCACGGCCCAGCCGATGAGGCAATACAGGCCGAAATGAAACGGGAACGACCGATACCAAAGCGAGCGGTTATTCTCCCACAAGGCTTTTATGAAAATCATTTCCTGCGCCATCCCGCCAAGTTCGCCAAGCAGGGAGAACTCGCGTGGCTTGGTCCACCAGTCCACTTCTTCGTAATACGACCCGCCGTAGCGCGCCCGTTTGCCCTCGTGGGCCACCGGATACAGTTCCCATCGCAAATGCACGGGCATCGCGCTTATTTTGTATGCGCGAACCGCCACCGCCACCACAAACGTGACAAATGCCGCATACGTGAGCAAATGGACTAAAACGCTCGATGTCATACTATTTCTCCTCCTCGAATCCTCTCCTCTGTCGCTGCGGGCTTTGACCGGAGACGAAACCGCCGCTCCGATGCGTTTCCCTCACGATTGCCGATTCCACAAACGTTCTCTCCCGGATTGAAACTGAATTACGCATCCGCTGCGATGCAAAGTAATCGACGCATCCATTCTTTTTCATGGGAGCCGCATTCTGTTACCCGGACGGGGTGTACGCGCGGGCAAACGAACAGAATGGACAGGGGATTTCTCCATCGCACTGCATCGGGAGAGATGAGTTTACGAAAAAAGGCACGGTAACGCCCTCTTTGTCATATCGCCGATTTCGGACTGGGTCTCGTCAACCTGTTACCCTGTTCTGACTGTCACATAACTCAAACATAATTTAGCATAAATATGCCAAAATTGCAACACTATTCCAAACACATAATGGCGAAGACCCTTGCTTTTTACTCAAGTGAGAATATATTATAGATTTTCCTGGTTCGGAAGGTCACCTAAGTTGCTCAGAACCAAAATGTTAAGGCGAATCGGACTTGTTTCTCGCATGCGCGGCGAGCGCCTCCGGTCCGGAGCCGGGACCCAAGGCAAAACAGCGGAAGTTCCAGTTATGGAACAAAGCGGGGAATCAATTTGCCCCTATGAAGAGTGCTTGGTCTTGGAATAGAGGGGCGATATGTTTCGGAGCGTCCGCACCACCTCTTTCAACGTCTCTAAAAATCGGTCGATGTCGTCCGTGCCGGTGTCCTGTCCGTAGGTGATAACAAGCGTTCCCTGGGCGCTCGCCCAGTCACGGCCGATCGAAGACAGCACGTGCGAGGCCCGCAGCGAACCCGAGGCGCATGCCGACCTCGTTGACACGGCGAAATTCTCCTCGTCCAGCATCAGCACGATGCTCTCGCCTTCTATGTATCCCACGGAAGCCGAGACAAGGTTAGGCAGCGAATGCTCCGGATGCCCGTTGATATAAACGTTTTCTATTTCCCGAAGCCCGCTCAGCAGCCTCTTTTTCAGCATCCTGTTATGTTCCATCCTGGCTTCGAGGTCGCGAGCCGCCAGCTTCGCGGCCACACCCGCTCCGACAATCCCGATCAGGTTTTCCGTGCCTGCCCGCTTGTTGTTTTCCTGCATGCCGCCATCGAGGAGCGGCCAGATGCCGGTTCCCTTTTTGATATATAAACCGCCGACGCCCACCGGCCCGTAAAACTGGTTGGCGGCAAAGCTCAGCAGGTCCACTCCCAGCGCCTGCACGTCAATCGGCGCCGACCCGACCGACGCCACCGCATCGGTGTGGAACGTGGTTTTCTTTTTTCGGGCGACCCGTGCTATTTCTTCAATCGGCTGAATCGTTCCGATTTCGTTGTTGCCATGCATGATGCTTATCAGGATGGTCTGGTCGGTGACCGCTTCGGCGACGTCCGCCGGATTCACCCGCCCGTATTCATCGACCGGCACGGAAGTGATGTTGAAGCCCCATTGTTTCAATCGCCTCACGGACTTCAGGACGGCGTTATGTTCTATGTTCGAGGTAATGATATGCTTCCCTTTGTCGGCCTTTGCCGCGGCCACGCCCTTAATCGCGTGGTTTATCGATTCCGTTCCGCATGAGGTGAATACGACCTCTTTCGGGTCCGCGGCGTTGATGAGTTCCGCAACCGCCTGCCGGCCACTCTCCAGCGCTTCCGATGCGTCATCGCCGAGTTTGTGGGGACTGGACGGATTGCCGTAGCTCTTTCGAACGGCCTCTATCATTGCCTCCTGCACTTCCGGCAGCAGGGGGTAACCCGAAATATGGTCGAGATTAACAATCGCCATAAAACGTGCTCCTCGTCGATAAGATTAGTGCTCAACTTCCACTTCTTGACCGCAGTTCGAACAAAACTCCATGCCCCCCTCCAGGTCGGCGTCGCAGTAGGGGCACTGGCACTTATTTCCGTGGGTGTGCTCATGGTGATTGCGCTCGGGTTCCGTCCGAACTTTTCCCGCCAGCCTGTCTTCGTAATCCTTTATGGCCAATTGAAGGGCATCGGCGCCCAAATTCGAGCAATGAAGCTTGTTCTTCGGCAGACCCTCGAGCGCCTCGGCCACCGATTTGTTCGTGATTTTCTTGGCCTCCTCCAGGCTTTTCCCTTTTGCCATCTCGGTAAGTATGCTCGACACTGCGATGGCGGCGCCGCAGCCGAACGTAAGGAAGCTGATGTCCTTGATGTGGTCATCCTCAACCTTTATGAAAACTTTCATCATGTCCCCGCAGATGGGGTTGCCGACTTCTCCGAGACCGTCCGGATTGTCCATCTCGCCGACGTTTCGGGGATTCTTAAAGTGGTCCATCACTGTTTTCGAATACATTTCTCAACACCTCCGATGGTTGTCTATAATCTAGAATACTCCGAAATCCCGCAAAAGTAAAGCGGTCGAAGGTCATCAGCGCATCCCGACAGTCTCCGGCTTTCGGAATTCATTCGCACACCCTGCGCTTTTAGAAAGGGGGAAAGAGAGACTCTCCCCTTCGCTTGGCAATTATCGGACAGATTCACTGTACCCAATTACGGAAGCCCCCCGTCCTTCGTTGAGCGCAGCGAAATCCCGCGGACTCGCGGGACCAATTCCCCCGGCTTGACCGGGGAATCCGGTTATTCTTCGCTGAACTCAGCGAAGAAATAGATATCCCTTCAATTTGGGACAGTCCCTTTTCGCCCCGTATCACATTGTTGCCATTAACATTATGAGAGTCGCGGCAGGAAAATCCCGACGGAAATTCACAGTTCTGATAGACAGTCGTGCAGAGGAAATAATCCGCGTTCTTCGGCCTGCCTGTGCGTCGCACGCAGACAGGCGGTCATCAGCGGTTCAATCAAGCTCTTCGTTTTTTCATTCGCGTTCTTCGTTCCATTCGCGCCACTCGTGTTCCCGGAATTGGCGATAATGAGCGCAATCTGCTGCGGATGAAACAGCCTTTCAGTTTGTTTGCCTCGGCTCGGCCACTCCCAGGGATTCGAAGACGGGCGCATGCCGCAGCTTGCCCGGTTTTCCGCCCTTCTTTTTTTCCAGGGGGATGGAGAGGGTGAGCGTTTCGGGCGAGAGGCAGGCCGTCTCGTCGCAGGCTTGGAATCGGACTTGCAGTTTCAACTGGATGGAAGCGTCTGGCAGAGAGTCGGCGAGTTTCAGCCGGACCAAACTCCACACACTTCCCTCATACACCGAGAGCGGCTCCGAGCTGAACGAAAGCCGCGCCTCGTTGCCCTCCGGGTAGCGCGCCTCACCGCCTGCAGTGTTCGCAGTGTCGGCAACGGTGATCTCGGTGGGAACCTGGTAGTCCTGCAGCGGCTTGTTCGAGTTTATGTGCCAGCCGTCGTCAATCGTCAGCCGCACCGCAACATACACGGTGTCGCCGGGACGCGCCTTCAGGTGTGACGCGAACGCCTCGGCGGTGACCGGCTTTTTGCGCGCGCGCGCGTCGGGCTTGCCGGTTTTCCTTTCGGCTTTCGTCGGCGCCGTTGGCGCCTCCCCGCCGGTTTGCATGTCGAAATACGTGGCCAGCGCCAGCAGCATGCTCTCGGTTCCGCGGGGCAGCCGCTGCATGAGGCCGAACGAGGCCTCTATCGATTTCCACGCCGTCTCGAGATATCGGTTCTCGCCCGTTATCTGCGCCAGTCGAATGAGGGCGCGGGCCGCCACGCCGTTGCCCGAAGGTATCGCCCTGTCGGTCGGGTCCTTCGACCTCGCCAATATCTCTTCGTGGTCGTCCGATGTGAAAAAGAAGCCGCCGCCGGTCGTGTCGAGGTAGTGTTTCAAGAGCGCATCGACCAGAGATTTCGCTTCGTCAAGGTGTCGCTTCTCGCCGGTGGCCTCGTACAGCTCGAGCAGTCCGTCCGCGAGGAAAGCGTAATCGTCGAGATAAGCGTTCAGCTTCGCTTCCCCGTCCCGGTACGTCCGCAGCAACCGCCCGTTCTTTCGGAGATTGCCCAGAATGAACGCGGCGGCCTTTTCCGCCGCTTCCGTGTGGCGGGGGTCGCCGAGCCGCCGACCGGCGTACGCCAGGCTTCCGAGCATCAGCCCGTTCCAACTCGTCAGTATCTTGTCGTCCAGGTGCGGCCAGACACGCCCAACGCGCGCTTCGAGGAGTTTCTGGCGGTCGGCGGCCATGCGCGCCCGCAGCTCCTCCGGTTTCAGGTCTTCGTCGCGCGCTATATCATCGAGCGTCTTTTTCAGATGCGGAATGTTGGCGCCCGTTAGCGCGCCGGTGGCTTCGTCCCGGAAGTTTCCCTCTTCCCGCATGTTGTATATCCGGCAGAAGAGTTCGCCCTCGTCGTCTCCGAGCACGCTCAGCGTTTCCTTCCGCGTCCAGACGTAGAATTTGCCCTCTTCGCCTTCGCTGTCGGCGTCGAGCGCCGAATAGAAGCCGCCGCCTTCATCGGTCATCTCTCTTGACACCCACGCGAATATGTCCTCTGCGATGCGGCGATACTCTTCGTTTTTCGTGAGCAGATAGGCATCCACGTACGCTCTGGCTAACTGCGCGTTGTCGTACAGCATTTTCTCGAAGTGCGGCAGCAGCCACTGCGCGTCGGTGGAATAGCGGTGGAACCCGCCGCCGACGTGGTCGTGAATGCCGCCGAGCGCCATCGCGTCCAGCGTCTTCGCCGCCATTTTCAGGAGAGCTTCGTCGTTCGTGCAGGCGTATTCGTAATGCAGCAGGCTCAGGCTCTGGTGCGGCGGAAATTTCGGGGCGCCGCCAAAGCCCCCCAGACGTTCGTCAAACGCGTTCGCAAGCTCGCCAAGCGCCTGTCTCACCGCGTCGCGCGTCGGTTCGCCCACGCTTTCGACATGTTGCCCCGCTGAAATTCGCTTCATCACTTCCGCCAGTTGACTCGCCTGCTTCTCCACGTCGCCCGCCCGGTTATGATAGAAATCGTGCAGCCGCGCCAGAATCGTCTTGAAGCCGGGGTGCTCGCCCCGGTCCTCGCGCGGGAAATACGTGCCCGCGTACCACGGCCTGCCGTCCGGCAGCAGCCACACCGAGTTCGGCCAGCCGCCCCGCCCCGTTATCAGTTGGGTCGCGTTCATATAGATTTCGTCGAGGTCGGGCCGCTCCTCGCGGTCGACTTTAATCGAAACATAATACCCGTTGAGGATGGCCGCGACATCGTCCCTCTCGAACGATTCCCGCTCCATCACGTGGCACCAGTGGCACGTCGAGTAGCCGACCGACAGAAATATCGGCTTGTTCTCTGCTCTCGCCTTCTCAAACGCTTCTTTTCCCCACGGATACCAGTCGACCGGATTGCGGGCGTGCTGCAGCAGGTACGGGCTTTTCTCGAATATCAGCCTGTTGAACTCCGGCCCGCCATCGGGCGGAAGCTTCGCGATTTCTCCGGGCGACGGCAGCGGTTTCTCGGCGGCTTTATGTGTCGGCATCGCGCTCTCCTCTTGTAAATTGAAATTCACTGCGGAGCGATGATTTCGGACAACCTTCGTTTATTATTTACTTTCCGGCCCGAATTGTTAAAGGATAACCGGCCGGACCCGCTCCTGTCGCACAATTCCGCGGACATCGATTTCCCGGCCGAAGCTCACGCTCTCCCTCTGTGCTACTATCCATAAGAATAACGAATTTCTGTCACGATTTTCCATGTCTCGAACACAGGATTTACATGAAGGGCGATCCAAAAGGGTGGTCGTCCCTTTTCACTCCGGCAAAGTTTTGCATCCTAAACTCGTCAAACGAATCCTCGACAGTATAGAAAAAACCACCAAATGACACTCCTGCAGAGGTGGCGGCCAGGAGCCCTCTCTGTCCTTCCCGCGCAAGCGTCACGCGTTCCGCGTGATTCGTTCTTCGGCCCTCGTCATCGGGCCTTGAATGGGTGCGCGCCCTTTCAAAATAGAGCTTCAAACCAAAGCAAATTTTTTCTCTTGATTTTTTGTTGCGAATCTGGTTAAATTTAAGTAATCTACAGGCAATTGGATTACCAAAGAGAGAAGAAGCGCCATGGAATGAATTCTTATTCGGATGTTGTTCGTTCTTTCCAAAAATACTCGAACCGAGGAGAAGGTCTGAATGGCGAGGGGAAAGAAATCCAGAAAGAAACCTATCGAGCAGTATGACCACAGGGAGAAGAAACGGGCGAACAATCCGCCGGTCGGCCTCGTCACCCCGGAGACCGACAGGGAGACGGGCAAGAAGACGTATTCGTATGACCCGCATCTCGACCCGCAGCTAATCTGGGCGGGCAAAGCCGAGCATACCTCGTTCGACGTTCCAACGGCTTCCCTCCACGTGCACGAACGAATCGACCCGCGTACAATCATCGAGGCCGTCCGCAAGCGCAACGGAACCGGTGAGAAACAGATGTCGCTGTTCCAGTCGCCGGAAGAAAACCCGCCGCTCCGCGAAGCCATCGAGTTCTACAAACATCCGCACGGCTGGTCGAATCGCCTCATAGCCGGCGACTCGCTTCTTGTGATGAATTCTCTCCTCGAGAAGGAAGGTCTTGCCGGCGGACAGGTGCAGATGATTTATATCGACCCGCCATACGGCATCAAATACGGCTCGAATTTCCAACCGTTCGTGAATAAGCGAGATGTCAAGAACGGTAAAGACGAAGATCTAACCCAGGAGCCCGAAATGGTCAAAGCGTTCCGGGATACGTGGGAGTTGGGAATTCATTCATATCTGGCGTATCTAAAGGACCGGCTTTTACTTGTCAGAGACTTGCTTCACGAGAGCGGAAGCTGCTTCGTGCAGATTTCTGATGAAAACGTGCATTTAGTTAGGTCTCTCATGGAAGAGGTTTTAGGGGTTAAGAATTTCGTAGCGGAGATCATCTTTGTTACATCCACTGGTAGAACATCAAAATATTTGGATTGCGTCGCTGACCGTCTCCTCTGGTTTGCAAAGGACCCACAAAAGCTGAAGTACCGACAGTTGTTTATACAGAAACCAGAGAAAGACGAATCAAAGTATCAAGACGAAAGAGGGCATTTCGAGCTAGCTGACCTAAGCTCGCAGCACGAAAGCAAAACTCGTTCTACCCCTTTTATGTTCAACCGGAAGGAATATGAACCGCCTGCCGGTAGGCAATGGTCAGTAGACCCATCTGTAGGTCTCGCGCGATTAGCCCTTGCTGAACGCATTTATGAATACAGCAAAAAGCAGATCCGATACAAGAAATATCTTTCTGATTACCCTGTAACAAAAATCAACAACGTTTGGACCGATACCCAGTTCGGAGCTTTCACTTCTGAAAAAATCTACGTGGTTCAGACAAATACGAGGGTCATTGAACGTTGTCTTCTGATGACCACCGACCCCGGTGACCTTGTCTTCGACCCCACATGCGGCAGTGGAACGACCGCGGATGTCGCCGAGCAATGGGGCAGGCGGTGGATCACGTGCGACACATCGCGGGTAGCGCTCACGCTCGCGAAACAACGCCTCATGACCGCGTTATATGACTACTACGAGCTTGCACATCCTGAGGAAGGTGTCGGCAGCGGGTTCAAATACAAGACGGTGCCGCATATCACCCTCAAATCCATCGCCAACAATCCCGAGATTAAGGAAGGCATGACGCGCGAGCAAATTGATAGGGCGATTGCGAAATACGCCGACCAGGAAACGCTGTACGACCAGCCGTTCATCGATAAATCGCGTGCGCGCGTGTCCGGCCCGTTCACCGTCGAGGCAGTGCCGGCGCCGGTTGTGAAACCGCTGACCGAAATCGAAGAAGAGCAGCAGCCCGCCGACGAATCGGTCGCCCGCTCGGGCGAAACACTGCGCCAAAGCGAATGGCGGGACGAACTGCTGAAATCGGGGATTCGGGGAAAGAAAGGTCAATACATTCTATTTTCCCGGGTGGAGCCTCTTGCCGGAACCCGATGGCTCCATGCCGACGCCGAAACGAAGCCGAACAACCGCGGTTCCGACTCCGTCCGCGAATCTGAAAGCGCATACGGTCAGCCGCAGCGGGCGGTCGTTTCGTTCGGCCCCGAGCATGCCCCGCTCGAGCAGCGCCAGGTTGCGATGGCCATCGAGGAAGCCCAGAGACTGGTCCCGAAACCGAAGCTCATAATCTTTGCGGCGTTTCAGTTCGACCCGGAAGCCGCCAAAGATATCGATGAAACCGAGTGGCCGGGCGTAACCCTGCTGAAGGCGCAGATGAACGCCGACCTCCTCACCGAAGATTTGAAGAAGAAACGAGCGAGCAACGAGAGTTTCTGGTTGATGGGACAGCCCGACGTAACAGTCGAAAAGCTCAAGAAGGGCGAGGGCAAGGGCAAATATCAAGTCGAACTTTTCGGGTTCGATTACTACAACACCAAGACCGGCGCTATCGAGTCGGGCGGTACGGACAAGATCGCCATGTGGTTGCTCGACACCGATTATGACGGCAGGAGCCTCTTCCCCCGACAGGTGTTCTTCCCGATGGCGGGCGAGAAAGAGGGATGGTTTCGTCTCGCCAAGAACCTGAAAGCCGAGATTGACGAAGAGTTGATCGAGGCCTATCGCGGCACGGTGTCGCTTCCGTTCAACGCAGGCGACCACAAGCGTGTTGCGGTCAAGATCGTCGACGACCGCGGCATCGAGAGCCTCAAGATAATCGAGGTGGAATGATGGCAAAGACAAAAATCGACCACCTCATCATCAACTCGCCCTACTCGGAACCCCGCCAGTACTGGAGCTACGACCGCGAGAGTCGAACATTCAGCTTGCAGGACGGGAGAAGGCCCGCCGGCTATGTCATCGCGTCTCAAAGCTCCAAGGCGTTCGACGACCCCGGAATCTTCGTCGAGATACCGCTTCCGAATCAGATTCGTCCTCGCGTGAAGTCCTGGCGAGAGGAGGGTTATCCCGGAGTCACCGGAATAACCAAGCGCCTGTTGGAACACTGGTATAACCCGGAGGAAAGAGAGCACAAGCGGTTTTTCTTTTGCCAGTTGGAGGCCATTGAGACGATTATCTGGCTTGCCGAGGCGCCGGCGGCGGAAAAGGTCGGCATCGAGATTCCGTCCGACGGCGGCGCGTTTCGGCGCATATGCTCGAAGATGGCCACCGGCAGCGGCAAGACGGTCGTCATGGCTATGCTTATCGCCTGGCAGGTGCTGAACAAGGTCACATACCCGCAGGATACGCGGTTTTCGAAATATGTCTTTATCGTCGCGCCGGGTTTGACCATCAAGAGCCGGTTGCAGGTGTTGCAGCCTTCGGGCGAGGGAAACTATTACGATGAATTCAATGTTGTCCCGCTCGGGCTTGTCGACAAGCTGCGCCAGGGCAAGGTTCTCATCCGCAACTGGCACGCCCTGAATTGGGAGACCGAAGAACAAATAAAAAAGAAGAGAACCGTTGATAAGCGAGGACCGAAAAGCGACGAAGCCTACGTGCGCGAGGTCCTCGGCGAAATGGCGAATGCGCGGAATATCGTCGTGATTAACGACGAGGCTCACCATGCTTGGCGAATTCCTGCGGAGTCGAAAGTCAAGGGCGTCAAGAAGGAGGAGATCGAAGAAGCGACAAAGTGGGTTGGAGGCCTGGACAGAATCCACGAAGCGCGCGGAATCCTTTCCTGCTACGATTTTTCGGCTACGCCGTTCGCTCCCTCGGGCAAGAAGAGCACGGAGGAGGCTCTCTTCGATTGGATTGTGAGCGATTTCGGCCTGAATGACGCCATAGAATCCGGCCTGGTGAAGACCCCGCGCGTCGTCGTCCGCGATGACGGAAAGCTGGGCAAAGACTATAAATCGCGTCTGTACCACATCTATAACGACGCGGAAGTCAAAGACGATATCAATCGGAACGCCGAAGAGCGGGAGCCGCTGCCCGACTTGGTGATAAATGGATACTATCTCCTTGGAAAAGACTGGCTCGAAACAGCCAAGTCATGGGAAGAGACAGGCTTCAGGATCCCGCCGGTCATGATTACGGTCGCGAACCGCACCGAAACCGCGGCCCGTGTAAAGTATGCCTTTGACCATCAGAAAATCAGAATCGACGAGATATGCGTTCCCGAAAAAACGCTGCATATCGACTCCAAGGTTCTCGAAATGGCCGAATCGCAGGAGGAAGCCCCCACTCTCAATGAAGACGAAGACGGCGAGGAAGAAAACGGCGAGCCGGTTCGCAAGCTGACGAAGAAGGAGCTTGCGGAACAACTTCGCAGAACGGTTGACACGGTCGGCCAGGTGGGAAAACCCGGCGAGCAGATACAGAAGGTTATTTCGGTCGGCATGCTCTCGGAGGGGTGGGATGCCAAGACCGTGACCCACATCATGGGGCTGAGGGCATTCTCCAGCCAGTTGCTCTGCGAACAGGTTGTCGGCAGGGGTCTCAGGCGAACGAGTTACGACGTGAACCCGCAGACAAGACTGTTTGAGCCCGAATACGTGAACATCTTCGGCGTTCCTTTCACTTTTTTGCCTCACGAGGCGCAGGACGGTCCACCGCCACCGCCGCCACCACCGAAAACGAAGATAGAACCTGACTCAGCCAAACGGCGGTTCGAGATAATGTGGCCGAATATCATTCGAATTGACCATGTGTACCGTCCGAAACTCGCGCTGGATATGAGCAAAGTGAAGACTCTCATGCTCGACGCCTATGACACCCCGACCCTGGCCGAACTCGCGCCGGTCGTTGAGGGCAAGCCGGATGTCAGCAAAATCTCGCAGATCGACCTCGAGAACCTCGGCAGGAGATACAGGATGCAGAAAGTCGTCTTCGAGACTGCGAGAGATATATACGACCAGATGAAGCCGAAGTGGAAAGCCAATCGAGAGTATCTGTTAGCCCAGTTGATTCGGCTGGTCGAGCGGTTCCTCACATCCGGGAAAATCGATATCTTTCCGCCGTTGTTCTACCAGGAAGACCTCAGGCGCCGCATTCTTCTCACGCTGAACATGAACAAGGTTGTCCAGCACATCTGGCAGGCGATACGGTTTGATAATACCGAGAGCATCGTTCCGGTTTTCGATAATGACAGGCCGATTCGCTCGACGGGCGACATGAGGACGTGGTACACGGGCAAGCCGTGTGAATACACGAAGAAATCGCACATCAATTTCTGCGTGTTCGACAGCACATGGGAAGCGAGTGAAGCATTCGAGTTGGACCGCAACCCCGACGTCGACGCATGGGTGAAGAACGACCACCTCGGCTTCGAGATTCTTTACATGTTCAAGGGCGTGGTGCTCAAGTATCGGCCCGATTTTATCATTCGATTGAAGAGTGGAAAGCATCTTGTTCTTGAGACCAAAGGGCAGGACACCCAGAAGGACCGCACAAAAAGAGAGTTCCTTGCCGAATGGGTCCGCGCCGTGAATGAGCACGGCGGCTTCGGCCAATGGGACTGGGCAGTCTCCACTCATCCAAAAGATGTGGAGCGGATTATCGCTCAGAAATCGTCCCTGCCCAATTAACGACAATTGCCAGCTTGAGAACTTGAAGAAATGAAGCATAGATTTGAAGTAGCATTATCATTCGCAGGAGAAGACAGACAATTTGCGGAAGCAGTTGCCAGTGGGCTGCGGGCAGCAGGTGTTAAAGTCTTCTACGACGATTTTTACCTTGGCGAACTGTGGGGCGAGGACCTGAGTGAGAAGTTAGAACAAAGATACTTTCACGACAGTCAGTACTGCATTATGGTGATATCCGAACATTATTTGCAGAAAATGTGGACTGTCCTTGAACGAAGACATATCATTGCCCGAATGATAGAGGAAAGACACGCTTATGCCCTCCCGGTGCGGCTGGATGATTTCCAGGGAGAGGTACCCGGACTTCCATCAACTATAGGCTACATACGCGTCCGAAGCGATGAACCAGAAGTCGTAGTAGACCGGTTTCTGGAAAGAATCGGATTCAAAGACAAGAAAATCTCGACAACGCAACCGATGGGCCACTCAGGTAAACCACCTTTGCCGTCAATCAAGAGAAAATTTACAAACATCGGAAAAGAGAAGTTTATAAGAGAGGCCCTAACTCCTCAATCTGAAAAGTGGGAAAAATGCGTTCAACGCCTGAGCGATCTTTATAATAGGCAGGATGACATCAGAAGTCCCTTTGCCAGGGACTACAATCGTATTTTACATTGCACAGCTTATCGCCGTCTAAAGCACAAGACCCAGGTTTTCTTTGCCACTTCAAATGACCACATCTGCACAAGGATGGAACATGTGACCCACGTCGCAGCAGTCAGCTATTCCATTGCAAAACATCTGGGCCTTAATACAGAATTGACAGATGCTATTGCCATCGGACATGATTTAGGGCATGCGCCCTTTGGCCATGCTGGAGAGGATTTTCTGAAACAACTAATTAAGAAAGAATTGGGAGAATCCTTTTGGCACGAAAAAAATAGTCTCAGATTTGTTGATAAATGTGAGACCCTCGAAGATCCTCAAGGGAATCACCAAAACTTAAACCTTACATATGCAGTAAGAGATGGAATTATATGCCATTGTGGGGAGGTCGATGAAAATCATCTCTTTCCCAGATCCGAATTGAAAGACTTAGAAACCATTATGAGACCTAGCGAATTTAGCCCTTACACGTGGGAGGGGTGCGTCGTGAAAATTGCAGATAAGATATCCTACCTGGGGAGGGATCTTGAGGACGCCCGGACTCTAGATCTTTTTAATAGGTCTCAATGGAAAATGCTTATAAAGGCCATCCGCCCTTTCACAAAAACAAAGTTAAGTGAACTTAATAACACCTTGATAATGCATGAATTCATAATCGACTTATGCAGCAACTCATCTCCCGAAGGCGGAATACATCTCTCGGAGGACACGCTAGAACTAATGAACACTATCAAATCGTATAGCAAAGAAAATATCTACAATCATTGGAAAATTCAGAATTATAAAGAATATGTTGGACTGATAATCAGGTCCATATACGAAATGCTGATGAGGCTGTATAGGCAGGAAGACACTCTTGTGGAAATAGACTTGTATGCGAAAGTTTATCCTCTCCTGACAAAAGTTTTTTCAGAGTGGTTGGCAAAATATACGGACATTCCCTATAAGAGGTCCCCCAGATACAGAAATCTCGCTCTTTATGACCTTCGTCAGGAAAGCGACTACCCTCTGTGCCAACATAGTTGAGACAACCTCCTCGAATAAATTAGAGTAGTAGT
>CAYVQZ010000071.1:0-22086 GCA_964453435.1 uncultured bacterium
ATTAAAATGAACGGTTCTCAACAAGCGGAAGGCATTCCATTTACTTTAATCTCTAATTTTTTGCTTGACAAGGAAGGGAAGGGTGATATAGTTTTTCCTTAGACACATAATTCTTTTGCTCCACACAATTCCTCCGACTAAACGCGGCAGGCGCCAACCCTTGCTCGCAGGAAGCTTCACATCGGTCAGTTGGCTTCGGGAACGCTTTGTGTGCGCCCGGTCATTGCACATCGCGTCGAGATGCCAGGGGAGGGAGCGGCTGTCCCCGAAACGGGCAACCCGCAATACGAACCGCGAGCCTGGTTCTCGGGCTATCGGTTGTATTTGAACGAGATAAAATAAAAAATGTATTTTTAATCATAATGTTAGCGTAGCTGGTTCGATGTCGAAAGAGACTACTGGTGTCGATTCATGCCCGAGCGCAAATCTCGAGCCCGAACTCGCAAAGGAATCGTAACCCTGCTGTTCACCGATGTCGAGCATTCGGTCGATATGCTGGTTGAGCTGGGTGACGAAAAAACGCGCGCCATGTGGCGGACATATGCGAAGCTCGTGCGTGAGGCGGCAGCCGGTCGGGGCGGGCAAGAGGTCAAGAATCTTGGCGACGGGTTCATGGTGGTTTTCAGCAGTGTGCTCGATGCTGTGTCATGTGCCATAGGCATACAAAGGGCTGTCAGTCGACAGAACGAAAGAGAACCATCCGAGTGCTCGCTGCGAGTTCGGATAGGTCTTCACGCGGGAGAACCGATTCAGTCCGAGGAAGATTATTTCGGAACGGCCGTGGTCATCGCCAAGCGGCTCTGTGATGTCGCGGAGGGCGGTCAAATATTGGCGTCCGGGCTGGTTCGGCGGCTTGTGGGATCGCGTGGCAGTTACCTCTTTCGGGATATCGAACAAGTTGTTTTGAAGGGGTTTTCCGACCCTCTGCCTGTATGCGAAGTAATCTGGCATCCTGTCGGCGGAGATTTTTCAACCCGGTTTCCGCTACCCTCTCTTTTCAGCGGCATCGAGCTTCTCCCTTTTGTTGGACGCCAAAAGGAAATGGCTCAGTTGCAGAAATCCTGGGCGCGCTCGAAGGCCGGCAAACGGCAGTTGGTTATGCTGACCGGAGATGGCGGAATCGGGAAAACGCGGCTCGCCGCGGAATTCGCTCTCGTTGCACATGGGTGAAACCTCCCGTTGTCATTTGCAAAGCAGGCGCGGCCACGAACCGGCTTGCTCGACGCGTTCCAGGCAGGGCTGCCGGGGGTGTGAATGAAATTCATGCACACCTCCGGCGCGCGTCGTATTTATTGCAAGAGAGCGTTGCCAAGAACTTCCCTTATTGCTTGTTCACCCATACCCGCTTTGCGGACGCGTTGGACAACGAATAACATCTCTTTCGGCGGCCCTCATCCGTCAGCGCGGCCTCCTGTTTTCGCGGCTCAAACCTCGCGGGAAATAATAATCACCGCTGAAACCTCGAAGCAGTGTGTCAGTCAGACTCTTCTAACTGACGGACGCATCCGACACAGACCCTCAGGGCTTGTTGCAAGTGGTCCTCATCGATATGTTCCGGAATATCCTCGGGGATATGCCAGTTCGGGGGAAAGTTTTCATCGTCTATGGCCGCGATTGTCGCCGCCTTGAGCCCGAGTCGCGTAAGTGAAGTCGCGTCCGTCTCTCCGAACGGAGCGACGAGACCCGACATCGAGATCCCGCACCGCCGCGCCGACTCGAGAATCAATTTCACTACTTCTCTCGAGTGCCTGGTTCCGGCAGATTTTTCACCCTCGACGACGACCATTTTGCCCGCTCCCACCATCTCGATATTAATCAGAGACGCGTTCTTCAGTTCTATACGGTGTTTTCGAGCGAATCTTTTTGACCCGCGAAGACCGCACTCCTCGGCTCCGAACGAGACGGCCCAAACCTCGGTGTTCTTCGGCCTGTTCGCGGCAAAGTATCGGGCCGCCTCGATGGCTACGGCTACTCCCGCCAGGTTGTCATTCGCTCCCATCACAGGAATGTCGCTGAAGAGGAACAGCCGAAAAAGCAGGAAAATGAGTCCACCCGCCAGACTTATTGCGTAGAAAAGCCACGAGACCGGCGAGAGCCATGCGAAGATATCACTGAAAAGTCTTGTGCAGATTGCCAACGCAAGGATTAGATGAGAGCCCAATATCGAATAGAAGGCAGGGACGAGGAATTTCCGAAACCGCTTCCGGAAAAGAGGCATATAGTGCGCCGAGTCATGATGTCCGGCGAAAATCACAATTCGTTCAACTTTGTCGCCAGGCTTGACTTTTCCAAGCACATTCTGGGTGGTTCTCCGGGGAAACAAAGGATCGAGAATTTCATACCCTCGGAAACGAGCAAGGTAGAGGACGATCAGAAGAATGCCAAGCATTATGGCTGCGATTGTGGGGGCATAGACATAGGCGAGGAGCGTCAGGAGATACCCGCAGAGGAATACGGTAGTGCCTCCCTTGTGGATAGTCGGGCTGCACCTGTGCTCCTCAATACCCGTTTCGTCGCAGAATTCCTCGATTGTCGCGGCGATGAACCGGGCCGTCTTTGCCTCGGCGGCGGTTCCCGGCGGGCGCGGACCGAACCGCTCGCACACCTCGCGAATGAAATCGCAAATGGGTCTGTCCGTTAGCGATTGCACTATTTACCCCTCGCCCCGAGTTGTCCGACCGGTTTGGTCATCCCTCGAGGCCATTCAGCCGCGGTCTGGGAAGCGGTTCGGAATTGGTTTCGAACGCGAAGGCGGCATTGAAAATGGTGGCCTCGTCAAACGCTCTCCCGACGAGTTGGAGCCCCAGCGGCAAACCATCTTTGCTGAGCGATATGGGAACAACGATGGCCGGCAGACCGGTCAGGTTTGCCGGGCATGTGTATCGGAGCAGCGCCAGTCCCGCATCGGTCTCCATCCCGCTCACGGATACGGTCGTTGCTCCGATCGGATGCGCCGGAATAGCGGCGCCCGGAAGCGCGAACACATCGATTTTCTTGAATGCCTCAGCGAACTCCCTTTGAATCATCCTTCGCAACCGCTGAGCTTTCAGGTAATGAACCGCAGTGAAGGCCGACCCGGCGTCCAACAGCGCCCGCACGTCTTCCCCGTAATCATGTCCCCGGCTCCGGAGATTGTGTTCATGGTATGCCGCTCCCTCGGTTGTAATGAGCACGGCCTCCACAACCTGGGTGAGTTCTATGTTCGGCAGGTTCACCTCGACAACCCGCGCCCCCAATCGCTCGAATCGTTTCAGCGCTCCTCGAATGGCGTTCGCCACCTCGTCATCGACCCCATTGAAGCAGAATGACGGCTCGACCCCGATTTTGAGCTTCTTGACGGTTCCTTTGATGAGCCTCGGAAAGTTTGGAACCTTTTCCCTTGCGCTATATGGGTCGCGGGGGTCATATCCGGCCATTGCTGTCAGCATGAGAGCGGCGTCGCGCACGCATTTTGTTATTGGCCCCACATGGTCGAGGGACCACGCAAGAGGCACAATACCGTGAAGGCTTACCCTGCCATAGGTCGGCTTGATCCCAACTGTTCCGCACAGGGCGGAGGGGGTGCGAATCGAGCCTCCCGTGTCGCTTCCCGTGGAAGCGATGCACATGTCAGTCGCAACGGCGGCGGCGGACCCCCCGCTCGAACCGCCGGGAATGCGCTCTGTGTCATACGGGTTTCGTGTCCCTCCGAAATGCGGATTCTGTGTTGTGCCCCCGAAAGCAAACTCGTGCAGGTTCGTTTTCCCGATTATTATCGCGCCGGCTGCGCGCAATCTCGCCACCGAAGTCGCGTCTTCTTCCGGTATCCAGTCCTGCAGTATCTTCGAGCCCGCAGTGGTCCTCAAGCCCTTTGTCTGATACAAATCCTTGAGCGAGACCGGTATGCCGTGAAGCGGGCCCAGATACGTCCCTTTTGCGATTTGCCTCTCTGCGGACCGAGCGGCTTTGAGCGCTCCGTCGGCATCGACGGTCATGTAGGCATTGATGGTTTCATCGACCTTCTCTATTCGTTCGAGAACTGACTTTGTCAACTCGACGGGCGAGATTTTCCGTGACTTGATTTTTGGAGCGAGTTCCGAGATTGTCAAGGCGCATACGTCGTTTGTCATGTTCTACTCCTTTATCGGCTCGAAAGTGAACGCAGGGAGGCTCTCGGAATACCCTTCCGGCTCGAGCATGTTCATGGTGGCGATCAAGCCGGCAAACAGTCCGAACATCGCCTCTCCACGAGCCGACAGGTCCAAGTCTGAGAATGCTCTCAGGTGCGAACGCAGCGTTTCCGGACTCAGGGATGCTTCATTCTTATCCATTATTCATCTCCTTCGCTGGTCTGGATAGGTCAGACGTTGGCGGCGCGGGCGCGGGAAAACTTCTTATTCAGGACTTCCGGCAGCTCCTTTTCGAGTTTTGCCCCCGAGCGAATGAAAGCGTACTCTCGCTCGAGAACCGCAAGCGCCTCGCCGTATTGCAATTTCGGTTCCTTCTTTACGAAATCGGCCATCGTTTTGCGGATTGCCCTGGATAACTGGCCGAATCTGCGCCGGTTCGAGATTTTGCGACGTTTGTATTCAATCTGCGTTTCGCTCCACAGGTCGATGACCATGTAAGAAAGCAGCTTCAACGCGTGGGTCGGCATCTCGGAGAGCGCATTGGTGAGTTCCTCGCAGGCCTCCTCACCGTAGTTTTCCTCGACGTTGAGAAAGTAGGTGACTTCCCGGGCGATATCTCGTTTGCACGTATAGTGTCTGTATTGATTTTTGATCGCGCTCTCCGTCGGAAGTCCCACGTCGTGAGTCCAGGTGTGGCGGACCTCGATCGAGCCGTCGGCCCGCTCTTTTACATCAAATTTAATCTGGTGCATTCTGCGATGCCTCCTTTTTGCTCTCTCCTGCCGCTAATCCACGAATCGGATTCTGTGGCGCCAGTAGGGAACGATGTAGGGTTTGCCGATAAGTCCCGCGGCTATCGGTTCGCCGAGTAAATTCGCAGCCGTGTTCGCAACCGTGATCTCGATGGAATTTTCACCCGGCACAACGAAATTTGTGACATCCAGCGCATAGGGTCTCCAGAGGATGACCCCGACGTTTTTGCCGTTGATTTTCACTTCCGCCGCGCTCCCCAGCCGGTCCAGTTTCAGGAATAGCTGTTGCGCCATGTAGGTCATCGGCACATCGAAAGTGGCTCTGTAACTTAGCGTTCCGATGTAATTCGGCAAGCCTGCTTGCGACCAGGGAAGCGCCGACGTTCCGTATTTTTGCTCAACGATTGTTCCCTTGTTCACCCAGAACCTGCCGGTCAGGCAGACCGGCTCGACCCCATGAACACTGGGATACAGGGTTGGAAACTCCGGTTGCCGCCACTCGAGTCGGACATGGTTCTCCCCCTCCCGGACGAGGCCGGCAATGGGGACCGCGCGGTTCGAGTGGTCCCATACGAAAACCTGTTCGGGTGGCTCGTGCATTCTATGACCGTTCACCTCGACGGACAGGGGCTCCCCCGCATAGTTTTCATACACGAGCGCCAGGTCGTCGGGAATGTGCTCCACATGAAATACCGCGCTCATGGCAAAGGTGGACCCGGCGGGAGGATAATCATACCCCATTGGAAAGCCGGCATATTTCGCGAGCTTGAACAGGACTCCTTCCGCTTCCTCGAATTGAGCCGTGTCGATTCCGAGCCGCTTGCTCCATTTTTCACCCGTGTCGGCCATCTTGTGCATCGGCTGAAATTTGGTTGTCGGGGTTTTCGAATTTCCGATTGAGCCGGCAAGCCGCCGTTTCAAAGCAAAGCCGGCCCGCGCTATTTCGACAAGCAGCCGGGCGCGCATTCCGAGCCGTGGGTCTTCGTGAGGCGACCACTTTGTTGATTCCGTTTCCGAAAGGATTTCGATATCCCACTCGTCCAGCAGATAAATATTTCGTACCGGAAAGTCTATTTCCCACCTTTCGGGCATTTGAATGGGAGGCAGCGCCTGTTCGACATTTCGGGTGTAACGCTTGTCACCCCGGCTCATCCGTACCTCGAGGGCGCTTGTATACCCGTCGGCATAGTCAATTGTCACGGTGGTCAGGTTCAGATTGGTCGAGTCAACGTGGTCCACCGGAGGCTCATCCGTAAAAACAAAAAAGTACGCCTGATTCGGCTCGAATCGGACCGTTGTGCGTATATATTCGTCATCCCGTCGATACGCCAGCATGTTCTTCACGGAGCCGTTGTCCGGATTCCATATCTGGGGCTTGCCGCATAGGAGCCGAAAAGCCAGCTCGGCCTGGACCACGCCTTCACTCAGGTTCCCAACGAAGTATGAATGAATGTTTCCGCTCTTGCGATGCAGATACATCAGGTTCCTGGCGAGAGGACCGTCGGCCACAAGGTCCCGTTTCACAAATTCGTTTATCTTCTTCACAAGCCAGTTGCTATCGGAATTCGGGTCAGCGCTCAACTGGCGATGCGCCACCCAGGAACGCTGTTTTTCACCAAACAGCGACTCGATGCGAAGGGATATTTCACCGCCATACTCATCATGCGTGGGCATCTCGTAACCAAGCGCCAGTATCTTTCCGCCTCCGGTGGCGAACCGCTCGGCCAATTCCAGCAATTTACGGGGAAAAACGGGAGACAACGGCAGGAGAAGCAGCCTGTAACTCTCCTCTCCGACGACGAGTCGTTCGCCGTCTATTTCCACTTTCCCCGAGTCCACCACTTCGTCGAAAAGATAATCGAAGTCGAGTTGATGTCGAAGGAGCGCCAGGGAAACGGTTTCGAGAAAGTCGGCCAGCTTGTTGTTCTTTTTCTTTAAATCAAAAGCCGCCCACAGGCTCTTTACGGGAAAGGCGAAGAGGATATCCGCAACATGAACTCCCGCCGAGTTCAGAAGACTGAGTCTCGCGATGTATTCCGAAAATGTTTTGTAAAACCGCCACCATGGCTGCGGCGCAAAGTGGGAGGCCGGAAAATCGCGTTTGCGATGTCCCTTGAGCGACATGAAGGCCGCATGCGGATTCACGAAATTGACTCCGCAGCCCTGGGCCCAGTTCAACACCGACTTCAATTTCTCCGGCGATGTCGCCCATCCGTTCCCGCCCCATATCTCACATAGTGTTCGACCGGCTCCGCAGTGGTGGGCGGCGCTGCTCAGGGCCTTCGGATTGAAATTCGCGTGTATCAGCGCCGGATGGTCCGTGTCATAGCCGTGGGCGTCCGAGAGAATATCGGTTCCGGGCATATGCATCTGGCTCAGCGGAGCGTAAAAACTCACGTTCGTGGCCGGAAGTCTCCCGATATCGTCATCATCGTTCACATGGCCGGTGAATATGAGACCCCGCTCCGATGCCCATTCGGATATTTTCCTGAAGAAAGAGTTCACGTAGAGGTCGCGAACCGTTTCGAAGTAGTTGGTCCTGTCCCGTATGCCCTGTTCGAGCGGCAGGCCGGGCAGTTGAGAAACGAGGGCGGGCAGCGCGGACCGAAACTCCCGGTCAAATCGTCTTCGGAATTCTGCCGGAAGCGAGCCGGTATACGGTAGCCCGAAGTAGTTTGCCGGCTCGTCGGTGAAAACTCCCACGAGGGGTGAACCGTAGTATTGTCGCAGATGACGGTCATACTCCGAGTGCGTCAGCTCCATGAATCGCTGCACCGCTGCGGCATTCAGGACGTCGAGATAGCCTGTCTCGCCCTTGGTCCACGCGGCGCCGTGTGTCGCCGCAAACGGCTCACGCACTTCAATCGCGAAAAACACGAGCGCGCGCTCTCCGGCGAACGCCTCCGTTTCACCCTTCCTGAATTGCTCCGTCCGGTCGGAAATCCCCGTGCCCGAAAGCGCAAACGCTGCCAGAATTTCTCCGGGCGGTTGCCGGGAAAGAGTCCGGGCCGCCGACGGCGAGACCATCCTGTAATCGATTCCCCGCTGCTTGAATTCGGGATGTTCCCGCAGAAGTTTGCCGCCCACCGGCCCGCTTGGCCAGTTGTATTCGTCGTATAACCACCCCTTCAATCGGAGTCGTTTGAGAGTGTCACAGATAAAACGCAGCCGTTCCCAGAAGCGTTCGGAGAGATACTCTATCTCCATGCCGGTTCGGGGATGGATTATGACCCCTGCAATGCCTTTGGAGCGCATTTCTGCGAGGGCGGACGAGAGCCGCTCCTCATCGAGGTCGTCGTTAAGGAACCAGAAAGGGGTGGGACCAAATTCCGCAGGGGGCTGAGCGAAACGCTCTCTCAACGTATCAATTTGCATGATTGGGCATTGTCAAACAAACGGATTGTTCCGTTTCTGTTCGAGACAACAAAAATCATGATAACACAGACAGTTCAGCTATGCAAACCTCTGAAAGGCCGCCTGTGGACGCCTTGACACACCACGCGCCCCTTGATAACATGCATTTGTGCTTTTCGAATTGTGAGGAACGCCGAAATCCGGCATTTCAACCTTGAAAGACTGCGGCGAGGCGAAGTCCCGCGCCCCGATTATCGCGCATCGAGCGCTCTTGCCTATGAACCTGAGTGACACCGTCGATTCCATCGTAAAGGCGCGCTTGGAGGGTAGCCAACCCTCGGAACGCGTGGCCGAATTTCTAAGAGCGTCCGTAGCCTCTTCAAGAGCAATGATTGAAACAGAGCGCTCGGCTTCGGTAGCGCAGGCCGACCTTCTTGTCGCTCTCGTAACGCTATTATTTGCGGCTCTTTTCGTATTCAGCGTGTGGAAGCGCCGGCATCGAACGGCTGGACTCGCCGCCCTCATTGTTTCCGTGACTCTTTTCCTCGAGACGTCCTTGGGCGCCCACGTCTTAAGCTGGCCGGTTCAGAATAATTGTGAGAGTTTGTTCGTCCAATTTCCGGTTCAACATGCTTCGCAAATGTTGATAGTGGGCACTCATTACGATGCGTGGACGGCGGACAACGACGCTGACGGCCGGTTTGGCCAAGCCGTTGAGGCTTTTGTGGGGCCGATGACTGTCGCTCTCCTGATTATGGGACTGTGGCAGTTTTGCCTGCATTTCGGATACCTTAAGTTCGAGGACGCTCATACTATTATGTTCACAATGGGAATGGGTTGTCTCCTGCTTTATGGAGCATGGACATTTTTCTGCTGGCAGAGGCTCTCCCGGCAGACGGTGTCGGACCCATATCATAATGCCGGCTCAATCGCGGTGTTGACCGGACTGGTGGAAGACCTGTCTCGAAGGTATCGGAACGTTCAGAATACTTCCGTGACAGTGGCCTTTTTCGGAGGAGGTTCCGACGCGGCGGCAGCGAGGGCATACGCCCGGCGGCTGGCCCGAGAAGACAAACGCGCCGTTCCTGTATATTTCCTTGCCTGTGAACATATCGGCAGGGGCGGCGACCACGCTCTGCTCATTCCGTTCGAGTCCGCGGACCCGCTGTTCAGGGACCGCGCGCTGGTGAGAATTCTTGACCGCGTGGCGGGCAGCGTCACCCGCAAGCAACTGGGCATGCTGACGGCGAATCCTTCGAATGCCCGGGGATTCGTTGAACAGGGTTTTCCGACGGCAACGCTCACAACATTGCCGAAGGAGACATCGAAAACTCCGGAGGACAAAGAATCAGAACAAATCGCCAGGGGAGGTCTCCTGGTCAGCCTGAAGCTGCTCGAACAGTTCGTTTTCGAATTCGATAGAGCGTCCGCGCCGCGGGTTTCCGCGCCTTAGCAAAAACCTGCGAGCATTGCTATATTATCATGGGATGAATTGTGAGAAACTACAATGACTTGTGAGTCAGGAGTCAACCGATGCGTTCGAAAAGATGTGTCGTTTTTCTCGTTTCGTTCCTGCTGATTGCGGTATCCTGTCAGACAACCGGCATAAACAGGGGCCAGCTTAACCTGATATCAACCGAGGAGGAGATACGTTTAGGCCAGCAACTCTCCGGTGAAATCGAAAACGAGCAACCGCTCCTGAATAATCCTGCAATCCAGCAATACGTGAGTCAGATAGGACAGAGACTCGCAGCCTATAGTGACCGGCCCGATCTCCCGTATTCCTTCAAAGTGATAGATAACGATGAACAGGTAAACGCTTTCGCTTTGCCCGGCGGGCCAATCTATGTTTTTACCGGATTGCTGAAATTCGCGGACAATGAGGCCGAACTCGCCGCAGTCATGGGCCACGAAATCGCCCACATCACCGCCCGTCACTCGACGGAACAGCTCACAAAAGCGTTCGGCATCGACCTGCTCGCTCAACTGATTCTGGGTCGCGACCCCAGCACGTCGGCCGTGCTGGCCACCAATATCGTCAGTTCTCTCGGGATGCTGAAGTTCTCGCGCAACGATGAAATCGAGGCCGACCGCCTCGGCGTTCAGTATATGTTTCGGGCTGGATACAATCCGAATGCGATGCTCTCTGTTCAGGAAAAACTCGCCAGCTTGCAGGAGGGACAATCAAGCCGCGTCCTCAATTTTTTGAGCACCCATCCGATGTCGCAAGACAGAATACTCTCTATAAAACGGGAAATTGCGGCTTTACCTCCCGGCAGGCCGGTTGGATATTTCGAGGAACGATATAGAGAGACCATTGGTCGGCGCCTGTGAGCGGCCCGCGCCCGTGGATTCTTTTTGTCTCCCGCGAGACAAGAATGGCCCATTTCTTGCTCCTCCTTCCGCGCGCTTGAAGAGTCAAACGAATCAGGTTCGGATTTTGCTCGACGGAGGCGCAGCGAGACTGTGTCAAGAGGAGGGAATGGGCTGATGAGCGTGAACAAAATCGGACTCGGTAAGGCCGTTGTTGTACTTGTTCTCATATTGAGCGGATGCGCTTCGGCGCCCCCAGCACAAACTTCGACCCGCAACGGGTACACATGGTCCCGGGGAAAACTTGTGTTTTCCGCCCCGCACACACTGCAGAAGTGTCACGATGCGACGATATTTGCTTTTATTAATCTGGATGTCAGCGTCGAGGGTGACAGCACAACCAGGGACGGCGGCAGGATTGTCGGAAAAACAGGCGCCGGCGAATCCGTCACCGTGGACCTTGTGCCGGAGTCTATAAATCTCACAAAATTGCGGGTTCGCGTTGGCGTTATGGGAAACGAGGGGCAGTCGAGGCTCATAGCCGACAACATCAGGAGAAACCTTTAGTTTTCGGCCTTGAACCGGCTGCTATCCGCTAAAATGAATAGAAAGGAGAATTCTCGGTGACCGGAAGAAATGTTCGCGTACTATCCCTTCTTGTCTGCATTGCGGTCTTGTTCTCAGGATGCGTGGGAGCGGCAGTGGCTGCCGGCGCGGCGGGAGGAGCCGGCGGGTACAGGTGGGCGAGCGGAAAGCTTTCCTTCAATACCACCCACTCCCTCACACACGTTCATGGCGCCACTCTGTCGGCTTTCCGCGACCTCGATATTACCGTTACGAGCGATGTGACCGATAAATTGTCGGGGAGGATAAAAGGAGAAACCCCCATCGGCGAATCGGTTGCCGTCGACCTTGAACCACAGGGGGCGAACATCACGAAGCTTGATATTCGCGTCGGTTTCTGGGGTGACCGCGGGAAATCGGAAAAAATAGCGGACGCAATAAAAAGGCACCTCTAAATCCGATCCGCAATTGCGCGTTTGCCCGAAATTGCAGTTTCCAGTACACGAATTTCTGGATTCCATGTTCCCGAAATCAGGGCAGGGAAATTATCTGCAAAACCGCTTGATGACGCCTGCAAGCTCATCTATTTCCTCGCGCGTGTTGAAGTAGTTCACGGAAATGCGCAGGTAGGAAGGCGGAGGCGTGTATCGAGTCACTATCCCGCGCTCGAGCAGATAAGAAAAGACGTCCTTCGATTCCTTCTCGGAAATTTCTATTGAAACAAGTCCGGCCGATTGTTCCCACTGCGTCGGAGTGACTATTCTGACCGCCGCAATCCGCCGGAGGAGACGCTTCAGGAGCCGAACATTCGAACGTATGGCGGATTCGATTGCCTCCATGCCGACCTCTTCCATCAATTCCAGTGCTTTCAACCATCCCGAGATCAGAGCCGGATTGAAGTCGCAGAACTGAAATTTTCTGGCGTCTCTTTCAAATCTCACATTGCCCATCCCATCGAATGTCTTGGCCGATTCGTTCCCCGCGAACGACAGTTTCAGGCGCGGGAGCCGGTCCTTGCGCACATACAGTGCGCCGGTAGTGTCCGGTCCGAGCATCCACTTATGGCCGGGAAACGAATAGTATGCGCAACCGATATCGTGGAAATCGATGCGGAAGACGCCTGCCGATTGCGCCCCATCCGCAAGGAGTTCGCTGCCGCGTTCCGTCACCATTTCGGAAAGCTTCTTCAATGGCAGGCGAAGACCGGTGTTGAAGCTCACATGGCTGACGACCACCAGTCGCGTGCGTTCGTCGATAGCCCGGGAGAATTTCCGCATCACGTCGCGGCCATCGCTCAGGTCCACGATGCCGATATCCACTCCATAACGCTCCCGTAGCGCATAGACCGGTATCAGGCCCGCCCCATGCTCGACATTGGTGGTGACAATCTTCCGGCCCCGCTCCCAATCTATCCCGTTCAGAACTATATTTATCGCTTCGGTTGTGCTCCGCGTCAGCGCAATCTCTTTCTTCTCGGCCCCGAAGAGCCTCGCGAGACGAGAGCGCAGCATCCCGATATCCTTCATGAAACGCCCATAGTTGTGATGTGAGACTCCCTCTCGCGAGAGCCGCTCGAGAACGCGTGTCTGTTCCATTACAACCCGTTCCGACATCGGGCCGGACCAGCCCGTATTGAAATAGAGATGGCCTTTCGTTACCGGAAGTTCCGCGCGAATCCGCATCAGCGCGTCGTCCCAACCAACCTTTGTTCGAATGATATCTCACCTCCCCGCTGAGTTCATGGGCATCTTGGCCTGCGCGACACATGTGTGGAGATGTGGATTCTCGGAACGGAAACGGCCTATCCCTCGAAATCTTCGGCGACCGAAACCAGCTTGAACTGGTGCGGCGATTCTCCAGCGTCCGAAAGTTCTTTGCGCGGTTGTCGGGCCGGGTCACTCGCCGGCGTCGGCTGCGGAGTTCGAAACCAACCGATCCACAATTTCATCGAATTTGTTTGCCGGTACTATGGTGGGAGCGTATTCGTGCATTTGCTCCACCAAAGCCCTCCATTCGGTTCGCGAATGGTCGCGCTTGCGAATCTCGCCGGCCTCGTGGCACGGTAAACAGTGCTGCTCGAGCATGCTCGGTTCTTCTTGTGGAGACGGCCGTTCGGGTACATGAGTTTGGGAGAGATAATAGAGGATTTGACTCCCCTCGTCCACCGTAATCCGAGGCGCCGCCAGGTCCACCATTTTGTTTATCACTTCCTTCCAGCTTTCGACTTCTCGCGGACGCATGATATCCCGCAGCACGTGACATGTGGAGCACTTGGTGATGAAAAGTTCTTTTCCCAGTTCCGTATCAGGATGGGGTATCTCTTCGTAGGTAACCCCGGGCTCATCCTTCGCATGCCGGATAATGTAATAGCCTCCGGTGACACCAAACAGGGCGAATGACATGGCGTAGATAATTATTCCCAGGCCAAACAAGGTTCCGCTCAAACGCCTGAAATATCGTGGAATAAGAATTTTCAGCGATAGCAGGAAAAGGACAGCAACAGCAAGCGCCACATGGCCGGCAACCCGCGGAGAGGAACCCTCCCAGTGGACGGGCGCCCGCCACACCATGGCAATGAACATCAGGAGGAACAGGGCAGCAAATGAATAGCCGAATATTTTATGGACGATCAGGTATCTCTTCGGCTCTTCCATCTGTCGTCCCTGGACCCCGAGCATCGCAAAAACTGCGACGAGTCCGGCGACCAAGAAAACGACTGAGATGAGTATGCTTACAAATGGTTCCACGGGTCCGAGATCGTTGTTGGCATTTATCGGAAAGACAGAACGCAACAGGCAACTACTATATCAGAAATTTTGGGAGAAAAATATCAGGCTGGCTACGCCTCTTCCCGTATTGCCCCCTTCCCGGTTTTTCCGAGCAGGCGCGCATTGACGGCGACAATGACGGTCGAGACCGACATGATAATTGCGCCGACGGCGGGAGGCAGCACGAACCCGATGGGGTACAGGATTCCTGCCGCCAGCGGAATCGCGACCACGTTGTAGCCCGTGGCCCACAAGAGGTTTTGCACCATCTTCGAATGGGTCGCCCGGGCCAGCTCGACGATTGCCGTGACATCACGGGGGTCGGACTGAACGAGCACGATGTCCGCCGACTCCATGGCGACATCCGTGCCGGCCCCTATTGCGATACCTACGTCCGCTTCCACAAGCGCGGGCGCGTCGTTCACGCCGTCGCCCGTCATGCCCACCGACAGCCCGCGCCTTTTTACTTCCTTGATTTTCTCGGCTTTCTGGTCGGGCAGAACTTCCGCGAAATAGTCGTCGAGGTCGAGCTCTTTGGCCACCCAGCGCGCCACCTTTTCCGAATCGCCCGTGACCATCATCACTTGGATGCCCATGTCCTTTAATCTCTTCAAAGCTTCACGGGAGGTCGGGCGGATGATGTCAGCCAGCCCTATGGCGCCAACGACTTTTTCTTCACTGAGAACGAAGACGATTGTTTTTCCCTCGTCGGCGAGGCGGTCCAGCCGTTCATCGCTCGCTTCAAGATTGTGTTCTTTCAGGTATCCCGAACTCACGACCTTCAGGTTCTTGCCGTCCACCGTCGCCTCCGCCCCTTTTCCCGGGAGCGCCTTGAAATTCTGCGGGGCGGAATAGTCGAGGCTCCTTTCTTTCGCCGCATCGACGATGCCCTGCGCTATCGGGTGTTCCGACTGGCTCTCCAGGCTTGCCGCGATTCGCAGAATCTCGTCTTGCTCCATGTCGTTCAGCGGAACGACTTCACTCACTCCGAAACGACCTTCGGTGAGCGTGCCGGTCTTATCGAAAACAATCGCGTTCAGGTTTCGCGCCCTCTCGAATGCCGACCTGTCCCGAATCAGCAGGCCACTTTTCGCCGCCATTGTCGTGGACACCGCGACGACCAGGGGAACCGCCAGCCCCAACGCATGCGGACACGTAATCACCATCACGGTGACCATCCGGCCGAGAGCGAACACGAATTCCTTTCCGAAAACAAGCCATACAACAAGCGTCGCCGTTCCGACACTGAGCGAAATGATGGTCAGCCAGAATGCCGCCCGGTCCGCCAAATCCTGGCTGCGCGAGCGCGATTCCTGCGCTTTCTTCACCATCTCGATGACCTGCGAGAGATACGTCTCATCGCCGGTCTTCTTCACCTCAACCGTGATTGCGGACTCGCCGTTTATCGAGCCTCCGATGACCTCGTCCCCCTCGCCTCTTTCAACGGGTTTGCTTTCACCCGTCAGCATCGCCTCGTTGACCGAAGTGCGACCCTCGACGATGGCGCCGTCAACCGGTATCTTTTCTCCCGGTTTCACTACGACCCGGTCTCCCTTTTCCAATTCTGTGACAGGTATGTCCTCGGTGTTCCCGTCTTCTTTCAAACGATGCGCCTCGGCGGGCATTATCTTCACGAGTTCCTCCAAGGCTCCGGAAGCGCCCATGACCGACCGCATCTCTATCCAGTGGCCCAGCAGCATGATGTCAATCAGCGTGGCAAGCTCCCAGAAGAAAACGCTGCCCGGCAGGCCGAATACCACAACGCTGCTGTATCCGTACGCCACGGTTATGGCGAGCGCTATCAGAGTCATCATGCCCGGCTGCTTTTCTTTCAATTCATCTATCAGCCCTTTGAGAAAAGGCCACCCGCCATAGAAGAACACAACGGTCGCCAGCGCGAACTGAACATAACTGTCACCCGGAAAAACCAGGGCCTCTCTCAATCCGAAAAAGCCCTGAATCATTGGCGCAAGCGCGAGAATCGGGAAGGTGAGAACAAGGGAAACCCGGAATCGGCGGCGGAAGTCGGCTACCATTTTGGCATGATGGCCCTCGTGTCCCTCATGGCCACCGCCATGATTGTGTTTTTCTTCTGTCCGATGCGACATGTCTTCATGAGCGGCGTGGTCGTCTTCCTTGCTTTCCTGACCGTGTTGCACTGTCTTTCCTCCTCTTGACTTTGCAAAACCGGAAGAATTTTCTTAACTATAGCAATCGCCGCCGAGAGAGGAAAGGTTTTCGATTTCGGGCTGCCCCATCGTTTTTCGCAAAAAGATTCCGTTCACACCCGTCGATTGGCCGAATTTTCCCGAATTCCCCTCGAGGCCTTTTTCTCCCACAGGAAGTATCCCTTTGCGCATGGAATATGATAGTATTGTTCCGCCCGGAATGAGTCGGGTTAACAACAGAGGAGGCGATCAAGTGTATCAATTAAAGTTCGATGAAAGCGTCTGCGCTTCCTGTGAGACGTACGACTGCATCATGAGGTGCCAGTACATCGACATTCCGTTTGACAAGGCGAAAGAGGAGAGATGGAAGATCATACGCGGCGAAGATTCCCTCGTGCTCCATGAATGCGCAACATGTTACGCCTGCGAGGAATACTGCCCGTACGGCAACCATCCCTTTTATCAAATTGTCGAGGTGCAGGAAGCCAGGGGCATCCACCCCGTTCCGAAACCGATTGAGAAGCAGCAACTCAGGATGATGGCGCCACCCAACACGATTGAACGGAAGGAACTCCAATCGCCCGTCATTAACATGTGCGGGTTCGGGATGTTCGAGAAGTTCGCCATCCGGGGCAGCAGCCTCTTCGAAGAGACATCCAGGATTGGCGGGAACGACATATTCTGCAACCTCATGTTCCTCCACTTTGCGAAGAACTCGGTCATTAAGGAACGCGTGCCCAAAACTCTGGAAAACATCCGCAAGTACTATCTCGAACCGAATAACATCGACGAGGTCGTGTGTTTCCACGATGAGTGTTACGCCACATTCACTTCGTGGGCGCCCGCATTCGGAATCGAGACGCCATTCAAGCCGATTCATTTCTTCGAGTTTATCCTCGAAACGATGAAGGCTCGCAAGGATGAGATCAATCAGCTCCCCATGAAAATCGCCTATCAGCGCCCCTGCTCCAACCGCCTGATTCCGGAGACCCAGCGCTTCGTCGACGACATCCTCGAATTGCTCGGAGTCGAGAAGGTGAAAAGGAAATATGACGGTGAAAACGCGCTCTGTTGCGGAGCCGGCATCATGGCGCAAGGCAGGGACGAACTCACGGAAGAGGTCCAGAAAAAAAACCTCGAAGATATGATACAGGCCGGCGCCACTGCCTGCGTGTTCAACTGCCCGTTTTGCATGATTGCGCTCGGCGAAAAGGTTGCGGAAAACGGCATGATGCCGCTTTTGCTCAGCGACCTGTGCCGCCTCGCCCTCGGAGAAAAACTGAAAGGATGGGGATAAACCGATGAGTCGCATATATGAAGCCCTGGCGGAAATAGTCGGAAAGCAATATGTTTCGGGCCAGGCCGAAGAGTTGTACATTTACTCCCGTGACCCGGGCACGATGGAGCCGCGGGAGCCGGACTACGTGGTGCTTCCCGGCTCTCCTGAGGAGGTTCAGGCCATCGTGTATCTTGCAAATCGCGAGAAAATTCCCGTGATTCCGCTGGGTGGCGGGCTGGTGCTTTCCGGTTTGTCGCGCCCCTTGAAGGGCGGCATCGTGGTCGACATGAAACGGATGAATGAGATTCTGGAGGTGAACGAACAGAGCCGCTATGTCGTGGTCGAGGCGGGGGTCTCGCAGGGAATGCTGCAGGCCTATTTGAGCAAAAACTATCCGCGCCTCAAACACTCCATACCCGATTCGCCGCCCGCTGCGACGATAGCCGGCAACGTGCTCATCCACGGCTCGGGCCACCTGTCGCAGGCGACCGGTTTCCATTCCGAGATGCTCAACGGGCTCGAAGTCGTCCTGCCGACCGGCGAAATTTGCAAGCTCGGCTCGTGTTCCACCGTCCCCTATTGGTTCTCCCGCGCGCCGCTGCCCGACCTGGCCGGACTGTTCCTCGGCTGGCACGGCACAACCGGCATCGTGACGAAGCTCGCCATCAAGCTTTATCCGAGTCCCGCGAAGAAGGATGTCATGATGTTCCTCGTGGAGAACCCTGACTTCATGCCGGATATACTCCACAAAATCACGGGCACTGAGATGGCTGAGGACTTGAACGTGTCGGCTTCGGCTTTGCCCGATTACATGGAGGGGCTGCAGCTTATCCTCATATACGTCACGGCGGACTCCGACGATGAACTCGACTTCAAGAGGAAAAAAATCAGGCGGACTCTCAAGAGCTATGTCGAGGAAAAGGAGGCGGGGTTCATGTTTGTGCCCACCATGGCCAAGGGGCGCTTCCTCGAGACTCCGCTGAGGGAAATGACGAAATTCGCCGACACAAAGAAAGGCGGCGGATTCGAGTATGTCGGCGCAATTATGCCAATCGAGCTGTTCCCCCGCGCGTATCGCGAGGGAATCAGAATCGCGGAGAAATACGACACCCCGTATTCCATGGCGATTCGAATCATCGGCCGCGGACACTGCATGATGTTCGCCTACGCCTACGCGTTCAACCGCGCAGACGACGAAGACCGGAAAAAAGCGCAGAAAGCGCTCCACGAGAGCAACGTGATCGCGCTCGAGCTGGGCGGAATCCCGTGGAAAGCCGAAGAGCCTGCGCAGAACCTCATATTGAAGAAGATGGACCCCGAAACCGTAAAGTTGATGAGCAAACTCCGCTCTGTCCTCGACCCCAACGGCATCATGAATCCCGGCAACTGGGAGGTGAAATAGATGGAGTACGCAGACATCATCCACCGATGTTTCCGGTGCGGCTACTGCAAGTTCACTCGCGACTACAGAGATTTCAACTGTCCGACATACAGAAAATTCTGGTTCGAGTCGTACTCGCCCGGCGGGCGCATGTGGCTGCTGAGAGGATGGCTCAATGGCGAGGTCGAATCGAGCCCGCGCCTCGCCGAGATATTCTACTCGTGCGTCACCTGCGGCAACTGTGTCGAACACTGCGCCTTCGAATTCAGGGAAAACCTGGTTGACATCTTCGTTGCCGCGCGGAAAGAGATGCTCGAAAACGGTCTCACGCTCCCGCCCGTCCGGGATTACTTGAAGGGAATTCATGCCAGGGGCAATCCATACAACCAGAGTCCCGAAGACCGGGGTAAATGGGCGGAGGGGCTGAATATCGAGCGCTACTCCGGCCACGAGCACCTGCTCTATGTCGGCTGCGTGGGTTCCTACGACGAGCGGGGCGCGAAAATCGCTCGCGCGCTTGCGACGCTGCTGAACAATGCCGGTGTCTCCTTCGGGATATTGGGCGAAAGGGAGACCTGCGACGGAAACGAAGTGAGGGTGCTCGGCGAGTGGGAGCTGTTCCATATGCTGGCCGAGGCAAACATGAAAACCTTCGCCGACCTCGGCGTGCGAAAAATCGTCACGCTCTCACCCCACGCGTTCAACGCTTTCCGGAACCACTACCCTCAGATGGACGGCGCCATCGAGGTGATGCATTACACCCAACTCCTGAGCCGGCTCGTCGGCTCCGGCCAGGTCGCCTTCTCCCGCGCGGAACTCGCGGTTACCTACCATGACCCCTGCTACCTCGGGCGGCACAACAAAGAATTCGACGCCCCGCGAAATATCCTGCGGGCTATTCCCGGTTTATCGCTCAGGGAAATGGGAAAGATAAAGACAGAATCCCTCTGTTGCGGCGGAGGCGGCGGGAATTTCTTTACCGACATTATCGGCTCCGGCGAAGGCAGCCCGTCGCACGCGCGCATTCGCGAAGCCATCGAAACCGACGCGCAGGTGCTGGCCGTCGCCTGTCCGAATTGCGCCAAGATGTTTGAAGATGCCGTAAAAGCGGAGGGTTTGGAAGATAAAATCGAAGTGCGCGACATAGCGGAAATCGCAGCTACAGCCGGTCTGCGCTCGTGAACGCCGGTCGGAGATGAGTTCCGCCCTGCGGCCGGCAAGCGCTCATGTTCTTTGACGCAGTGCAACAAAAAAGTGGAAATCCGGCCACATTTTTGATACAATGTGGTTAACTAAGCGGACAACCCCAGGCGCAAATTCCGAAACCCAACCCGGAAAAGCTGACGCGCCTTGCCCGCTCGATTCGCGCTCTCGGATTTAACAATTGTTCTTTCAGGCTTACCTCCAAAAGGAGACAGAAAAATGGGAAACAACTTCTACCGCGTCAACAAGCGGGACCTCGATTTCGTTCTGAACGAGCAGCTGAATGTCGAGCAACTCTGCGAGCTCGAGAGATTCAAGGAATTCTCCCGCGACGAATTCGACATGATTATCACCGAATCAATCAAGTTTGCGACCGAGGTCCTCGGCCCGCTGAATCAAGACGCCGACAAGGAAGCCGCTCACTATGAGAACGGGGAGGTGAGGGTGCCCGAAGGGTTTAAGAAAGCCTACCAGTTGGCCTGCGAGAACGGCTGGCTCGCGATGGCCAATAGCGCCGAATGGGGCGGGCAGGGCCTCCCCACCGTCATCTCCATGGCGGCCGGCGAGATTTTCATGGGGGCCTGCACCTCGTTCATGCTCTATTTCCCCGGTCCCGGTGTCGGCCACATGGTCGAGAACTTCGGGCCCGACTACCTGCGCGACCTCTTCTGCGAGAAATTGTACACGGGGGAATGGGCCGGGACAATGTGCCTCACCGAACCTCAGGCCGGCTCCGCCGTCGGCGACATCAGGACCTCCGCCAAGAAAGAGGACGGCGACGTTTACCTCATAACCGGCACCAAGTGCTTCATCACCTCCGGAAATCACGACCTGACCGATAACATCATCCACGGCGTTCTCGCCCGCGTCGAGGGCGCTCCTCCGGGAACCAAGGGAATCAGCCAGTTCATCGTGCCGAAATACTGGGTGAACAAAGATGGCTCGACGGGCGAATTCAACAACGTCACCTGCGCCGGCATCGAGCATAAGATGGGGATCAAGGCGTCGGCGACGTGCACCCTCAACTTCGGTGAGGATGGCCCCTGCCGAGGCTATCTGCTCGGCGATGAGGAAAACAAGGGCATGCGCCAGATGTTCCAGATGATGAACGAGGCCCGAATCACGACCGGCCTCCAGGGCATCGCCCTCGCGGCGGCGGCCTACGAGAACTCCGTTCAATACTCCCAGGAACGCATCCAGGGCGTCGATGTGAAAGTCATGAAAGACCCGAACGCCCCTCGGGTTCCCATCATCAAGCATTCCGACGTGCGGCGTATGCTCATCACGCAGAAAGCGTTCGTCGAGGGAATGAGAGCGTTCGCGTACAGGCTCGCCGTCTATGAAGACCTCGCCCACTCGCATCCCGACGACGAAAAACGCAACTATTACCAGGGCTTTGTCGACCTCATGACACCCATCGTGAAGGCTTACTGCTCCGACATCGGTTTCGAGATGACCTCGGTCGCCATGCAGTGTTACGGCGGATACGGCTACTGCCAGGAGTATCCCGTCGAGCAATACTGCCGCGATTCGCGTATCGCCATGATATTCGAGGGAACCAACTTCATCCAGGCCGCCGACCTCGTCGGACGCAAACTGAACATCGGCGGCGGCATGCTGATGCAGAACTACATGGCGAATCTCGATGAATTCATCGGCAAGGTTCGCGAGAACAAGAACGTGGCTGAGCTTGCCGACAAACTCGATGCAGCGAAAAACACGCTGCTCGAGGCAACCATGAAAATGGCCGGCTTCGCGATGGAGGGCGACCTCGAGTATGTGATGTCCATCGCCACCCGCTATCTCCACATGTTCGGCGAGATTGTGATAGCGCGCGAGCTCATCGACCAGGCCGCCATCGCCTCGGAAAAGATGGAGGGGCTCGCGGCCGACAGCCTCGATTACGCGTTCTATTCGGGCAAGGTGCATGCCGCCCGGTTCTTTGTCAACAACGTGTTGCCCGGCGTCGAGATGAAAGCCAAAATCATCGAGGCCAGAGACCGAAGCTGCATCGAAATTCCCGAAAACGCGTTCACGATGTAATTTCGGCGCGACAGTATAAGCGCGAATTCCGCCCCCGGCGCCACCAGGTTCCGGGGGCGGTTTTTTTTGGTCCGGCGCGGGGCGCGGCGGCGCCCCAAGCTTCATCCGTCCCCTTTCATGAACGGGGAAAGAGAATCCGTCCCAAGATTGCC
>CAYVQZ010000072.1:0-21298 GCA_964453435.1 uncultured bacterium
CGACCTCGGATACCGCCCCCTCGTCACGTTCTCCGAAGGCCTCACACGCACGGTCGAGTCCGAAACAAGAAAACCTCCCAACCACTGAGCACACACTGCATCGCAGACTTTTCTCAAGATTCCTTCCTCATCATTGATTGGTGAGTCCCCTTTCATCAAGGCGCGAAGTGGAACATACTTATGTAAAGAAGTTCGGCAACGCTGTAAGCGAAATGCCGATCCTAAGGAAGGAGGGTTTGCCAATGGTACCCTTTCAAAAATATATTGTCAGCGTGCAAGCAACAGCGGTTGCAGCGGTCCTGTTGTTGGCGCTTCCGGCAACTGCCTTCGCGCTGGAATGCAAGATGGATGAAAACCGTACGTTCGGAGCCGCGCTCTCGGACGAATGGATTTCGACGCGAATCGAGAGCGCCTATCTCTTCGACCCGAAACTCAACACGTTTGATGTCGACGTGAAGGTGCACAACGGTGTCGCCCATGTTATCGGGTATGTTCCGAACGAGATGGAGCGCGACCTCGCCCTGAAAATCGCCGAGAATGCGCGAGGTGTCAAAGGTGTGGTCGACAGGCTGGTCATTGACCCGCATTACAAGGACATTCAACAAAGAGAAACGCTCACCGAAGGGGCAACCGATTACGTTATGTCCCGACGGGTGAAGATGGCTCTTGTGAGGAGTCCCAGGGTGGCCGGCACGCAGGTGGGCGTTGACGCCTACAACGGAGTCGTCACTCTCAGGGGTTCCGTGAACAGCCTCGAAGAGAAAATGGTGGCCGAGGAGATTGCGCGGGGCATCTCCGAGGTAAAGGAGGTAAAGAACGAGATTATCGTTGTTTGTTAGGGTGTGGTGTCAAAACAAAGCACGAGCGCGCGGACCGAATCATCTGCCACGCGCTCGTTTTCTATGAAATCTTCGCCTTTTGTTTGGAAGGGGCCTTCTTATTCAGCAGGTGTTGCGAAAGCCGCTTCCCAAGACTGATGATGGTAAGCACGGTCGGCCGGTCAAGGGCCTCCGGGAACGTGCTGGCGTCGCATACATACAGGTTCTCGACTTCCGTGCGGAGATTTGTGTCGAGCATCTCGCCGATGCGCACCGTCCCGCTCGGATGGGTTCCCCGGAGCGGTGTCACGAAAATCGAGTCCGAGTCGCATCCGGCCTTCATGAGAATTTTTCTGCACACGATTGAAGCGTGGTTCAAACGCTCCTGATCGCGTTCGGTCATCGGTTTACTTATCTTGCCCTCCATCGTGATTCCGCCGGCGATCTCGTCTTTCACCTTAATCATCAGGCCAAGCGTTTTTCGATAGTGCACCGCCGTAAACGGGTATTTCGGCCCCTTCAGCGTCATAATCATGGGGTAGAGCATCCAGGGGTCGATCAGTGTGCTCAGCATGTAGCCGTTATCGTCGTCGCACCACGAGACGCTCATCGGAGGGTCACAATAGTTGCCGGTTGTTTTGGCTACGCCGTACACCATGACGGTCGGGTCCATCGTAAGCCCCTTCCCCGCCTCGAACAGGCCCGAGTGCTGGAGAATGATTGGTGTGCCGATGCCTCCGGCGGAGACGACAACCGTGTCGGCGTATATTTCGAATGGGTCCTTCCCCTTGAGCTTTCCGCGCACTCCTATCGCCTGCCCATGGTCGATTATGACATCGGTAACCTTTGCCTGGGTTACCAGTTCGCAGCCCGCCGCAACGGCGTCATCCACATATTCGCTTGCCGTCCACTTGGCGCCGCAGCGGCATCCGAGCATGCACTTGGCGCCACAGTCGAACTGGGTTCGCGAGGGGTCCATGAATTTCGGCTGCGGCTCGAACTCATACCCGCTCTCGTTGGCCGCCTCCATCATCCGTTTCGACGCCGCGCCGATGAGATGGTCGGGCAGGGGTCCGACTTTCAATTCCTCGATGGTCTGGTTGACCTCGCTGTCGATATCGACTCCGTATTTGTCTTTGAGCCATTCCGGCGGTTTCGATGCGCATCCGCAATAGAGGTTGGTCGCTCCGCCGACCAAGAGCGGGCGAATGATGTTCAGGCCCTCCTTGGTCATCAGCAAGCCCATCTTGTCGCAATACAGCAGGCAACCCATGTGTGTTCCGTAATAGAACTTGCTGCGTTCGTCCTTGCCGTATTCGAGCAACGTAACCTTCTTGCCCGCCCGCGAGAGCTCGCGCGCAACGGTCGCCCCGCCGGGCCCGGAACCCACGACAACGATGTCGGCCTCTTTTTTCCTGAATGTGGTAGTCACGACTGCCTCCTGGTTATGGCATATTGAGGAACACGGTCCGCAGCTTTCCCTCCTCCAGCCAATTCTAACGCAACGCAGAACGGAAATGCAAGACACGCGCGATTTGGATACCGCGGCGACACCAAAGATATCCTGCAGGAAGAACTTCAGATTCATGTAATAATCGAATGTGGCGCTCTCAAATTCGACCGACAGGTCGATATCGCTTCCCGAGGCTGCGAGCGGTTATTCGGGAATCGGGTTCGGGCTTTCGAAGGACCGGGCTATTCGGTTTCGGCATGGTCGGGTTCGGACGGTTTCGGGGGAGCGGCGCTGTCACCGGAACGGAAGAGGAGGTAATGAACGGCCATGCCGATGAGGAAGCCGACCGCCATGTTGGCGACGAGCGCGCCTGCGACCGTTGCCCCGAGCGGCGCAAGCTCCTTGTTCGCCTTCAGGTCACGCGCAAACTTGACCAGTTCGAGTCCCACCAGGAACATCATCGCGCCAATGATTGCCTTCGGGAACGCCGCGAAGATGGTTGCGATGCTCGCCGCCAGGAACAATCCCATCGCGAGCTCGATGACCCCCTCGATTATGTTCGTGCCGCCGGTGCGCGCGCCGAAGTAGTATTGTCCGGCGAGTCCGCCGGCGCCGTGACACATCGGCATGCCTCCGAAAAACGGAACCACGAGGTTCATCAGCCCGTGATTGAGCGAGAGCCGTCGCTCGGTGACGCGGCGGTCGGGCCAGTAGTGTGTGATGAGCGCTGCGGTCGCGATTATTGCGTTGGTCGCGGTCAGCGGAATCTGCGCGAAGCCGGCCTTGACGAGCGATTGCCATACCTCGATGGGGCGGAAGCCCGTGAGGGGAGGAAGCGTGAACTGCGGCGGGGCGACGGTCTGAAGCTGGCCCTTTACGGCCATGATGGCAAGGCCGAGGGCCACCAGCACAATAGCGGCCGGCGCATATTTGCTCGTGCGGAACAGGACCACGATAATTACCGCGGCGACACCGAGGAGCCACCACGTCGAGAGCAGTTTCAGACCCTCGATAGCGAGCATCACCCCCAGCGCGCTCTGTATGCCGCGAACCACGGTCTTCGGCGTCACCCTGGCTATCCAGTCCATGATTCCGCCAAACGCGAACAGGGTCCAGACGATGCCCATCGCCAGGCCCGACGCATAGATGAGCGAAGGATTCCACTGCTGGGCGATCGCCACGACGGCGAGCACTTTCATCGGTTCGATCGGCATGGGCAGCCGGTAGACGAGGCCGCTCACGATATTGGCGAGGCCCATCATCACAAGGAGGCCGGTCGGGTTCATTCCGCACAGGGCGATGTAGCCGATTGCGAGGGGGAACAGCGTGCCGAAATCGCCCATCGAGCCGGCCAGTTCGCGAAGGTTGAATTCGAATGATTTTATGCGCATGGTGTTTTTTGTCAGAGTGTCGCTCTCGGGCCGGTCCGCGCCGTGTCTGTCCAAAAGGGTGACAGCGGGGCGGACCGCGGAATTGGGTTGCGGTTTTCTTGCACGCGCTTCAAAGTTAATCATAGCACATGAAATGGCCGGGAAACAAGCTTCCCCACGTCGCGTTTCTGCGGCCTGCAGGGGATGGTCGTTGTTGCTTTCAGGATATTCATCCTGAATCTGAAGAACGATTTTGCCATTGTGAACAGCGGCATTGAGGCGGGCCGCCACCGGTTCGACCAGGGTCAATCATGACAGCGAAAACCGGCATGCCTCCGCAGCGTTTTCGCTGTCATGATTGACCCCCTTGAAATTTCCAGTTGACAGTATGGCTCGCAATTGCGTATAATTTGCTAAATTCCACTGATGGTTCCGGGCGTTTAGTGTGGTTATCCAAACGGAGGAAAAACCATGGCAAAAGCGATGACGAAAGCTCAGTTGGTTGATCGCCTGGCGAAGAAAAACGATGTCGCAAAGAAAGAGGTTTCGGCAATACTCGATCAATTGGCCGAGATCGCGTACAAGGAAGCCAAGAACGGCTTCACGATTCCCGGAATCGGAAAGCTCGTAGTGGTGAATCGGAAAGCCCGCATGGGTCGCAACCCTGCGACGGGCGAACCGATTAAAATCCCCGCCAAGAGGGCGCTCAAGTTCAGAGTGGCCAAAGCGGCGAAAGACGCCGTGCTCGGCAAGAAGTAATTTCGCGTCCGGTAGCCGACCGCATTGTTTGGCGAAGGGGTCCCGCATTATCGCTCCTTCGTCACGACCGGGGGGAAGTGTCACTTTCGAGGGATCAGTTTTCCCGCCTTTTCGCAGGGGGTCAGAAACGAGCAAGAAGGGACGGGTGTCTTATCGCCTCTCCATTTTCCCCCCGATGACCCCTTCAATGCGCCAATCCCTTTTTGCGCTTCCATTTCGAATGTGTCCCACAGTTTGCGCAGCGGGTCGCAGCCCACGTCTGTTCCGCAGAAACGGAATAACGCCGAGCACGCCTTTCGACCCGCACATCCGCGTTTGCGGAATTGCCGTGTCTCAAACTCACGAATGAGTCGCTTCGTCGCTTTGCGGCTTACCGTGAGCTTTCCCTCGCTTCTTTTCTCTGAACCGCAGGATGCGCGAAAGGAGACTCCGGGCCTCGCTAACGAAAAACTTACAGAAAACTAAAAAAATGGTAACGATTCTGAGATATTGTAGGGAATGTGGAGTTTCGATTATAATTGTTCAGAATATGTTTTCAGCGCTGGGAGGGAATCCATGGCTGGAGAAAACATCCTTGTTGTCGAGGACGACGGGGACATCCTGGAACTGGTCCGATACAATCTCGCGAAAGAAGGCTACAAAATATCCGGCGTCACTTCGGGCGAAGACGCGTTGAGACTTGTAAGGGGCAAGACTCCCGACCTGGTCATCCTGGACCTCATGCTTCCCGGCGTTGACGGTCTCGAGGTCTGCAAGCTTATCAAGAATGCTCCGAAAACACGAAACATCCCCATTGTGATGCTGACTGCAAAGGGAGAAGAGGCCGATGTCGTCACCGGCCTGGAGCTCGGGGCGGACGACTACATCACGAAGCCGTTCAGTCCCAGGGTCTTGATTGCCCGCGTCCGCGCCGTTCTCCGCAGGAAAACGCGCGAGCCGAAGGATGAAGATTCGACCGTCCAAATACGCGACCTCGTCATTCATCCCGGGCGTCGCGAAGTTTTGCTCAGGGACAAACCGGTCGAACTGACGTTCACCGAGTTCGGAATTCTCCACTTCCTCGCCCGGCGGCCCGGGTGGGTGTTCACGCGCGACCAGATTGTCGATGCGGTGCGCGGCGAGGACTATCCGGTGACGGGCCGTTCCGTCGATGTTCACATCGTCGGCCTGCGAAAAAAACTTGGCTCCGCCGAAAAATACATCGAGACCGTTCGGGGAATCGGCTATCGTTTCAAGGAATAGCCCATGAGCAGGAAGCGACTCCTCTGGCAATTGTATCCTTCCTATCTCCTCATCACGCTTGTCTCCCTGCTCGCTGTCACATGGTACGCGTCGAAATCGCTGCGCGGCTTTTACCTCGACCAAACCGCCGCCGACCTTGAAGCAAAGGCATATCTGGTGGAGGAACACCTCGCGCAATATTCCTCTCTCGATGCGCCACCCATTGATACCCTTGTCGATACGCTGGGCAAGAAAGCGTCGATGCGCGTGACCATAATACTTCCTGACGGAAAAGTGGCCGGCGACTCGGCGGAAGACCCGGCCCGAATGGATAATCATGCGAACAGGCCGGAAATCCGGGAAGCGTTGAATGGTCGAACGGGCGTCTCGACCCGATATAGCAAGACCCTCGGAAAGCACATGATGTATGTTGCGGCGCCTGTGCTGAGAGATTCCCGAATAGTCGGCGTGGTGCGAGCCTCGATTCCGCTGCAGCGCATCGACACCATCCTTTGGACGCTGTATGCGGAAATCGGATTGGGAGTCCTGATTATAGCCGTGGCGGCCGCGGCGGTGAACCTGCTTGTCTCGCGGCGGGTCAGCAGGCCGTTGGAGGAGCTGCGGCAGGGCGCAAAACGTTTTGCCGACGGCGAGTTCTCGCGAAAATTGCCCGTGCCCGACTCCCGAGAGCTTGCCGAACTGGCGGAGTCGTTGAACCAGATGGCGGCGCAACTCGATGAACGAATACGAACCATCGTCCGCCACCGCAATGAGCAGGAAGCGATGCTCACGAGCATGCTGGAAGGGGTGCTGGCAGTCAACACGGAAGGACGAATAATCAACATGAACCAGGCAGCGGCCCGGCTGCTCGGAATCGACCCGGAGAATGCGAAGGAGCGCGCCATTCAGGAGGTTGTCAGGAACAGCGAGCTCCAGAAGCTTGTAAAGCGGGCTTTGGCCACACAGGAGCCGGTCGAGTGCGACATGACGCTGCAGAAAGACCAGGAACGCTTCCTGCGCGCAAGGGGCACGACGCTTCGCGACGTCAAAGGGCAATGCATAGGCGCGGTTGTTGTGCTCGGCGACGTGACCAACCTTCGACGACTCGAGAACGTCCGGCGTGACTTTGTCGCCAACGTCTCGCACGAGCTGAAGACGCCCATCACTTCTATCAAGGGTTTCGTCGAGACGCTTCTCGACGGCGCCGCGAACGACCCCGAAGACGCGAAACGCTTCCTCGAAATCATCGCGCGGCAGGCCGACAGTTTGAACTCCATTATCGAGGACCTTCTCAGTCTCGCGAAGATTGAGCAGGAAGGCGAAAAACAAGAGATTGTCCTGAAGGAGGCGCGGATAAAGGAAATCCTGCAAACAGCGGTGCAGGTGTGCGGAGGCAAAGCGTCCGCCAAGAATATAGAGATTCACCTGTCATGCGACGACGACATTACGGCGAAAGTGAACCCGCCCCTGTTGGAACAGGCTGTCGTTAACCTGATTGACAACGCCATCAAATACAGCGACCCCGGAAGCAAAGTCGAGGTTGACACTGTTCGGAGAGATTCCGAGATTCTTATCAGCGTCCGCGACGAGGGCCCGGGAATCGCGAAGGAACATTTGCCGCGTCTGTTCGAACGGTTTTACCGGGTGGACAAGGCGCGAAGCCGAAAGATGGGCGGCACGGGCCTCGGGCTCGCCATCGTGAAGCACATAACCCAGGCGCACGGTGGCCGCGTGACCGTCGAGAGCGCCCCGGGAAAAGGCAGCGTATTCCAAATTCACTTGCCGCTCACGTAGAGAAACAATCCCGCGCTGAACTAGCCCAATTCTAACCGTCGCCACACAAATTCCTGACAGTCGCCGTATAAAATTTCAGTGTGAGAGAGCAAACCATTGCCACGGCGGGCCCGCCGTGGCGGATAAGGAAGGTGAGAAGAATGTTCGAAGCCCGCGATGAATGCCGGTGGTGCGGCAGCCCGCACGTCTACGAACTCGGCCTTTGTTACGCGTGCTATACGGAGCGCGATGCCGAGGAATTGTTTCTTGTCGGCGTTGGCCGCGAGAACTGACTCTGGAATGTGTTCCACGATTGGGTAATGAACGTTTCGCTTGAGGTGAATCTTTCTCACGATTGCTCCTGCTGCAGAAGAATAAGCGCAGCGTGGCGGAGCCGCAACCAAATTTCGCTTCAGGGACAGCCCCTTTCGCTCTGTATCGCATTGTCACCCTTGACACCATGAAATTCGCGGCGTGAAAATCACGACAGAAATTCGAGAAACGAAACGTTAGCAATACAGGGGGCTGGACCAGGAACTACGGATGCGAGGTCCCGCCAAAGGCGGGATAAATCGGCGAAGCGCGCCGAAGCGGGCGCCATCGAACCATAAGACGGATTCCCCTGTTCCATATTTCAGGAATTTTCCCGTGAGGAGGCCGGCATTTCGTATGGAAAAGGTAGCCAACAAATATTGTCACTATGTTTTATGCCGATACTGTGAGCGCGAGTTCGACCTGATTTGCGCCGACTGGTGCTCATGCGGTGTTGGCACGCGGCGCCCTTCGAAAGTGTGCCCGCACTGCAACCTCTGTATCTGCCTGCATCCCGACTATGCCAACGACGCCCTGTGGGGCGACCCGCCGCGTTTTCTGAAAGAACACGGTTTCGAGAAACTTTTCTACCTGTATCTGTAAGTGTGTCCCAAGGTTGGATAGCGCAGGCCGGCATCGGTGCGACCCCGAGTTATTAAGGAGAAACCATGCCGCATGGCGCCTCACGAGAACACAAAGTGAGGCTATACGGAAGCGTTTGACATCGCTCCGGCGATATGGTAGTTTGAGTCGAATTTCGTCGCGGCATGGAAACAGGAAAGGTTTTTGGCCCCTGCAATGGATGCTTTTCGCAGATGGCTGGTTCTTGCGGCCATCCCGCTCTGTTTTGCTCTGCCCCCCGTCCTTCTTCATGCTTCCGAACCGTCGGCGCCACCTCCTGCCCTTCCCATCCTGGACATCCCGAATGTCCCCGTCGTTGACAACCCGTTCAGCCGAGAGGTCTTCTCACTGAAAGAGTTGCGAGAGGATACGGGGCCGCTCCTCGAGCGCGTGATCGCGACGCGCATGGACTTTCCCATCATGGTCGACCCGTTCAGCGGGTTTGCCCGAAGCCTGTTCCGCAACCCGAACAGGGCGCGGTTCGGACGAAACTTCTCCATCAGCGTCAGCATGTACCCGAGCAGTTGGCGAGAAGACAGCCTCGTTATTCTGGATTCTATCAAGAGGGAACTGGTCGCGCAGGGGATTGACCGCGGCCGAAACGACCGGGAAATACGCATGGAGCTTTTGGTGTTCCTGAAAAACCATCAGACACTTCATCGATACGCCGAGGGTTTTCCCGGCGTCGGCTCCGAGGGCCGGAGCGAGGTGACCCAGACCCTCAAAGAAGCCTTCGACGCCTGCAAGCGCGTGCTCGAGTTCAAGGCGCTTACCCTCAACGGAATCAAGACCCTCGATGAGATTGATACGGTGGCCGAGAATGTCTCGAACGAGACGGAGAAACTGGAGTTCGAGCGGTTCGTCGCCGAATCGAAAGACATGCGGCCCAATGATATCGCCCGAGTGCTCGAAGTCAGAAATCCCGTCCAGTTCCGGGAACTCTGCCTCGAGCGAACAAGAGAGATGCTGGCCGACGCCGAGCGCGGAAGCGTGGAAGAGGTGCTCCGCAATATCGAGCCGTCCGACGCAATCGTGCTTGCCTCATACTTCGCGCGGAGCCGGATTCAAGAGTACAGAAAGCCGGTCGACCAGATGACCATGCTGTATGACGGACAGAGCGAAGAACTACAGGTTGGCGACTGTCGCACGTTTGCGGGGCTCGCCGTCCATTACCTGAATCTGCTCGTGAAACCGGAGAATCCCAAGCTTCGACACTGGTATTTCGGCATCGAGCGGGAAAACGTCTCCGATTACCATCACGCGTACGTGAAGGCGGTCCACGTGTACCGGAAAGGCGGAAAAGAGAAAATCGACCTGTTCCTCTTCGACCCGGTAAAGCTATCCTCGCATTCGCTTCGAAAGCTCGACAAAAAGGACATCGCCCGCCTGATAGACGCCGCCAGCGCGAATGACCATTTCTTCTACATCAAACGCTATGGGGAAGACTTCGTCGCGCGCAGAAACACGGACGACAAAGCGGCCAGCGACGCCTCGCAACATGGCTCCGAAAACGGAGAAATTTCCTTCGACGCGCTGCTGTCCGGTCGGTGAAATCCCTCGCGCGAGCCAAACGGCGAACACGGTGTATTCGCCCCGCGGTCGTCCGTTTTCCCCCGAGCGGGAGCAGCGAGTCGAAAGACACTTCACAGTATGCTTTTACTCCTCCCCGTTAACCCGCCGTCTTTGCGCCGGGCAACGTGAAGCCACCCTGGTTCTGTCCCCCTTCTTCGTGATGCCAGCCGCAGTAAATGAACCGCAAATCCGTTCCTGACATTCAGTGTGCCAGCGTTCGGTGGGGCGCAGTTCATTGCGACCGAAACCGCAAACAAGGGACTCACAGCAAAAAGCGCGCTGAGGGCCCGGAAAAGATTTTTGTCGGCGGATTGCGCGGAAAGCGATTCCTGATTTTTGGAGGACCGGCGCTTTCCTAAACAATCAAAATAATGGGTTTGCCAAATGTGTAAGGCCTGTTGCCGAATAAACTTCCGGGCGCTTTTGGTTGTCATTCTGAGTCCTTCGAAAGTCCCCCAGGATAAACTCCCGCGAAGAATCTCGCAATTGATTGCGCCAAAAAAAGAGAGATTCTTCGTCGCTTTGCTACTCAGAATGACAGTATGAGTCTCTTCTGAAAGAAAAAAGCTTTTCCGGTAACACGCCGTGTAGAGATGACGCCTGTTTTCGGGTTGAACGAATCCGACCCCGAGTGATAGCATAGCGTTCGTCGTTTAATGATATCATGGCGCAAATCGCCGCGGAGGAGACGCCAATGGGTTCGAAGCTTGCGGAAAAACTGCACAACGAAATATGTCAAATGGAGATCATCAACACGCACGAGCATCTGTTGAACCGCGAGATGCTCGAGGGGCTGGGATTCAACCTGTTCCTGGCCATGGAGCTTCATTATATAAAGGATGTCCTGATGGCGGCCGGGATGGAGGAGAACCTGCTTCTGGAAAAGGGCACGGAACCGGACGCCTTACTCGATGAACTGATACCGCTTCTCGAACGCACGCGACACACAACCTACCACCAAGCCTTTTTCCGGTCGCTTCGCGATTTGCACGGACTCGACGGCGACGACCTCGACAAAGGAAAGTTGAAGGTTGTTTCCGAAAGCATCAAAAAGGCCTATACGGAACCTGACTGGTATGACCGCGTGATACGCGACAGATGTAAGAACAAGCATATCTTGCGAGACCTCGAATACATGCCGGCGGACGACGAATTCATTAAGCCCGTGATGCGGATGGACAGCTGGCTTATCCAGAGGCACAAGACGCTTCTTCAACACTGGATAGAGAGGGAAAAAATACTGACGTTCCGCTTGGGCGACACCGAGTATGAGGAAAAGGTGAAATGTCTCGATGACTATCTCGCGCTGCTCGACGAGGATTTTCGGAAGGCGGTCGACTTCGGGGCAAGAGCAATCAAGGTTGCCATCGCGTACATGCGCACGCTCCGGTTCGACAATGTGACAATCGACGAGGCGAATCGCGTGTTCGAGCTTTCGGACGAGAAGACGACGCAGCAGGACATAAAAACCTTCCAGGACTTCATAATGTACAGAATAATCGAGAAGGCCGGTGAAAAAGGGTTGCCGGTTCAAATTCACACCGGTCTGCTCGCCGGCGGCAAGAACACCCTCGGCAATACGAATCCGTTACATCTCACGAATATCTTCCTTGATTTTCCGAACATCAAATTCGACGTGTTCCATGGCGGCTTCCCGTTCATGGGAGAGATCGGATCGCAGGCGCTGATGTTTCCGAACGTGTATCTCGATACGTGCTGGCTGCCGCTGATATCGTATTCGAGCTTCAAAAGAGCGCTCGATGAATGGCTGTGTTATGTGCCGGCGAACAAGTTTTTGTGGGGCGGCGACTGCGCCTGCGCGGAAGGAATCTACGGGGCGGTCTGGATGGTCCGCAAGGCGCTCTCGGAAGTTCTCGCCGACAGAGTCGACGCCGGCTCGCTCGATGAGGAAGGCGCACTCGGGTTTGCTCGGAAGATGCTCCACGATAACGCCGCGGAATTGTTTGCGCTCTGAGAAAGGACCGGTGAAGCCGCCTCAGTCTTCGGGCAGGTCGGGCAATGTCGAAAGCGACTGTGCGAATCTGGCCTGGTCGAATTCCCTGTTATTTCTCAGAATCCCAAAGATTTCCGTTGCGACCACGCACCCGATGAGGTGTCTTGTTTCCTTGTCTGAGAAGCCTTCGGTCTTGAGCCTGTCATAGATTTGCTTGGTCTCGGGCGGGTTCAAATCCCGCAGTTGGTTCTCGACCACTTCCACCATCGCCTGCTGAAGATATCGATTGCCGGGCATCATTCGATTTCCCTCCTTTTTCCGGCACATGGTTCGGAATCTTTTAACCATTTGGCGATATAACAGTAATCGGTCAAACAGGTTCGTTCTGCGAATCTTAATGCGTCTTGCCGTACAATTGGCAAAATTCCGACAGTTTTCTCAAATATCTGTTTTGAAGGAAGAAATACGTGTGCGCTGTCAGCCGTTCATGATAATATACGGGAGGACGCATCGTCGCTTGGAGGCGCGAAATCCTTGATCGAAAACTGGCTCGAGACCCTTCTATCACCGTCGCTGGACTGGATTCAGGTCGAAGTCACGTCGCATTGCAACGCGAACTGCATCTATTGCCCGAATACTGTTTACCGGGATTCCTGGAACGCGAAGCATTTGCCGCTGACCACGTTCGAGCGGCTCAGGCCGGCTTTCTCCGACACCAATCTCGTTCACCTGCAGGGCTGGGGCGAGCCGTTGCTTAATCCCGATTTCTTCCGGATGGCCTCGATCGCGAAACAGGCCGGATGCATGGTTGGGTTGACAACAAACGGGATGCTGCTCGATAACGAAAAAATCGTGAACTTGGTCGAGCTGGGTATTGATATCATCGCCTTCTCTCTGGCCGGAATAGACGGACGGAACGATGCAGTCCGAAAGGGAACGAGTATCGAGGCAGTGTTCGAAGCCATTAAGAACCTGAAACGGGCGAAAGAAGAGCGAGGGAGCGCCAAACCCGCAATCCATATTGCATATATGCTGCTTCGGTCGGGCTTGGACGTGGTCGAAAGAATGCCGGATACTTTCTACGGGATGGGTATCGGCCAGGTGGTCGTCAGCATGCTGGATTTCGTTCCGACCAGCGAAATCGAGGATGAGGCAATCATACCCGCGGCCGAGGAAGAGTTCAATGAACTTGCCGGTCGAATGGACGCAGTGACCGACAAAGCAAAGCGTTGCGGTCTGGACATGCACTTTTACCTGAGAACTCCGAAAACTCGCAGGCCGATATGCACCGAGAATCCCGCAAGGGCCTTGTTCGTCTCCTCCGACGGCGCGGTGTCGCCATGCGTGTTCACGAACGTGCCGGTCTCGAACGGAACGCTCATGTTTCAGGGGGTCGAGCGCCCGCTCGAGAAACTCACGTTCGGCAATGTGAACGAGCGCTCTCTCTCACGCATATGGCGCCGCAAGGAATACGCGCGTTTCCGGAACTCGTTCTACGAAGGAAATCTTGCGGCGCCGTGTCGACGATGCCATAAACTCTACATTCGATGACTTTCGTGACGTCCGTTCTCCCGAGCCATGATGACAGGACTGCAGACGCATGGTCGCACTACGTGCGCTCAGTTGGTCCGCCCCCGCAAACGGCTCCCCCGCCTGGCGGGGCAAGAAGGGACCGGCATTGAAACCCGCCCGGCGGAAGGCCACGTCGCCGCCGACTTGCTCACAGACAGACAGCAAACAGGCATGTCGGCGCATTTACCGAACGCGGCGGAGGGCCGCAAGACTTTTGGGGGAATCCCGGACCGTTGAAACTGCGCCTTCGGATCCTGATTTGACAAAAGGGGCAAGCAAGGTCATATTACTTGTATCCCCAAAGTAGCGCGCGGGGGCGGCCTGCCACAATTGCAGAATTTTAGGCGCCGACAGTTCAACCACAACACACACGGGGAGGAGAAAATCATGGAAGACATCATGCCGAAAATCCAGGAATGGCTGGCGCTCTACGGGCTGAAGGTTCTCGCGGCGATAGTTATACTCATCGTGGGGCGATGGGTCGCAAAGGCGGTGAGAAACCTCATAAGGAGAACGATGACGAAGCGAAACGTCGAGCCAACGATTGTTTCCTTCACCGGTAACCTGATTTATGTTGCTTTGTTGGTGTTCGTTATCATCGCCGCCATCAATCAGATTGGCATCCAAACAACTTCGTTCATTGCGGTGGTCGGCGCCGCCGGTCTGGCCATCGGCCTTGCGCTGCAGGGTTCACTCGCCAATTTCGCCGCCGGGTTCCTTTTGATCCTGTTTCGTCCATTTAAAGTGGGGGACTATATTGAAGGCGCCGGAGTCGCCGGCATAGTCGAAGAAATCCAGATTTTCGTTACCATGTTGAGAACACCCGACAATAAGGCGATTATTGTTCCGAACGCAAAAATGACGGGCGATAATATCATCAACTATTCGGCCAAAGAGGAGCGGCGCATGGACCTCGTTTTCGGCGTGAGCTACGCAGACGACCTTCTGAAGGTGAAACGGGTGCTGGAAGACATCCTCAGCAAGGATGAGCGCGTGCTGAAAGACCCCGCACCGACAATCGGTTTGCTCGAACTTGCAGACAGCAGTGTGAACTTTGCGGTCCGACCGTGGGTGAAGACATCGGAGTACTGGGCGCTGTACTTCGACCTCATGGAAACCGTGAAGAAGCGTTTTGACGAAGAGCAAATCGCCATTCCGTTCCCCCAGCGGGATGTGCATATTTATCAGAAGGCGTGACCGGGACACATAGACGCGAATCGACTTAAGTGATGCGGCAGAATTTGGGAGCGCTTGGTTGAAATTGTCAAATCAGCAAAGACCGCTTCCAAAGGATGAGCTGCCTGCATTTTTTTGGAGCTGCGGGGCGAAATATTCAAAGCAAAATTGGTCATCGGCTGCGGCCGGTATCGGTTTCCGTTCAGCCGGGTGGCGGGCGAACAGCGTTCTGAAGCCGTCAGAGAGCGCATAAAGCCGAAAAACGGGAATGCCGAAGATGCGTTTGGCCCTCTTTAGGAGCACGCTCGCAATGACCCGCAGCCTCAAGGGGGGTCCAGCGCCGCCGCGACAAAATAGGTTGCGGCAAACACGAGTGGCGCGCTCTTGGCGCCTTCAGCTTCGGTGGCCATCACCTGACACGCCATGTAGCCCGGCCCTATCTCCTTGGCGCTTCCGTCGTACACCTCACTCGAATGCGGCATCTTCTTCGCATATCTCTTGCGAACGTCGGCCGGACCGACGTTCAAAAGCATATCTTTCTTAATCCGCGCCGCGCCCTCCCGAAACCACATCGCGCCGCACACCCCCGCCGAGCCCTTTGCGCCTCAGTTGCCTGGAGAGCCTCTCTTCGGTTTTCTTCAATGACACCGGCTCCTCAAGCGTACGTCCTATCTCCGAGAGCACGACCGTCTGCCCCGCCTGTGTTCCATCCACCATTTCCTGCACGAACCTGAAGGCGACTTTGGGCAAGCCCCGCGAAATTATCCCGAAAATTTTGCCGTCTGCTCTGGCAATTTTCTCGCCGTTCTCCTATCATTCATGGGGGTCTCCCGGGCTATGCGTTGGAATTTCAGAGATTGAAACAACCAACCAACATGCTAACCCGTGGAGACCTCTGTGTCAGAAACAGCCTGCACGAAGTACCCCCAATTTTTTAAAAACCCAACCCGTTAACTTCCCGCCATTACTCTCAAATAAGCAAGCCCTTAGAAATTGCGACCGCCAATTATTGAAGGGGAAGCCCTCTTACGGTGTTTCCCGGGAATTGTTCCGCGACTCTGGTGGCACGGCGCCTCTTTTTGTGAAATAATCGCAAGAAAGACCCAAAAGCGCCGCGTCCGGTAATTTGACAACCGATGCGGACGAAAAATATAATGACACGAAAGAGAGAGTCGACCGCAGCTGCCCAGGCTGCCGAACCCCCGGCCAGGGAGCGGTCATAATGAACGATGTTCGAAGAAGAAGCCGGTGGACAGCCCGGTTTGTATTGCGTTCCGCCGGCATTCTGGCGCTCCTGATCGTCATCGTGATGGCGCTCCTCGGCGCGTACGTTGTCGATTTTAGAGATTCAGCGACGGCGTTCTTCGTCTATTGGAGCGTCTTTTTCGCTTTTCTTCTGGGCGTGATAGCGGTGGCGATATTCGACGCGCTCATCACAATGGCGAAATTCAGGAAGGAACACACAAAACTGCGAGAGGCATTTCGTCGGGAATTCGCCGGAGAAAAGAAATCCGAAACCCGATCGGACTAACCATATGCGCAATGACCGGTTGCAACAACTGTATGAACGATTCAAATCGGGAGATCGACTGGCGCTGGCGCGCGTGATCTCGTTGGTCGAGAACCGGGCCGAGGGGTTTGAACAGATACTGCATACGCTGTTTCCCTCGACCGGCCGGGCGCACAGAATCGGAATCACGGGGCCGCCGGGAGCCGGCAAGAGCACACTCACCTCGCATGTCGCCAAAGCGCTGTGCTCGAAGGGGAACAAAATCGGAATCATCGCGGTCGACCCCACCAGTCCGTTCACGGGAGGGGCCATCCTGGGCGACCGCATTCGGATGTCCGACATCGGGCTCGATCCCAACATTTTCATCCGGAGCATGGCGACACGCGGGAGTCTCGGCGGACTGGCGCTTGCCACCAACGAAGTTGGCGACGTCCTGGATGCGTTCGGGAAAGATATCGTCATGATGGAAACGGTCGGCGTCGGGCAGTCCGAACTCGATATTGTTTCGGCGGCGGAGACGACGGTAGTCGTGCTCGTGCCGGAGTCGGGCGACGGCATTCAGACCATGAAGGCGGGCCTCATGGAAATTGCCGACATATTTGTCATAAACAAGGCAGACCGGGAGGGAGCGAGCGGTCTTGCACGCGAGGTGGAAGCGGTTCTCTCGATGCGTGAAAGCCCGGACGGATGGCAAATACCGGTGTTGTTAACGACGGCTGTTCGAGGTGAAGGAATCGAGGAACTCGTCCAGGCCATCGAAAGCCATGTCGCATTTCTGACGTCGTCTCGCCTTCTGGAAAAAAAGCGAAAGGAACGCATTCGCAGACGCCTCAGAAACATCGTGAACCAGCGAATCGAGGCGCTGCTATGGCAGGATGAGGATATTGCCAAACTTGTCGAGGCATACCTGTCCGACTTCGGCGAGAGTTCGGAAACCCCCTACACCCTCGCCGATCTGGTGGTGAGAAAGCTCGGCATCCATCAGCGCGCATCGCAAGGCTCCGAAAAGAGTTGACCGGCCCCCGCTGATCCATCTAATCAATAGTCTCCATACTTTCGAGCCGCGTGCACCATGGCTATATAGTTCTCGGGTTTGCATCCGGGATGAACGCTGTTCGAAGAAGAAATGATGTAGCCGCCGCCGGGCGCGGCCGCCTTGATTGTGTCCCTGACCGCCTCTTCCACTTCTTCGAGACTGGCGTCGCAAAGAATATACATGCAGTCGATGTTTCCCAGCAGACACACCCGGTCCCCGCAATATTTTTTTACCTCCCCGATGTCCATGCATTGTGGTTGTATCGGATGGATTCCGTCGAACCCGCACCCGATCAAGAGGTCCAGTATCGGCCAGAGGTTGCCATCGGAGTGTTTGAAAATCTTGGCGCCCTTCCGGTGGGCGTTGTCCACTATCTCCTTGTGGTACGGGCCTATGAATTCGGCGTATTGATCGGGTGACATGAGCGTGTTCGTGTTGAACGCGAGGTCACCCTCCAATGCTATGACCTCCGCTCCGGCATCGATTGCCATGGAATGCAATTCCATGCAGTAGTCGGTTGTCATGCGGGCGAGTTCGTGAACGAGCTTGGGCTCGAGCATATAATCGAGCAGCAGGTTCTCCATGGCGCCGCGAAGACTCCAACTGAGCTTGAACGTGCCGGCAGAGTGAAACACGAGCGCCCTGCGCCCCTGAAATTTCTGAGCAGCGAACTGCAACGCGAGCAGTTCTCCGGGATTGGGAGCGTCAAGCCTGAAATTCTTGATATCTGACGGGGTTTTGATCGGGCCGTCGACCGGATATGGCGAGCCATGGTCGCTCAATCTCAGCACAACACCCAGTTCATCGCGAATGAGATTCTCCCCCACTTTCTCGCGCTGGCCCAGGGGCAACAATGTGATGCCGTCGAGGTCGAGCGATTCTACCAGCGTGCACATAGCTTCGAACAATTGCAGTTTTTCCTCCGGCGTCATGTCGCTGGCTTGTTTGAGTTCGGGAACGTTATCGGTGAAATGCTGGGCGATTCGTATGATGCTTTCTTCGTTGAAAGCAAGTTCCCAGACAGGAACGCGGTCGGGCTGCTCGAGGTTCAACGCAGCCAGCATCCTCTCACGAGGCTCCATCAAAGGTCTCCTTTCGAATATCGGGCTTCTTCGGACGCAAACTGTATGAGACTCTGCGCCGGTTAGAAAAGAGCGCAGTTTTGAGCAATCGCAGCTATTATGATATTTCAATCGGGATTCCGGTTGCAAATCTGGTGGGTTGACAAATCAGTCCGCCTGAAAATCTAACACACAGCGTCCAAGTCCGATTACGCCGCGGGGGTCGCATGAAAGTCTCACAATCGGAGCAACCGGCGGAGCGACCGTAGCGTTCGCTCCAATGTTGTCGCATGCATGGCGAACCCGGCGCACGAATTGTCGATCGTGGGACACTCTCCTGCGCCGGCCCTAGGCGCCATCGTTGCCTTTTCGCATGCGCATCAGGCCGGTCTGTATGAGCGCGGGCACAAGCAGAAGGTCGGCGAGCAGAGCGACAACCAGGCACAGGGGCAATAGCGTGCCCATCATTTGCGTGGTGTAGTAGTCGCTCAGAGCGAAGGGCGAGAACCCGGCCACGAGGATGACCGTCGTCATCACGATTGCTCTGCCCGCGAAGTCGAAAGTGCGGGTAATCGCAGTCGCCGTGTCGGGAGCGCGCTCCTGCTCGATACGGTAGCGAACCAGAAAGTGGATGGTGTCGTCCACCCCGACGCCGATTGCAATGATGCCGATCATGATCGTGTCCGAATCCACATAGTCCCACATTCCGCCGACGTATCCCCCCAGCGCCAGCAGGGGGAGAACATTTGGGACCATCGACCAGAGACCGACCCGGAGCGAGCGGAGAGCCACCGTCATCATAAGCGAGATGGTGAACAGAGAAAGCAACAGGCCGTTGCGCTGACCCGCCACTATCTCATCGAGCCAGTCGCCGAGCAGAAACGTGAGCCCTGACGGCTCCGCCTTCGCCGAATCGCCCAGCAGTTGTTCGGCCATGGCCACCGCTCTTCGTGCCACCAGGGCGTTGGCGCGGAACCCGTCGTCGTTGAGCCGCAGCGTGATGCGCATTTTTCGACGCTCGAAGTCGACCAATCGGTCGAGATCGCGGCCGCCACCCATTTCGAACAGCAACAGGTATTGGGCTATCGCTTCGCGAGTGCTCGGCAGCGGCCCGGCGGCTTCTTCGTCAGAATTGAGTTCGCCATGGATTTCGCGCATCAGGGTCACAAGCGAGACGGCCCTGTCCACCCTCGGCAGCTCGGCCAAGGCGTCTTGATACTTCGCGATGCGCGCGAACGTGTCCGGGTCATACAGGCCGTCAGGCTCGGGGACCTCGACATAGATATCCAATCCGGTAACACCTGCGAACCGTTCCTCGAACCACGAAAGGTCGCGGCGTATGCGGTTGTCCTCGGGAAACCGCTTGGCGAAATCGGCCTCGATCCGGAGGCGGGTAAGACCGAACAGCGCCAGCGCCAGCAGTAATCCCGAGACAGCCACCACGATTCGCGCCCGCCGAATGGCGAACATCTCGGCGGCTATGAGCAGGCGGTCGAGCCAGTTATGTACCCTCGAGGTCGGCCCGTTCCGCAGCGGCTTGGGTTCCGGCATCAACGAGAAGCAAACCGGCGCCACTGTCATTGCGATAAGCAGAGCGCTCGCCACTCCGAAGCCAAGGATTAATCCAAGGCTCCGAAACACGGGAGTCGGAACCAAAGACAGGCAGATGAAGCCGACAAAGGTTGTGAGAGACGTGAAGAAGCAGGCCTTGCCGACGTCTTCCGCCGACTTGAGGATGGCCTGCTCCTTGCTCATGCCGCTGCTCAGCTCGAGCAGGTATGCGGAACAGAGGTGGACGACGTCGGAGAAGCCCACGATTATGATAACGGCCGGCACGGTCGCCATCAGGATGTTCACCTCGCGGTCGAGGTGAACGGCGAGACCCATTGTCCAGACCACCGCCAGCAGCGAAGCCAGCGCCGAGATGAGAGCCGGCCACAGCCTGCGAAACATCAGCCACACAGTTAAGAGCAGCATGATGACGACGAACGGGAAGAGCGTCTTAATATTGTAGTAACTCTGCTCGACGACCTCGGCTATGGTCACCAGAAACCCGGCGCGATGCACCTCGGACAGGTCGAAACCCTCATCTTCGAAAATCCGCAGCGCCTCATGGATGATTTGCGGTCCCCGTTCCGCCGGCAGATTGGGCTGAACCTCCGGGTCGACTTCGGGCGCCACCGCTACACACCGGCCATCGGTGGAGATAACCAGCCCGCCCGCAAGCGGGTCGTCCCGAAGCGCGACTATCAGGTCGGGAATCCGCGACGGGTCCTCGAGCGCTTCGGAAGCGTAACGTTTGACATGCAGCGTTCCATCTTTCCCCTCGAGCCTCTGCGCGTCGAAAATGCTGAAAACGCGGCCGATGTCTTCCATGTCCCCGAGCCGGTCGACTACCCGCCGCAACCTTGCCTGGCGCTGCTCCTCAAGAAGATTCGGAGCCTCGAAAGCGAAGATGTTAACCTCCTCCGTGCCGAACTCCTTCTGCCGTTCGAGATAGGCGGAGTAAGCGGGATTCTCGCCAAAGAACAGCTTGTTCATCGAGGAAGCCACGACCGCCCGGGATATGCTCATCAACGAGAGCGCCGTCAGGCCGACGAGAATTGCTCCAACGATGACGCGATGGCGGAGGACGAAATGGAAGTAAATTTTCATCATAAATTATTGGAGGTCCGGAAATCGAGAATTGAGTGTGTCCCACGATTGATTCTGAGGGTTATTCGCTTCGGGATACCCTGCTTTGGGGACAGTCCCGATTCTACGGCACTTCGTGCCCGTAAATCTGGGACAGTCCCCTGCGCTTGGCAATTATCGGACAGTTTCACAGTCCCGATTCTATCCCGCGAATGCGGGGGACTTCGCTGCGCTCAGCGAAGGAATACATGGATTCCCCGGTCGAGCCGTGGAATTGGTCCCGCGAGTCCGCGGGATTTCGCTCCGCTCAACGAAGGACGGAGGATTCGGTAATTGGGTACAGTCCCCTTCGCTCGGCAATCGTGAGACAGGCTCAATTCCGCCCTGGCCGCGAGCGGAATGAGAGCCACTATACGAGTTCCCGCTTTTCGGTGTCAAGCGCTCTCCCGCCATTTG
>CAYVQZ010000073.1:0-20897 GCA_964453435.1 uncultured bacterium
TTTCGGCTGAGGACCTTGTAGATACACATGGCGATGATGCCCGGAATTAAAAAGTATAATGCCGCAATGGCCGGGAGATACTCCGCGCCGTACATGAGGCGGATTGCCACTCGTCCAAACACAAGAATTCCCAGAGCCGGCAATGCGGTTACGAACAAGGTGTTGCGGCAGACCTTTGCCGTGAACTCGTTCGCATCGTCATCCCGGAGACCGGCAAGCCTTGGAAACAATACGGTTCCAACGGACTCGGGAATGAAGAATATGAGCGAAACAAGGCCGACCGCAATGCTGTAGTAGCCGACCTCGGTCGTGGTGAGAAACAGCGCAAGAAGGAAAATGTCGATTTTGTAATGGAGGAAGCCGGTAAGCGTTTGGACGTGGGATTTGATTCCAAATCGTAGGCTTCGCGCGATTATTCCCAAATCGGGTCGGGCGAACGGGCCGCCCCGAAAGGCAAAATACGTATTGAGTAAGGCGCTTGTGACGTTGATGCCGAGAAGCACGATGGCCGCGCCCCAGAGGCCCATGTGAAGAGCCAGCAACACAACTACAATCGCGACCGTATCGAAAATTCTCAGAAGAAAGCCTATGGAATTGATGAGCCTGAACCGCTCATATGCCACCAGAAGCGAGTTGGCGAACGTTTCCAAAATAAAGAAGGGCATGATGGCAAGAATTACGAAATAAAATTTGGGGTCGAGTTCCTTGAGGACAGTGCTGAAGAGCAAGGGTTTTATCACCCATAATACGGCGAGGGTGACCGCGCTCACTATGACCGTCAGTAATAACGTGTTGGCCCTGATGACTGCGGGCTCCACTTTCACCTCGGTTTTTCTCAAGTAGTACACGTTTGCCTGCGCGATTCCGAGATGGACGAACGCTAGGACGAGACCGGGAAAGGTTGCAATGAGAGCATATGCTCCTCTCCCCGACGGTCCCAGCGCGCGGGCAAGTATTATCCCTGTAGCGACGCCAATGACCAGTGTGATGGTCTTCACGGCAAACGTCATGGTGACGTCGCTGGCGAATTGGCTGATTGAAGAAACTGCAAAATGAGGCTGTTGTTTTTGCAGGGTTTCCATCAATTCACCAGGCTCTCTGGTTCGCGGGATAGACGTTGCCTCATCGTCGAGAAACGTTGCATGTCCTTCAGCATAGCGCTTAAAAGCGTTGTGTCTTTATTCGAAACGTGGATGTGGCTCGGTAACGTGAGCATCCGCTTTGCCAAACTGTCGCCGTTCCGGCAGCGGGCCTGGGTGGCTTTTGAGGCGGCGAGTTCGGGTATCTCGGCGATGCCGGTCGGATAATTCGGACTGGCGCCGAGGCCGGCGGCGGTGAGGCGTGCCAGCAGGTCATCGCATTGTTCCGGAGTGTTCGCCACCACCGGAAAGCGCAACCAAGTTGCCGAGGAGCGAGCAGGCTCCCGGATGAGCAGAAGACCGCTTTCTTCAAGAGCGCTCCCATACGCATTCGCATTTTCTCTTCGGGCATGGTTGAAGGCCTCGAGCTTCTTCCGCCAATTGACCGCCAAACCTGCGTTCAGACCACCCAGTTTCTTGATCGGAAATCGAGTCGAGTAAATGGTCTGTCCGAGCTTCAGGAACGGCAGCCCCGCCGGGAACCAGTAGAGCGACGGCCGTGAGAAAATGTAAAGGAATACTGCGACGCCGAGGGTGGTTAGCTGGTCGATGAGGCTCGGGCCCTTGAGGCTTTGAACTCTTCGTGATAACGAATCGGCGAGCCGGTCATCATCCGTTGTGATGATGCCTCCCGAGACGGTTGAGAGACATTTGCCGCGCCCGAGGCTGAAAAAACCCACGTCGCCCAGCGCGCCCGCCTTCTTTCCTTCGAGTTCGGCGCCCATTGCCTGGGCGGCGTCTTCCACAACCCGGCAGCCCGCCGATTGAGCTGCCGAGAGAATCGGTTCCATCTCGCATGGAATGCCGAAGAGATGCGTCGCGATGACGCAGAGAGTGTTCTGGTTGACGAGCTCCGCAAGGCGCCGCTCGTCATAATTGAAATCGTTTTCTTTGATTTCGCAGATTACCGGCTTCAACCCCGCTTTTACCACTGCCGACGGGACAGAGAAGCAAGTATAGGAAGGAATAACCACTTCCTCTTTGCCAGTGAGCTCGTTCAGCGTTTGCAGAATCAGTGTCAGCGCAGCCTTGCCCGAGGAAACGAGAAAAACGTGCTTCATGCCAAAGTAAGCCCGAAGCTCTTCCTCGAATTTCCTGAGAGCTTTCGATGGCCTGAGCATCCCTGCTATTCCGAAGAACAGGTCCTTCAAGTATAAGGGCGCGCCCGCCGGAGGGAGTGTGCGTTGAATTTTCATGGATTCAGAATAATATGCTCACGCGAAGCCGCCAAAGAGAAGTTACAGATTTGCTCATAGAAATTAGCCGCGGATGAACGCCTGTCTGCGTGCAACGCACAGGCAGGCGGATTGACACAGATAAAATGCTGCGATTTCCTTGTATCCGCGCACATCTGCGTGCATCTGTGGCTGGAATATTTTTCCGTGGTTTTTGAAAAAATCTTCTTTGTCGTATTGTTCAATCTGCGCTAATCCGCGTGCATCTGCGGCTCCCATGGGTTGTTTGCCTTTTCTTTTGGTCGTGGCTTTGATGCGTGCATCTGTGGCTGGGACGAGTCTTCGTTACATATACCCAAGGCTCTTGAGCCTTTCCTTTACTTCCGCCTCTTCTTCGGCTGATAGAGACTCCGGGACAATCTCTTGGCTTTCCGCGGTTGCTTTCAACGAGGGCGTTTGGACTATAAGCGCCTCCTTCAGGAAGGGCAATGGCGCTGCCCCGTCGAAGCTTTCGGGTACGGGAATCCCATAGAGCGCCAGTATTGTTGCCGGTATATCTGTGATGTGAAGGTCCTTCGAAAGACCTTTTGACTTGAAGGGTTCTCCGGAAAATACATAAATGCCGCTCTCGGTGTGCGCCCCATAGTAGCCATTATCGGGAATAACGCAGTATGGGATGCCCCGTGATACCGAGTTTGCAATGCGGCAGTTCGCGATGGTATGGAATTCGTGATTGCCCCAGGCGATTATGTCCGGGCCATCCGCAGCGAATGGGCCGTCATTTATCTGCCCGGATCGTTCAACAAAAGCAAATACGGGATTCTTCTCTCCATTCGCGGTCAACTCTCGAAGCTCCTTGACCAGCTCGGCACACGTGTTTTCATATTCCTGCCCGGTCAAGCGAGGATTCACGTATATGCCGAATAGCGCGGCCGAGCAAAACGAGATTTTGGACCGTTTCAGGTCCACCAGTTCCGGCGGGCAGTAGACTTGAAGTGATTGCGCTGCGTCTATTTTCTGAACGATACTACGCCACAGTTTCTCGGGAAGGAGAACGCATGCATAGCTGAGCAGTCTTCTAATGACCTTTTCTGACACCCCGTGCCAGCCCAGTCGCCTGCTTAGCGTTTCAACCAGAAGCACATTCGCGAATCGGAGTCGCTTGCCTGCCCGCTTGAACTTTAAAAAGCCCGAGTCTTCAAGCCAGTTCATAATCATAAAAGCGCCTTTTGTGCGCACTGAACCGTGGTCGGACATGATAATGAAATTGGCTTCGGGATACTTTTCAACAAAACGTCCGAGATGAAGGTCGATGTTCTCGAGGGCCTCTTCCAGGTCAGAAAAAACCTTCATTTTGTGATTGAAGTGGTCGGCGGTCTGATAATTAATTGCGAGGACATCGATATCGTATTTATCGATCAGTTCGAGCGCGAGCTCGGTCTGCCTGTCATTGTATGAAAAATGTTCGCTTTTGAACTTTGCCGCGTCGCTGTCCGTAAGCATCGAAAAGCGGGGCAGCGCGGGAAATGAAGTTCCAAAGAGTTTTTCAATCGATTCGCGAACACTTGCTGGAAAAACAGCGCGCGACCCTTGTTCCGGAGAATCCCAACCGGAAATAAAATATCCTTCGGGTTTTCCTGCCGGATAAGTCATAGGGATGTTTTGAATGCCCACACGCAAACCGGCGGCATTCAGGTAATCCCAAAAATGGCTTCCCTTTCTGTCAAGCGCGTTGGACGGCCGGAATTTCCGCTTGCCGTCGTCGGCGTGCCACCAGTCCATGACACCGTGGTTCCCGGGGTTTCGGCCCGTAAGAAAGGAGGACCATGCGAGCGGGCTGAGCGGTGGCTGGTTGGACTTGAGGATGCCGTGCGCGCCCACCTGCATCAAATTCGCGAGATTCGGGAGTTTTCCCGCCCGCAGAAGCGGATTGAGGTACTCCCAACAGATGCCGTCGATTCCGAAAACAATCGTTTTCTTCGTTTTTGCAGTCATCCTCGAGTGAGGGAATCAGGTGCGGCCAGCCCCGTGGCCAGGCACACTTCGTCCCCTTCAACCGTCATTGGTTTTAGCTTATAAGTCTTTTATTAACAGCTACTTATAACTGCAACTTCTAATGCTGCTATGCCGGAACCACCTGGCCGGCGTCTATCTCACAGGCTACCGCCTGATGGATGATATCAACGTTCAGAACAACGCAGTTTTTTCCCTTGACTCGTTTGACCGTTCCTTCGAGTCCGGCCAAGGGTCCGTCGATGATTCGCACGCGTCGGCCTCTCGCTATCTTCGTGAGAGGATGCAGGAACGAGCCTGTCTCCTCCACGCGCCGCACGTTCCGAAGCTCGTCAAGCAGTTTCTCCTGGTCGACAACATCGATGACCCGCGCGATATGATTCGTCTGGTAGAGTTTTCGCCTGTCGCTCCAGTCGATGTAGACGAACACGTAGCCGGGAAATATGGGCACCATTGCCGTGTAGCGACGTCCCCGCCGACCCGTGACGCTCTTGCGCAGCGGAAGGTAATGGCGAATGCCGAACTGACCGCACTTTTCCGCAATCTTCTTTTCCCTGCGCGAACGAGTGTGAATGACGCACCACCGTTTATTGGGGTCGTCGCAGATGAAAATTTCGGTATCGCTCTCCGGTCCTTGCTCTGGATTCGGAGAGGGTTCGGATCTCGAGGTCGACGGTATTTTGCCTGTTGCCTGCGCCCCCGCTTCCGGAGCCACAGAAGAGACGGTCATATGTCCTTCAAAATTCTGCATGTTCGGTTGCTTCGCCTCGACCAAAACGTATCATGCCAACTTGCCGATAAGCCTGGGGCCGATGCTGCGGGTCACGGCCACCGGCAACTTCTTCCACACTTTTATGGGCAACCCGTACTTGGAATTGTCTGTGTTCAACTCGGGCAATTCGTTCCCTTCGGGCATCCAGTACTGCCAGTACAATTGCCTCGGCTCGCCGCCCCATTGTTTCTTGAACCGGTACGTGCCCTCTCCCGGCGTCGACCGTCCGAAGTTGAACACGGAAAATCCTGCCTCGCACGCATATTTCAAGATGCCCCAATACAGCAGCATGTTGGGGCACTTTGCGTTGAATGCGCGCAATGAAGACGCCCACGGTATCGTAAGTGTATCCTTGGATGTCAGGGTGAATCCCGCGGCCACTGTGTCGCCGTTATGCCTCACGCAGAAAATGCGGACGTCCTCCGGGAATGTCTGCAGCACACACTCAAAGAAATGCTTGCTGTGACTGGGCGACCCAAGGTCTCGCATGTTGACCACATATGTGTCAAAAAAGTCATCGAGCAATTCGTCTTTCCCCTGACACAGGGTAAGCCCTTCGCCTTCAGCTTTTCTCACCTGGTTCCGCACTTTCGCCTTGAGGCTTCTCCAGAGGTCTTCCGGGTTCGCCGGGAGTTTCAAGGTCATAGAGACCTTGGACTGTTTTGTCGGCAAGTCAAGTTCATGGTTGTTCGCATGTCTGATTTCGACATATTCGACATCGAGGTCTCTGGCGAGTTCTTGCGCATGCCTGAGCAGCGCCTCTCGAACATCGGTCCGTTCACAGCAAATGCCGGCATGGTCGAAGTAGGGGAGGGATACCAGGAACTTTCCGAAAAGTCGGCTCTTCTTGAGAACAAGCGGAAAGACGCCGACGACTGCGCCGCCAGCTTCCGCTTTCAAATAAAAGCACTCATTTCCGTAGGCGAATTCGAACACCCGTTTCCAGCCAAATGCATGAAACACGGTTCCTCGTTCGCTTTGAGTGACAAACGCGTCCCACGCAGGGTCACTGGCATGCCGATCCCGCGAGATTGTAATGCTGGAAATCTCCGCTTTTGTTAGCGCCATGCTTTCCGCTTTGTCAACTAACGCCTTTTGGTCAGTGTTCACCGTTGAATGAAAAATCCGAAATCCTTCGTCTGAGACTCTCGAAGCCGGACATTGATTTTGCGAATCGCGGCAGATCGTACGCCGCTCCCATGCGATTCATCTCGAATGGGTCGGTTTCAGCGGTGCTGAATCCGAAATTCGTCGTGACAGCCACTTGGTATCCACACTGTTTCAGGATATCCTTATGTTCTTGCGCGTAATCTCCGCGCGTTCCGTTCGGGTAGGCGAATGTCGTAACTTCCCGCTCGAGCGCTTCCTCTATCCTTCTTTTTGATTCCTCGATCTCTGTTTTCGCTTGCGCGATGGGGACCCGTGAAAGGATTGGATGTGTGAGAGTATGCGAGCCTATTTCGAACAGGTCCTTGTTCAGCCGCCGCAAGGCGTCCCATGATACAGGTCGAAATTCTTCTGGCGGAAGAGCCGGAACCGTGACGTCCAATCTCCTCGCGAGTTCCTCCAGGAAAGCGAATTTGTCGCTTTCGCTTACCTTCTTGCATATCTCCACAAGGTTCAGATATACCTTCCCTTTCTCGTTCGGCGTCCGGAGCGGAATTCCGGAGCCGTCACCAAACACATCAAATGCGGCCTTTTCGGTTTTCAGCAAGGTATACCGCAGGATGTCCGGCCACAGCCATATTTCCCCATCAACAAAACGGGTGGTCACAAACAACGTTGCCGGCAATTCATACTTCTCGAGCAATGGAACCGCCACTTTCAGGAAATCTCCGTAGCCGTCGTCCACTGTCAGCGCTGCCGGGTTCTTCACGCGGCCGCTTTCCGATGCCAATGAACTCAGGGTCTTCAGGGGAATAACCGTGAAGCGCTCTTTCAGATATTTAAGATGAGCCTCAAAGAGATTCGCCGGGATGGCTCCGTCCGCCCATGATGGCGACGCAAACCTGTGGTAGCACAATATTGCGACCTTGTTCCGCCGCGCGGCGCGTCCCAGCTCGAACAAGCCAACCTTATATGCGCTTCGAAGCGCAAACTCCGTTACTGTTTTTCTTATTTTCATTTATGATTGCGCCAACGTTCTCCGTCTCAGACCGTTTCATACGAAATCGTTTCGAGCTCACGAAGGTTTGCCACATCCTCATGAATCCCCAACCCTTTCCGGGCGGCAATATGGAGGTAATCATGGCTGCGTATTAGAAGTCCTCTCGCCTCTCGCTCGCGGTTGACGAGGTGCAAGAGCACCGATTCCAGAGCGACCGGGTCAGCGGCAAAGAAAACGCTGTTGGGCGTCCCATTGTCCGTCGGAAACGTCTCCCATCGTTCGACGAATCCCGTGTCCCCTCTTCCGAACTGGCCAAAGAGCGCATCGCACATCACGAGCCGCGTCTTCCTGCGAATGTGTGGGTTCATATTTATGTCCACGATGGACTTCTGCAATACCTCTCCATGCAACGCCACCGGATACGACTGATAGTTCGAAAACCTCACCGTCCCGAAATGGTTCTTCAGCGGGCCGCTTATTGCAAGAAAAGGATGGTTGCTCAACAGAGCGATGTTAATCAGGTGCTTGCAGCGGGTTAGCACTTTGGGTATGAAACACGCCACCGGCGCTCCTCCCGCGTCCTGTAGGAAAGCGCTCATTTCTATCGCCGCTGATTTGTCGGCGGACTCCAGGCCCCACCCCAGCCGCGGAGCAATCTTCCCTTCCATAAAACCATCTTGCCTTCGCTCGACGTAATTGATTTGATATCCGATGCGGTCCTTGACCATTGCCTGCGGTATTCGTTTACATAAATCGTAAACGTAGATATCAGATGCGGGAACCCTCCGCACATCGACTAAGTGACTGACCACCGATCCTATGAGCTGGGGGCAGGTAATCAGACCTTGCGGGCCAAGATGGATGTTATTAAAATTTGGCTTTATTGCTATCCCGTCGCCGTTCGCATAGTCGGGAATGAGCCTCTTCCAGGCATCCGCCAAATTCTCTTCACCCGTAAGCTTGAGCACGCCGCGCTCGACCATCTCATTGACAACGTCTTGTCGAATATAATCCAGGTATTCGGAATCCCGGTAACTCCAAAAAGTGGCTGCCGGGTCATACGCCCTGATGACTTTTGGGTTCCCGCTGACGGCTTCCTGACCGCTTACAGCATCCGAAACGGCAAACGACATCTTTTGCGGTTTGAAAGAAAAGGCGGCCAACGCCACTCCACCTCCAAGTGTTTTAATAAACCTCTTTCTCGATATCTTGTGGTTCATTTCACCAGTGCTTCGCGCAGGAAAAGTTCGCCATGATTGGTTGTTGCCGCGCCGATTAAGAACGGAAGCTTTTCGCGCCGCGTGCAGAAGATTTCCTTTCCCAAAATCCGAGCAAACCGTATTTCGCCGATCGGCTCGAAGCCCGCTTTTCCAAATGCTCTGACAGAAGGTGTATTCCACGACGGAATGTGACACCAGACGGTCCGAAACTCGTTCTCGCGCGCAGACTGAGATGTCTTCTTTATCAGAAACGACGCCAAGCCTTTGCCTCGGTGAGACGGCGCTATGAATGTGTCGTAAATAAAGAGGGCAGTTGAAGGAATGCAGAGAACTCTCCCGAAATCGAGAATGAACACCTTTCCCGTGCCAAGCTTAATGTAGCCCGCAATCTCCCCATTGTCTCGCAAACAAGGAAATAGATGTCCCGACTCGCGGGCGACATCCATCTCCTCTTTGATGTACATCCACGGAAAGCTCTTATGATTTTCACGGAAGAACGATATCGCTTCTTCAAAGGTCATAAAACCGAACGTTACGGACGCCTCTGTTTCCGAATGTGTTTCAAGACCGTCAAGATGAAGTCGATACCATCTGGCCTTGTTGGTCATAAAGGCGTTTCTGAAAACAATACGAAGCGCCAGTGAGGCGGCCCCCAGGGGACCCTGCCGTATGGTCTCCTCCTGAAATCTTTTCAGATAGCGCTTAACGCTCATTGGCCTGCCATCGCAAACGGTCGCTTCACGAAACCACCCTCGCCAGCTTGCTTCCCAAAGCCCTTGACCGCATCAAATAGATTCTCTTCAATCTGGTCAGGAAAGAGTGATTTCGTTGAACGCTCAAAATACAGTGGCGACACATGGGTAAGCCGTTCTCTTTTAAATATCTGTGGAACCGTTGGCGCCTTTCCCCATACCAGGTATCGACGAACGAATCTTCAAGCATGTTTCCGAACCTGAAGCTGTGGAAGAAAGGACAGGCTACCACGTTTCCCCCCGGGTCTACCGTAACTTCACACCGTTCCGTATAACAGTTCCTTTGAGGTACGGAACCATCAGTCAGATTTTGTTTCGACAGGCAATCAATGTTCAGAGTGTTTATTCCAAACTCTGACAATCGATATTCTCGTCGTATCTTCCTCAATTTCGCTTTCAGAACCCTGGCCTGCTGCTTCGAAATCAACACGGAGCTGCCGTCGCGCAGGTAATATGGTGTCGGCTCAATGCCATCCACGGCGGATAAGGGAATGTCCTCCGGCAACATTTCGCCCACATATTCGAAGTGTATCTCATCGAATCCTATATCATTCGCGAAACGGGCAACCTCGTCCAGAGATTCAACATTGAACTTTGAAACGGTCGTGTTGCAGATCAGCCGAGGGGTTCCATTCCCTTTGCGTTGTTTTGCCAGTTCCATGGCAGCTCGGCGAACCTTGCCGAATGCGCTCTCAACGCCCCGCACTTGGTCGTGAAGCTCATCGACTCCATCAGTCGACAGGTACAGATAGTCCACGCGGGAATCAACCAGCATCTGAGCGGTTCGCGTATCGAGCAGGTTGCTGTTTGTCGGAATATGTATTATCGCGCCGTTATTCTTGAAGTGATGTATCAGCGGAATCAGAACGTCTTTCCGTAAAAGCACATCGCCTCCAAAAAGCTCGATAGCGCGAACGCCGGCCTCCGCGAGAACATCGGCGACTTCTTTCCATTGTTCCAGGGAAAGCTCTTCCTTCACCTCCCACGGCCGACACCACATCTTGCAGGTGCGACAGCGCGAAGTGCACCGGTACGTGAGAAAGAGGAGCGCGCATTGTGGCTCACCCTTGGCATACGCCCTTTCTCGCTTCACTGCGTCTGCGAGGTCGTCGACGATGGCTTTGGTAAACCGGCCCGCCCGGGAGAAAAGAGGTTTCGTCATACACTGGGTCCGCCCGTATGAGACCTGAAAAAATTTCTCGCCCTTCTTGCGACAGGAACCACTTTTGATTCCATCAGAAACAGATTCCGCGAAAATATGCGAGAGTTGAAAATCTGGAAAGCCGAATGCTCAACGACTTCTGTGGCCCATTTCATCAGATATTCATATGTATCGCCGCAGGAATTGTATCCATGAATAGTCGAGTCTTCGAAGAGTTCCTTGACAATATGATATTCAAGCACCGAACCCGGTGAGAGTTCACGGTACCTCTCGTCGAAATCTGCCCTGATTGGATAGGCGATACCCCCATGCCTGATGTGGTACTCAAATGCGATGGCCTGCGAATTATGCCTCAACAGCCACACTTCAACCATTTCCTTCTCGCCCATCACATCCGTGAGCCTTCGATAAAACCTTTCGACGCGAGGGTCGTCAGGAATAGACCGCCCTTGCCGCGCTTTCCAGCTTCTTGCTGAGATCGCAAATATCTCGCCGAGCACGCGCTTTATGGTTATCGAATCGGAAATTCGTTCTACCGCAATATTCCCATCCCGTTTCGCCCGGTTCAGCTTGTTTCTCATTACCTTCCGAAATTTGGCCGACCGGCCCGCATAATACGTGGCCCAATCCCCGTTGATTTGTATATAGGGAGAGTTCAGAGAGCGCATCGGAATGAAGAAAAAACCGTTGTCGCCGGCCCACTTCTGCAAGCAATTCGAGACAGAACCCGGCGGAAGGTTCTTTAACTCGAGCACATCCCACGCGGACTTCGTATCGCGCAAAAAATCGAGAAAACATACCGCCACAGTTGCCCGAGGTTCGGATAGGATAATGTCGCACTCAGGACTATGGCCGTTCACCATCAAGCCCAGCGTCCGCACTGGCAATGCTCTGAACCAGCCACGTTTCCGCATGAGAGGTCCCGCGCCGATAAGGCGGCCTTTTTCACGCACGAGCAACACCCACAACTCCGCATCGCCGCCAAAGGCTTCCCACCAACATGAGAGCCATTCGTGCATCATGCTGACACTGGACTGGCCGGTCCGCTCCAAAAGCGAATTCCATTCATCCCGAATGGACAGGAACTTCTCAAAATTATCTATTTTCTCAATGTCCATAATGAAGGCTGCTTTTTCTTGACTGCATCATCCATTGTTCTCTCTGCAGTCACCGAAATGCGCCTCCCGAACCTACGCCTCCGGTTCGGCGGCATGCACCCGGTTCGAGTTGAGCCATTCGAGCAGCTCGGACCGCTTGTATCGCAGGTTCGAGGTCTTGCCGTTGCCAACTCTATAAGCCGGGATTTGCTCTTCTTTGGTCAGTTTCCAGAGAGTGGAACGACTGATCTTGAGCAATTTTCTGGCTTCTTGGCCGGTCAGGATTTCATCGTTGTCGTCTGGCATACGGTTCTTCCTTCATGCAAACCCGTGGTGTCTGGTCCTGGCCTATTCGTTCGCGCCGTAGTCGTAATATTTGCTGTAATTGTATGTCTCGGGAACATGGTGTGTCTTATAATTCATAATGAATCCGATTACCTTCTCTCGGTCTATTTGCTCGAACACTTGGCCTATCTGTTTTCTGCGTGTCTTGCCGGCCTCCACAATAAGGACTATTGCCGACACACTCTTTGAAAGCGTAACCGTATCGGCAAGCGGAAGAATCGGCGGTGAATCAAATATCACAAAGTCAAACCTGGCTCGTAACTCCGAGATAAGCCTGCCGAGGCGGGCAGAATTCAACAGCGGCAGAGACTGGCGGCCGACTCCATAGGACGTCACTATCGAAAGACCATTCAACGGTGTGGGCTGTATCACGGACTCGACCTCGGCCTGGCCCCGCAGAATATCGACGACCCCGAGGCTTCCATTCGACGGAAAGTAGTCCGAGAGTTTCGGATTTCGAAGGTCGAAATCCGCAAGACACACGGAAAGATGAAAATCCTGGCACAACGACAGCGCACAATTTATTGCGTTCGTGGTCTTGCCTTCACCGCTGACGGCGCTCGTAAATATCACGTCGTTCACTCCGACGTGCTCGCTGAAAAATTTCAGCCGACCTGCAATCTTTCTGTAATACTCGGGTATATGCGCGTGTTCGGGCAAGGCTTCGGCGGTCTCCACAACGCCGTTCGGGAGAACAAAGACTCCCTTCGACGGCTGTGAGGCCGTGTCTTCGCGCAAACCCTCTTTGCGCCTTTCTTCTTCCGCTTTTCTCAGCGCTCGTTCGATCTTCGACATAAGTACCGTTTTCCCTCAGCCTTGCGGAAGCGCACGCCAGGCTTTTTGCTGCCAAGAATCGGTCCCCGGTTCACCAGGTCCGCCATTGCAAAAACTGTTGCTCAGCATGAAAGCAGATTTTCCACCAGTTGGATTTTTGTCTTCGCTTTTTCCCTGAGATGCTCGTTTCCCGCTGCCCTTGTGAATTCCTCTATTGCGGCCGGGTAGTCGTTCCTCCGCAAATTCTTTATTCCCTCGTTGAAATGAGCTATTGAGGCTTTGAGCGACAACCATTCTGATTCGGGACTTTCCTCGAGGGCCCTCTGATACGCCTGCGACGCTGAGGCGTAATCGTTCAATGACAAATAAAGGTCTCCGGTTATTTCGTATTGATTACCCGCATTCAAATCAGTCGGCAGCGCCCCGGCAAATTGTTCCAGATTCTCGAACTCTTCCGTATAAATGCCTTCTTTGAACCTTTCCGTCAATATGCCGACCGTTCCCGACCTCTCTATGAGCTCCCATGAAACTTTCCCGTTTCCAACAAAAGAGATTACAAAAAACCTTCGGCACTCCGGATCGAATCCCCGTGTCGTTATTCCCTCAATCACGTGCCCGTTTTTCAAGGCAACGACAATCTGACGGCCTTTCGGAGGCGATTCACTCTGGCGTCTCGTTTTCTTCTCCCACTTGTTCCGGGAAGCGTCTCCTATGTGTATCGCGGAGACTTTGTCAAACAAAATGAATTTTTTCCTTTCGGCTTTTTGCCCTTTCGAAGGCAAAAAATAAAAGCCGGTCTTCTTCAGGTCGAGATTCCGTGAAAAGCCTTCCGCCACAGCGCCGTCTTGAAAAAGAATCGTAATCTTACTGTTGACAAAGGCCTCGCTCGATGTGCCGATTCTTCTGTCAATAGGAAGCCATTTCAACAAAGCTCCCCTCTTCTTCGTGGTTGGCGCGCGCCGGGACGAACTATTTTCATAGGTCCCCTTGATAGGGGGCATCCTCCTTTTCTCCGACAGATGCGCGGAGAAGAAACTTTTGAGTTTCGCCACGACCGTCCGGCCTTGCCTTCCATCACCGGTCGCACCAGACGCATAGTCTCTTTTTCGGCTCTCCTCGCCGTTCTTGTGGGAGTTTGAGAAAGACTCCGGCGGAACCGCCAATGAGTCCGGCTTCGAGGAAGCAAGAGGCGCGGTATTCGCTTTATCCGGCGCGTACTCGCGGGTACTCACATGAGATTGGGTGGCTCGGCACGTGCGGGAAGATGTCTCATCCTGATTCGTTTGTCTTTTGTCCGGTTTTGAAACGTCATCGAAGGAACTTTTTCGGGTCTTCTCCCCCTTCTGATTGCTTCCAGCAGCATCGGAACTGTTCGGTAGGCTCGGCGCCGGCGTATTATCTCGTTCGAGTAACCGGTCGTCGTCTGTCGATCGCGCGGAGTAACTTGAGCCGCGCGTATCATGCCCTTCCGCCGGTTCGGATTCATCCTCGCCGTCCTTGTCGCTGGCTTCGTCCCTGAAAGAGCATCCCATTTCATTCAGAGCTTCTTCGACGATGTCACGACCGAACGTCTTCCGTTCACTCACGTAACCAACGAGTAAGACAACGTCGCACACTGAATTGATGAGCCTCGGAATACCGTTCGAGAAATCATAAATCGCCGAGCAAGCCTCCTCTGTAAATGTTATCTCTCCATTCGAGCCGGCAACCGTAAGCCGATGAGTAATGTATTCCCTCACTTCGCTCAGCGTCAGAGGCGCCAGGTGATAGCGAACTTGTATCCGCTGCTTTAATTGTCTGATCTCGGGGAGGTCGAGCTTTTTGATAAGCTCCGCCTGGCCGACGAACACAATCTGCAGAAGCTTTTCCTTTGTAGTTTCAAAATTTGAGAGCATCCTGATTTCTTCCAGATTCTTCAAACTGAGGTTCTGGGCTTCGTCGAAAATTACGATGACCGCCCGCGAACGCCTCATCTGTCCCAGCAAATAATCATGGAAAAAATCGAGAAGCTCGAGCTTTGACCGAGTCGGCGGAATGTTCGAAACTTCGAGGTCCTTCAAGATGGAGCGAAGCAAATCCGGAAACGGAGCGGACGGATTTATTATGTACGCTGTCTTTGTTTCCTCATCCAGCTGAGAAAGGATTGCGCGCAAAAGCGTTGTCTTGCCCGACCCCACCGGCCCCGTGAGTTGCAGAAATCCCTTTGACTCCTGCAGGCCGTATTTCAAAAACGCCATGGCCCTTTTGTGAGCGTTGCTGTAATATAAAAAGGTTGGGTCCGGAGTCAGACTGAACGGTTTTTCCTTCAAGTTGTAAAATTCCAGATACACGATTTTCTTCTTATTTCTCCGCCTCAGTGTTGAAATGTCTCCGTTGCTTCAAATGATAAAATGCGGCGACAGATTTCTTGTTCAAGCCCTATTTCTTTAATGAAGGAACAGTCCCCAACAAAGGTCTGTTAATAAATTCCTTCGCCTCTTCGAGGTTTTTCAGCGAATCATCAAGGAAGTCGCACAGCGCCATCAACCCGATCGCCGTGCCTGCTCCCATAAGTGTTATAATCAACAACAGGCGAAGGCTGTCAGGGGCGACGGGCGTCAAACTTGCGCGCGCATACTCGAGCACATTGAACGATTCGGCGCTCTTCTCATCACTGGCGAGTTTTTCCTGCAGCCTTACTTCTTCAAGCTTTTGAAGAAACATGTTGTGAATGTTCGCCGTCACCTCATAATTTCGCGTGAGCGTGAGCAATTGCTGCTCTTGCCCGGGCATGCCGCGAACGGTCTCTTCGTTCTCCTCGATGCGCTTCTTCAAGCTCTCCATCCGCTTTTTGAAGACTTCAATGCTAATCTGGGTCTGCTGCTTGTCCTGGACAAGCTGCTGGTGCACCGGATTGATCATCGAGGTCTCGGATCCCACCGTTTCTCCTTGGAGTTCTTCCCGCTGCTTCTTCAGGTCTTCGAGTTGTCCTTTCATCTCAACGACGGAGGGATGGAGTTCCGTATAGTTGGTGCGCAGGCGCGTAAGCGCAATCTCCATATCCACAATCCGCTCATTCAGCACCCTGAGCATCGGGTTGGTTTCTCGCCTGACTTCCGAAACAATAAGCTCATGATGGTTTTTTAACTGCTCATCAATGTACCTGAGCCTGGCGGTCAGTTCCTTTATCTTCAGCTCACAGGAAAGCAGTTCCGACTTGTCCTGAGTGAGCTGGGTAAGGTTCACATTCATGTTGTTGGGCAACTCGGCTATATGCTGCTCTTTGAACTCCTTCAGCCTCGACTCGGCTTCCTCAAGTTTTTGTCGGTAATTTTCGGTTTCGGCCTTGATGAACTCGTAATTGCGGCTCGCCTGGTTGAGTTCGGCCCGGGTCTTCTCCTCGAGCAGGGTTGCCACCAAAGTGTTAAGAATTTCGGCATTCACGTTCGATAGCGTGCCGCGATATGATATCACCAGAAACCGGGGCGGTTTCTGCCTGAATTCTATCCCGTTGTGCAAGACCTTTATCACGAACTCCTTGCGACTTTGCTCGTCCCGAATTTCCTCCCACGGCTTCGCGAGTCGGAGCGTCTCTTTTAACTTTCGGAAACTATAAATATCACTGTTTTTCACAATCTTGTCATGCCCGACCTTATCGGCCACTTGCGAAAGAATTTTCCACTTGAGCGCGTTTTGGGAGAATACGGAAAGATGTTCGGTGAGATTGGGCAAACGCTCCCGGTCTCGCTTCAGTGGATTCTCGATGCCACCCCGGTCCACCTCGACGATGCAGGCGCTCTGGTAGACCTTGGGCAGAAACGAACTGGCCACGACGAGCAGAATGACGACGAGACCGGCCGGAATCAGCCCATACCATTTGTATTTCCGAAAGATATCAACATAGCGCTGAATGTCAAAATCTTTTGTTTGCATGATTCGTTTCCTGTCTCAAACAGCCGCGCGCCGACTAAAAATCCTCGAATGCTCGAACGTTCGAAATAGTCTGTCCGACCCCCAATACCGGCAGAAACGGAAACAGCACCTGCTCGACCGCGTATCCCGCCGCCGCAAACCCCGTCGGCGGCACATAAACGATGTCTCCGGGCTGCAGGTACAAGTCGTTCTGCTTAATCCCTTTCTTGACCACATCCCTCAGGTTCACGTCGATTACTTGAGGATTCTGAAGGTCCCCCCGAACGATGAGAGCGCGGCCCATCGCCGCCCGCCTGGTGAAGCTCCCCGCTTCCTCCACGGCCTCGAATGCCGTCATCTCCCCGGTATACGGAAGGGGCCCCTGCGTGAAAACCTCACCAATCACGAATATCTTCTTGCTGTTGAAACCAGTAACTATTACGGTGACCGAAGGATTTTTCACGTACTTCGAGAACTCGCTCGTCAGCTTGTCGCTGAGCTCCATCGGGCTCATGCCTTCGACAAACACATCGCCAATCAGGGGCAGGGAGATTTTGCCGTCCGGACGAATTGTAACCGTTCTGTCCAGTTCGGATTGCGGCAGCACTGCAATCGAAATCTCGTCCGGAGCTTGAAGATGATACGTTTCTTCCCGTACCACCGGAAACTCGTGGATCGTGCTCCCCTGACGGCTCGATGCACACCCGATGCAAGAGAACAAAAGAACGACTCCTAACAATAGCAATTTCTTCTTCATGGCGTTTTCTCCTTGCCGGGGGCGGAAATGATTTTCACAATTCGAGGCTTTTGACTTTCTTAACCCTGCTCTTTCTGGCAACAACCGTGCCAGCGAAGTTTCGACCTCCACGACTCCCTCTTTCTTAATCAATTGATTAATGCGTCTCTTTGAGAACATCAGCTTCGAACTGTTTAAGACCCGACGAAACACAAAGGCGTCCCAAACAGTGTAAGTGATTCATAATAAGCCCATTAGAGACTGCCTGGTCGTCGCCGTGCTTGAAGGCTCATGCATTTACGGACCGTTCATTAAGACCGAAAAGTTGTTCAAACGACGGCTTAGGTATTCGAAAATGTTTTAATCGTCCATAATTGTCTATATTATTCTCCCTTGGCTTGAATCAGTAGAAAAACGTCTTAAAATATAAGCAATGTTTTAGAAAGCAAACATTTTGGCCACCATTATCCTATGGGTTTTCACGGGTCTTCTGAAGGTCTCTTGCGCCCCAGACATGGCTTTCGAAACTACGCCCCACACCTCTGATTCTGGTTGCCGCACCCGCGAACGGCTTCCGCTGAAGGTTCAAAATATTAGGCATATTTCTTGCTCATCCGAAAATGTTATCTATCTCAAGCCTTCGTGTTAGCGGAGAAAACCATAGTGATTCGCTTCAAGAAAAGACACGCCGTCTCGCTCCTCATCCTGTCTGGCTTCCTCTGCCTCATGGCCGCACTCCTGTTCTCTCGTTTCGACGAAGATAAAGCCAAGGTCCGCCACTACCGGAAAGGCTTAATTTTCAGCCAGAGAGGGCGTCATACCGACGCGGTAAAGGAATATAAGAAAGCCTTGGATATCGACCCGAAGATGTCCGAGGCTCATTTCGAGCTGGGAAGGAGCTATGGAAACCTGCATCATTATGAAAGAGCGACTCACGCCTTGAACACCGCGATGTCTCTGAATTCCGCTCTCACGCTCGATGCGCTCTCCGAATTGGCCGGCATATACTCTCTCAATGAACAACTATCGGTCGCCGAAACCATGTGCGAGAGAATCCTCGCAATCGACCCCGACAACATCAATGCAATGGCTTTTCTCGCCCGACTTGACCGGAAAGCGGGGAGGAATGACGAAGCCCGGGCCTGGTTCGAACGTGTGCTCGAAACCGATCCCGCACATGTGGAATCTCTTCTTGGACTTTCCGAACTCGCCATGCTCGCAGGCGATAACAAGGCAGCGGAGGATTCCTTAACGAAAATAATAGCCGAAATCGACCCGGGCAACGTCAGCGCGCGAATGCAACTGGCAAAGATTTATCGATTCAGCAATCGAACAGACAAAGCGATAGAAACACTTCAGGAAATGTTGGAAAAGAGTCCCGGTAGCGCCGCTGCCCATGGCGCATTGGCCGAAGCATATTTCTCGAGAGGACTTCTGCAAGAAGCTCGTCGCGAAGCGGAGACATTTCTCAGGGCATCGCCTGGCAATACGGAAGGACAACTTCTGCTCGGCGCCGTTTCATTGAAACAACGCGATTATGAAACAGCCGTGACACACCTGACCAAAGCCGCAAATTCTCCCGATGCTTCCGCACGAGCCCAGTATCTGCTCGGCCTGGCGCTGCAAGCACAAAAAATGCCGGCCCAGGCAATGTCCGCGTTCAAAAAAGCGCTTGCCATGGACCCGAGCAACGTCGAGTATCGCTTGGCGCTGGCTTGGGCGCTTCTTTCCGAAGGCTCCTTCGAGAAGTCTCAACAGGAAGCAATGAGTGTGCTGGCGACGGAACCGGAAAATGAACAGGCAAAACAATTGCTCCTCCAAGCTGCTGCATTCCAGCGCGCATTCGAGCAGGTAGAGTCGTTGCTCGCCGCCGAGGGAATGTCGGAGGCAAGAATTGGAGAATTCCAGGTCGCCTTGAAGGCTTTCCGCGCCGGCCAACTCGAAACCGCAGAGGCCCTCTGTCAACAACTGACAAAGAGTATCCCGAATTCACCGTTGCCTTGGAACCTGCTCGGACTCGTCCATTTGAAACGCAACGAAATCGAAAAAGCGCTCACATGCTTTCAACACGCCATCCATGCAGACTCGAAATTCGCCGCCTCGTATGTGAACATAGCCAACATCTACATGGCTATCGGAAGCCATGAGCAGGCGGCCAGAGAATACGGGAGAGCCGCCGACATGGTGCCGAGAGATCAAGCCATACTTATGCGGAGTGCGCGCGGGCTGGCACAAATGCGATATTTCGATGATGCTGAAGAGATCCTCCGGCAAAAGGCCGAAGAAATGCCCGATCGACTGGGGTTTCGGCTGACGCTGGCAGAATTATTACTATCCACGAACCGTTATGCGGACGCGCAGAAGGAACTCGAACACATTCTCGCTCTCAATCCCGCTCAGAAGGAAACCACTGTTCTCCACGCAGAGTGTCTTGCCAGGAAAGGTGACGTAGCAGCAGCGCTCCGAAAATTCGACGAACTCATTGGCAACTACCCGGAAGACACAAACCTTCAGGCGAAGCGTGCCCTGTGTTGCCTTGCCCTGTGCCAGGACAACTGTGCGGAGGAATGGCGTGCCGTCGCTGCTTTGACACCGGGACAATCAACTGACCTCTCCGAGCTGGCGCGTTCATTGGTTTTCCAAGAAGGCGAAGAAACCTTGAATGATGCCGAAGAGAGTTTGACAAAACTGCAATCAAATGCGTCAAGCCATATTGCTCCCGCGCTCATGTTGGCAAATACCCGCGCCCTCCTGAAGGAATATGACGGAATTCAAGACGTCCTGAACCAGGCGACCTCTCTTACAAATGCATTCAAGCAAAGCTACACACAACTGTTGACGAATGAATCGATAAGCCCCGACATGATTCGCGACCTCAGTTTCGGGGTCGGGCTGGCCCACGTTCAATGGCGTCTGCCGGCCATTGAGAAACTCGGGAAAATTGCGAAGAACATTCCCCCAAACGCTTCCTTATACGAAATGATAGGCGGCCTCTGGGAAAGAGAGGGCAGGCCCGACGAAGCCATTGCCTCATATCAGTTCGCAATCTCTGCCGATGCGCAGTATTGGCCGGCGCACTACAGGCTCGGCATTCTCTCCTTGAATGCCGGAAAGGGCGCGGAGGCCGAGGTGTACCTCCGCAACGCGCTCAAACACAATCCGGACTCACTCATGATTCTTATCGCAATGGCTCGCGCTTTTGAAATGAATGGGAAAGACGACGAAGCAATCGCGGCCTATCAAAAATTGAACGCCCTTCATCCCGACTTGCCAAGCGTGACGAACAATCTGGCCTGGTTGCTTGCCGACAAACCGAGTGCTCTCAATGAGGCGCTGCAATACGCCAGGTCGGCGGTGGACCTGCAACCATCAAAGGCCGAATTTCGCGATACGTTGGGATGGATTCATTTTCAGTTGAAGGATTACGAGGAGGCAAGACAACAGCTTGACAAGGCGGTCTTCCTTAACCCGGCAAACCCTTCAATCCGGTATCATCGCGGAATGGCATATTTCATGCTCGGAGATAAAACCATGGCGCTTGAAGAGTTCAAAAAAGCGGGCGAAACCGCAACGGCTTTTCCCGAAAGACAGCGTAACGAAGATATGCTCCGAAAATTAACTTGAACAAATTCGATAGACGATAAGCATTCCAAATCCGGAGAGGGAACGCGATGTGTGGGATAGTGGGCTACATAGGGGATGAGCAGGCGGCGC
>CAYVQZ010000074.1:0-18375 GCA_964453435.1 uncultured bacterium
AAGAACGGGTCCCACATTCGATGGCACGCGTCACAGTGCACTCCGTCAAAATCGCTTCCCGTCATCAAGGAAGCATTCGGCGGGTCGGAGCGGCCACCCAGCCAGCCTTCCGGAAAATGGCAGCGTTCACAGATATCGACCGCATTCGGGTTTCCCACAGCCCAAACGGAATCTTGCGCGGCAACGGTCAGGCAGGCCCAAAACAAGGGGTCTCGCGCAGCCTGCGCCATAACAGAACCGCTCCAGGTAAAGCCCGGCGACACAATATTTCCCTCGGCGTCCGTGCGCCTTTCTCCGTGACAGTCCAGACACGTAACAGGCTCTTGCAGATTCACTCCTTGATGCGGCTGGGTCCCCGGCATCCGTACCAGCGGGTCATCCGCAACGGGCAGCGGAGTGAATCCTCGCACCGGCGCCGCCAGAAAAAAGACCATCATCAAGATTCCGACAATCGGAACTCCGTGTTTGACTTTCATCGTCAATCCCCCCTCTACTCCAACCTGCTTTTTTACAATAGACCGTAAGCGTGAAAGGACTCAGGAAAACACCAACGACTCGATATGAACCTCTTTCCGGCACTGATTTGCTCAACCCCCCCTTCCGTTAATTCTTCGGCCGGCCTCTCGGTATTTAGGATTCGATGCCGGTTCGCATTAATCGGCCTTGCCGCGACCATTCCGAATCGCGATTGAAACATTTCGCACCCATTTGGTCTTTTATTTTCGCAAAAAAAACCGCGCGCATTTTTTTCTTTATTCAGCCAATTATTTCACGACACAAAACCAGAGCGCGATTAATTTGACTTGAACAGAGAGATATTTTGCCGGTGGATTGCCGATTATTCGTAGAAAGGTTGACGGGGCAGGTCGCAAACCGCGGCAGAGTTAAGGAATGAGTGGTGATTGATTGCTTGATATGATTGCAGCTTTTCCGAGCGGCGTAAGACGAATACGGGGACATCTTTGCTCCTCACACTCGACTTCGTGCTTGCGACTGAGTTGATGTTTGAGTAGCAGTATAACACCACTTCTCGAATCCGCAAGGGGTTCGAGAAATTTTTGGACCCGGCCTCGGTTATATTTGACGGGACCATCTCGAAATTCGACAAAAGTTGGCTTGGTCTTTTTCCGCTTGCTTCGTGGCTTGTCCGCGCAGAGCGAGGGATGATGTTCGCAAATGTGCGGGAAGGCAGAAACCCTTGAGGGTCGGAGTTTGTTGGCTTTAAACTTAAGTCTTTTTTCATTAATGAGTTACAGTTATAAAACGCGTGAGACGCCGGTTGCCATTTCTCCGGCACAAGAAATGCTTAACTATAGGAATGATTGTCATTTTGATCGGGAGTATGCCAACTTGCTTGCAAGCCAAAACAATCCAAACCGGCTCGAACCAGGGCTGTGAGATGAGAGAATAGTACGTTGACTTGGCATCTTGATAGTCCGATATTTCCGTTATTTGTTATCGCCGCCACCATGTCAGCATTGGCGGTGTACATCTTCAGGGAACATCAGACATCCGAGTCCCGAATCCTGGCTGTGCTCAGCGCAAGCGTGGCGGTCTGGTGCTTCGCATATGCGTTGGAGCTTGGATGCGCCGGACTGCCCAACAAGCTCCTATGGGCAAGGGTTAAGTACCTGGGCATTGCGGTGATTCCCACCGCCTGGCTCCTCTTCGCCCTGCACTACAGCGGGAAGAAGCACTGGCTCAAACGCGGCGTGGTGAGTTTGTTAGCCTCCGGTCCCCCTGCCATTCTGGCGGTGGTATGGACCAATGATTTTCACTCCCTGTTCTGGACGGGCATAAGCGTTGAACGCACACGTGGGTTTTCGGTATTGGCTCTGCCAACGGGCGCCGGTTTCTGGCTCTGCGCGGGGTACAACCATCTGCTGGTTCTGCTGGGCACTGTGTTAATTCTGGAATCCTTTCTGCGGTCACACCGGCTTTTCCGCAAACAGGCGGGAATCATACTGCTGGGGGCTTTAGTTCCATGGGTGGGCAACGCCATATTCATCTTCGGCCTGAGCCCTGTTTCACACCTGGACCTGACTCCCTTTGCGTTTGCCGTTACGTGTCTTTCCTGTGCCTGGTCTCTTTTCCGTTTGCATATCACAGAGCTTGTTCCAATAGCATACGATGCCGTTATCCAAGGCATGGACGACTGTGTAATCGTGCTGGACGGGCGGAATCGCATTATCGAGTTCAATCTTCCCGCCCGGCCCCTCTTCGCCTGTGTTCCCTCGGAGGCCATCGGGGAACCGGCGGAACATGTGCTACCGGATTTGGCCGCCCAGTTGCGCCTTCCCTTGGATGAGAATGCCGCCACTTCCCGAGAGGTCATGCTCGATGACGGAACCGCGCGGCGCGTGTATGATGTGCGGATTTCTTGTCTGCGCGACCGACAGAGCCGGTCCGTGGGCAAAGTGGTCGTCCTGCGAGACATCACTTTACGCAAGCAGGCGGAAGAAAACCTTGAAGGCTCGCTTTCGCTTCTGCGTGCGACCCTGGAATCGACAGCCGACGGTATACTTGTGGTTCACAACGAAGGAAGGGCAGTGGGGTGCAACAGGAAATTTCTCAAAATGTGGGGGCTATCCGAGGCTGAGGCAATGTCAGGAGACAAGGTTCTGGAGGGGAGATTGTTCCTGGAACAATTGAAAGAGCCGGAAGAATACCTGACGAGATTAAAGGCGTTATATGCCGAAGCGGAGGCGGAGGGTTGCGAACTTCTTGAATTGAATGACGGCAGAATCTATGAACGTTACACTCAGCCGAGACGGATAGGAGAAACGATTGTCGGCAGGGTGTTCAGCTTTCGCGACATTACGGAAAATACTCGACTGCAAAACCAGCTCGTCGAGACAACAACCTATCTTGAGAACCTTCTGGAAACGGCCAGCGACGTCATATACACCCTTGACCTCAGAAGCTCTCTTACCTTTATCAACCGTCGCGCCGAAGAAGTGACCGGCTACACCAGACGGGAGCTCATGGAAAACGGCATTGCCTTTTTGGTCCACGAGGATGACCGGACCGAGCACGCCAGGCGCTTCAAGATAGTTCTTAATGGCGGCTGTGAGGCCTCCCAGATACGCTTCCGCCGGAAAGACGGGAAGGTCATCACGCTTTCGGTGAATGAGACACGTATCGTCAGTGAGGGAAGGCCCGTTGGGATATTCGGGATAGCTCGGGATATCACCAACGAGCTGGCGCTGGAAGAGCAGTTGCGCCAAGCCCAGAAGCTGGAAGCGGTGGAGCAATTGGCTGGCGGGATAGCCCATGACTTCAACAACCTGTTGACAGTGATCGTTGGTCACACGCAACTGGCGATGATGGAGACGGAAGATGCGGACCCGATACGCGACGATCTCCAAGAGGTCGAGTCTGCCGCTCAAATGGCGGCCGACCTCGTCAACCAGTTGCTCGCGTTCAGCCGAAGACAAACGACGGAACTCAGGCTCGTCAATCTCAACTCCATCTTGGACGAGATGAGGACGGTTCTGCGCAGTCTTGTGAAAAAGGACACAAGCCTTCGGTTGAGACCTGCCAGCGGACTCTGGCCGGTGAAAGTTGACCCGAACCAGTTCAAGCAGGTCGTTTTCAACCTTGTCATCAATGCGGGCGACGCGACTCCTCCAGGAGGCGCGATTACCTTGAGAGCAGAGAATGTCAATGTCGGTCCGGAGGAAGGAAGAAAGATCGGAGACCTCAAACCCGGCCGCTATGTTGTGCTCACGGTCACGGACACGGGAAAAGGAATGAGCAAGGAAATCCAGTGCCGGATATTCGAGCCCTTCTTCACCACAAAACCCGAAGGGAAAGGCACCGGCCTCGGACTGTCGACCGTTCACGGAATCATCAAACGTCACGGGGGCCACATAGCCGTCTGCAGTGAGGCAGGCTGCGGAACAAGCTTCACCATTTCCTTGCCCGCCGGGGACGGTTCTCCCGAATACGAAGAGCTTGTGGGAGCAATCCAGGCCGGGCACGGATTGCGAAGCGTCTTGCCCCCGGAAGACGAGAAAAGCCGGCGCAGAACCCAGACAAGGACGGAACGGTAAGAAAGATGGATTCCCCGAACGCGCACATCCTGACCGGCGCTCGGGTGCTCGTCGTCGATGACGATGACCGGGTAACCCGCCTGGTAGCCGCCACCATCCACAAAGAGGGCGCGGCAGTCGATAGCGCTTCTTCCGGCGAAGAGGCCCTCCAACTGGGGGCCGGCTCCGAGTACGACCTCGTGATTACCGACGTCAGAATGCCGGGGATAAGCGGAATTGAATTGATGCATCACCTGAAGTCGAGATGTCGGAATTCCTTCATGGAAACCATCATCATCACCGCTTACGGAGACATTCCGCTCGCCGTGAAGGCGATGAAAAAAGGCGCTTATGATTTCATCACCAAGCCGTTCCACATAACGCAGCTCGTTACGGCGGCCGAGCGGGCGCTCGAAAAGCGCGCCTTGAGACTCAAAATAGAAGAGTTGTGGTCAGGGATTCAAAAGAAGGAAAGATTCGAATCCCTGATTGGCGGCAGCCGGGCGATGCAGGAGGTATACGAGAGGATAACCCAGGTCGCCCCCACCGAAAGCACGGTGCTGGTGCAGGGAGAAACGGGAACCGGAAAGGAACTGGTGGCCAGGGCGCTGCACGCCAGAAGCCACCGGTCAAAAGGGCCTTTCATGGTTATCAATTGCGGAACCCTCACCGGGTCCCTGTTAGAGAGCGAGCTTTTCGGCCATGTGAAAGGCGCTTTCACCGGCGCGACATCGACCAGAATAGGCCTGTTCGAGGCGGCGGGCGGCGGGACCATCTTCCTGGATGAAATCGACTCCACCTCGCAGCATACGCAGCTCGGCTTGCTGCGCGTACTGGAAGACAGACAGGTCAGGCCTGTGGGTTCGGTGTCCTCGAAAACGGTCGATGTCCGGGTGATTTGCGCGGCGCAGAAGGACCTTTCCGCGCTCAGGGAAGCTGCCGGATTCCGGGAAGACCTGTACTACCGGATAAGCGCCTTGACCATCACCCTTCCCCCGCTCAGGGACCGGATGGAAGACTTACCCCTGCTGGCCGGTCATTTCGTGAGACTCGCCTGCGAAAAGGCCTCAAAGCAACCTTGCCGTCTCTCAGCGAAAGCGCTGGACTCCCTGATGACGTATTCGTGGCCGGGAAACGTGCGTGAACTGAGAAATACCATTGAGCAGGCGGTGCTTTTCTCGCAAGGGCCCATCATAGGGGAATACGAACTAAACGTGGCCGCGCCGAACAGCAGGCCGGCCAGCCATTCGCAGGCCATCGAGACCCTGGACGACTTGGAGCGGAGACACATCCTCAGAGTGCTCAAGCTCACGGGAAACAATAAACGGCGGGCGGCTCAGATGCTGGGCGTCCCGCGGACGACACTGTACCAACGAATGAAAAAGCATCAAATCTCTGCAGATACCATCAACGAGCACCTGCTTGGTCACCATCAAACGCGATGACTTCCACTGCTTCTTTTCCCCGTGTCGGTGTCGGCTTGCCGACACTTTGTTAGATTGTGTCCTCTCACCGACGGTCTAAGCTACCTCCAGAGTTACACCAACACGACCCGCTGCTTTGCTGTAACTAATTGTATATACAAGACTTACAGAAGCAATCCTGCTGTTGGCACGGATATTGACTCACCGTGATGCCATAGTCTTGGCGCACAACTGGTCCCGCACTCTTAAGGTCCGATCCACGCCAGACGGAACCCGATAAGGAAAGGGAATTATCTATGGCGGATGCCGCTGAGTCAGGTCTCAACGTGCGAATCACGGACGACCACATGGCGGTGCTGATGGATTTGACGGCAGCGCCGGAGGACCCTCAATCACTGTTGAGCCAGATAGAACTCGAGATGCGAGTCCTCGGCGTTTCAAATATTCCTCCTCATGAAGAATTGGCGGAACGGCTTCGTCGGGCCGGAAAGGACGCAGAAGGTTTGCTGAACGTGGTGCTGCTGGAAGGCCAGCCGCCGGTTCCTCCGGAGGACGGAAGAATCGAGTGGACGCAGGACTTCTTCAGTGCCGGATTTGCGGTAAATGAGCAGACCGGCGCCGTGGATTATCGGCAACCCGCCGCACAACTTGCCGTGGAAAGCGGCCAACTCCTGGCCAAGGTCATCCCCCCCACGGAAGGGCGTGACGGCCGGGATGTTTACGGAAGGCCGGCGGCGGCGCGCAAGCCGAACCGCGCTCTCATATTTGCCGGCCCGAACGTCAGGGTTGAGGAGAAAGACGACGGTTCGTACTTCTATGCGCAGAAGGGGGGCCGGATTCGCTGGGCTTCCAACACTCTCGCGGTAGACGAGGTTTACCATATTCCCAGGAGTGTGGGCCTTCAAACGGGCAATATCAAACATCCCGGCTCGGTCTTGATAGAAGGGGACGTTTCAGCCGGTTCGCGCGTGGAGGCAGATGGAAACATAGAGGTCAACGGAACGGTGGAAGCCGCAGACCTCCGCGCAGGCGGAAACCTGAGGGTCCATGGCGGCATAACCGGCATGGGCGAGCAAGCTATCCGGGTCGATGGGGGCGTTCGCGCCAAATACGTTATGGAGGCAGATATCGAGGCCGGTGAAGACATCGTGGTGGAAAGGGAGATTCTTCAGTCAAAGATAAGGACGCGCGGCGCTCTGATCATGCGCGGGGGAAGGTTGGTGGGAAGTCAAGCCACGGCGCTCGGCGGAATTGTATTGGAAGAGGCAGGCAGCAAGGGATGTGTGGCGACCACGCTTATTGCCGCCGAGGATTATTGTCTCGACGAAAGGCTTGCCGAGGTGAGGAAACAGATTTCTGCGCTCGAGAGAACTCTGGAACGGATACACAAAAAGGTGAAACCCCTGCTTCCTCGGAAAAGCTTGCTTTCGCCGGGGCAGCGGGAAGCGATGGCCAAATTGCTGGCGGCAGCCGCCGAAATGGAAAAGGAGATTCCGCAACTGAGCAGGCGCCTCGAAAAGATAGAAGAAGATTCCCGCGCTCGGACGAAGCCGCACATCTATATCATGAAAATGTTACATCCGGAAACCACGCTTCGGATCAAAGCGACAAGCCTCCATATAACAGAAACGATCAGTGGCCCGCTGCGCGCGGCGCCGAGCGGGAAAAAACTTGTGCTCGCGCCCATTGGTGGTTCGGCAAGCCAGATAAACAAAGCGCATCGTCCTCAGGGGTAAGACAGATAAGTGAAAGATATCCGGTCCGACACCCGGCATGCTCCAATGAGTAAACCGAAAACGGGCGCATGGTAAGGACCAATCTGCGCGGAGACCTCATGAAATGATTAAGGACCCCGCAATCCTGAAAGAACTCGTGGCGCTGAAGGAACTTCCCACCCTTCCGCAGGTGACGGCGGATGTGCTTGCTGTTCTTGCCTCGGAGCGTTCGTCCGCCGACGACGTCGCCAGCATACTTTCGAAAGACCAGGCCCTTTGTTCAAAAGTCCTGAAGATAGCGAATTCCGCCTTTTTTGCCCAAAGCCGCAGGATATCCACCGCGGAGGACGCGATCGTCCTGCTCGGGTTCGACTCGATTGCCCAATTGATGCTTGCGACCGCTGTCTTCAAATCGTTCCGGCCAATGCAGCCTCAGGTAAAGTTTGACCTTTATGGTTTCTGGAGGCACTCCATCGCCACTGCGAACGCCGGCAAAATAATCGCCGAGGCCGCGGAGAAGGCGAGCGAGGCGACAAAGCTTTATACCGCTGGATTGCTTCATGATATCGGCAAGCTCGTGCTGGTCACGTACTTTCCTGATCGTTACGTCCCGGTATTCAGGCGGGCGGAATCCGGCACTCTTTCCATGTACGAAGCCGAGATGGCGGAACTCGAATTCAGTCACTGTCAGGTGAGTGAATGGCTGTGCAACCGTTGGAGTTTTCCCGAAAAACTCGTCGAAGCGATCTCCCGTCACCACGAAAGGGTCTCATCAACCAATCCGGAACCGGAAACGCAGATAGTTCGCCTCGCCAATATTGTCTGCAACCGGATGAAGCTGGGCGCCAGCGGAAACACGAAGCCCTATCCACTCACACCCGAAGAATACATGGCCCTCGGCTTGGACGAAAGTGACTTGGCAAAGATCGAAGACCGACTGAAGAAAAAAGACAGGGAAATCGAGGTAATCCTGAGAACAATCTCCTGAAAACGCGGCGGTTTGAAATGACGATCAAAACAACGGAACCTCTTGAAAAACGAGTCTACCTCGAAACGCTTCGTAAGGCCATGCACAACTATGATGAAATGGTGGCCGAACTCTCAACCCTGAGACTGCTCAATGACGCCATCCAAGGCGACCTGGGTTTTAACGAAATATGTTGCAAACTTGTCCATTTTGTTACCGAAACGATGAGCGTGGAAAAGGCCTCGGTGATGGTGCTGGATCAGGAGAAAAAAGTGCTGAAGCTGCGGGTCGCCAAGAGCTTCTATCAGGAAAAACCTGCGGTTTACTTCGAGAAACCGTGGTCGGGAAAAGCGTTCAAGCTGGGCGAAGGCATAGCCGGCTATGTGGCAAAGCATCGGAAAAGCATATTAATTAACGATACCCATCGCGATGCGAGGTTCGTCAGGTTCCGCGGCCAAAAGGTGAATGTGCGCTCCATCCTCAGTCTCCCATTGGCTCACGGTGACCGAGTGCATGGAGCGCTCAACCTGAGCAATTCCGAACCCGGCGCATTCGATGGGAGAAAGGAGCACGCGTTAAACCTCATAGCATCAGCCGCCTCGGTTGCGCTCGACCATGCGCGCCTGAGCAACGAATCGAAACGGTTGAACGACATGCTCTCGGCCAGGGACAAGGAACTTGACGCCGTGGTCAGCCTCTCCGAATCCTTGCGTTCAAACACTGATCTCGACTCCGTTCTCGGGACATTCCTCCGGAACATTCTGGATGCGTTCGAAGCGGACACCGCGGCGGTGTTCCTGAGAAAGGGTCAAACCGGCAGCATGGAATTAAGAAGATACGGAACCCGCGGCAAGAACAGAAAGCTGGAACCGCTCCTGAATTCATTAATGCGCCGACTCGTCGAGGAGACAGCCGGTCCCCGCTGCCCGGTTTCGTTTCGTTTCTCTTTTCAAGAAGCGAGCGGAAGAAGCAAAAGCCGGCCGTGGTCGGACGCCTGCATTGGGGTTCCACTGGTTTTCGGCCGGAACCATCTCGGCATATTCGTGCTCCTCAGTCGGAGCGAAAAACCCCTTGAGGGAATCAACACCACACTCCTCGTTTCCTTATGCAACCAACTGGCCGTGGCAGTGCAAGCCGGGTCTCTTATCCTCCCCCTTTCATAAACGGGAAAGGGAATCCGTCGCACCATTGCCCGGCAATCGAGACTGTAAGCCTCCCTCACGATTGCCAAGTGAAGGTGACTGTCCCAAGAATTACGGACGCGAAGCCTCATAGATTCGGGACCGTTCCCTGGCCGAACGACCACGTATCGAATTATCGGACGGACTTACTGCCCCCAAAGCTTGTTGTTCGGCAAGATGCGCAATCGTGAGACAAACTCGCTGTCCCTGACGCGAAATTTAGTTGCGACTCCGCCGCGCTATGTTTTCTATGTTTTTGTCTATAGCAGGCGCGCACACCCGATGACACTATGGGACCAGTATTCGCCGCGTTATCAGCAAACGAAATCACGAATCAAAAAAAAGGAGACAAGACCATGCGTAAAATTTCCGCCACCTTTTGTGCAGCGGCATTTGCCGCCGTTATGCTTCTTGCCCTCTTGCCGCCGCATATGGTTCGAGCAGACCAGGTTCTGGATTGGAACAACACGGCCATCGAAGCGATAAAGACCGCCAAGTACACCTCCGGTAAGGCCTCGCGCGCTCTGGCGATGACGCATATCGCCATGTACGACGCCCTGAACTCAATCGAGCAATCGCACAGCCCGTTCTACGTTTGGGTATGCGCTTTACCCGAAAGCTCTGTGGAAGCGGCGGTCGTTGTGGCTGCCCATGATGTGCTGGTCAGTCTTTTTCCGGAACAATCCGCCGTATTGGATGAGGCCCTCGCGGATTCGCTTGCCGCCATACCGGAAGGAGAATCCAAGACCATGGGAATGGAAATCGGTCAAATAGTGGCCGAGGGCGTTGCGCTCTTGCGAAGCAGAGACCACTCGGATGACACGGTTCCCTATACCCCGGGAACGGAGCCGGGGCAGTGGCGTCCCACTCCACCCAACTATGCGCCCGCGATGTTTCCTCACTGGGCCTATGTCACCCCGTTTGCCCTCGAGAGCGGCTCGCAGTTCAGGAAATCAAGCCCCCCCTCTCTCATGAGCGCGAAGTACACCATCGCTGTGAATCAGGTTCGGAGCATCGGCGAGAAAAACAGTGTGACCCGCACGCCGGAACAGACAATGATAGCGAACTTTTGGGCGGATATGCCGGGCACCGAGACCACCGCCGGCCGCTGGAATCTGGTCGCGCAGGAAGCCGCCATGTCCTTTGGAAATTCATTATCCGAAAATGTCCGTCTGTTCGCACTGCTGAACGCTTCGCTCGCGGATGCGGGCATTGTCGCATGGGACGCCAAATTCTTTTTCAATTTCTGGCGGCCCGTCACCGCCATTCGAGAGGCTGACACCGACGGCAACCCGTTCACCCCGGCGGACCCCGATTGGGAGCCTCTGTTGATGACGCCGGCCTTTCCCGAATATGTCTCCGCGCACAGCACGTTCAGCGCGGCCGGGGCGACGATGCTCGCGTTATTCTTCGGAACCGACGAGGTCAGCTTCTCAATCATGCCGTTCATGATGGACGGGATGATGGCGATGGACCCCCGAACATACGCAAGCTTTTCCGAGGCCGCCCAGGAAGCGGGCGTGAGCCGCATATACGGCGGCATTCATTACGGGTTCAGCAATATTGACGGACTCAAGGCGGGCAGGGCCATAAGTTCCTATGTATGGCAGAATTTCATGCTGCCGCTCGATTGAAATCCGGAGCGGCCAGAGCGGGCCGGGAGAGAACTCATGCTCCAATTTTTGTTCCTGATTTTCCAGTCTCTCGGGAAAGCCCTTTTTTCTCTCCCGACTCGGCCGCTTCACTTATCTCATGGATGTGCGCCGGGGCTGTCATGCGGTCGGTGAATGACCTTTTGGGAAGGGGGTGTTCTTAAGTTGGCGCTGAGGGGCCTGTGCGTTGCACGCAGACAAGCGCAATCTGCGGTCAACAACACGCTTCTTTTTGTCACAAACGACACAAAGAACACGGAGAAAAAGCAAAGCAAGTATCCCTTCAATTCGTGAAAATCCGTGCGCATCCGTTTAAGACCATTGATATTGAGCACGGATGAACGCCTGTCTGCGCGCGCCGCACAGACGGGCAGATGAACACGGTTTATCTTTCTCTGCGTTCTTGGCGGCTTTGCGCGAGTCGCGATGCCCTTGTGCATTCATTCCATGTAATTGGCGGTCTAATTGCTCGCCGGAACAGGCAGGCGCCAGTTCATTCGCACATCCTATGCTCTCTTCGCCGCCGCGCCTTTCATGAGTGAGTCTTTGTCTTTCTCAAGGGTGACGGATGTGACGCAGGGACCCGTTTTTCGGTATAAAGGAAGGGGAAAGAACTTATTTTGGAAGCACGGGAGCGCCTTTGCTTTCGGAGTCGGCCCGGCATCAAAGGGCGAATCGTTCCGAGCGCACCCCGGAGGATGGTACACCGAGGCCGATGACATCTGCGATGACGCTCGACATCATGGGTGGCGGCCCACAAACGTAAAACGTCTTGTCTCTGGCGTCGCCCTCGAGTTGTCGTTCAATGAAAGCCGCATCAACGTAGCCGCGTTCCCCGGACCAGGATTCCTCTCCCTTGCTGAGAATATGGACCACTTTAAGGTTCGGAGCGGAACTTCGGGAGATTTCATCGAGTTCTTCTTTGAAGGCGATATCCTTCTCCGAGTTGTTGGCGTACAGCAGGACCACGCTGAGATTTGCGTTCGTGTCACGCATGTGACGAAGCATGCTCATGAACGGAGTTATCCCTATCCCACCGGCGACGAACACGAGGTCTCTCTCGTGGGGATGGAGGCTGTAAGAAAATCGGCCGAAAGGAGCCTGAACAGCAATCGGGTCGCCTGCCTGTATCCGGCCAATGAGGGATGTAAAATCTCCCGATTCCTTGATGGTCGATTCGTGCCAGCCCTCCTTTGCCGGGCTGGAAGCGATGGTAAATGGATGCTCCTCATTCGGAAGGCGGGGACTCATGAAAGTAAGGAATTGAAATTGACCGGGCCGGAAGCCGAATCTGTGTTCAGCTTCGGGCGGCTTCAATCGAAGAGTCCAGACATTCTGTGTTTCCTTCCGTATCTCCTCAACCCGATAGGGACTCTTTCGTCTTCGCATTGGCCCTGTGAACTTGTGACGGATGTAGAACATCAATCCGAGAAGGAGAAGCAGGGTCCAGATGCCATTGACAACAGGAATGTCGCGCCCCATTAAAAAGGAACCGTGAAAGAAGACGATAAAAATTGTCACCATTGCCAGAACGTTGTGCAGGCGCCGCCACCTCTCATAGTTCAGTCGTAACTGTTCGTAAAGTAGGGCGGTAACAACAAGGATGACGGCGAGGATTGACGAGACAGCCGGAATCATAATTCGCCCTATACCGGAGCGGTCGCCTGCTTCAAAGGCGAAAAGAGAGAAGGCTGTCAGAAGAACGACACCGGCAGCCATACCAATCAGCTTGTGAAAGAGATAGACGCTGTCAAGGCCGAAGAGGCGGTCGAGAATATGCAGGCGGGCGGCAAGCACCGGCTGAAGAGCAAACAGGGGAAACGCTGCCTGCATACAAAGCAAAGCGATCGTATCGATGCTGGCAATGTCTGTGTCAGCACGATAGCTTAGAAACAGGATCAGCGGCAGCGAAACCACGACACTGTAGAGGACCAGCGCTGCCCCCAGTGATGCTATTCTTTGCATGTCCTGCCATAGTGGCCGTGTTTATCGAAACATGTAGACGAGAAGCAGCAAGAACGCTGTGGCTGCCACGCCGCCGTGAATAAATATGAGAGGCGCCGAAAGAGGCCGCGCGCGGAGATGCGTCACAAAGAGCACCAACCCGCCGAGGGCGGCGATAATGAATAGAACCAAAGCAACTAGAACGAGTCCGCCGAGTTGTGCCTGCAGTATCGCGATGATAAGCAGCACCAGTCCCGCAGCGGCAACCACCCCGTGAATGACTGCGAGGGGAATCGGCGCCTGCTTCTTTTGAATATGCATTACTGCAAGGAACGTTCCTCCGAGCGCGTTCAACGCAAATAGTATCGCAGCTATCGGTAACATTTTGACCTTCTTTCCTGTCTATTCCTCACTTTGCTCCATTTCCCCTTTTATTCTGCTCCGGCGCCGCCATTCAAATCTGTCACTCAGTTCTGGTTGTGTCAAGGGAAGAAGTTCTGGAGACCTGCATGAACTCGAAGAGCATTGGGGTGTTCCCTTATTACAAAAGGAGCGATGGAAAGAGAAGGGTCGCCCGTTAGAGGCGCCCAATGCGCAAGGACGATGAGTGACGAACGGAGGACAAAGTCAGCAAAACATCTTTTGCGTTGTTGAAGAACCGCCCACCGACGAATGATGTTGTCTTACCACGGAGAGGCAAAGAAAAGATTTCTTTCGTCGGTGTAATCCACGGAAAATCCGTTCGAGAACATGGTATCAACCGCAGATGAAAGCCTGTCTGCGTGCGATGCGCAAGCAGGCCGTTGAACACGGACCGGGAAATTCCGGGGACACGGAATCACGCGGAGCGTGACCTTCGGCCTGGGAATCCATGTCCCCGAAATTTCCAATGTGATGAAATACGTGAGCGGAATTATAAACCAGTGCACTTAGAATGACAGCTCAGGGCGCTCATGATGACAAAGAAGATGGAATGACATGAGGGTTCGCGGCCGAGATGTGCGAGGACGAAGGATAAAGTGTGAAGGGTGACGTTGGCCAGAGGGGCCTTGTCCATTTTGGGACTTTCGCTCAAGAAACTTCCGGATACTTATGTCGTCTCAGAGGTTTCTTTCTTTGGAGAACTCTCCAGCAGCGCGGTAACCTCACCTTTTTGCTCAAGCGCCGAATCCGTAAAACTTATTTGCAACTGTTCCACTCCAAGACCTTTCGCCAATCCTTCCAGAGTGCGCCGGGCCGAGTTTTGAATCTCGGAGAGCATTTTTTGCACGTAATCCCTGGCCAAGAGATTCACTTCGGATTTGGCTGCTTCAATAAGTTTGTTCTTGTCTTCCGTCCCGAATTTGGTTCCGACGGCTTCGCTGAGCAAGCCGGGCAAAAGCCAGTCCATAAATTTGTCAGCTTGCTCATCGTAGATTTCTATTCCCCTGAGAGAAGTCGTGTAGAAGCACTTCGGCATCTTTAGCCAATACCTTCCATTGCTCTCCTTCTTGAATACGAGATCGGGGCTTCTGAGGTCATATCGGAAATCGACGTCATACGTTACGATTATCGCCATCTTCTTTGTGGAAAGGAGCCATCTGAAGTATCTTTCGCCCATCTGGCCAAACGAATGGCTGGATTTCCGAACGATCTCTTTCGTCAGAATCTTATAAACCACAAGTTCGCCGACGGAACGAAACTTTTCGATAGAGACATCTATATCCGTATCTTTTCGCCCCGCCTGTCTCGATCTCCAAAAACGGAACACGGCGTAGCCGGCAAAACCCAGACAGAATCCAAACACTAATGAGATGAGTATTGGCGACATGCTTTGCTTCCCTGACTCCGTTATCGGACTTGAACTCTTGTTTTCCGCAGGCGGCTCGCTCCGAGAGGTTTCGACTATGACTATATTCTACGCAATATCGGGTGGTCAATTTCGGATCGGGCAGTGGAAACCTGTCTGCGGGAAACCGCGTTCTTTTGCGTATTCTCCCGGGATTTTCGCGTATGGTAATGTGATTCTATTTTAGAAAGTCAAAGACGTCAAGCGAGCCACCCGCCGCTGCGCCCACCCCCATTCTCCCCCCTTTCAGAAAATGTGGGAAAGGAGACTGTCCCGTGATTCATGGCGAAGGGTGTTTGCTTCGGGGACAGTCGGGATTCTATCCCGCGGATTGCGCGGGATTTCGCTGCGCTCAACGAAGGTCGGTCGTGGTCCAATCAGATTTCTTCAATCCGCGCGTATCAGCCTGCCTGTGCGTTGCACGCGGACAGGCGTTCATCTGCGGTTCCAACTCCTCCTTGTCTTTCTTTGCGTTCTTTGCGCTTTTGCGGTTCAAGCGTCTTTCATCCGCGACCATCTGTGTGAACTTGTCCTGAGCCTGCGGACGGAACCGCGGTTGCCGCCAATTTTCGTTTCTCTGTTTTGCGACCCCTGATATGTGGAATTTGCGGGAGTCGTGTTCCCGGTGGTGGCGCCGAAAACAAATAATCGGGGCAGTTGATTTTTAGCGGTTGTCCTTTTATAATGGGAACGGGTAAGACAAAACGGAACAAGTTTACAACAGAGGTCAAGGAACAGAAATGCTGCCGGCGACACAACTGAAAGTGGGCATGATAATTCTGCACGAGAAAGAGCTGTACCGCGTGAGCGGGCTCACGCATATAACCCCGGGCAACAAGCGCGGAATCGTCCAGACTAAACTGTACAGCTTGAAGAACAGCAATTACTACGATGTCAGGTTCCGCTCCGCCGACACGGTCGAGGTCGCGCCGCTGGACCGCAGGCAGATGGAATACCTGTATTACGCCGACGATGTGTACACCTTCATGGATACGACGACGTTCGAGCAGGTCGATATCCCGAAAAGCGTTCTCGGCAACGCAGTCAACTACCTCCTTCCCAACATCCGGATTCAGGTGGAGTTTTACGAAGGCAGGCCGGTAGGGATTGAACTGCCGATTACGGTGGACCTCGAAATCGTGGACACCGAGCCTCCGCTGAAAGGGGCCACCGCCTCCGCATCACCGAAGACCGCCACGCTGGAAACCGGAATCGTTGTGAAAGTGCCCCAGTTCTTGCAGATAGGCGATGTGGTTCGCATCGACACGCGCGACAACTCATTCGTCGAGCGAGCGAAAAAATAGCGTTTCCGCCTGTCCGCCGCTTCAATGAGCTATGGATTCCGAGAGAAGGCGCGCGCAGTCTTTCCCCGACTCCCTTCGGGGATTTGCCGCGTCTTTCGCCGTCTTTCATTGTCTTGACAAAAAGTGCATGCGCCGGTATATTAGCCCAACTTATCAGGAGCTTGCTGCGAGTTCGCCTTTCTTCTCGGTTCGCGCGTGACATCGTCGCCCGGAGTCTCGGAAAAAAGAAACGGTTTGTTCGTATCATGGCAAAGATTATTCCTTTTCGCGGGTTTCGGTATGACCCTTCGCGGGTGGAGATGAGACGCGTTGTCGCTCCCCCGTTCGACGTCATAAGCGATGAACAGCGCGACACGTTGTATGACCGACATCCGTACAACGTGGTGCGGCTCATCAGGCCGAAGGACGCCGAGGGAGACGGGCCCGGAAGCAACAGGTACAATCGCGCGCGCGAGCATCTCGTACAGTGGATAGCCGATGGGGTCCTCCGCCGTGATGAAAGCCCTTGCGTTTACCTTTATGAGCAGGAGTATCGGTACTCGGAGCGACTGACGCGCGCGCGCAGAGGATTCATCACACTGGTCCGGCTCGAAGAGGAGGAGTCGGGAGTCATTCTGGGCCATGAGCAGACGTTGATGCAACCGAAGCTCGACCGGTTGAATCTGCTCAAAGAGTGCAAGGCGAATCTGAGCCCGATTTTCGCGCTTTATTCCCAGCCGGAGGGGATGATAGACAGTTTCCTTGTGGAAACGGCGTTCACCCCGCCCGCGTACGACTTTGTTGATGATGACGGAATCCGAAACAGGTTCTGGCTCGTCGACGAGCCGGCAATCGCTGAGACGCTGGCCTCGCAGATGCAGGACAAGCCGTTGATTATCGCAGACGGCCACCACCGGTACGAGACCGCGCTGATGTATCGGGAAATCCGGCGTCGCGAGGAAAGGCATGCGCCCGACGATGCGCCATACAACTATGTGATGATGATGTGTGTGAACCTGGACGGCGAAGGGGTGACCATTTATCCGATGCACAGGCTCATCCACGGCCTGACCGAGTTTGACCCCTTGCGTTTTGTGCAGGAGCTGGAAAAATACTTCGAGATTGCGGCGTTTCCGTTTTCAACCTCTCAATGCGATTCGGCGCTGGACGAACTTCTGCGGAAAATGTCAGAGACGTCGGACTCGCGCCACACCTTCGGCCTCTATCTCGGCGGCGAGACGCTGGAACTGTTGACGGCAAAAGATAACGAGAAAGTTCGCGAACTTGTTTCCGGCGGCCATAGTCCGAACTGGAGAAGCCTGGATGTATCGATAATCCAGGCCGTAATTTTGCATTCTATCCTGGGAATCGACCGCGAAAGCATTTCGCGAGAAGAACACGTCGGCTACACTCCGTCCGCGTCGTTCGCCTTTGAAAACGTCCGCAGAGGAGAGGCGCAGGCGGCGCTCTTTCTCAACCCCACCAAACCCGAGCAGGTGAAGGCAGTGACCTACGAGGGCGAAAAGATGCCGCAAAAGTCGACCTTCTTCTACCCGAAACTTTTGTCCGGCCTTGTAATAAACCGCCACGAACCCTGAGCGCGATTTCTTTGGCGGGAACCATGGATTGACACGGATTAAAAGAGAGGGATTTCTTTTGAGACGCGGATGGACACGAAGGGAAAAGAGAGAGATTCCTCGCGGAGTTTATCCTGAGGGACTCGAAGGGCTCGGAATGACAAAACAGGCGCGCTCGTCGAACGACCCGGGGAATTCCGTAATTGGGTAAATTGAGTGTGTGACGGTCGCTTCGGGGACAGTCTCCTTCGCTTGGCAATTATCGGACAGATTCACTATCCCGGGGTCCGGTTTGGTTGCTGTCGCCCTGAGTACTATCTTCCTTATTCCTCCACCATAACCTTGGCCTTCATGCCAGAAATCTCATGCGGAATGCAGAAGTAGCGATACTCACCGGGAACTTCAAAAGTGTGTCGGAACGTCTCGCCCGGCTCTATGTCGCCGGAGTTGAAGGTCTCCGCGCCTTCCGGCACGGACGCGTCCTCCTCCCAGACCGCCAGAGACGGGTCTGCCGTGACGGTGTGTACGAAGCGGGAGCTGTTCTTCCACTCGACAGTGTCTCCGATCTTAACGGTAATCAGATCGGGATCATATTTCAATTTGTCGGTCATCAGGACCACGGCAGGCTTTGCTTCAACCTCATCCGGCCGTTCCTGGCCACTAACAGCAGGAACCGCATACAGATACGTTGCGATCAGAGCAACGACAACCGGGAATATAACCGGGAACGATTTCATTGAGCACCTCCATCGTTGAGATGACCTCAACTA
>CAYVQZ010000075.1:0-17951 GCA_964453435.1 uncultured bacterium
CGGTTTGACGAGGGGGAGGGTTCCGCCCTCCCTACTCTACCGCCTTGGCGTGAGATAGTTTCTCCCCGTGCCGCCCCGCGCTCCCCGTGGTTTACAGCCTCGTAGTCTCTCATCCGCGTCAATCCGCGTGAATCTGCGGTTCCAAAAAAGTTTTTATCCTTTCATTCGTTTCATTCGTAACTCATTCGCTGCAAAAAAGTGGAACGGTTTGTTCCCTTTCATGGGAGGAACAGTTCGGCAGAGCATCCGTATGAAGTGGGGGAGAACGGCCCGGGTAAATAGCTCTTATAAGACCAAATAGAATGAGCGAACCGCAGAGGGGAACGGTTCGCTCATTGTTTCGGTTTATCTCCCTACAAAGAGGCCATGAGCCACCCCATTAACTCATAGCCCCCTTTTGCCCTCTATTAATAGTATGTCACCGTCACTCGGGTTTGCCTAGAAGAAGATGGCGGTTGCTTCAAACCGTACTTAGAGGAATAGAACCAGGTCTGCAATCCCCGTTCGCTCGACCCAGCCCAGTTTCTTGTAGAATTGGTAGGACCCTCTCCCTCTGCCCGTCACGAGGCGCAGCCGGAAGCAACCGCGTTCCAGGGCCATCTTCTTGACTTCGGCGAGAAGCGAACGTCCGATTCCCTTCTTGCGCTCCGATTCGAGCACAAACAATTCGGTAATGTATCCCTCCGGACCCGGCAACATCAAATACGGAGTCCAGTGCGCCGCGATGTATCCGACGACATCTCCTGCCGAATACTCCGCCACAAGCGCCGTATGGCTGTTGTCGTCCAGACACGATGCCAGGTTCTCCGAGATTAACGATTCGATTTCGGCCCGACATTCCTGGGCCGCTTCCGGCAACCATTCGATTTCCCGCAATATAGCCCCTATTGCAGGCGCGTCCGCGGCGCGAGCGGGGCGAATGATTATTTGTGCGTGTTCCTGCATATGGGTATCCCGTATTTGCTCAGTCATCGCGCGGCGCAGGAAAGTGTTCCGAATTCAACAGACTGCGAAACGCGCAACTTGCCAAACAAGTTATGAGACAGATGCATCATTGCTGGGTCTGTTTCCCCACATGCTTTTCAATTTCTTGCTGAAAATGCTGGTTTGCGCCCGCCATATACACATCGAGCGGCATAAGTTCCCGGCTTACGATATTCAATGTTTCAGTTGACATGGCGCCGTCTGTGACAAGCTGGCGGCCTGTCTCTTTCGCCGCGCCGAAGACATCGTCCAAGGGTGCGCCCATCTCCAGCAGGATTTGTATGGCGGGCCCATGCGGTCTCAACAAAGCGCCCGCAAATTCTCTCGCCATGTTCTTGCAGGCGGCGTTCATATGCGCGACCATGGGCTCGAAGTTGTCCATCTCCCAGAAGCCGCAGTTTGAAACCAGGACGACTTTCCCGTTCGGATTGTGTCCTTCACGAACCAGATGCCTGCAATGACCGTCGCGGATTTCGAAGAAAGGCTGGATTGTGGGAACCAGTCGGTCCATGAGCAATTTCATGGGGCCCGTAACTCCATCCACATACACTGGCGTAGCGAATACCAGAATGTCCGCCGGAATGAGCTTTGGATAAAGGTCGTTCATATCATCTTTTTGAAAGCACTTGCCCGGCGTTTTCAGCCAGCAATGCAATTCTCCCTGGCAGGGTTTGATGTTCATCTTCCGGGTATAATATGTGTCTACCTCGGCGCCTGCTTCCCTCATTCCTTCGAGAAAGGGATCCAAAATTTGAGCCGTATTCCCCTTATCCATTTTCGGACTGCAGTTGAATGCGATGACTTTCATGATGGCTTCCTCTCCTTTGCGTTTCGACAAATAATCTGATTATCGGAAAGATTCACAGGGAATGCGTCCGACAATTCGATTTGTGCTGATTCCGTGTCCCCGGAATCACGCGGACCGTGACCTTCGGCACATAAATCCATGTCCTCGGAATCAGGGTTCCGCTTTTCGTGGACGGTGAGATGAGACTGTCCCACAATTCATGCTGAAGGTTGTTCGCTTTGGGGACAGTCCCGATTCTACGGCACTTCGTGCCCGTAAATCTGGGACAGTCCCGTGCGCTTGGTAATCGAGAGACGGACTCAGATAGGTTCCTTCGCCAGCAATTAATAAACGGATTTCAGCTTTTTCGTTTTCTGGCCCACTCCGCCGCCACCTGAGCGCAGGTTGCAAACCGGACACCCGGCCGTCCCTTCATGTGCCGTATCAAATCTTCCAGCATCCGGACCCGGTGGTATCGACCGATGATTTGCGGATGCATTGTCAGGGTAAAGACCCCCTTTTCGGCGTAGGCGCCCTCGAACTCGGATACCCAAATCTCAAGGACTTTGGAGGGCGCGGACATACCGACCAGGTAGGCCGGAAAGAAATTGAACAGAAAGTGCGGCGCATCGTCGAGTTCCCACGAAACGGGAATCTCCAGTACGTTTGTTTCGTTGCCTTCGTGGGTAAGCATATACGGGCGGAAATCATCACCCATCATACTGCTGTCATACAAGAACCCGCATTCCTGAAAGAGGCGAATTGAATTCGGACTCAAGTCCCATGCGGGAGAGCGATAGCCGCGGGGTTTTTCGCCGGTCAGTTCCTCAAGAGTCCGGATGCCCGTCTCCAGAATCCGCTTCTCTTCTTCGGGTGACAAATTTGCCGGGCTTTCGTGCATATCTCCGTGATGACCTATTTCGTGTCCGCTGTCGTGGATTTGCCTGACAATCTCCGGGCGCCGTCTGGCCGTGTCTGCCGGCACGAAAAATGTGGCCGGTATCCCGTGGCTCTCCAGCAGCGCAAGAATGCGGGGGACGCCGACCCGCGCTCCATACTGTCCGCGGGAGAGGGGAGTAGGCGTGTCAAGGCCGAGCGACCTCCATAAGGACTCCGCATCAAAATCAAATGATAGAATTACCGTACACGTACTCTTGGCATTCCGCATGTAAACCTCCAGCCGATTCCGGTTCCTATTCCCTGGCTCCGGCTTTCCTCAGTAGTCTCACGATTTCCTCGTGACGGCCGAATGCCGCCGACCTCAGGGCGGTGTCACCGGCAGGGCTGCTGATATTTGGATTGGCGCCATGTTCCAGCAGAATCCGCACGGCTTCGGCCTGTCCTCTGAATGCCGCCAGCATCAGGGCCGTCCAGCCCTCCGAATCCTGATGGTCAATATCGGCTCTATGGTCGAGGAGAGCCTCGATTATTTTCACATGCCCCCACGATGCCGCATGCATTAAAGCTGTCGCTTCGTTCTTGTCTTTTGCGTTGGCATCGGCACCGTTTTCGAGGAGAATCCGCGCCGCTTCCGTTTGCCCCTCGCTTGCAGCCCAGGCAAGGGCGGTCCATTTCCCCTGTTTCCTTGCGTTGGGGTCGGCCGATGCTTCGAGCAATCTTTTTATGACCGCTGTATGTCCTGCCCGTGTCGCGATTATCAGCAACGGTTCTCCTTTGCTATCCGTGGTGTTCGGGTCGACGCCGGCGGCCAACAGCAATTTGACGATTGCTTCGTCTCCGTGGCGTGTTCTCTCGGCAAGCTCTTCCTGGCTGCACGGGACAGCCATCTGTTCGAGTTCTTTACGAGCGTCGTCCTGTTCGGGTTCACCCATGACGGTATTTGGAACGATGAGAAAAAGAAGAACTATTGCGAGAACTCTGATCCGCACGGATATCCTCCTTTTTACATGCTTTCACTTGGCGGCGATTGCGGCGTCGGGTTCAGGATATGCTTCGGGGCGCCACCGCGGCCGGAAACAAAGGGTAAGCGAAAAGCGCACGAGCTCGAACAAGGTTAGAAACCAGTCCGCCGCCGTTGTGTTTTTCGCGCGAAGTATACACCAGTCCACGCGGGGTTATCAAACTCGGGCGAGCAGCTTCGAGCCACACGGTAAAGCGCAAGAAGTCCTTCATGCACAGGCCCTCTTAAGGAGACTCCTTCTGCGACAAGAAAGATTTTCCGAAATCTGACAAAAACTGTACACTCTCCGTCGCTCGACAGTGTTCGCAGAAGTTCGGGCGTTTCAAAAACAACTGGCAGGCGAAAACTTAGGACGTGCCGGGGGGATTGCCGGAAATTGGTATGGTAATTGCTCACTTTGCTATGGCGCTTCCATTGAACTTCTGACGAAGGGAGACCATGGTGCGGAAAACATCAGGCCTTTTAATGCTCTCTTTCATTCTGGTCGCGTTTATGGAAACGGGATGCGCCCGAATGAGTATCGGGCCGGTCAGAGTGCCGACGGGTCCCGACGCAAAGATAGTCTATGGCGTGGCGTCATGGTATGGTCAGGAGTTTCACGGTCGCAGAACGGCCAACGGCGAAATATACAATATGTACGCGCACACGGCGGCCCACCGGTCTCTTCCCTTTGGCACGAAGGTGCGCATTACGAACCTTCGAAATGGCCGCGTCACCGTCGTTCGAATTAATGACCGTGGCCCCTTCGTGCGAGGCCGCGACATCGACCTGTCATACATCGCTGCGAGCGAGTTGAGAATGCTGGATACGGGCCTGGAAAAGGTGCGCATGGAAATCTTTTCCGGCTAGTTCCTTGACTGCGGATGTGCGTTCCGAATTCCCGCTTCGAGATGCTTTCCGGCCCGATGTGCATTCATGAGAACCCACCGTTTGCTCGTTCACGCTCCACTTCAGATTGGTTAAACGGTAATGGTCAGCTTGGTTCCCTCGATGGCGACAGGAAATGTGCGTATGGCTTTTTTGGCTGAGCCTGCGACCCGCGTGCCGGAATAATCGAAGGTCGACTTGCCCACACTGCAGCACTGCACATACTTTGAATTGGGAACCGGGTCGAGGCGGCGCTTCGCGTGGGCGCAGCGATTCTCAAATGCGTGGTACCGGCCATCGTCGCCGTGAATCACCAGCACCCGGCTGGGGAGGTTTTTCTTCTCGAGTCGTATCGCCCCGCCGGTGGTTGATAATTCCTGCGCGCGCGCAAGGTCGACAGCAATTTTTCCGTTCTCATAGGTCCAACAATCGTTGTCCGCTGGCGGTTTCGTCTCGCACATGCCCAAAATACGCTGAAAGAAGTTTCGCGGGAGGGTTGGCATGTCCATGAGCATCCTTCCTTCCTGGCTTCGAGAGATACTTATGTTGCGGCCTTGGCTTTGCCGGTTCGTTTTGCTCTGCTCCTGAATTCGTTCACATGTTGCTTTATGGCTTTCTTGTCGAATTTCCCGACGCTGGTCTTGGGGATTTCGTTCGTTATCAGGACATAGTCGGGAAGCATCCACTTGGTAATCTTGCCTTTTTCGACTCCTTCGGTTTCCAGAAACTTCATTATTTCTTCCACGCCTTCGGCAGCGCCGGGAACCAGGCGGATTATGGCCATGGGCCGTTCTCCCCACGTTTCGTCCGGCACACCCACATAAACCGCTTCGAGGATGAAGTCGGCCGTGGCGGTCAGGTTTTCGAGCAGGACGGTCGGAACCATCTCCGCGCCGCTTCGGATCATATCCGACACCCTGTCAACGATTGTGATGTATCCCTCCGAGTCAATCTTGGCGACGTCGCCGGTGTGGAACCAACCGTCTTTCCACACTTCGGCGGTTTTTTCGGGTTCCTTAAAGTACTGTTCCATCACCCACGGCCCCCTCATAACGATTTCCCCGATTGTTTCATTATCCGGGGGTACCGGATTTCCGGCTTCATCGACCACTTCCACCTCGAGGCCCGGCATGGGTAATCCTGTCCGCACCCTGACTTCGTCGAGCTTTTCTTTGGGCCGGTCCTTCATTGATTTTTTCACAAAGCTTGCAATCGTTGTCGGGGCCGTCTCGGTCATTCCGTATCCCGAGGCGGCGGTGAAACCGGGAATCAGTTTCTCGGCCTTTGTTTTCAGTCCGAGGGGCAGAGCGGCTCCTCCGACGCTGACGTTTCTCAAACTGCTCAGGTCGTATCTATGAAGGTTTTCATATTCCACGAGCATAGCCAGCATTGTCGGGACGACGCCCGAGGTTGTCACTCGCTCGGTTTGAACCAGCTCGCAGAAACCGTCCACGGTGAATCTGCCCGGGAGAACAATCTTGTGCGCGCCGAAGGCGGAGATAAAGGGCGCTCCCCAGCCGTGGATATGAAACAGGGGAGTGTTGAACATTGTGACCGATGACTCCCCGAGGCGCGGGTTCGAGGGGTCCGAATTCCAACTGCGTCCGAGCGTGACGTGTAATGTGAACAGGTAGAGCTGCCTGTGCGTGAACATTACGCCCTTCGGCAAGCCTGTTGTGGCGGTGGTGTAGCAAAGCGTCGCATAGGTATTCTCGTCGAGCAGCGGCCACCGAAATTCACTGCTCCCGTCTTTCAGGAGTTCCTCATACTCATAGAGCGGCTGAATCTTCGTCTCCGGTTTTCCGGGTTTATCCGACATATATACAAATTTCTCGACAACCGGTTCGATTTCTTCGTAAATTCGCTCCAGCAGCGGCAGAAACACGTCGTCGAAAAATATCACCTTGTCCCCGGAATGCTTGATGGTGTGGGTGATATGTTCCGGCGACAACCGCACGTTTATCGGATGCAAAACCGCTCCGATACAGGGCACGGCATAATAAAGTTCCAGATGCCGATGATGGTTCAAGGCCATCGTCGCCACTCGGTCGCCCGGCTTGCCGGCCGAACCCGCCTTTACGCTCAGAGGCTCCTTCAGAGCATGCGCCAGAATGCACGTTCGCTCATACCACCCCATCCAGGTGAACCGGAAATAGTCGCCCGAGTCTGGGTTTCTGTAGACGATGCCTGTTTCGTTCGGATAAAGACGAACGGGGCGTTTCATGAAGGTCGTGAGCAAAAGTGGATAGTGGGTGCTGAATTCCGGATAAGTTTGAGTTTCCACTGCTCCCCCTTTTTTTCGGAATAAGCCCGTGGCTTCGAACATTTGAGACTATACTTCATCATGGCTGGACATGTCAAAACGCACAGTGCGACAGGAACTTAAGGGCACAACTACATTCAGGGGCGACGTTCGACCGCAAAATCCGCTTTCGTGGCGCCGGTGCTTGACACGGCGAGGCATTTTTGATAATTTATTGAATCTACCAGAGGAATTCGGTTGATGCCTGCAACGGATTGTCGAGTTTCCCCTCTATCCTCCTTTCGATGATAGGCGGGCCTGGTTGAGGGTCTTCGGATTGCCGAGAATTCTCCCGCAGAGCCCGCGGCCTTTTTACAAAGGGTGGCTGAGGGGATTTTGTACAGGACACCTTTCAGCCGCTCTTTCGAGCTGCCGGAAAAAGGGAAGAAACATGAAGAAATATCTGTTGATGGCGCCGGGGCCGACGTCGCTGCCGCCGCGGGTATCGCTCGCAATGGCGAAGCCGGTTATCCACCACCGGACCGCAGAATTCAGAGCTATCCTCAAGGAAATATATGAGAACCTGCAGCATGTTCTCCAGACCGGGAACCCGGTGCTTCTGTTTGCGGCGTCGGGAACGGGGGCCATGGAAGCCGCCGTTGTCAATACCCTTTCGCAGGGCGACCATGCGGTAGTCATACGCGGTGGCAAATTCGGCGAGCGATGGGGTGAATTATGCGAGGCATATGGTGTGAATGCCATTAACATCGATGTCGAGTGGGGCCGGGCGGTCGAGCCATCGACAGTCGAATCGGTTCTAAAGCAGAACCCGGCGACAAGGGCAGTGTTCGCGACGCTGTGCGAGACCAGCACCTGCGTTCGCACGGATATAGCCGCTCTCGGAAGAGCCGTTTCAGGAAGCGACGCGCTCCTGGTGGTTGATGCAATCAGCGGGCTGTGCGCCGATGAACTCAAGGCCGACGAGTGGGGCGTAGATATCGTTGTGGGGGGTTCCCAGAAAGCGCTGATGCTTCCGCCGGGGCTTTCTTTTGTCAGTGTAAGCGCCAAGGCGCGGCATGCCATCGAAAAATCGAATTTGCCCAAATTCTATTTCTCATTTCCCAAGGCCCTGAAAGGCCTCGAAAAGAACGATACACCGTTTACCTCGGCGGTATCATTGATTTACGGGTTACGCGAGTCCTTGTCCCTTATTTGGGAGGAAGGCCTGGAGAACGTTATTCAACGGCATGCCCGTCTGGCGGCGGCAACTCGCCAAGCCGCCGCGGCGCTCAAGTTGGACCTGCTTTCGCAGTCGCCCTCGAATGTGGCAACAGCCATGTTCATGCCGGCCGGCATCGATGCCGATGCCGTTCGAAAAAAAATGGCGGATGAATTCGGCATAACCGTTGCCGGCGGACAGGGCAAGCTGAAAGGGAAGATAATCCGCGTCGCTCATCTCGGATACTGCGACGAGACCGACGTGATAGCCGCCGTCTCGGCGCTAGAGAGAATGTTGATTGAGTTCGGTCACAAATGTGAGTTGGGGGCGGGAGTAACCGCGGCGGAAAAATCACTTTCGGGTTGAATAACCATGGCCGGAAAAATGAGAATCCTGATCAGTGACCCGCTCGCCGAGCAAGGGGTCGATGTAATCCGTCGGCATGACAACTTCGAAGTCGACATCAAAACCAAACAGTCGCCGGACGAGCTCCTTGCAGCGATTTCCGCTTACGATGGCCTTATCGTGCGGAGCCAGACCAAGGTCACGGCGGGGGTCATCGAGGCGGGGAGAAGGCTGAAAGTCATAGGACGAGCGGGCGTCGGCCTCGACAATATCGACGTTCCGGCCGCCACCAAGCATGGAATCATAGTGGTGAATGCCCCCGGCGGAAACACCATTTCCACCGCCGAGCACACCATCTCGATGATGCTTGCTCTGGCGCGCAACATTCCGCAGGCGTGCGCGTCGTTGCGAAGTCGCGAGTGGGACCGCAAAAAATTCACCGGAGCCGAGGTGTATGGGAAGACGCTGGGTATAATCGGGCTTGGCAGAATCGGAAGCGAGGTTGCTCGTCGTGCGAACGGATTGGGTATGAAGGTCATCGGCTTCGACCCGATTCTTTCACCGGAACGCGCGCAATCGGTAAATGTCGAACCCGTGGACTTCGAGTATCTTCTTAAGAATTCCGATTTCATTACCTTGCACGTGCCGCTGAACGAACAAACAAAGAACCTGATTTCCCGGCAGCAGCTCGATATGATGAAGCCCGACGCGCGTATCATCAATTGTGCGCGCGGCGGAATCATCAATGAACAGGCGTTGGCAGATGCGGTGAAAGCGAAGAGAATTGCGGGCGTCGCGCTTGATGTTTTCGAGCAGGAGCCGCCGCTCGAAAGCCCGCTGCTGGCATTGGACTCCGTGATTGTCACACCTCATCTGGGAGCGTCGACGGAAGAGGCCCAGGTCAACGTCGCATGCGAGGTGGCCGACCAGGTCATTCGCGCCCTGAACGGAGAACCCGTCCCCTATGCCGTCAACGTTCCGCCGATAGACCCGAAAGTGTACAGGGAGTTGAAGCCATATCTGGAACTTGCGGAAAAACTGGGACGTTTCCAGGCGCAGTACCCGGCGGGCGCAGTTCGCGAACTCGTCATAGAAGTCTTTGGGGAAATCGAACGTTTTGATGTGCGCCCGGTTCGCACCGCAGTGATAAAAGGTTTTCTCGAGGTTTTTCTGCACGAAAACGTCAATTACGTAAATGCGCCCGTTCTTATTGCCGACAGGAAAATAGTTGTGACCGAGCGTAAAGGCCAGATGTTACGGGATTACGCCAATTTGGTAACGGTCCGCGCGATAACGGATAAGGAAGAATGCTCGGTCGCCGGCACGCTTTTCAGTCTTACTACCCCACGAATCGTGCGGCTGAACGATTTTCATCTTGATGCCTGGCCCGAGGGCGTTGTGCTGCTCTGTCTGAACGAGGATAAACCCGGTATCATCGGCAATCTCGGCACACTAATGGCCGAAAACGGCATCAACATAGGCGCAATGACACTGGGGAGAACTCGGCGAGGCGGTCAGGCCGCAACCATCCTGAACCTGGATTCCGAACTCACGAGCGAAATCATAGAACAAATCAAACAAATACCATACATTAATGACGCAAAGGCCGTGAAGCTCTGAATCGGAGGCATGCCGAACCCTCTTTTCAATCCTCGTTCTGGCGTAAAGAATGAAATCCAAAACAATCCTGGTTACCGGAGGCGCTGGTTACATAGGGAGCCATGCCGTCAAGGAGCTGCTCAGGCGCGGCTTTCAAACGGTAACCCTCGATAATCTCTCCACGGGACATCGCGACCTCATTTCTGGCGGCGCCTTTGTGGAAGCCGACCTTCGCGATACAGAGTCCGTCCGTCGGGCTTTCTCGGAACACTCGGTCGAAGCCGTCATGCATTTTGCAGCTTCGTGTTACGTCGGTGAATCTGTCGAGCAGCCCACGAAATATTATATAAATAACGTCGTGGGCGGCTTGAACCTTCTGGCCGCAATGCTCGAGCGGAAAGTGGAGTTCCTGATTTTCTCGTCCACCTGCGCCGTTTATGGCAATCCTGTGACGATTCCCATTACGGAAGAACATCCTCAACACCCAATCAATCCATACGGCCAGACCAAGTCGCTTTTCGAGGATATCCTGCGAAGTCACGACCGCGTTTATGGCCTCCGCTCCGTCAGCCTCCGCTATTTTAATGCAGCCGGAGATGATCCCGAAGGGGGCATCGGCGAGGTCCATGACCCGGAAACTCATCTCATCCCATTGGCTCTCGATGCCGCCCTCGGGCGGAGGCGGCGCCTCTCCATCTACGGAGCTGACTACAACACGCCCGACGGCACGTGCATCCGAGACTACATCCATGTGTGCGACCTCGTCGACGCGCACATCCGGTGTCTTGAGTACCTGTTTGAGGGAGGCCCGACCAACGCCTTTAATCTTGGAACCGGCAGGGGGCGCTCGGTGGCGGAGGTCATCGAAGCGGCCGAACGCGTGACGGGCCGCAGGATACCGAAGGTGAATTCGCAACGCCGGCCGGGAGACCCCCCCGAACTTGTGGCAAGCGCCGAGAAGATTAAAAGGCAACTGGGCTGGTCGCCGAAACATTCCAGCCTCGATGAGATTCTGACAACCGCGTGGAAATGGCAGCAGAATCTTCGTTCACGGGGCCGGTAGTTTGCGCCATGGAGTGGTGGAATGTCGATATCGGAGAAATCCGGCCACGCCTGCATCCTCGTAGCTGTTCTTTCCATCGTCGTTTTTGCCAATTCTCTCGCCAACGATTTCGTCTGGGACGATAAAGAACTGATCGTCGCAAACCCGGCCATGCGTTCACTGGCCGGAATCGGTCAATTTTTTTCCGGCCATTTCTGGTCGCAATCGGAGCAACCAAGCGCGCAGGGCTATTATCGCCCCATCATTCTGCTATCGTATGCCGTCGACCATTCAGTTTGGGGACTCAACCCGTTCGGCTTTCATTTGAGCAACGTCGCATGGCACGCCATTGCAACGATGCTGCTGTGCGTCCTGATTCGAAAGATAACCGCGTCTTCGCTCGCCGCCCTTTTGGGAGGAGCCCTGTTTGCCGTACATCCCCTTCACGTCGAGTCGGTGACGTTCATCTCGGGCCGGACAGATGTCATAGCCGCGGCATTCATCCTGTGCGCGATGATTTTTTTTCTTGAGGCCCGGAATCGCGGGGCCGCCTCGTTCAGGTTTTTGATTTGCTTGCTGTTCTTTGTCCTCGCACTGTTGTCGAAAGAAGTTGCAGTCGTCTTGCCGGCAATGCTTCTCGTGTATGAGTTCACGGTGGAACGGCGCGAAAATCGGCGACGCCTCGTTCTTATGCATGCGGCCTTCTGGATAGCGGCGGGCACATATGCGCTGGTCAGGTTCGGATTGCTCGATATCGCGCCCCGACTCCATGACAGGCTGAACGCTCAACAAATCCTCTATACGATGCCTTTTGTCTTGGCCGATTATGCCCGCCTCCTTTTGTTCCCGTTCAATCTTTGCGCAGACTATGCGGTGGAGTTGCGAAATGCGGCGACCCCTGCCAATCTGGGCATGCTCCTGGCAGCCTCGCTCTTCTGCGCACTCGTCGTGATTCTGGTCCTAAAGCGAAGGATCGCTGGTTTTTTCACTGCATGGATTGTGGCGTTTCTTCTTCCCGTTCTCCAGATAGTTCCCATTTCTGTGTTGAAGGCCGAACGGTTTCTCTACGTGCCGTCCGTTGGGTTCTGCGCGCTGGCGGGACTGGCCGCCGCATCAACGTACAAGGCAGCGGGGCTGAAGGCTAAAAAGGTTCTCGCCGTTGTCATCGCACTCGTTATCCTGGCTTTTTCCGCCCGGACCGTAACCCGAAACCGTGTCTGGAGCGACGAGTTCACGCTCTACCGCGTAACGGAGCAGTGCGCCCCGAATAATTTCCGCGTCCAATATAATCTTGGGAACGCCTATTATCGACGGGGAGATTTGGACCGAGCCCTCCGTCATACCGAGCTCGCTTATCGGCTCGAGCCCGATTTTCCGCAAATCAACTATAATTTAGGGGTAATCTATGGCGAGACGGGCAGGCTTTCGGATGCGGAACGAATGTATCGCCGCGCAATCGGCCTCGACCCGTCATATGCGCTCGCCCACAACAACCTCGCGCTCGTGCTGTATCAGAAAGGACAATATACTGAGGCCAAAAGGGAATGGCAAAAGGCTCTTTCATTAGACCCGACCCTTGAATCGGCGCGGGAAGGACTGCGCCTGCCGGGGGCTGAACAACAATGAACCGCTTGCCGAAAAATCACGATTTAAATATAATAAAATAAGGCGGGAGACAATAGGACAGCAGAATAGATAATGGTGAATCAATATGGCTGAAATCGGTCGCAATGAACCATGCACGTGTGGCAGCGGTAAAAAGTATAAAAAGTGCTGCATGCCGAAACAAACGGCAATCGACCTGGAATCGTTTCGCGAAAAGAGGGCTGAAGAAAACCTGAGGAACGAAATCGTCCGGTTCGCGACGGGACAGCGTTTCAAAGACGAAATGGTCGAGGCATTCAGCCGTTACCATGAAAACAAGATAGACACGAGCCTCCTGTTCAACCAGGACTCTCTCGAAAACATACGGTTTCTCGATTGGTTCATCAACGATTATCGGCATTCGACCGAGCAGAAACGTATTATCGAACTATTCGCCGAACAGCGCGCGAAAAACCTTGAAGACGAGCAAAAGAAACTGCTTGATGAATGGACGAAATCGCATCTGGGCGCCTTCGTAATCGATTCGATAGGGGAGGGGGTCATCACATTGACGGACCTTTTCCGCAACGAATCCCATGCTGTTGAAGATTCGTCGGCAGCCGACGAAATAGTGGCGGGGGAAATAATAGTTGCCAGACTTACGAGTTCAGGGGGGAAGAAAAAACTTGCCGGTGCGCCGATAGTGCTTTCCGTCGGGATGAAGGAGAAATTGAAAGCGTCTGTTGATGAAGCATTCGCGAAACATCGGGAGGAACATCCCGAGGCCCAATTGCAGGAATTTCTTGCGGACCACACGCATTTACTGAATATCCGCGCCGGCGAACTTGCGAGAGAGCCGATGGCAAATTAATCCATTCATCCTGTTCCTCACGGTTTTATTCCTGCATCCACATTTTCAGTACGTTCCGGTACAATAGCACACGAGTGAAAGAAATATTCGGCTCCGGCTGTATGGTTCGGCAAGAAAGGAAAAGCGAACAAGAGAATAAATGACGAAAAGGAGTCCGGAAATGGCCCGTATCTATGACGACGTCACTCAGGTAATCGGAAACACCCCACTGGTCAGAATTCGAAAACTGATCCGGTCAGAGGCCATCGTGCTTGCGAAACTGGAAAGCCTGAACCCCATGAGTTCGGTGAAGGACCGCATCGGCCTCTCGATGATTGAGGCGGCCGAGCGCGACGGATGCATCAGCCCCGGGACCACAATCATCGAGCCCACGAGCGGGAATACCGGTATCGCTCTCGCTTTCGTCTGCGCAGCGAAGGGGTATCGGTGCGTATTGACAATGCCGGAATCAATGAGCGTCGAACGGAGAAAAGTGCTGCGCGCCCTTGGCGCGGAGGTTGTGCTCACCCCCGCTGCGGGCGGCATGCCTGAAGCAATAAGAAAAGCCGAAGAACTGGTCAAAGAAACTCCGAACAGTTTCATGCCCCAGCAGTTCAACAATCCTGCGAACCCGGAGATACACCGGAGGACAACGGCGGAAGAAATATGGCGCGACACCGACGGTCAAGTGGATATCCTGGTCGCCGGGGTCGGCACGGGCGGAACAATAACCGGTGCGGCGGAAGCAATCAAACAGAGAAAGCCGTCGATGAAAGCGGTTGCGGTCGAGCCTCTCCAGAGCCCGGTTTTGTCGCAGACGCGCGAGGGCGTGACGCCGAAGCCGGGTCCCCACAAGATTCAGGGAATAGGAGCCGGCTTCATCCCCGTCGTACTTAATATGGATGTTATCGACGAGGTCATTAAAGTGGACCAGGATGACGCTATCCAATGGGCTCGCAACGCCGCCAAGGAAGAAGGCCTTTTCGTTGGCATCTCAGCCGGAGCGGCGCTCAAGGCGGCAAGTATTGTGGCTGCCCGAGAGGAGAATATCGGCAAGACGCTTGTTGTCATAATACCAAGTTTCGGAGAGCGCTACCTTTCCACGCCGTTGTTCGACCATTTGGTCGAGGAGTAGAGGAAGACAGGCGGAACAACGCGGGAACAACACATCGCCGAGAACGAAGCTGAAGAGGGAAGAGGGACCTCTCCCCGAGCGAGGCAGCCGCCCATAGAATCGGACATACCTGTTTTCCCCAAGCGAAAGTGTCAATCACCGCCGAACGGGTAAGTCTTCCTTCGCACCGGGCTTCGTGAATTGTTTGGCCTTTACCTTGCCATTCATGAATTGAATGGAGATAATCCCTTCTTCGCTTTCCCAGGTTGACGAAGCGCTGGAGAATCCCCCCACGGTGACGCTTGACGTTTCTGCCGGTGGGCCGAGCAACTTTCGAACCTCTTCGCTCGTCATATCCATCTTGACCTTCTCGAAGTTCGCATCGTTTATCTTCGTTCCGCATGCGGGCAGAATCATCAGAACTGCGAAAACCAGAGTAAAAAAGGGCACGCTAATGATTATCCTTCTGCTCATGAATGCCTCCGTTAAATCTCTCCGTTTGCAGATAATCCCTGGCGAGCTTATCGAGCCGGACATGACCCCCATCTATTACGTGGCGGCTTCTCAATAGCAAATATCGGCCGATTCCGTGTCTTGAAAGGAAATGACAGCCTTCCTTTCGAATCATCTTGCCATGCCATCCGCTTACTGTCCGAAAAGTTTCTTGAACGAGCGACCGGCTTCTTCAATGGCTGATTTGGCATCGCCGGTCACCTCTTCGGCCGCACTGCCTGCCGGCTCTGTCTCACCCCGGGTCGTCTCAGCCGTGACCCCTTTCTCCGCCGCCTCGATTGCGGCAAGACACGGATTCTCGCCGCCCGCGCTCCCGCTTGCCAGAATCGCCGCAATCCCTGCAGGACCGAACAGGGCGACTCCGCCTGCGCCTTTCGCTATGGTAAGCGCGGTTTTTGTCGGGTCAATCGCAAGACGCGGTTTTGCGAGTGTGCCTCCAAGCTTGAACGGTTTTGTAAGTTCTCCCAGGCTGAGAGTCGCCTTTCCCACGCCTTCCACACCGTAACCGCTTTTTGGCGACGGGTTCAGCGATAAACTCAGTTCCTCGGTTTTCAGATTGATCTTCCCATCGCCGACCACGGTCATGGCGCTTGTGTCACATACCAGCGCCGTGCTCTTCGCCATTCCGTCCGTAATGGCAAACCGGCTGACGAAGCAGTTGACTTCGGTATAATCGGTTTGCTTGGCCATGGGATTCAGGAGTTGAAGCGCCTCGGACCTCAGGTCGCCCCCCACAAGATTGAGATACTTGTTGTTGATTTTACCCTCTCCTGTCACTATTGATGTTTCTCCGTTCAGGCTCCCCATGATATCGGCCACCGAGACTCCACGACCGCTCAGGTCGATATCGGCGCTCAACTGGCCCTCCAGCAGGTCGGTGACCTCGAGCTGTTTCAGCATGCGGCCCAGGTCCACACCGTCGACGTCGAATTTGGCGGCCGCCTCAGCGACCTCTCCCTGCGTTCGCACTCGAAGCTCTCCGCCGAGAGAACCGCCACCTGCAGTTGCTTGAATCGGGGTTGCCGAAAGGTTTCCGTCCTCAAGGTCAAGGTCTATGGCCAAATCGTTCAGTGCGACGCGGGGAAGCAGAAGCTCTTTCACCCGAATCTTTCCCCGAGCGTCGAGCTGTCTCAGCGCATCGAGAGGCAGAGGGTCGCTCGGAAAAACCTTGTCTCGAGGCTTCGATGTCTCCTCGGCCGGCTTTTCTTGTTCGGCCTTCTTTTCCGCACCCTCGAGCAGCGGCCTCAGATCCAATTTTTGAGATGTTAGCTCTACAATCACCTGGGGCCGCTTTTTGGCCAGGCTCAACTCGGCTGAACCCGCCATATCGTTCTCTCCGAGCTGGATTGCCAGCTCCGAAACTTTGTAGGTCTTTGTTCCGGGGTCGGAAACCTTGAGGGCCACCTTGTAGGCGCCGAGGTCGGGGACTCCCTTCACTTCGGCGAGCGACGCCAGTTCCGGCAGCGACTCTCCCCCGGCGGTGACGCTCATCGAGATGCCGCGTGCCCCCATCACGTCCTTTATGCCGCCGTCGAGCGAGACGTTTGCCATGCTGACCTTGCCTGTCAGCTTCACCGGCCATGATTTTTCCGGATCCAGAAGCGCCGCAATCGAGCCGATTGTCCCGTTCATTGTCACAGGACTCTTGTTGTATGAACCCTTCAGCTCAATCTTGACCGGACTCTCTGCGGACCGTGCGCTGGCCGCAAGCTTTTCGATTCTTATGTCGTACGCTCTGTCGGAGCGGGCGTCCTTATACATCAGTTTCCCGTTTTCGATTCTGGCCTCGTTGAATACGAGTTCCGGCAGTTTGACTTTTTCCGGCTTCTTCTCCTCACCGGTTTCTTCTTCCACGTCCTCTTTGAATTTCAAGTTTGACTGACCGTCGCCGCTGGTCTCGATCAGGATGTCGGGTTCAACAAGGATCAGTCGCTTCACCTCGACATTTCCACTGAGCAGGGGAATCAGCGCCACCTGCAGCTCCAACTGCTTGACCGTCGCAAGCTCCGGCCGGGAACCCCAGGCCGCGTTCTCGAAGCTTACGCCCTCGACCACCAATCCGGGCGTCAATCCAAGCGCGAGTTCTATATCGCCGGCCATTTTCAGTTCTCGTCCGGTCGCATCGAACGCAGCCTGAGAAATGCGGGGTTTCAATTTGTTGAAATCATAACTTTTCACCACAAGAACCATTGCAATGACTGCAACAATCAGAAGAACCACAACTCCCGTGATTACATATTTGAATCGCATCGTATTCGCCTCCTTCGGGGCTTGCTCTGCGCCTGACATGAAGGTTCTTTCAGATTCTAACCAAGCATATCATCCGCAAAATAATTTGTCTATTATGAACCTGTTCCACGAATGCTTAAGCTTGACGGGTTCCTCTTGAAATGCCGGCTTCGCCGGAGTATTATGAAGCGGGAGGCTGCGTGCGCGAAGAATGAGATGCGCAAAAAAAACCAAAGGAGAAAAAAGTAATGAAAAAAGTGTTGATAGTGGGATGTGGAGCTTACATGGACAGCGGTTACGGATGCCCTGGCGAGTGGCGTTGCCTGAAGGCGGCGGCCCTGGGCGAAGGCAAGTTCGACGAGCCGGCCCAGGTGGTCGGATTTGTCAGGTGCGAATGCCCGGGCCGAAGCCTCGCGCCCAATATCGGAATGGCGATCAAGCTTTCTGAACTCAAGCCGGACGAGGTCCGTCTCGCCAGCTGCCTGGTCAACGCCAAGCCCGGCTGCCCCTACTCGAACGCCGAGGAGATGGCTCAGATCATCAGCAAAAAAACCGGGCTCAAGGTAGAAGCGGGCACGCACGAGTATCAGTAAGAGCAACTTGGGGTCACCCATTAAAGGCGCCCCTGTCAAGTAGACATACCAATTTCCTTCGC
>CAYVQZ010000076.1:0-17633 GCA_964453435.1 uncultured bacterium
CTAGTTTCCTTGTTCACCCTATTCTCGGTAAAATAATAATCCATATAGTCTCGGGGCGCCAAAAACCCAACTCTCCAGGGTGAGCTTGCGTCTTTGTATAGTCCAAGTCCGATAGCCATACTGTTTCGGACGTACAGCAGTCGCCACGCCATAATCGTAATGAAACCCTTGGCGCCTATCGTAGCAGAGGTATCTGGGCCTGGTCTTTTTTTCCTGAGAACCATGCCTGGACCTCTTATACAAGCAGAATCCAAATCCTGGATATCCGGCTATGGCATACAAATTCCAGGGTCCCCAATCACCCAAAATTACTGCGCTTCTTTCCGTATCCCACCCAAACCAACTGCACCAGAGGCCCATGGGCTCAATAAGCATGAGTGGATTATTTACAACATAGACATATAGGTTTGCAGAATAAACAGGGTCCCGACTCAAAAACCTCCCCGTTTCCGCATCATAATACCGAGCCCGGTAGTAATAGAGCCCCGTATTGGCGTCATACTCCCGGCCGGTGTAAGTGAAAGCATTTTTTATGCTCCCTGACTGCTGCACAATCGACCCGAAGGCATCGTACCGGTATGACTGGACGATATTGCCACCAGCATCCGTCAGTTCCGTAACCGAACCAAGCGCGTCGGTGTGATAGCAGTATGTCTGCCCGTCGCGTGTCATAGAGATTGGATTATCGATGCCGGGGCCCTGGAAATAGCTCACGAGCAGGTTTCCCAGATCGTCATACTTGGCGATCTGGTTCTCGCCGTCGTATATTACGACGCTGGCGAGCCTTCGGCCTTGGGAATCGTATTCGTATTCGTGGTCCGTCGGAGCGGGCACGGTCAACTGAGCGGCGTTCGAGACATAAATCCAGTAGCCCTTTCCCGGCTCGAACTTCACCAGCGCGCTGCCCGGCTCGCCGACCGCGTAGTATTCCCACGGCTCGACCCCGTTAAGCGGGTCGTAGCCCCCACGCCACCAGTTCCGGGTCCGACGCCAGGCCCTCCAGCGCGCCGCTCGTCGTTCTTTCGACGATCGTGGTCCAGCCGACCAGGTTCCAGCCCGGCTCGAGCGAGAGCTGCCGGTCGGCGGCAATCGGAGTTCCGCTCACCGTGAGCACCGCGTCCTGTGTCATGTAGATATAGTAGAGTCCGCCCCACGGTTGCAAATCCGTGCTTCGGGGGCAGTCCCCCAATCTACGAATCCCCAAAAAACGGGGGATTCCGTAATTGGGTACAGCCCCCTTCGCTGGCTCCTCGGTAACGTGACAATCGTGAGACAGATTCATAGTACACCCTGTCCGACCGATGCTCGAAAGGTGGCTGAACCTCGGATTCGCGGGGTCATACAAAGTCTGATAAAACTATTATATCATCAGTGAAGGCCTTGTCAATAGAAATAATTAGCCGAGAGAAATAAGCGTGGCGCGGCTTGACAAGCCGCGCCGGAGACTCTATAATGAAAAGCAGATTTGACTGGCTGGCCAGTATAAGCGACGGCGGAAGCTACCACCCCTGCTTCCGCCCCTCGAAAAACTCCGTCGACATCCTAATGACTGTCATCGTTTATTCCAACGACTACTACTGCGACATCGGCGCGCATGTGTTCCCCTCGCAGAAATACCGCCTGGTCTATGAAAAACTCGGAGCCGAAGGAAAACTCGCAGGCGCGCGCGTGTTGGCGCCGCAGCTGCCGACGCATGAGGAACTGCGACTGGTTCACACGGAGAAATATCTCGATGACGTTCTGAACGCCCGGCTCACGCCTGCGACATTCAGTTCGGAACTGCCGGTCAGGAAAGATATAATCGACGCGTTTCTTTTGAACACCGGGGGCACACTCGTCGCAGCCGAAAGCGCCGCGGAAACGAAACGCGCCGTCAACCTCGGCGGCGGGTTCCATCACGCATTTGCGGATCATGCCGAGGGATTCTGTTTTTTCAACGATGTCGCTATCGCCTGCAGGAAGCTTCTGAAGGAGGGAAAAGCGGGCCGCATCGCCGTGGTAGATTGCGACCTGCACCAGGGCAACGGGACCGCCTTCATTTTTCGGGACGAGCCGAACGTGTTCACATTTTCGATTCACCAAGAACACAACTATCCGATAAAGCAGCAGAGCGACCTCGACATTGGGCTCGAGGACGGTGTCGGCGACGAGGAGTACCTGAGGAGGCTCGGCAAGGCGGTCGACCGCATCCGGCGCGAGTTCGCGCCCGACTTCGTCTTCTATCTTGCGGGCACCGACCCCTTCTTCGCCGACCAGCTTGGCGCTCTCGAGCTCACGCACGAGGGATTCCGCAAACGCGACGACCTTGTGATCGGTTCGTTCTCCGGGGACGGAACGCCGGTGTGCGCTCTTCTCGCGGGCGGCTACTCGCGCAATGTCGACGACACGGTTCAGATTCACTACAACACCTGCCTGCGGATGCTTTCCGACAATAACGGCTATAACCCGCCGTTATAAACGACCATCCCATTTCCAGACGGCACTTGTCACTGATCTCTCCTTCTGCGACAAGCGGGTGCCGATTGACAAAGAGTATTTCTGTCGTTTAGGATTTGTGGAAATGCGGGGGAGGATTGCCTTCGCGGCGGCGATACGAGCATTCATCGGAACCACGCTGGGTTTGCCATGATTCGTCAAAAACAACGTTGCTCATGGGCGGTCAACGACCCGCTTCTGATCGAGTATCACGACACGGAATGGGGCGAACCGCTCGACAACGACAATGAGCTTTTCGAGAGGCTCACCCTGGAGGTCTTCCAGGCGGGGTTAAGCTGGCGACTGATTCTGCATAAGAGGGCGGCTCTGAACGAGGCGTTTTCAAATTTCTTTATCGAGCGGGTCGCTTCGTTCACAGAAAGAGATATCAAGCGGCTTCTGAACGACGAACGAATCATCCGGAACCGGAAGAAGATAGAAGCAACGATAGAAAACGCCAGACGACTGAGGGAGATAATCAAGGAGCACGGTTCTTTTGCCGCGTATATCGACAGTTTACCCCGCACCCGCAATGAGGTATTCAGGGAACTGAAAAAACGGTTTTGCTTCATGGGTCCGAAAGTGGCCGAGAGTTTCTTGCAGAGCATCGGAAAGCTCGACGGAGTGCACGAGCCCGGCTGCTACAAAATGGGGATTGACCGTTGAAGTCAGAGGCGCCGAGGCCGACTGGCGACCCGACAGAATCGGTGACTCGGAATACCGAGCGTCCCTCTCTCCCATCGCGAGGCGTCACACTGTTTGTTCTCGTCTGGTTCATGTTTGTCACGAAGGCTCTCCTGTATATTTCCGTCACACCCATGTGGGAGGGTTTCGATGAATTATTCCATTTCGCATATGTCGAATCATTGGCGTCCACCCATTCGCTGCCTGCATGGGGCGAGACCTTTATCCACTCGGAGATCGCGGAATCGACAGCATATCTTCCGCTGGCGGGTTTGATGCCCCGCCTTGTTGCGGGGTCAGAAAAACTCTCGCATCGGGAATACTGGGCGATGGACAGGGAAAAACGGGAGAGCATGAAAGAGAAGTTGTTCGGGCTTCAGGCAAGTTCGGAGGCCCGGTCAACCTCGGACGTCCCTCTGTATCAGGTTCAACATCCGCCGTTGTATTACGCGCTCTGCGCAATTATCTACAAGGTGACGGACAACATGAGCCTGGTCTCCAAGGTCTTTATTCTGCGCCTTTTCTCTGTGCTGCTGGCCTCCACCTGCGTGATTGCGGCCGCATTCTTGCTAAACGAAACAGACATTCCCTTTGCGCCCGTTTTCGCCGGACTGGTTGCTCTGTTGCCCGGCCTTTACATCGACATCGGGCGCGTCGGCAACGACAGCGCGGGGGTTGCCCTGTTCGCGTTCCTGTTTCTCGGCATGGCGCGCTTCGCGAGGAATCCGTCGCCGGGCCGCGTCGCCCTCGTGGGAGTAACGCTTGGAGCTGGCCTGCTGACAAAAGCGTATTTTTTGACCGCGCTCCCCGCTCTCGCGCTGTTTTCGATTTTCCTGGCATACACGCAAAGGGACCGGAAGCGAAAGTTTGTCCAAAATATGGTCGCCGCCTTGCTCATCGCCATTGCGGTGGGTGGCTGGTGGTACGTGAGGAATTATCAGCTTTACGGGACGTTCTCCGGTTTGCAGGAGAGCCTGCATTTCCCGACCGTGGGAATGGCGGAGCGCGCAAAGGCCGCATTTGAAATTTCATGGACGCTGGTTTTGAAATATCTTTTCGTCACTTTTGCCTGGATCAGCGGATGGAGCTTTATTCAACTGCCGAAGGTCGCATACGTCCCGTTCGTGATTCTCTTTTTGATCGCATTGGTGGGGGTCGCCAGATACGCCATCGAATGGAGGACAAACCGGCTGCGGTCGGAGCGGATGAGCGGCGTTCCGGAGGCTGCGATGCTGTTCGTGGCATGTTTTGCGATCGGAATCGCTTACCACCGGGTCAATGCGTACGCGACCGTTCAGCACATGGGAGGTCCGGGCGGTTGGTACCTGTATGCGCTTGTCGTTCCGATAAGCTTTCTCCTCTCGCTGGGCATTTGGAGTATCGACCCGAAACGCGCGCTATGGGTCTTCGCTGCTTTCTTCGCGACAATCGGCGCCGTTGAAGCCTACGGTCTCGTCTTTGTCTTGATTCCGTACTACACCGGTGTTGCGGTATCCGCAAACGGCTGGGGCGTCAGAGTTCTTGAGCCGTGGACCGGTGTTCTTTCTCCTGAGATTCTGGGGCGTGTTGCGTACACCAAGCCCGAGGCAATAACCCCGTTTTTCATCGGCGTTCTTGCTGGCTTATGCTGCGTGTTCGAGCTGGCGGTTCTGGGACTCATAGCCTGGCCCCGAACCGACAGCGGAACACCAAGGCATGCATGAGCCCGACATGCGTTGAATTACTGAATGGTGGAGGAAAAGAAAAAGTATTATCGAATATCGCAGAGATAAATAAGGAGAAACGGACTAAGGGAGAGTGGCAGCGGGGCCTGTTTGAGCGCACCGACCCCGCTGGCCACGCTTAGGGAGAAGGCATGCATCGGGAGGAAGCATGCACTGGGCGCAATTTCAAAGCTCCTACAAACCGAAAATCCTTCAACTTGCCGGTATCCTCGCTTGTCTCTGTTGGAATATGGAACAGTCGTGATAATTGAATTTCGTACATATCTCTGAAACTATATTATCGGTCGGCACATGAACGCGACCGTCTTTGGCATGACAGGAAGGAACCGGCCACTGGGTAATATAAGGACAAATATTGCCCTTCTTTCTTGTAGCCTCCGCGCTTCTTCCCACTACGTGCTCACTCATCAAACTCACGCGCTTTCTAGTCCGCCCTACGAATGGATGTGGACTGTTGTTACGGTGCCTGACCCCACTTCTTCCTTCTTCTGCACGTAGTCATGACACTGCCGAAGAAAGTTCATGGCGGCATCCCATTCGCCCTCGATAACCGTGACGGGCGGAAAATGTTCTATCAGTTGCAAACCAGTGTCCGGCGCCAAATCCTTTGCATAAGACGAAAAACCGTTACCACCCTTCTCAGACGTGAACACGATTTCAAACAGCATCTTATTTTCCTCGCTGATTTCCCTGTTGACTCGTTTCGTATCCCGATGTGGAAGGTTCGTTTGTGCGTCGCTTATAAAATTATTATCGCAACTATTTTGCCAACCTTTATGACCTTCGACTCCTGTCGTCTTATCTTCATACCCTGGTTGAGGTTGCGACAACTTTCACAGGGCGTCGTACCGTGTATGGCCTCTTACCATTGACGACAAAAATGACGCGTTATGCCGTCATTTATCTCGTAAGCCTAACTATTTAAATATATTATACATCTCTGAAAAGAATGGCAGCAACGACAATAATGGCGTAATGAGTTATCCCAATGATTAAGTTTGGAGGTCGAGCTGAGGACGGGAAGCCTCGGGGAGGAAGAGTTTCCCAAAAATTACTTGAAGTCCTCCGACCGGAATCCGTAATTTTTCATCTTTCTTTGGAGCGTTCGAAGGCCGATATCGGCTTTTTGGGCAACCAACTCGGTATTTCCACCGAAGCGGCTGAGAAGTTGCGCGATATATTCTTTTTCTATTTGCGACACCTTATCGGCGAGTGGGGCATCAGTGAGGTCCGCACCCGCCGAAGCCCCGCCCGCATTCGGCTCTTCGAGGTCGGGCAAGTCTACCTCATCAATACAATTGCCGCTTATTGTGGCGACGGTTCGCTCTATGACGTTTTCCAGTTCGCGGACATTTCCGGGCCAATCATATGTCATAAGTTTCTTTATTGCGGCATGAGTTATGTCGGTCACGTTTCGTCCCATCTTATCCCGGTATATCTTGAGAAAGTGACGGGCAAGCAGGGGAATATCTTCCGGCCGCTCGCGCAACGGCGGAACGTGAAGGGGAATGACGCTCAGCCGGTAATACAAGTCATCCCTGAACTTTTTCTGATCGACGAGAGTTTTCAGGTCGAAGTTCGTGGCCCCAATGAGCCGAATGTCGGCGCGGATCGTATCATTCCCGCCGACCCGCTGGAACTGCTTCTCTTCGAGCGCGCGCAACATTTTCATCTGGGTGGCGGTGGACATGTTTCCCACTTCATCTAAAAAAAGCGTGCCCCCGTCGGCATATTCGAGTTTGCCGATTCTCCTGCCGGTTGCGCCCGTGAACGCCCCCTTCTCGTGTCCGAACAGTTCAGTCTCGAGAAGCGAATCGGGCAGGGCGCCGCAATCCACGGCCACGAAACGTTTGTCCTTCCTGAAGCTGTTGTAATGGATCGCTTTGGCTATCAATTCTTTTCCCGTTCCGGTTTCGCCCTCTACGAGAATGGTGCTGTCTGTCGAAGCCACAGAAGCAATGGTTCTGAATATCCTTTGCATTTTATGATTCTTGCTGATGATATTGTCGAAGCTGAACTGTGACTCGAGCTGCTCGCGCAGGAGGCTGTATTCCGCCAAGAGGTCGCGTTTCTCGAAAATCTTTTCGATAACAATATTTAACTCATCGCTGCCGAACGGTTTTGTCAGATAATCCTCGACGCCGATCTTCATCGCCTCGATGGCGGAATCGACCGTGCCGTGAGCGGTTATGAGGAGCAACGAGGTGTGGGGAGAGGCCGTTTTGATTCTTTTTACAAGCTCGAGCCCGGAAATTCCGGGCATCTTCAGGTCCGAGATGACGAGGTCGAAACGCGCATTCGCCAGCAGTTTTAACGCTTCCTCGCCGGAACTGACGGCCTGGATGTTGCGATCCTTTTGTTCGAGCGCGCGAACCAGTTGCTTTCGCTGGATTTCTTCGTCCTCGACAATCAGTATCTCATGTGTTCCCATTATATGTTCTCTATACTCGTTCATTTCCCGGAAAATTGAACCGGTAAACCGATGTTCGAAGTATGCAGCAGCGCGGGTTCCCTTTCCTTATTAACCGGAAGAAGCCGAACCCAAAAGCAGAAGGGGCGCGCGAATCCGCCTGAGACAAAAAAATTATATCAAGCTTCGAGGGGGAAGGTCAATGACTGGAGGACATGACTGGATGCCATGGGCGGGAGCCATGGCTAAGGGGTAACCCGCTGTGGGGTGCGCTCGGATATGGGTAAAATGAAAAGCCTGTGTGACGGCAGAAGCGGAGCCGAAGGGCTTGACGGCGTGGTAGAAAGTCCCCTCGAAAACTGCAACCCGGCTTCTCTGCGCTCATCGGAAACGATGCATGTATCAGGAACAGCGCAGCCGCCCGGCGGTTGTACGTTTATGTCAAAAAAACTCACAGTATCCCGACGTGCGTGAGAAGAACGGGAGAAACGGCGTCTCGTTTGAGGAATCCGTTGCGATTGGTCTGCCGGAGCAACTCATGCAACTAAAAGCGTTAGGTTATTTGAATTAAGCCCCCTTTTTTACTATACTCATCATTATGCTCGAAGCCTCTCATATTTCACGGCTCTGAATTACAGGGCCGAATAAAAATCTGTTTGCAGTTCAATAAAATTGAAAATGCGCGGCCCCTGTGAAGACAAGCATAATAATTGAGGCTGCTTTCCGCATAGAGAATTTACTTTTCTGACTTTGCAGTAGCGGAACATTTTGGCCGGAAGAATCCGGCTGTCCGGGAGCTTCGTTGAAAGAAAAGAACCGCTTCATAGTCTTTATTGTCATCATCCTGCTCTCTTCTGTCGCAATTCAAGTTCCTCTCCACAATCGGGCAGTCGTCTTCTTTGATGAAGGGATAATTTTCAATATCTCCGAAGCCATTGCAAACGGCGCTGTGCTCTTTAAAGACAAACCATCATATGTGTTTCCGGGGATATTCTACTTCCTGGCGCTACTCTACAAAATCTTCGGAGTCACATATTTAATCAGTCGGTACGTGATGGTCATCGTTTTCAGCCTGGCGGCGCTGTTCGTCTTCCTTATTTCCCGTCATCTCATGACTGAATGGATTGCATTCCTCACGGCGCTTGCCTTCGTCGCGCACCGCGTGTGGGCCTTTCCGATATGGAACATGATCGGGTATGCGCCGGTATGCATGCTTTTTCTCTCACTCTCGCTTCTGCTCCTTATGAGATTCATTGAAAGGCCCCGCTGGCCGCTCTCTTTCTTTGCCGGAATGTGCGTGGCCGCCGCAACGATGTTCAAGCAGGATTACGGCGCATTTGCGGGCGCGGGCATATTTCTTTTCCTGTTTCTTTCGCCGGTCTTTCGGTCAAAGACCGAGCACGAAAACGACATGCATAGCGGGCGTGTGCAATCCCTCGCAGCATACATTTTCGGCGGGCTCCTTGTATCAATCCCCGTTTTCGCATATTTCTGGCGGAAACAGGCTCTAGGATACTTCATAAACAATGCGATAATTATTCCATTAAATATCGAGACAACCAGAGAAACCACGAAGTTAATCCCCCTGTTCCCGCTACTCGGACAGGATGAATATGTTCGGACACACCTCTTTGAGTACGTCCCTCCGGTTGTCTTTGAGCTAATGTCTTCGAAAGGATTTGTCGGAGACCTGTTCAGGCATGTCTACGCAGAGACACCGATCGTGGATATCGCACTGAAGACGGTTCACAACCTGCCGTACTTAACCCTTCTTACGGTTGCCGGAATAGTCCTGAACAGGTCTCTGAGAGACAAATGCGTGAGCCGCACCCGGAACAAGATTACGCTCGTGCTCGTGGCGGCAGCGTCGATAACGCTTACGCAGCACCGGCCGTTCGACTTTGCCCATCTGATGCAGATGTTTATGCCCGTCTTTCTTCTCTTAGGGTTTGCAGTAGATGCCCTGCGTGAAAGCATCCGTTCCGGGAAAAAAATCTTTTACGCGGTTTTTGGAGGTCTAGCCGGACTTATGAGTACCTATTTGATTGTTTCGGTCCTGGCCGCCGCGTTTTTGTCGAAGGTCTACTCGGCGGAATTAGACCTTCCGCGTGGCGGTATATATATGAAACCTGAGGAACGAAACACATGGTCCCATGCCATTCATTACATACGCGAACACACCGAGGAAAAAGAGCCCATCCTCGTTCTTCCCTACCACAGCCTGTTCTATTTTCTTGCGGAAAGACCAAATCCGACCCGCTTTGAGATTCGATGGCCTGTCAAACCCTTTCCGGAAATCGACGAGGAAATGAATGACGCGTTGGAATCCAACCGTATCAGATACGTCGTCTATTCGCCCACTGCCCTCCCCGGTATCGGCGTGTTCGAGGAGTTCGCGCCAGACTTGGCACAGTACGTGATGTCGAGATATTCAACGGAGAAAACATTCGGTGTTCCGGGGAAGGGCATTTCTTTCATAATCATGAAACGAAAGAGTGAACAATAACCGTTTTCTCCGCCTCGTGTGGCGAAGGACCGACTTTTTTCGATGATTGGAACTTGAGAATGACAAAGCGTTCCGGGAAACGGCGCTATACCCCGAGGAATTCCGCCGAAGATGCGTGAACAGGCTCGTAAGGGGAAAATTCTTCTCCTCGTTCTCACGATACTATTGGGCGCAGCATATTTTCTTTTAACATATGACCGCCAGTTGAACTCGTCGGATGAAGGATATCTCCTGTATAACTTCGATAAGTTTGCGCGGGGCGAGCTTCCCCATAGGGATTTTTATGATATATACGGAGCCCTGACGTATTTTGTGGGCGGGGGACTCTTCAAGCTATTCGGTGTGAACATCCTCGTCGTAAAAGTTTTCCTGGTCATTCTCAAGGCCGCCATGGCGGGGTTGATTTTCCTTATTGGGGCGAGGATAATGCCATACCGCTTCGCGTTCCTGGGCTCGCTCCTCTTTATTCTTTGTTGGGGTGACCCCCTATTCCCGCACATTCTGTATGGCAATCACTGCGTGCATTTTCTGTCTCTTCTCATTATTCTTTCCATGAGCGGATATATAGACTCCGGCAAGACCCGGTGGTTGATGGTGGCCGGTCTTCTGTCGGGCGTCGCAGTGCTTTTCAAGGTGCCCACCGGACTGTTCATTTTGGTCTCGCTTGGAATGTTCTTGAGTTATAAGGAGCAGTTTTTCGAAACCGCCGACCCTGCCGCTGTGGAGGCTGAAGAACATTCCAATATAGTCCTGAAATTCGCGCCTCTCACGAGATATGTAAAGATGGGAATTATAGTGGGATGCGGGGCAGTCTTTATTCTCTATTTCCGAACCTATCGCCTGGACCTATACTATTTCATCATATTCCTTCTTCCCCTGTTCGCTTTCCTCGCGCTGTTGTTCGTTCAGGAAATCGTGCTATTCCAAAAGCTTGACCAGAAGAATCATGCAGTGCAGGCATGGACTAACTTTCGCACCTTCCTGCGAGAGGTCTTCCTGCTGGCAATGGGACCGGCCTGTCTGTTCCTGCTTCAGATACTGTATTATATGAGGGCGGGCGGCCTGGAAGAAATGGTCTACGACACCTTTGTTTTGCCGTCGGTAATCAACTACTATTGGCCGTTGGATTCTCCCGGGATGCACGCCGCATATATCATATTCATTGTTCTCGCAGCCACCTGCATAGTCCTGGTTACCGAACGCTATAAAGGGAAGGAAGGGTTCGGAAAGCCAATTTTTCTCCTGGCGACGCTCATCCTTATACTTCTCCCAATGACGTACGGCTTGACATATGGAGTACGGTTCAGGGGATGGCATGAACAGGTGACTCAAGTCATACAGACGGCCGGTCTCCTCCTCGCCTTCCCATTTTTTCTCCCGACGAAACAACATGACCCGGAAGACACGCGAAACAAATTGGCAGTTTCCCTGCCCTATTTCTTTGCCGCCTTCTATCTCATAATGGCGTTCCCGCGAAGCGACGAGACTCACTTTATTCAAAACGAAACCGTGATTTTTGTAATTATTGCCTTCGTGCTCTGGCGATTGGGAGAAAGGTGCCGGGCCTTCTTTCCGGAAAAACAGAGAACGATAGCTCAGGCTGCCTGCACCGGAGCTTTGGTGTTATTGATTGCGTATCCCCTCCTTTGGAGTCTCAAGATTTTCTTCGTGCCCAGTGCTCCGAGAGGGTATGAACAACATCTACCCCAAGGAATGAAGCGCTATCCGGTCCTGACGTTCAATGCGCCGAGAGCCAACGGCTTGAAATTGCCGATGTCAGAGTTCTACACTCCGCCACTGCACAGATTCGAAATGGTTGACTTGGAACATACGGTCGAATTCATTCGACATCACACCACACCGGATGAGCGAATCTTTGTAATATCGGAGCATCAGGTTATATATTTCCTTTCCGAGCGCGACACCATTCTTCCGAAGAAGAACTATTTCACGTATTTATCGAATTTCGAATTCGTGAATTTCGGGATTGACGTGCGCTTGACCGATGAAGAAATAGTTGAACGCTTGATTGAGGCGAGCCCACCATATATTGTTCGACAAGTCGATGACCTCGAAACATATAATTTTCTTTCGACATGGCCCAAAACTGCGTCTCTCATCGAAATCGCCTATTCCGATGTTGCCGAGTTTGGCCGGTTTCGCGTATTAGGGCTGAGGGGCGGAAAAGATTTTCCATGACAGAGGGACAACTCGAGCTTTCAATCGTAATACCTGCAAGAAATGATGACAACCTTCTGAGCGCTGTGCTGGAACGCGTCCAAGCAAAGGCGCGAAATCTTTCCGTACGATTCGAGCTAATCGTCATCGATGCGAACTCGACAGACAACACTGCGGCGCTCGCCCGGGAGAAAGGCGCGCGTGTCGTACAGCTCTCACATCGTCCTGCCTATGGAGAAATCCTCCAATTAGCCTTCAAGGAGGCAAAAGGAACGCATGTCATGGTTCTGGACGCGGACCTTTTACCGGATTATGACATCCTGTCGCGGTTCTGGGAGAGAAGGAATCAGAGCGAATTACTCATAGGGTCGCGCTATATTGCCGGCGGCTCGGCTCGCATGCCCGTGCTTCGAACCGTATTGAGCCGCCTGTCGAATCGCCTGTACGGAATTGTACTTTCGCTCCCCTTCAAGGATATATCGTCCGGTTTCCGCATGTATAACACTGCGATTTTCGAAGATGTAAATATTACGTGCGAAGATTACAGCGCGCTGGTTGAACTGATCTTGAAGACATATGCAAACGGATGGATTATCGAAGAAATCCCGTTTCGGTATGAGCCGGAAAAATTCGGAAATTCCACAAAACGCGCGTTCTCATTTCTGCGTTCCTACGTGAGATCGATAATCAGAATGTGGCAGCTTCGGAACAGTGTTTTCTCGGCGGATTACGATGAGCGCGCGTTCAACAGCATCATTCCCTTGCAGCGTTACTGGCAAAGGACCCGCTACCGCATCATTATGTCCTTCACTGGAAGTCGGGAACAGTACGGCGCCGAAATATTGGATATCGGATGTGGGTCGAGCAGGATTATTCAGCAGCTGAGCGGCGCCGTGGGACTGGATATCGCGCTGAAGAAGCTTCGCTACCTGCGCAGGCGCGGGGTCAGACTCGTAAAGGCCGACATAAACTGTCTACCATTTCCAGATGAAAGCTTCGCGCTGGTCATCTGTTCCCAGGTCATCGAACATGTTCCCATGACTTCCCAAATTTTCCGTGAATTCAATCGGGTCCTGAAACCCGGAGGCGCTCTGCTCGTTGGCACGCCGGATTATGGCCGGGCGAGTTGGCGGGTCATTGAATATTTCTATAAGAAACTGCTTCCCGGCGCATACGCCGAACAGCATATCACCCATTATACCCGAGAGTCCCTTTCCGAAATTCTGCGCGACAACGGATTCAACGTTCTGGAACATCGATATGTTGGCGGGTCGGAACTTATCGCAAAGGCGGAAAAGACGCATGGTTGACCGTTTGAGCGGGTTATTTGAAGGAGTGCCCCTGCTTTCTGACCGCACCATTACGGAATCGCCCGTCTTTTGGGGATTCGTAGAATAGGGACTGTCCCCCGAGCGGGCGTCAATGAATTATCGGACAGTCTCTCAGAACCCTATCTGTTTCGGAGAAGAGGTAAGTCATGAATGCCAAAATCTGTTCTTTCCCAAAGGGCTTTCTCTGGGGAACTGCAACATCGGCTCATCAAGTCGAGGGAGGCAACCGAAACAACGACTGGTGGCAGTGGGAACAGCAAGACGACACGATTGCAGACGGAACCACGGCCGAAGTCGCCTGCGACCATTACAACAGGTATCAGCAAGATTTCGACCTCATCAGGTCGTTTGGGCACAATACCCACCGGCTTTCGATTGAATGGAGCCGCATCGAACCGGAAGAGGGAGTTTTTGCCGCGAAGGAAATCCTGCATTACGAAAGAGTGCTCGAAGCGCTTCGCGAACGCGGCGTCGAGCCAATGGTAACGCTGCATCATTTTACCAACCCGCTGTGGCTCTCACGGAACGGTGGATGGGAGAACCCCAAGGCAGTCGATTACTTCATCCGCTACGCAAAGATGGTTGCCGCCGAATTCGGTTCTCTTGTGCGGTTGTGGAACACGATAAACGAACCGGTGGTCTATGCATACTTGGGTTATGTCGAAGGCATCTGGCCGCCGGGAGAGAGAAACTTGGGAAAAGCGGCCACTGTAATGGGAAATATGGCGCGCGCCCACGCGCTGTCCTATCAGGCTATCCATGAAGCGACTTCCGACAGCAGGGTTGGCATAGTGAAGCACATTCGGAACCTTGACCCGCTGCGCGCGTGGCATCCGCTTGACGGAGCGCTCGCGGCGTTGAGCGATTCCATATTCAACTGGCGATTCCTAAAATCGCTCGATAGAGGCCGGCTGATTTGGCCGCTGGGTCCGGGTCAACGCGCGCCTTATTTGAAGGGAACAATGGATTTTGTCGGTTTGAATTACTACACGCGGCAGATGATCGGGTTCGATCTGTCAAAACCGCATAAAGCGTTTATGCAGAATCAGATCAGGCCCGGGTGCTCGACAAACGACAAGGGATGGGAAATCTATCCGGAAGGCCTCTATAGAGTCCTGATGCGCCTCAAACAGTACGGCAAGCCCATCTACATCACCGAAAACGGATGCGCCACGACGAATGACCGCCTCAGGCAGCTCTATTTGCGGGACCATCTTATCCAACTCCACAAAGCGATTTGCGACGGCGCCGACGTACGCGGGTATTACCATTGGTCGTTGCTGGACAATTTCGAGTGGGCTGACGGGTTGACCCCCAGATACGGACTCGTTGAAGTCGATTATGCGACGCAAAAGCGCATCCCGCGAACAAGCGCATTGATATTTTCCAAGATAGCTATGACTAATACGGTGAACTCGTCTTGGTTCGACGAGGCTGACCCTTCCCTGCAGCGCCCGGATTCCCCCCAAAAAGTTATTTGACACCTCAAATTCGCCTCTGTTAATATGTCCTTCGATAACAAATAGATACAAGCAACGGACGCGATTTCGGTTCGTTGTGCGGTCAGTGATGATTCCGGTTACGCGCATGCCTCGCTGGTGCCGGCGTGCCGGTTATTCTGTGTTGCAATACTATCTCCGCAGAATGACACGCATATTCGAAATGGCCATTGGAGAAACGCAGCAGAACGACTACTTGTGGAAATTTCTGCGGCATGCGCCGGTGTTTCATGCACTTCTGAGAGCGATGGAATGCCGGTACATGAGCAACGCCCCTTTCGAACCACCTCTTCTCGACCTTGGTTGCGGCGACGGACTGTTTGCAGCTATTCTTCTGGGCGAAAGGACGGGCGCGATAAGCTGCGGAATAGACAAATCGTTCGACGATATTCTTTCGGCCAGAAAAACCGGTGTCTATCGCCTTCTCCAAGTGGCCGACCTGACAAATTTGCCACTGGCAGATAACTCCTTTGGCGCCGCATTCAGCAACAGCGTCTTCGAGCATCTGGTTGATATTGATGGCGCCCTGCGGGAGGCGTTTCGGGTATTGAGACCGGGCGGAAAGCTGATTTTGACAGCTCCCAATGACCGGCTCGCCGACCATTTCATCGCCGCGCGCGTATTGCGGGCTTTGCGAATAAATCATGCAGCGCGAGCCATGGGCAATCTTGCAAACCGGGTTTTGGGAAACCGACTGTGCCTTTCCACTGAGCAGTGGAGGGAAAAGGTTTTGGGGGCAGGGTTCCGTTCAATGAAATGCACATATCTCATATCGCCAAAGACTTTCAACATCAACGAGTTATTTGTGCCCTTCGCCTTTGTTTCGTTGCTTTGCAAACGGACAACCGGCCACCTCCGTCTGGCTGAAAGAAAATATACCATTACTGTGCTCCACGCTTTCCTGAAGAAATATTATGAATCCGCTGGAGATTCGGATGGAGTCACCAGCCTGGTTGTGGCAGAGAAATGAGTCGGAAAACTTCCCGGCAGGACAAACGAGGAGAGCGTGAGTTTTTTGAGCGATATATCGATATCCATTATGATTACGACCTGTGGGACAACGAGACCTCAAACTGGATTCTTCAGCAACTCGGGCTCGCCCCAAATTCCGAACCCATGAAGATACTTGACCTTGCCTGCGGAACGGGAGTATGGAGCGAGAGGCTCGCCGCTCTCGGCCATTTGGTGACGTCGATAGACATCTCTCAAAAAATGGTGCATGTGGCGGCAAAAAGAAGCTCGATCGGTGTCCACCGCTTTTCACCCCTGGTCGGAGACATCGAACAGTTACCGATACGCAACAAGGTATTCGACGCCTGCTTTATTTGTGGGGGTCTGCATCACTTCCCTTCAGTGACATCAGTGCTTGAGGAAGCGAAGAGAGTCCTGAAAGAAGATGGCCGTTTTTGTATGGTGGAACCGAACGGCTCAAATCCGGTCATGCGCTTGAGCTATCTTCTTCGGTTGATGTTGGACCCTTTCGTGCCATCGAGCGGTAGATATGCCAGTGTAAATGAGCGAGCTCACACAACCGGCTTTTATGAGAAGCAATGCACCCGTCACTGGGCTCGGATTCGCGTTAAATTCTTTCATTTCGATTGGGAAGACCCTTCTCACAGCGGATGGTTCCTTTATGCCATGAAGGTCAGAAAAGGGGTCATGTGGTTCCTCCGAAAGGTTCTTCCGGCGAGGTACGGATGCAATTTCGTACTCATTGCAGGAAAATGAACGAGACATGACATATCAACCCGCAATAAGCGTCATTGTGCCGGTCGTTCCCGGAGGCGACGTTTCGACGACTCTGAATTCGATCAGCCGCGCGAGATATCCGCTTGACAAGATTGAAATCATTGTTGTCGAGGGACGCAACCCCTCATATCAGAGGAATGAAGCGGTGCGGCAGGCCGAGGGAGATATATTGTATTTTCTGGATAACGACGTGGATATAGATAAATGGCTGTTCCGGAACGCCACCGAGTTGTTTGAAGATGAATCTGTCTCAGTCGTCGGCGGACCGACCGTGACGCCCGAAACCGACACATTGAAGCAGAAATGCTTCGGCTACGTTTTGGCATCTGTTTTCGGAGCCTATATCGCCCGGGAGAGATACGTGCCCATCGGACTCATACGCGACGCGACGGAGAAAGAGCTGATACTCTGCAACATGGCGATTCGGAAAAGCGCTTTTGTTGAAGAAGGCGGCTTCAATATCGAATTGTATCCGAACGAGGAAAATGAGCTTTTGAACCGATTCAAGCAAAAGAACCGGAGGTGCATGTATCATCCCCTGGCATTCGTGTTTCGGAGCCAGCCCGACAACTTTCGAAAATTCTGCAAGATGATATTCAATTACGGGCGAGGTCGGTTCGAACACCTGTATCTGAGCCCGGAGTTCGCGAAGCCTGTTTTCGCGGCGCCCACCGCATTCGTGCTTTATCTCTTGTCATTGCTCTTTTACCACGGCAATCCGCTCTACGTTGCGCCGCTGGGTTTGTATCTCATGATGCTGGCGGGAGCCACCCTATCAATAATGTTGGGGGTCGGAAACATTTCGCTCGGGTATTACCTGCCTCTCTGCTTTTTCCTCTTGCATGTCTCGTATGGCCTCGGCTTTCTGTGGGGCGCCCTCAGAAAGCTCCTCGGGTTGAAGCAGCGACGCGACTTCAATATCCGGATAACGAAGGTCAAGAATTTCGGCGAAACCGAACTGGCGGCTGTTGAAGCACGCTGAGTGGCCGTTAAACCCGTATTTCTTCTGTCACACCGCAAACGTCTTCCGCCTTGTGACTCGAGCTTCTCTATTCCCCGAGAGACGCTCCGCTCAAA
>CAYVQZ010000077.1:0-17483 GCA_964453435.1 uncultured bacterium
GCGCTTATCTGCCGTTTGGAAAAAGAAGGCTGACGCCTGGCACGAAAAGCGCGGAGAGACTCGCCCTTCCTCGATGACAAACACGATGGCCGGCAGCTACTACGTTCTCAGAAAAGCAAAGCTCCTTGGAGATTTCGACAAGGCCGCCAAGATTATGAGCGGAATCGTCGCTTCTCGTTACGGCGCCGGTTTTGCTGACGAGGCGATACGCGAGAGCCGGCGTGAATATGAAGCGCTCATTCCCGAGCTGCCCTATATCGGGGGTCGAAAAAACCGGTTGACGGAAGCCCTCGTCTCCTCCGCCTGGCCCCTCGCCCTCTATCGCACATTCAAGCGAAGAGGAAAGCTTGTGGAGGAAACCGGCAGGGTGATAAACGAGTTGGTGGAGGCGCGGTTGCGGGCGTATCCCCGTTTGTTGCTCTATGCAATCGGAAGGTATCGGTTCAGCGGCTGCTTTCGGTCGAAACTTCGAAGGGAAGCCGCGCTCAGACAAAAGAGAAAGTACGCGGGCGATTGGGTGACGGTGTTCGTCGAGGGCGACGGTATCGAATTCGACTACGGAATCGATTACACGGAATGCGGAATCTGTAAGCTCTTTCGCGCCCGGAACGCGGATGAATTGATTCCCTTCATGTGCCTGACCGATTTTCCCGTGAGCAGAAAATTGGGCACGGGACTCGTTCGCACCACAACGCTTGCCGACGGATTCGACAGATGCGATTTCCGGTTCAAGCGTGGACGGGAAGTAAAACAGGGCTGGCCCTAACGTTCATAAGAACGTGAATTCAAGTCACCGGACGGAAACTGCCTGCGTTCTTTGCTTATTTCGCGTTTTCTTGACTCGGAAATGGATGATAAAGTAGGCTTGAACTCGAACGAAAAAAGGGGACCGGCGCGTTGGTCTGAATCATGATGTCTTCCGAGCCATACGTCTTCGGGTAATCTATATCGGTCTCATATATTTGGGAAAGCATGAAACGAACGCAAACTGTTCAAACGGTCCTGCATGTTGTCGGCATTCTGGTTGTGATTCACGGTTTCCTGCTTCTCATTCCGCTCGTCCTCGTTTTTTTATACGAAGAATACCATCTGCTTTTCGCTTTTTTCGTGCCCGCTCTGTTCAGTTTTGTCATCGGCCTTGCCTTGGCAATGGTTTTCAGGCCCGGGACTCCCTACTATCTCCAGAGCATCCTTATTTGTGGCATGGCCTGGATTGCGCTCTCTCTTTTCGGCTGTCTGCCGTTTTTCCTGGGAACAGAGAAAGGTTTTCTCGATTCATATTTCGAGACGGTGAGCGGGGTCACGACGACCGGAATCACGTTGTTCGCCGACATCGAGATTCTACCGAAAAGTATCCTCTTCTGGAGGAGCTTCATACAGTGGCTGGGCGGATTGGGCATCTTGACGTTCTTTCTTGCCGTCACGTTCAGGTCGGGAAATACATACTTCCGGTTGTACGCGGCGGAAACCCATAAGATCGAGGCCGTGCGCCCAATGCCCGGCATCCACCATACGGTGATTACTCTCTGGTCACTGTACGGGCTCTTTACACTGGGAGAAATTGTGGCTCTGAAACTTCTCGGCGTAAGTTTGTTCGACGCCGTTTGCCACAGTTTCACCACCCTGTCCACGGGAGGGTTCTCTCCGTACAACGCGAGCATCGACCATTTTCGCAGGGCGGGGTTCGCTCATTATAAGGCCATCGAATATGTCATTATTTTCTTTATGACCTTAGGCGGCATCAACTTCCTGTTGCACTACAAGCTGGTTATCGGTCAGTTCAGAGATGTCGGCAGAAATATTGAAATCCGATATTTTCTCGGCATCATTCTGTTCTCCACGGCGCTCGTGCTGTTGGACCATAATCGCCACTCGTCGGGGGTAATCGTGGACGGCGGTTTTGAGCAAGCCTTCAGGCGCACGATTTTCACGGTCGTGTCGCTGCTGACGACAACCGGTTACGCGACGACCGACATCAATGAGCCGTTCTTTCCCGCCATGTCGAAACAGCTTTTCCTGATACTGATGCTTATCGGAGGATGCGTGGGCTCGACCGGCGGCGGAATAAAGGTGCTGCGGATAATCGTGCTGTTTCGGGGTTTCAAAAAACAGATTGCAAAACACCGGCTTCCCAGAAAAGCGTTGTCCGAGGTCGTCATCGAACGCCGAATCATTCCCGACGCCGAATTCAAGAGAATCACCGGCCTTTTCTGGGGTTGGCTGTTTCTTATCGTCATTGGCGGATTTATTACGGCATTCTTTACGGACTTAGGCGGTTTCGAGTCGATATCGGGGATGTTCTCGGCGGTCGGCAATATCGGCCCGTGCTACATCTCTGTCCAACAGATGTCGGAACTTCCGGCGACCGTCAAATTAACCTATATCTTCGGGATGTTGGCAGGCCGGCTGGAGATCGTGCCGATCCTGCTTCTGTTCAGCGGCAGGGCATGGACGTGGCAATAAGTTCACCGTTAGCCTGTTATCGAGATGCGCTCGTCGCAAGGAGAACCATGATATGTACATCATGATTGCCGGGGGCGGCCTGATCGGCAAGGGGCTGGCCCAGAGATTGGCGCACCAAAAACATGACGTGGTCGTTATCGATTTCAATCCGAGTATCTGCGAGGAAATATACGCCAAATTCGGAGCTGTCACCATACAAGGAAACTGCACCGACATGGAAACGCTCGAAAGCGCCGGCATCGAGCGCTGCGACGTCGCGGTGGCGACAATGAAAGATGACGCCGACAATCTGGCGTTCGCGCTGTTGGCAAAACATTATAACGTGCCCCAGATAATCGTGAAGATGAACGATCCCAAGTATGAGAATCTCTATAAAACCGTCGGGGTAAAGAACATCTCCAAGGGGACGGAACTCCTCATCGAGCAGATTATGCTGAACATCGAGACACCGGAGTTGAGAACGGTCGTGAGTTTCGATTCTATCGAAATTTGCATATTCATCATCCCGGACAAGGCCAAATGCGCAGGACAGAATGTTATGACCGTGGTCAATCAGAAAGGCTTTCCCAACGAGATCATTTTTACGTGCGTTTACAACAGCGCCACCGACTCATTCATCATTCCGAGAGGTGATACGATCCTAGGCTCGGGTGACAGAGTTTTCATCTGCGGGAAACGAAAGGATATACAAAAGACAGTCAAGTTCCTGGCCTGAAAAATGAGACGAATACTCGCTTCAACTCTGACCTGCGCTGGTTTATGGGCGTTGCTGACAGGTGGTGTGGCCCTGCCGAATCAGGATTTCTCCGCGCTGGACAGCCATGACGTATTGATGGTCCTGTTCCATCCAAGAAAGGACGCTTCCCGTGCGACCCCCGATGTCAGCAACGTCCGCTTTGAGGTAGAAAAGGGCATCCGTGTCGGCGGTCGCCTTCACATTGCAGGCAAGGACTCGCCCGTGATTCTCCTTTTTCACGGCAACGGCGAGGTCGCATCCGATTACGATATGGTCGCTCCCCTGTATACGCGCATGGGCATATCTCTTCTTGTCGCGGACTATCGGGGCTACGGACGAAGCGAGGGCAGCCCCAGTTCCTCGGCGCTGCTCAACGACGCGAACGCCACGTACAAAGGGACCCGGAACGTTCTGGCCGAGCGCGGCCTCGAAGCGTCGGCATTCTTTCTCATGGGCCGGTCCCTCGGCAGCGCGGCGGCAATCGAAGTCGCCTCTCGCTTCGGCGATGAAATAGACGGGCTTATTATTGAAAGCGGCTTCGCTCACACATTTTCGTTGATTGAAAGGCTCGGCGGACCATCCTTGAGCAACGTAAACGAGGAAAGGAACGGCTTCAACAACTCCGGTAAAATGGAACAGGTGACCGTGCCGACGCTCATCATTCACGGTGAGAACGACTCTCTTATACTTGTGACCGAAGGGAAAGCTCTGTTCGAGCGCTGCGCAGCCAGAAGAAAAGAATTTGTCGCCATACCCGGCGCGGGCCACAACGACCTGCTTCTTCGCGGTCGCGACAGATACTTCGGCGCAGTGCGGGAGTTTGTGTTTGGCCGAAGCAGAGAATCCAAGTGAAACCTTCCGGCGTTTTCCTCCTTGCCTTCCCGGTTGTGGCTGCCGGTTTGCCGCTGGCTTTTTTCTCTGCCGTTCCTATAAAATAATATGGGATGAAAAGGTGCTTGCACATGTTTCCCGCACAGGTGGTGAGGGGGGCGGAACCCTCCTCCATTCGTTTATCGTTACCTGGACGAAAGGGCCGGAAAGTGCCTGCCGAACGTTCGGAAGCCATAGTGCTTCACACGTACAATCTGACGGAGTCCAGCAAAATTGTGGTGTTGCTCACTCCCGTGCGGGGAAAAGTGCGAGCGGTTGCCAAGGGGGTCAGGCGCACAAGGAGCAAGTTTGGGAGCGCGCTCGAGCCGATATCTCACGTCGAAGCGCAAATCCATTTCAAGGAAGGACGCGACCTTCAGAATCTCTCGCAGGCCGAGACCCGCGAGTCCTTCGGCACGGTTCGTTCCGACCTCAGGCGGTTGGGGATGGCGTCGATTATGTGCGAACTCATGGAACTCTTTGTGCAAGAAAATGAGGAAGCGGGACGCCAGTTTGTCTTGTTGCTTCTCTCTCTTCGCGCGCTTGGCGGCATGACCAAAAACTATTCCAGCCTTTTGATTTCTTTTTACATGAGACTGCTCGATATCTCGGGCTTGCATCCCGAACTGGGCTGTTGCGTGAGCTGCAGAGGTCCTCTGAAAAATGTCGCGTACCTCAGCGCCGCCTCGGGCGGCGCCCTGTGCGGCAAGTGCAGCGCGGGCAAGGGAGAGAAGGTTTCCGCCGGCTCGCTCAAAATTGTCGAGCGGCTGGAAAGCGCCGACTGGCATTTGATCGAGCGGATTCGACTTCCTGAAACCACCGCCGATGAGATTCTCTCCGCCTTGAATGCGTACCTTCTCCATCATACGGGTCGCGAACTCAGGTCGGCGAAGTTTCTGAGGAGTCTTGCGCATCTCAAATAAAGTTTTGCCGCTTCGGATGTAAAAGCGCAATATAAAAACGTCACACATTCAAGAGAATCTTGACGGTCAACCGGACTGCATGCGATAATTATGAACTAATTTTTGAGAAGGAGAATATTCTTGCCGCAAATCGATGAAATCCTGGCCAAAGCTGTCAGGATGGGCGCCTCCGATATCCATCTGTGCGCGGGAACGGTTCCGATGGTTCGCCTGTGGGGGGATATACGACCGTTATCGGGCTACGGTGTCGTTTCAGCCGAGGAGAACAAGCAGCGGCTGAGAGAAGTGCTCACGAGTCGGCAAAGTGATGATCTCGAGCGCAACCTCGAACTGGATTTCTCCTATGTGGTCGAAGAAGTCGGCCGCTTCCGGGTCAATTTCCACCATGAGGACCGCGGACTTTCCGGCTCGTTCCGCGTGATACCCGAACGCATTCGAACGGTCGAAAAACTCAATCTCCCGGAAGCCGCAAAGAATCTCACCCGCCTGCACCAGGGCCTTGTCCTCGTGACCGGTCCCTCCGGTTCCGGAAAGTCAACGACCCTGGCCGCCCTTATCGACCTCATAAACCGGGAGTCGCGCCGGCACATCATCTGCATCGAAGACCCGGTCGAGTTTGTGCACGAAAGCCGAAACTCTCACATCGACCAGCGCGAGGTTGGGGTCCACACGCGCAGTTTCGCCACCGCTCTGCGAGCCGCTCTCCGTGAAGACCCTGATGTGATTCTCGTCGGCGAGATGCGCGACCTGGAAACGATAGCCATGGCCATCACGGCATCGGAAACGGGGCACCTTGTTTTCAGCACGCTTCACACTCGAAGCGCAGCGAAAACAATCGAGCGAATAATCAATGTGTTTCCGCCGGACCAGATTGCGCAAATACGGACCATGCTCTCCGAATCGCTCGCCGGCGTGATTTCCCAGCAACTGATACGAAACGCACAGGGGACCGGACGCGTCCTTGCCTTGGAAATTCTCTTGCGCACGACCGCGCTCGCCAACCTGGTCCGTGAGGGGGTTACCTATCGTATCCCTTCGCTTATGCAGACCGGTAAGAAATATGGCATGATGCTTATGGATGACCACATTATGGCGCTCTATGAACAGGGACTCATTGACCCGCGCCACGCCTTGGAGAAAGTCATTGACCGGGAAGCTTTCCTCCGCGCAATCGGCGGTAAGGAAGACATGGCCAAAGCATAGCGGAGGCTGTTCGGAGAGTTCGCGTGTCGCACGAAATCGACAAGTTTCTAAAATTTCTCGTTTCTCATGACGGTTCCGACCTGATGCTCGCATCGGGCTCGAAGCCGATGATGCGTGTTCACGGCGATTTATTCGCGCTCGACTTCGGAGAAGACAGTTCGGTGCTCACCACCGATCTTACCCGCAAGCTCATTTACGAGATATTGAGCGACAACCAGGTGCGCGCATTCGAACGCTCGGGCGACCTGGATTTCGCTTACGAAGTGCCGGGGTGCGCGCGTTTCCGGTGCAACGTGTACAAGCAGACAAAAGGACTGGGGATTGTACTCAGAACGATTCCGACAAAAATCAAATCGATAGAAGAATTGGGGCTGCCGCCGGGAGTGAAGCAACTGGCTCGCTCAACGCGCGGATTCATTCTCGTGACGGGACCGACCGGAAGCGGCAAGACAACAACGCTCGCGGCGATGATAGACTTGATAAACCACGAGCGCCACCGGCATATCGTTACGATCGAGGAGCCGATAGAATATGTCCACAAGAATATCCGCTCATTGATAACCCAGCGCGAAGTGGGATTGCATACCCACAGTTTCAAAGCGGCCCTGCGAACCGCCGTGCGCCAGGACCCCGATATTATTCTTGTCGGCGAGATGCGCGACCTCGACACAATCTCGATGGCCCTCACCACCGCCGAAATGGGAGCGCTCGTGTTCGGAACCCTCCACACGACCAGCGCCGCCAAAACCGTGAACAGAATTATCGACGTGTTCCCTTTCGAAGAGCGCAACCGAATCCGCGCCTTGCTTGCAGAAGCGCTGACCGGCGTCGTCGCCCAGCAGCTTGTAAAGCGTTCCGATAAGAAAGGCCGCGTCGCCGTTGCCGAGATATTGATCGGAACATCGGCAATATCAAACACCATTCGGGAAGGCAAGATCGAGCAGATGGTCTCCCTCATGGAGACCGGCAAGAAACACGGAATGCAAATGCTGGACGAACACCTGACTCAACTGGTGCAGCAGTGCGTTATAGAACCCGTCGCCGCCAGGAGCCTGGCGAGCAATAAAGCCCTGTTCCGTTAACGCCCGCGCGAAAAACGGATTTTGTTGACCTCCGGCGGCTTCTCGGGCGCCCGTTGCTGTTCGCTCACCCTGAGTTCCATCGAGACGTCCTGAAAATCGAAATCGGACGGCAGCGTCTCGATCTCTCTGACTTGTTCTTTCGAAACCGATATCATCCTCGGCTCCACGATATAGGTTCCCTCATCTTCGCAATAGTTCATGACCTTTCCGATAACCCACATATCGGAAAGGTGGTTCTCGCCCGAGGAATTTGCCACCGACAGCCGCATTTTCACCAAGTCACCCTTCGAGATCATTGACTATCCCTCCATTCTTCATACCTATTATAACCGAAAGATGCTGACCGAGGACCTTGCATCGGATGTTTTCCTTGAAAATCTTGGTGGAAGAGTGATACAATATTTACGAATATATGGGACCACACAGGATTCAAACCACAGTATCTTGTAGTGCTTCTCGAATCGAGGACCCTATGGCTCAACGCATTGTCAACCACAAGGAAACCGCCGAAACGCTTGCAAAAAAACAAAGGGAGATTTCGGTCTCGGAATTTTTCGCAAAGAACAGGCATCTTCTGGGTTTCGACAATCCGAAGAAAGCGCTTTTGACCGCGGTGAAAGAGGCCGTTGACAATTCGCTGGACGCGTGTGAAGAGGCGGGCATATTGCCGGAGGTGGAAGTTGTCATTCGGCATATCGACAATGACCGCTATTCCGTCGCCGTGAGAGACAATGGCCCCGGAATCGTGAAGGCGCAGATACCGAACATCTTTGGGAAACTGCTGTACGGCTCAAAATTTCACATGCTCCGAATGGCCCGGGGGCAACAGGGTATCGGCATTTCGGCGGCCGGCATGTACGGGTTGCTGACAACCGGCAAGCCGATGAAGATAATCTCTCGCACGTCTTCGAGAAAACCGCCTCACTATTACGAGGTGCAAATCGATACCCGAAAGAACCGGCCCGAGGTTGTCAGGGATGTCGAGGTCGAGTGGGAGTTTCCGCGCGGGACCCATGTCGAAATCGAACTCGAAGCGCGCTATCAAAAGGGTCGGCAGTCGGTCGACGGATACCTCGCGCAGACGGCGATAGCCAACCCGCACGCCACCCTGAAGTATACGAGTCCGGACGGGGAGCGCACCGATTATGAACGGGCAACCGAAGAGCTGCCGCCTCCTCCGAAACGTATCAAGCCGCATCCCTACGGAGTCGAGTTCGGTGTTCTCATAAAAATGCTCAAGGACACGACGAACCGCTCGCTGGGCGCCTTTCTGACAAACGACTTCTCACGGGTTACATCGCGAGTCGCCAAGGAGATATGCGAACGAGCGGGATTGAACGAGAGGTCCGGTGTCGCCAGAATCGCGCGCACCGACGCCGACAATCTGTACGCTGCGATTAACCAGACAAAGATTATGGCGCCACCGTCGGATTGCGTGATTCCCATCGGTGAAGACTTAATCAAAAAAGGTCTCGCGCAGGTGATCGATGCCGATTTTTATGACGCGTGTACACGGCCGCCGGCCGTCTATCGCGGCAACCCCTTTCGGATCGAATGCGGAATTGCGTATGGAGGAGAGAAGTCCGATGAATTGGCCGGCGTGCTGCGTTTCGCCAATCGGGTTCCGCTTCTGTACCAGCAGTCGGCGTGCGCAATTCATAAGGCCATTGTCACGACCAACTGGCGTTCTTACGGGCTCCAGCAGTCCAGAGGCGCGCTTCCACAGGGTCCCCTCGCGATCATGGTGCACATCGGGTCCGTGTGGGTGCCGTTCACATCGGAGAGCAAGGAGGCCATTGCCCATTATCCGGAAATTTTAAAGGAGATGCGTCTCGCCCTTCAGGAATGCGGCCGAAAACTGTCACAACACTTACGAAGGCGCCGCCGCGAAGCCGAGGAAAGCGCAAAGATGACATACATTGAACGGTATATCCCACACATCGGCGAAGCCCTGCGTGACATTTTGCACTTGAAAGAAACCGAGGAAAAAGAAATAAACGAAATCCTCGCGGACGTTTTGCACAAATCGAGGAAATTCTAGGAGGTCGATGCCGGGTGTCCACTGCTCTGAAAAGCATCAAGCAAAATGCGAATGAGATTCGCAAGAAGATACTCAAAGGACAGAAGCCCTCCATGCGGTTGCCCATCCGGGCCCTCAATAATGTTCGGTACACACCGAAGGGGGGATTTTTCGAGATTTCGAACCGAAAAAAGGAGCGCACGCTCACTGTCGGCACCGTGAAAACCTTTGCGCAGACTCTTCGAATGATGGCGCTGTCGAAAAACCTCATCGAGACCGACGATATTGCCTCAAAGCGGGAGGCTTACTATATATCGAAGAATTGGAAGGAGGCGGGTTTTCGTGAGCAGCCCGAGTCGGATACCGTTATGGACGACCTGGAGGCGATGCTCGGAGTGAACCGGGAACAAATCGGTTTCATTCCGGAAGAGAAGGGCGGAGAAGTGGCGGGTAAACTCATCGTGCTCGACAAGGACCGGGACAGCGGCAAGACCATACGGATCGACTGTACGAGATTCGGTTCGGGCGCCTATTCGATTCCGATTGCGGTCGAGCACCTGAAGTTTGAATCAAAGGCCACATTCGTTCTCGCCATCGAAACAGCCGGCATGTTTCAGCGACTGGTGAAACATAATTACTGGAAAGGCGCGAACTGTATTCTCGTCTCGATGGGCGGAGTGCCCACCCGCGCATGCAGGCGATTTATCCGCCGTCTGTCCGACGACCTCGATATTCCCGTCTACGCTTTTGTTGACGGCGACCCCTACGGCATCTGCAATATTTACAGGACCCTCAAAGTGGGTTCGGGGAACGCGGCCCACCTGAACAAGTTCTTCTGTGTGCCCCGGGCGAAGTTTCTCGGCGTCACTCCGCAGGACATCCTCGACTACGACCTGCCGACTCACGACTTGAAACCCGTTGACATAAAACGCGCCGAGGACGCTCTGAAGAACGACCCGTTCATCAAACATTACAAAGCCTGGCAGGATGCGCTGAAGCAGATGCTGGCGCTGGGACAGCGCGTCGAACAGCAGGCGTTCGCCAAGCACGGCCTGAATTACGTCATCGAAACATATCTGCCCGCAAAACTGGCCGAACCCGGTAAGTTCCTGCCTTGAAAGTCATCTGGGGGAACGGAGTGGCATCCGGGAAAGAACCTCATACAGTTGTTCCGCCACCCGTCGCGGCGAGTATGCGGCCGCAACAATGTCGCGGTTGCGGCCTATTATCGAATCGATCCCGTCGCGCAGAAGAAATGAGACCATTGCTCCGATGTTGTACGAGTTCGACTCGATGACCGTCTTCAGATAAGCAGGGTTCTTTAGTTTCAAAACTTCCTTCAGTCTTTTGTCTAGCCCGATGCGCTCCCTGTCCTGGTAACCGATCGTATAATAGTCCTGGCCGTCGATTCTCAAAACGTTGTAGAGATGGTCGAGGTTTACCCCCGCGCGCTGGAAGTCCTGCGTCACATGCGGAAGGTTGCGCCCGATGACCGCCTTGCCGAGATACCAGGGTTCGATAAAGGCGAAACCGAATCCTTCGAGGTAACTCGTCGTAATGACAATATCCGCCATGTTGAAAGCGTCGCCGAGCGCGAATTTCGTGATTTCCATCTTCCTCGGCTCTATCTCCCGCTCAAACGACACCAGGTTCTGGAGACCGATCGTGGCGGGCAGTTTGTGTTTTCTGCAAAACGACTCGATTGTTTCGGCGTACGCAAGCTCTTCGCCCGTCTCCGGCTTGATTCCCACCAGGAGGTGAAATTTCCCCGTCAATTTCGTTCCCTGTACCTCGATTCTCTTCTTCGAGATGGCATTGAACAGACACGTCAAAAAGATGGCCTCCTCGACGTTCTTTCTCTTGATGCAGCGCACGGGATAGAGAATCAGCCTCGCCTCCGGGTTCACGCCCAGTTCTTCCACGATTCGCTTGCGCAAGTTCACGTGCTCGTCATCGTCTATTATCAGTCCTTCGTCGACCGAGTTCGGCACATACGCGATGCGCTCGCGGTCTATCCCGTGTTCGATGAGACGCGCGATGTCCGACGAGTTAATCGTGATATATCCCAGGTTCGGATAATTCGGGTAAATCACCTCGTGCCAGTTCGGAATGAGCGGAATCTCCGTATCCTGAAATTTCTTCAAATTCTCGAAGTTCTTCGCGCGTTGCTGAAGAAAATCGTGAGCCCGATAAAATATGCGTTTCCGCGGATGATGGTGCTGGCAATACTGCAGGTATAAATAGAAAGCGTATGTCACGGCAGGATTGATGCCAATTCCCAAATTCTCGGCAAGCACGATATCCATTGATTTCAGCTTTGCGGCAAGAGTTTCGCTGATGTTCGTGCCATGCCAGAGGTAATCCTGTATTTTCTGTTCCGATATTGTCTTGCGGAGCATGCCCGGCACATCATATCCCGGGTCGAACTCGTCGATGTTTATGTATTCCACGCTACCTGTTTCCGACTTAATGAAGCAATCGAGTGTTCCTGCAAGCTTTCCGAACAACGTGACTTTCAAGTCAGGCTGCAACTCGAGCAGACTTTCGACGTTCCGCATGATCACGACATTGACGCCGTCTCGCTTGCCAATCCAAAAATGTCCGATGCCGAGACGCAATGGTTTTTTTCTCTTTTTGCTCTGCCTCATTTCCTTCTCCACAGCTCGACCAGATAGGGCTTCTCCTCTTCATATAGTTCGGCGACTTCCTCAAGTATGCGCTCGGCCTCCGCGCTGGTCAGGGTGTCGGTTTCGCGCACGAAACCGGCCGTACGCCCGAAATAGAGCGGGGTAAGCGAATCGACGATTTCGTCCGGATGCGAGCCTTCGGTGTTGAATGCGACAGCAAATTCGTAGACGGTGCGCACCCACAACGTGGCCGGAAATACGAATCTGTCCGCATCGAGGCCGGCCAGCCTCTTGAGTTGTGCAAGCGTGTCCGCCGACAAAATGTCTGCGAATATCGGACCCCTGATTTCAAACCCTTCTTTGAATTTTTGAACGAGCGCGGGAAGGGTGACGCTCACAGGGTCCGGCTCCTGCGCAAGGGCGGGACCCACGGTTTTCACGGGCTCGCTGCGCCTTACGGTGAGCCATGAATCCTCATATGCCTGCATCAGGGAAAACATCGTGCCCACAACCTGCCGGAACATCGGTCCGAGGTCGGCGGCCGGGTCCTTTGCGTCGTGGATTTTTGCCCCAAGGTTTGCCTGCCTGAGCTCGAAGCCTTCGTTCACCGCGGTTGTCGTCATGAATATGTCGATTCCGAACTGAGCGGCCGGACCTTCCCATACATTCTTTTCCAAGTACGATTTCGCCAGCGCTCCGGACAATCCGAAGTCGCCGCCGATCGGCTGCCGCACCCGCTTCCCGTAGAGCGCGCGCGTGAGAGGATAGGCGAGGCTGTTCGTAATCGTGCCGTCATACTTGTGCCTCAGGTACAGGGGGGTAACATATCCGGCTCCTTCGCTCACGACCGGTTCTCCGAGCAGGCGAATCCAGTCGGGCGTGATACTGCGCAAGTCGGAATCCACCACGACGCACGCATCGGCGCCAAGCATCGCGGACGCTTCGAATATGGCCTTTAAAGCGGTTCCCTTCCCCGGTTTACCCCTGTATTGAATCGCGAGCTTCTGCACACCTCCCGGTTCCGGCGCGTTCCGGAAGGCTTCCCGAGTCCCGTCGGGTGAACCGCCGTCCGAATTCATGAGCAAGGCCTTCGCTCCCGCAAAGTGCTTTGCAAGCCCCTGCGCGGCGACGCCGGCCACATGGCCAACCGTTTGCGCGTTCCTGAAGCTCGGGATTCCTACAACTATGTCGGCATGTCCTATTTCCCTCAGAAGAGCGTGCGCCTCGGAATCAAGAGCCGATTGTACCGTCATAGTTCCCCTCCTCGTATTCTTCAGTTCTAAGCAGGATAATCTTCCGCTACCGCATCGAGCAGCATCTCAAGGAATCCCGGAATGGCCGACGTCACGCGGCTCCAGTTCGGGATTTGCGGGGCGCCCAGGGGGTCCTTCAAGAACATGTCTCCGGCGATTCCGATCGCCCTGGTGAACGCCTCCACGGCAATCGTTTCGTTGTGCAGCTCAAAATTCAATCTGTTGATGATCGCGTCGTCCTGGTATCGCTTCACCGCGTCCTGCGCGATCCGAAGGTACGAGGAAGTGAGCGTCCTGAAAAACGAATCCGAGAAGACAACCCCCTCGCTTGCCAGGGTGCGAAACAGCACCTTGCCGATATCGATGCTCATTTTCAGCAATCCCTTACTCGGGTCGTCCGGCGACAGCGGCTGATGTTTGTGCTCGTAATTCTCGCAGAGGTTCGACTGGCATATGCGCCTCATCGAACAGTTGCGATACACTTCGGCCAGCGTCCCGACCTCGAGTCCCCAGTCGCCCGGCACCCGGTTGATGAGGGCGATGTCGGTGACCATCGAAAACTCTCCGGCAAGCGGATAGCGGAAACTGTTCAGGTACTCGAGAAACGGCAAATACCCCAGGATGTTGATAAGCGCCCTGGTAACCGGGATAACAAAGAGCCTGGTCACCCGCCCGTGCATGCGGTCTGAGACACGGCTGTAGAATCCCTTGCAGAATTCGTAATCCATGCTGGGGTTCGTGCAGGGATAACACAAGCGCAACAGCAACTCGCGATTATAGTTAACAATGTCGCAATCATGGAGTGCGATTACCCAGCATTCGCCTTTTGCAATAATATAGCCGTACGCGGTCCATGCGGAGCGCCCTTTTCCATCGACTCCCACCGTCAAATCATGCTTTTCGAGAAGCTCGTACATCCTGTTGAGCGCCGGTCCGTTGCACCAGATGAGCACTCGATTCTCCGGAAGCACCGAGATAAGCTCTTTCGCTTCCTCGAAATGTTCCCTGCTCGTGGCCATGCCGAGCGCGACCACGAACTCTCGCACATATTTCACCTTCCGGAGTTCGTGAAATATGTTCTTGCAGGCGGGAGAATGCAAATCGGAGTAGGTGACGGGAAGAACGAGCGCAATCGGGCGGTGCTTCGCAAACCGTTCGAGTTCCACCTCCAGTTCCTCGAGTTTTGGCTCTCCCAGTCTATGCAACGTAGGCACGATTCCGGTCTGGTAGAAGTCACCCATTTGCTGCCTCCTCTCTACAGTGGTTCCCTTGTGACAGACCAGCGGTGAAAACACGTTCAAAACAGCAGTCGCATGTTTTGTATCGAGCGGTATCGGTTTATGACCGCCGCATGACGCTCGGCGGTGAGCTCGACCGCCTCGCAGGGTTGCCGATATATTGAATCAATCCGAGCAATCAGGTTCTCCAGCCTCCGGGCCATGGCTTCCAAGGAATACCGTGAGCGAACGACGTCGCCGTTCGATTCTATCAATTCCGGTGGAGGGTGTCGAAGCAGCCTGTACGTCTCGGTCACAACTGGATTGCGATCGAGAAAACGTGTTGCCAGAGACCGGTCATGCAACATGGAGTCTATCAATTCAAACTGCATCTCGGCATTCAGGTCCGCGAAATCAACGCAATCTTCGCCACCGAGTCGGAAAAGCTTCTCGTGCGGGACGGATTCAGGCATCCGGCAGGGCGAATCTCTCTGAACCTCGGGTCCCCGTAACGCACGCGCGTATGCCTCGGCGAGTCGTCCTCTCAGATCGGGCAGGTCCGACATGGATACGGCAAGTCGGTCGTAGAGGTGGCACAGCGCCATTCCGTTCGCCTCAAAATCGCGCACAAGCCCGGGAATCTTTCTTCCGACGACCGGCCGGTGGCTGACCCAACCCTCATGATATGCAAACCCGAAGCCCTCAACAACGGACGTGGTGACAACTCCCGTGCACAGCCCATTCAGGTCGCACATCGAAAAGCGCTCGACTTTCCCGTTCCTTATTTGTCGTTTCGCTGCGCCCGTAATCATTTCGTTCCCGAAGCCGATGACAAGTGGCAGCTTGCGCAAACCTGCAAAGGCTTTCAGCTTTTCGGAGTAATCGATATCATGCTTCGAATTGGCATCAAGCGTTATCAATAGTTGATACCTCTGGCCCAGGTACCCGAACAGAACCGACAGAAGGAGAGATTCGACGTTGTTTTTCCGCCGCATTACTTTGAGGGGCGAAAGCAGCATCGGAAGCGAAGCGTCGAATACCTGGCGGGTGCATGAGGCGAAGTCCGCAAGCCTTCTCAGCATTTCCTCTCTGTAACCCGAAGGCGGCGTCTCCAGGCCCGCAAACGCCTGGCTATCCAATTCCCATAGAGGTTTCTGTTCCAGCTTCGAAACGTCCACCGGGTCGGGCAGGAGAAAAATCCTGTCCGCGGGTATCCCGAGTTCCACAAGGTTCTCCATGTCCGAGGTGTTGATTGTCAAGTACGCCATGTTTCCGCCCATCGGATACATGAAGCTTCGAGCGAAGCCCTCATCATATCTGCCGGTGCACGTGCGGAATGCGCTTAACTGTTCGGGGCGCTTGTTCTCTGCGAAATCATGGACCTGGTTAATCAGCCAGAGCGGAAGCGAGTGTTCCGCCGCTATTTCTCCGATACGTTTGAAGGCCATGGTCGCCGAGGGATTCTTTCCGAGAGAAACGTTGTGGACGTGGAGAACGAAAGGACAATCAGGAGCGCTCGATTCAACGTCGAGCAAGTTCAGTATTTTTGTCGCAAGCTGTTCCGATGCCTGTAAAAAGGCCGCTCGGCTTGTGTAAGGTTCATGACAGTATGCAAGTTCGGGAACCTCCCGCACGCGGAATCGGCCACGCTGTCCATCTTCCCTCACGCCGTCAAAGAACCCTCTCGCGTGTTCTTCCGAATCCACGCTCGCTATGACGTCTATTTGCAGCGGCTCGAACAACGAGTGGAAGCTCAAGGCTCGAGCGGTGTCGCGCATTACCGAAACAACGCCGCCGGGCTTCAAGTGGTAATGCATCGTGGCCAGTCGCAGGCTCTTGCGTTTCACCGAATACGGCCTTGAGTCGAAAAGAATGTCCGGAGCCACAGTCGGCTTTGCGGCAGCCACGTCGAGATTTGTTCTCCGGGAACTCGCACTCATCGAATAAGCTCCACAACATCCGGAAGACGTTTAATTACGGCGTCCGGCTCGAAACCGACGCATTCAGACCGGCTCGCGCGCATAGTGAGACTATCCCTGTCTCCCGCGAAGAGGATGCACCTGAAACCGGCCTTCCTCGCCGGCGCCATATCGTTGCAAAGGTCGTTTCCCACGTACAAGGTCTGCTCTGGACTGATTCCCGTCGTCTTCAGTTGTTTGCAGGCTCGCTCAAACGGGACCGGGCTCGGCTTTGCCACGCCAAGCCGATACGAAAACAATAATAGCTGCTTGTCGAAAAGTTCGCGCACGGGGAACGTCGCCCGGCTCCCGGCTCGCCGGAGAAGAATGTTCAGGTTGATGAGCGTATAGAACTGCGCATTCGAAATGATTCCTTGTCGAAGCCCCAGCTTTTTCACCTCTCGAAGGGCATCGAAAGCTCCCGGGTACAGGTACTTCATTTCCTCGGCTTGGTCGAAGTAGTAGGCGACCCTGAGAGCTAAATCCAGGGTCACGCAGCCCCCATAGCTTTCCGGTTTATACCCTTTCGACTCCAGCTTCTTAAGCATTCGCAACCATATTTCCTCGATTCTTACCTCCGGAAACGCAACTCCATGGCTGATTCTGCGCTTGTGCGTCGTTTGCACTTCCCGCTCAAACATCTGCCGTAGCGCCTCGGCCGGATCTCCGTCGAAAAACTCCAGGAGTCCGAATTCCTTGCCCGTTCGCCCGAACGCTCCAACCCACTGTTTTTCCCGCATGCGAGGGCTCATCCAATCGCCCGTCGAATGTCTCAGCAAGGTGCCATAAACGTCCCATAGAACGGCTTTTGCCTGCTCCATTGCCGGCAGACGACTGGCGATACGGGCGGGCGTGACCGGCCGTTTCTTGCGCCGTAATGCCCTGCGGGTTTGTCTTTTTGCATATTCCTCGATAGTCTCATTCATAGTCCACACGAATTCTTCGCAGTTCCGTCACCGTGAAATGCCTCTGCCCTCGCTTTTCCGGTTCAATTATAGCGCAAAATGTGGTCGCAGGCCAAGGTGTTCGCTTGCATGCGTTCGTAATAAACTACCCCGCCGCAAGCAGCGGGGTATTTCAGAACAACGACAGTTGGTGATTTTCATGGAGTTTCTGATATTCTTGACTCTG
>CAYVQZ010000078.1:0-17268 GCA_964453435.1 uncultured bacterium
GTGGTCCCCGTGGTCGGCTTTTTGGTTGAAGGTTCAAGGTTCAAAGTTCAGGGTTCAAGGTCGAGAGGATTGGATTCCAGTCTGGGCACGATCGAGAGAAGGGGCAAGACGCGAAGGAAGAAACGGAGAACGTTATGACGACGATCTTTCCTCTTCGTCAAGGAGTCGCGCGATGTCCGGGCGAAGGGGAGGCAGTTCCTCTTTGATGACGGTCCAGACAATGCTCAAGTCGACGCCGAAGTATTCGTGAATAAGCTTGTCTCGCATTGCCGCCATACGTTTCCACGGCACGTCAGGCGTTCGATGACGCAGGTTGTCCGGAATACGCTTCGCGGCTTCTCCCAGAACTTCCAGGCTCCGCACCACGGCGTTTATCGTCTTGGGGTCCCGGACGAACCTTTCAAAGGAAAAGCCCTCGGTAAATTCGGCAGTTTCGTCTATGGCGTTTAGAATATCCTGCAGATAGTCGCCGTAATCGCGTATCACAGGAAGGCCACCTCTTCAAGAATACGCCGGCCGATCCGCGGCTTGAGCGCCGCCTTCGTCACTAATTCCACCCTGGCTCCTAGCCATTCACTCAACTTTTCTTCGAGTTCCAGAAATTTGAAGAAACCCACGGGCCTGTTGAATTCGACAAGGATATCGATGTCACTTCGCTCCGTCGACTCTCCACGAACGCATGAGCCGAAGATACCGATTTGCGCTACGCCGTAGTCGCGAACAAGTTCCTGGCGTCGCTCTCGAAGAATCGCCTGTATTTTCTCCAAGTTCGGCGGCTTCATCTTTTCATCTCGCTTGTGGCCCATTTCCAACTGAGAATTCAATTGCCCCATGCGTCGCAAGAGGCACGCGGTCGCTGCTCCGGCGCTCTTTGCTGTCAGTATATGGCAAGAGGCGGCAGATGTGCAAGGGGAAACGGGCCTGGTGGCACAGGTCGCGAGGAATGAGGAGAATGACGGAAAACTCATTTTGGAACACCCGTTCGACAGGCTCAGGGCAAGCTCAATACGAAGGACTGGAATTGGGCGAATTATTGGGATTTCACGAAGTGAAAAGAGAGATTCTTCGCGGAGTTTATCCTGAGGAACTCGAAGGGCTCGGAATGGTCCCGCGAGTCCGCGGGATTTCGCTGCGCTCAACGCAACAGAAGGGGGAAGCTCCTCGGAATGACAGAGGGCAGGCGGAAAAGAAAATTGAACCACGGAGCGCACGGGGCTGCATGGGGAAAACGATGTGCGGATGAATCCGCACCTACAGATTGATGGACACTACTCCTGTTTTTTTTCCTTCAGAATCCTGAGCGCTTCCTCGAGTTTCTCCGGGTCGGCCTCATCCAGCAGTCCTTTGATTTCGCTCTTAACATCTTTGGGGGGAGGCTCGCCCATGCCGACGCTCACCAGTGTCTTCATATGTTTCGTGTCGAGCGCGCGCTTTATGGTGTCGATATACGTGTCGGCCTTGACGGGCTTGGTCAGGTAGCTCTCGGGGCTTCGGATAACCTCGCCGGACATGATGGTGTCGAAGTCCTGTTTTCCCAGGGCATCCTTCGCGTGGGCGGTAACGAGGACGACGGGAATATTCTGCAGATTCTTGTCTTTGCGTATTTCAAGCAGAAATTTGGCGCCGGACTTTTTGGGCATCACGAGGTCGAGGGAGATGACGTCGGGCGGATTCGCTTTGACCTTTTCGAGCGCTTCCGCTCCATCGGCGGCGGTTTCCACTTTAAACCCGGCTTTCTCGAGCGCTGTCTTCAGGAAGAGTCTCACGCCTTTTTCATCGTCAACCACCAAAACGGTTTTCTCTGCTGGCTGCATTACCGGCACCCTCCTTATGTTATTCCTCCATCGGTTCGCCGTTGTCGGATTGCGGTTTGGTCGGTTCGGGCAATCGGGTTCGCGGAAACTTCAACCGGAAGACCGAGCCCTCGCCCTCTGTCGATTCGAACGTCACTTTTCCTCCGTGCTGCTGGGTGATTCTTCGAGTTACGAGCAGCCCGAGGCCCGTGCCTTTCGAGGTTCCCTTTGTCGAGAAGAAGGAGGTGAACACCTTTTTCTTGACCTCATAGTCCATCCCGCAACCATCGTCCTTGACCTCATAGATAATGGAGCCGTTTCGCTCGAACACCTTCAGTTGGACCCCGCACTCGGGATTGTCGCTTACCTCGCAGGCGTCAACCGCGTTCGAGACCAGATTCGCCAGGCACGTGTGGATGCCCTCATAATCGAAGTTGGCATGTTCGATGCCCGCCTGCGCCTCGAATGTCATTTTAATTCCCACCTTGGCCGCCGCGTCTTTGTAAAGCTCGAACACTTCCTTCGCCACCTTCACGGGGTCGTTCCACTCCACCTTCGGCGCGTGGCCCTTGGCAAAGTTGAGAAAGTCTTTCACATATGTGCTGATGCGGTCGACGTTTTCCTCGAGCATTTCCCACCCTTCCGCCATCAGGTCTTTATCGTCGTTCTCCATGGCGGTCTTGAGCACGAACGTCCCGCCTTCGAGACCCTGGAGCACGTTCTTGATGCCGTGCGCCAGTCCGGCCACGGTTTCTCCGACCGCGGCCAGGCGTTCGGCCTCGAGCACTTCTCGCTCGAGCTGTTTCACCTCGGTCAGGTCCAGAGCCATCTCGATCACGTGGGAGGGTTCGCGCCCCTCGCGGGACAGGGGAGCGGTAGTGACATGGTAGTGGACGGTTTGCTCCGATTTGTCCAGACCGGTCTTGCTGGCCACATGGGTCTGGCCGTCGCTGAAGGTTTGCGTGGCGGGGCAGTCCTCGCACGGCTCGTTCCGGTGCTGGTAAATCTCGTGGCATTTCCTGCCGATGGATTCGCCGAACGTTTTTCTGAACAACTCGTTATTGCGAACGATGTTCATGTCGTTGTCTATCACTGCTATGTAGCAAGGCACGCGGTCGAAGATGATGTCGTGTTCCCTCTGGAGCATCCGCGTTTCGGTGATGTCGGACGACATTTCTATGACATAGAGAATATCGCCGGATGTATTCGTGACCGGCTCAAAATGAACGACGTAATAGGAGTACTGGCCGTTGCGGTTCAGCCGCCGCTCCTCGCTGACCCGGGATTTGCCGTCGGCAAACGTCAGGTCGGCCTTGCAGGAGAGACACGGGCTTTGCCGGTCCTTGAAAACTTCGTAGCAATATTTGCCGTTCCACTGGCCGAATTCCTGGCTGAAGTTCCTGTTGGCGTCGATTATATTGTATTTCCGATTAATTATGGCAACATTGCTCGGCACCCGGTCGAAAAGTTGGGTATAAAGCCATGTTTTGAGATGCTTTTGAGGCATTGAACCACCTATCAAAGTAAAACGATACCACGAATATTGGTGTTATATTGTGCGAAGAAATTCGCACCTGCAAAAAGCGCCCCCGAGTCTCTTGGAGGCCCCCATTCATCCTCACACAATCATTACAGACGGCCACGCCGCACGATCGCGGGCCAAAAACGTCGGCCGGGCCTGTGTCCCGTCGTTCCTGCCAGTAGCCCGACACGGTTTCGGAGTTGTTTCACAAACCGCCGGCAGGCCCGTATGGCGACGGTCCGAGTCCGGAACTCAGAGCTTATTGATGACCGTGTCCCGCGGCACGGTGCAGACCGGCGCGACTTCCTTCGGGTCAAATCCCATGCAGAGCGCTAATATCTGGTTGTAATCGAACACGGGGAGGTCGTATTCGCCGTTGCCTGCGCTCAGTTCCTTTTGCACATTGTCGAGGAACATGAGGCACGTGATGCACGAAACGACCATGAAGTCGGCCCGGGTCTCTTTTTTGATGGCATCGAACTTGGAACGCGCAAATTCCTGAGCTTCGGCGGACGAAATGCCGTGAAAGCCGCCGGCGCCGCCGCAGCACTGATATTCGCGGCTGAAGCTGTCGACTTCCGCGCCGAGAGCCTCGACAAGTTCGCGCATGATGTGCGGCCGAGCGGGCGGGCTGTCGAAGCCCACCACCTCGCTGGGGAACAGCGTGTGGCATGGGTACTGCACCACGGCGTGAAGCCCTTCGAGGCGTTTCTCGATGCTCGCCGCGATTTTTTGCGTGCCGACGTCGTTGTACAGCACGTCCGTTATGTGTCGTACCTTCGATTTGCCTTCGACAGTGCGACCTACCGACTGCAGCAGTTCATTCACCCGCGCTCTCTTTTTTTCGTCGTGCATGATGTGTTCCCGCCCCACGCGCAACGAGCTGTAGCATGAACCGCACTCGACCAGCAGGTCGAGTCCTTTCTGCTCGGCAAGCGACAGGTTCCATCCGCTGACGGCCAGATGGGAATCATCATCGGTGGAAGGGAACGTGCCGAACGCCGGGCAGCAGACGTATCCCTCGAGGTCGACGAGGTCAACTCCCAGCTTCGGCATGGTAAGCCTGATTGCGCGCTCCACGTCCGGTCGGAGGGCGGGCGCATTGCAACCGAGGAATAGTCCGAATTCCATTTTACACTCCTTCAAACATATAGTCGTTGTCGCTGAGCACCTTCGTCTGCAGAAGCATTTTCCGGAATTTCTCGAGCATCTCGGGATACTCGGTCAGCGCCGGGAGCTTCTCGGGCAAACCAAGCGCCTTCCGCTGTTCGGTGTTCTTTTCGACGGCCTGGGTGTAGCCCCTGGTGTAAATCTCCACAACCGACGGCGGTATGCGGGTCTCGTCGTTCCGGCTCTGCCACTTGCGAATCGCGAGGCAGAGTTCGAACGGTTTTACGTCCATGGGACACATTTCCTCGCATCGCGAACAGGTGACACAGGTCCACGGGGTGTCTTCCTCGAGCAGTTCGTCTTCCAGGCCGAGGATGACCATGCGAGCAAGGTTCCGTATCAAAAGCGGCGGATTCGCGTTCGACGCGGGGCATCCGGAAATGCAGGTGCTGCAATTAAAGCAGTAGAGGAGGTTCTCGTTATCGAACACTTCCCGCCACAGATTCTTGTTTGCTTTCGCCAAATCAGTCACGTGTATCTTCCTCCTTACTGACCCGCCGCTGCGGGAGAGCGACCGCCCTGAAGCGCCGCGTCGATGACCGCCAGCGTCTGCCGTTCGCTCCAGCCCGGCACTTCGGCAGCCTTGTTCGGACAGGCAACCGCGCATAGACCACACGCCTGGCAAGCCGCCGAGTCCACAACGATACAGTTATTAAGCGGGTCATACATGCGCGCATCGTATGGACATACCTCGACGCAGACCTGACAACGGGCGCAGATGGCGTCGTGGACCCTGGAGACGACCCGGGCGGTATGGATTTCGCCCCGGGACAGGTACTCATACGCCTTCTGGGCCGCGGCTTCCGCCTGCATGAGCGTTTCGTTCAGCGGCTGCGGCGAATGGGCCGTGCCCGCCAGGAAGATTCCCAGTTTTTTGAACTCGACCGGCCGCCATTTCGAATCGGCCTCCATGAAAAAGCCGTTCTGGTCGAGAGGCAGGCCGAATATGCGGGCGAGTTGCTCGTTTGAGGCGCTTGGCTCGATGCCGGTAGCCAGCACGAGCAGGTCGGCCGTCACCTCGAGCGGCATGCGGAGGACGGGGTCGGTGAACTTCACTGTCGGTTTCCCGTCAACAACTTCGACTTCCGGCTTCTGCGCGAGGTCATAGTTGATGAACACGACACCTTCGCCCCGCGCCTGTGTATAGTACTGTTCGAGGAATCCATACGTCATCATATCGCGGTTGAAAATGAAAATCCGAGTCTCCGGATTCATCTCGCGAATCTTGAACGCGTTCTTCAGGGCCGCCGCGCAACAGATGCGGCTGCAGTACTCGCGCGCGCCCTTTTCCCGGGAGCCGACACACTGGATCATCGCCACGTTCTCGAGCGCGGCGGCGTCGATCTCGCCGGCGGTAAGGCGTTTTTCGAGTTCCACCTGGGTCACGATTCTATCGCTTTCGCCATACGCATATTCGGTGGTCGTCGCTTCGTGACCGCCGGTGGCGAGAATAACCGCGCCGTGCTCGAACGGGATGGTTTCGTCGTTCTCATTATTGCGGATATCCGTGGTAAAGCACCCGAGTTTGCCCTTGGTTCCAACGACGTCGCTGTTCAGGTGAACAGTAATGTTTGATTGCTCCTCGACGCGCTGCCTCAGACCTGTTGCGAGGTCGGCCGGGTTAAGGCCGTCGATGGTATAATGCAACTCGCTTCCGGCATGACCGCCGAGCTGGGCGGATTTTTCGACAAGGCCAACCTCGATGCCGCGCTCGGCCAGTGAGACGGCGGCGCGCATGCCGGCAACGCCGCCGCCAAGCACGAGCGCCGATTGCCGGATGGGAAGCCGGTCGAATTGAAGCGTCTCCGCCAGCTTGAGTTTTTCCACCGCCGCCCGGACTCCTCCAATTATCCGCTGCGCCTGCTCTATACCATTGCCCTCGGCCTCGCCCGGTCGCGCCATACCGTAGAGGTCGAATATTTCGACCAGCGACGAATTGAAGCCGGCGGCTCGGGCCATGCGCCTGAATTTCTGGCGATACACGTATGGCAGGCAAACACCCAGCAACAGCCGGTTGCATTTCGTTTGTCCCAAAATTTCCTCAAGCTCTTGCTGCCCCTCTTCGCGGCACAGCGAGCTCAGGACATGCACCTCATCCACACCGTTAATGCCGTTAATCGCCGACCGAAGCGCTTCAAGGTCGATGCTTCCCTGTGTTTTTCCGTCCTTGCAACTGCAAAGAACGACCGAAACATGCGGAACCTGTCTGCTCACCGGACGCTCGACCGGCGCTTCTTCCTCGACGACTTCGACGCCGGCCGATTTCAGGAGCTTGGATGCTTCGCCGGCCGCGGCGACGCCGCTCGCGATGGCCTCGCTGATGTCGGTCAATCCCATCACGGAGCCGCAGATGAACACGCCCGGTTTCTCGAGTTTCACCTTCTCGAAATCCATGGTGGGAAGCAGTCCCGCAGGTGAAAGCTCCACTCCCAGGAGCTCCGCCAGTTTGCGATGGTCTTCGAAAGGCGCCTGGCCGGTTGACAGCACCACCATATCGTAGGAGCCTTCTTTGAACTCGCCACTGGCGGGGTCGAGATATCGGACGAGCAGCGTGCCGTCCGCTTCCCGGAGCACGTTTTGCACCCGGCAGCGCACCAGCTTCACGCCATATTCCTCTTCCGCCCTCTCGCGATACTGATAGAAGCCTTTATTGAAGGTGCGCATATCCATGTAGAAAATCGTGGTTTCGATATCCGGGCCGCCTTTTTCATGGGCCAGAACGGCTTCCTTGAGCGCAAACATACAACAAATGGAAGAGCAGTAATCGCGCCCCTGGCGCCGATTCCGCGAGCCGACGCACTGAATCCAGGCGATTCGTTTCGCGGGTTTGCCGTCCGAGGGCCGCCTGATGGCGCCATCGTAGGTTCCCGTGCCGCTCAGGATACGTTCAAACGCCAGGGAACTCACCACGTCCTCGGACGCTGTATAGACCTTGGCGTCATCGTCGGTCGCCGGATCGTAAAGGGTGGTCCCCGCCGCGAGGATGATCGCGTTCACCTCGACCTGCGTTTGCTCATCCTGCGCCTCGAGGTCGATGGCGTCCATCGAGCAAGCCTTCACGCATTCGCCGCACTTGGTGCAGGCTTGCATATCGATCAGGAGCATTTGAGGCACATTGTGCGGAACGGGTTTATAGATGGCCTTGCGCGTGGTCAGGCCCTGGTTGAATTCGTCGGGCGCTTCAACCGGACAGGCTTCGATGCAGGCGCCCTGTCCGTTGCAGACATCGGTATTGACGTGCCGCGCTCGTTTTAGCAGTTCCACCTGGTACGCTCCGGCCTCGCCTTCTATCGATTTCACTTCGGTGAAGGGCAGAATCTCGATATTATCGTGGAACAGGCTCTTTCGCATGCAGTATTGCGAGGCGTGCTCGCGGCCAACCAGCGGAAGCATCCTGCACATGCCGCAGTGGTCGGTCGGAAACTGGTGGTCGAGTTTCTGCAGTATTCCGCCCACGTATGGCGAACTGTCGGCGAGGATGACTTTATATCCTGTCTCGGCCAATTCGAGCGCGGATTTTATCCCGGCTATCCCGGCGCCCACGACCAGCACGGTCCCGATTTTCTTTTCCTCAGTAGTCATGGGTTTCTCCTACTTGATTTGTCCGGTCACTTCAACAAGCTCGTCTTCAAAGAACACGGCCAGCGGCTGCGGCTCATCGAGCGACCTGCCCGGATGATAGTCGAACCGCGCCTGCGTTTTGTTCGCGACAGCCCTGAACAGTTCGGCCAGCGGTATCTCGTTCGGGCAGGCGCTTGTGCACTGCCCGCATCCCACGCAGAGCGTGCTCATATGGGTCATGCGTGTAAGGTGATAGAGCAGCGTATCGGTGGGCATCTTCAGGGTCCCCCGTTTGTCGCCCCAGGCGATGAACCTGTCGCCGGGATGACGAAACGTGTCGGTCACGAAAACACATTCCTTGCAGTAGCAAACCGGACAGGCCACGCGGCAGTTGTAACAGTTTATGCATCCCGCCAGGTAATCGCGCAGCTTCTCCATGCTGTTCACCCGTTCGGCGATATCGGAGAAGACCTTGTCCCGCTCGGCGACACGTTGGTCCATGATTTGTTTCACTGCCTTGTCTCGGCCCGCCGGGGCTTCCACCGCCTCGATTCCGAGGCTCTCGCGTATGCGCTCACCTTTTTCGCTCACCCACTCGACAAAGACTTCCCGAGGTCCCGAACCGATGACGCAGAGTCTGATATCAACGTTGTCAGGAACGGGGTGCTCGCAAATCCTGCAGGCGGTAGTCACATCGAATCCTTCGGCGCTCTTGGTTCCCGCGCCGCCGCCCGCGGCTTCGAGGAAGTCTTCGGTCGACGAGGCATCCTGCGCGAGTTTCAGGTAATCGGTGTTCTCATATCTGCCCAGGCAGTCGATGCCAATCAACACGAGGTCATCGATATTCGCTTGTTTCAGTTTGACCAATTCGAGAAGCGCTCTGATCTCGCATGACCGCATTACCACCGCCACCGGTCTGCCCGAGGGGACGTTTGTCAGGTTGGAGACCAGCTTGGCCGAATTCACGGGCACAACGGGCGCGAATGGGTCTATCTGAGCAAGCTTTTCGGCGTCGGCGATGAGAGTCTGCATGACACCTTTGGAACTCTGGCGGGCGGGCACAAGGATTGCATCCACGACGTCCTTCTCGAGCATGTCTTTGAAAAGGGCGGCCAGTGGCTCATTGAAAGCGCCTTCTTTCGCAGTTAGTTTGCTGTATTCCGTCATCTTTCTCTCTCCCGGACGAATTTCTTACGCGATTGTTTTATCAACACTGAGCGGACTCGGCCCGAGCGCTCGCAGTTTCTCGGTCATCTCCCTGGAGTGTTCCTGGAACATCACGCCGTCGCTGGCGGCCACCCACCGCAGCCAGAAGCGGTCCTCTTCGATGCCGAACTGCTTCAATATCTCCCTTAGCAACGCCGCGCGCCGCCGGGCCTTCATGTTGCCGTTAATGTAATGGCAGTCGCCGGGCCAGCATCCGCCGATGTACACGCCGTCGGCTCCCTCCAGAAACGCTTTCAGCACATAGACGGGATCGACCATGCCGCTGCACATCATGCGCACGATCTTGACGTTTTGCGGATAACTGAGGCGCGACGTTCCGGCCAGGTCCGCTGCGGTGAACGTGCACCAATTACAAAGAAACGCTACAATGGTGGGTTCAAAGTCGTTGCTCATCTTGTGTCTCCTTAACTGGCAAGAATTCCCTCAATTTCTCCGAATATCTGTTTCGTCGTAAAATGCCGTATGCCGGCCGCGCCGCTCGGACAGTATGCGGCGCAGCTTCCGCATCCCTTGCACACCGCCTCGTTTATGACGCTGATTTTTCTGAACTCATCGAACTCGATGGCCGAATACGGACAGAGGCCGATGCAAACCTGGCATCCTATGCAGACATCGCTGTCGATATTGCTTATCATCGGCGGGACGACCACCGCGCCCAGCGTCGAAAGAGACTGCGCCTCGCTCGCGGCAGCCTTGGCTTGTGCGACGGAGTCCGTGATATCCTTCGGCCCCTGGCACACGCCGGCGAGGAACACGCCCGAGGTCGGTGTCGACACCGGCTCGAGCTTGGGATGTTCTTCCATGAAGAAGCCGTCTTTCGACAGCGTGAGCCCGAATATTCTCGCTATTTCCTGGGCGTCGGGCCGAGGCTCCATGGCCGTGCAGAGGACCACCATCTCGACGGGAACTCGCAGCATCTTACCCAGCAAGGTGTCCTCGGCCTTGACAATGAGCAGCCCTTCTTCGCTCGGGTCTTCCGCCTTATCGGTTACTTCGACGGCCTTGCCCCGAATCATCCGCACGCCTTCGTCCTGGATGCGGCGATAGAACTCTTCGTAGCCTTTTCCGAAACATCTCATGTCGATGTAGAAGTTGTAGACCTCGGTGTCATGACCGCACTTGTCCTTGACGAGGTGAGCCATTTTCAAGGCGTACATGCAGCAGGTGCGCGAGCAGTACTCATGGTAATTCTTGTCTCGACTGCCGACGCAGTGGAGGAACGCGACGCTGCGCGGCGGTTCGGTGTGCCCCCACTTGTCGTTCGGGTCTTTTAACAGGATTTTGCCCGACGTCGGACCGGTGGCGTTTGAAAGCCGCTCGAATTCCAGACTGGTGAGGACGTTCGTGAATTTGCCGTAACCGTATTCTTCCATCGGGGTCGGGTCCATGATGTCGAAGCCGGTGGCCACGATGATCGAGCCAACATCGAGGGTCACGACCTCGTCTTTCTGGTCGTGCTCTATCGCCTTGGCTTCGCAGGCGGGCACGCACTGTTTGCACTCGCAGCACACGCCGCATGAGACGCATCTGGCGGCTTCGGCTCTCGCCTGTTCTTCGGTGAAGCCGGTCTCGACTTCCGTGAAGCTGTTGACCCGTTGCTCCGGCTCGAGTTCGGGCATCTTGGCGCGCCCAGTCCTCTCCACGTCTTCCGGAATGGGGGCCCAGTCCTCTCCCGTCGGTCTCGCGGGCCGGTCCTCGACGAGGTCCTCTCCCCTCAGATAACGGTCTATCGAGATGGCCGCTTCTTTACCCGTCGCGACTGCCTCGACGACGAGAGAGGGTCCGGAGTACAGCTCGCCACCCGCGAAGACGCCGGGCTTGCTGGTTTCCAGTGTCACCGGGTCCGCCACTATCAGGCCTCTCGGACTCAACTCGATGCCCTCGGCGCCTTTGATACTCGAGAGGTCGGGCCTCTGACCGATGGCGACCAGCACCGTGTCGCACTCTTCGGAGAACATCTCGGATTCGTCGTATTGAGGTTTGAACCTTTTGTTTTCGTCGAAGACCGCCGTGCATCGCTTGAATTCGATGCCATGCACCTTAGAATCATTCGCCAGAATCTTCCTGACCCCCCACGAGTTGTGAATCTTGATTCCTTCCGCCTCGGTGGCCTCGATTTCTTCCACCCAGGCGGGCATCTCGTCGCGTTTTTCCAGGCAGTAGACGTGCACGTCAGAAGCGCCCTTTCGCCTGGCCACCCGGGCCACATCCATGGCAACCGCGCCGCCGCCGATAACGACCGCTTTCTTTCCGACCTCGCCATTGTTGAAAAGGTTCTGGTTGCGCAGGAACGACACTCCCCGTTGCACTCCCTGGCTGTCCTCTCCTTCAACGCCAAGACCGAACTCGTTGTGCGCTCCGCTCGCAACGAAGACGGCCTTGAATCCTTCCTCGAACAGGTTATCGATGGTCCTCTGCTCGCCTATGGGCGAGTTAGTCTTGATTTCGACTCCCAATCGGCGAATGTAACCCACTTCGCGATTCAACACCTCGGGCGGCAGCCTGTAATCAGGGATGCCCGCCCTGAGCATTCCGCCGACTTCCGGCAGCGCCTCGAAGATAGTGGGATGGTATCCCTTCCGAGCCAGGAAGTAGGCGCATGATATGCCCGCGGGACCGGAGCCGATGACAGCAACTTTTTCCTCGGCCGGTTTCTTTTCAATCTCGGGAGGCTCGAGCGTTTCCCAATCCACCTGGTCCGCCGCGAACCGCTTCAGGTTTCGAATGGATACCGGCTCATCGATTTCGCCTCTTCTGCAGGCCTTTTCGCATGGGGCCGGGCACACCCTCCCGAGCACGCCGGGAAGAGGCAGGTTCTCGAGAATCAACCGCACGGCTTCTTCGTACTTGCCTTCGCGTATGAGGGTGACGTAGCCCTGCACGTTCGTTCCCGCGGGGCAGGTCTGCACGCAGGGTCCCCTGTCTTTCTTGTCGATGGCGAACGTTATGGGCACAGCTTGGGGAAACGGCCTGAAAACCGCGTTGCGCTGTTTCGTGCCGACGTCCCATTCGTTCGGAACAACAATGGGACAGTATTTCGTGCACTCCCCGCAACCGGTGCATTTGACCGGGTCTACATACCGGGCATGCTTTTTCACTTTGACTTCGAAGTTTCCCACAAAACCATTTACTTCTTCCACCTCGCTGTACGAAAGAATCTCGATGTTCGGGTCCTGACCTACCGCGACCATCTTGGGCGTACCGATGCACGCCGCGCAGTCCATGGTCGGAAACGTTTTGTCATACTGGAGCATATGCCCGCCTATCGTGGCCTGGCGCTCCACGAGATACACTTTATAGCCCGCGCTGGCGACATCGAGCGACGCCTGCATCCCCGTTATTCCGCCGCCCACGACGAGGGTGTTCGGGTTGACGGGGAAAGTCTTTGGGAAAAGGTCGGACTGATATCGGACGCGGGTGATGCCCGCCCTGGCGAGGATTTTCGCTTTTTCCGTTGCCTCGTCCTCATCGAGGGTCACCCACGAGACATGCTCGCGAACACACACATGGTGAAACGCCCTGAACGGATTGAGACCGGCCCGGGCGCATGCCGCCCTGAATGTGTGTTCGTGCATCCGCGGCGAGCACGACGCCACCACCACGCGGGTCAGGCCGAATTCTTTTATGTCTTTCTCAATAATTTCCTGTCCGGGGTCGGAACACATGAACAGGTAGTCGCGGGAAATCGTGACACCCGGCAATGCGCCGATATATTCGGCGACTTCTCCGCACCGCACTTTGAAAGCGATGTTTATGCCGCAGTGGCAAATGTAAAAGCCGATTTTCTCCTCTTTCAACGCTGCTTCTTTACTCATGAGCTATTCCTCTCAATCATTCAACCGACTCATGGAGCAGTTCTGCCACATCCCGAATCTTCATTTCCTCTTCTTCGATGCCGAGGGCTCTCAGGCCGTCCTCCAGCATGATTGTGCAGAAGGGACAAGCAGTGGCAATGACCTGCGCGCCCGCCTCTTTCGCTTCGTTTATTCGCAACACACTGAAGCGTTTTTCGACTTCCACCTCGGACCAGATGCCGCCGCCGCCACCGCCGCAGCACAGGCTCTTTGCCCTGTTTCTCGGGAGCTCGACGTATTCGAGACCCGGGATGCTCCGGAGCACGTTTCGGGGTTCTTCGTAGATTCCGTTGTGCCGGCCGAGGTAGCAAGGATCGTGGTACGCGACCTTGAGCGGCGCCTCATTCTTGGGAACGAGCTTCCCTTCTTTGATGAGGCGGTCAAAGACCTGGGTGTAATGGACGGACTTGAAGTTTCCGTCGTAATATTTATTGAACGCGTTCATGCAGTGGGGGGAGCTCGCAATAATATTTTGGACTCCCTTCGAGGCGAACAGCTCCTTGTTAGAATCCTGCAGGGTCGTATAGGTTTCCAGCCCACCGCACTTGTGGGCCTGGTCGCCGCAACAGCTCTCTTCGGTTCCTATGACACCCATGGAGACTCCGCCTTTCAAAAGGAGCGACGCCATATCCTTGAGAGCCTTTCTGTTTCTGGCGTCGTAGGCGTGGGTGCAACAGGCAAAGAAGAGGTTCTCCGTCGCCTCGCTGAATTCGGGAACATCCATCTTCTCCGCCCACTCCATGCGCTCGGAGCGGGAAGAACTCCACGGGTTGCCGTCGTTGCGAAGACTGCTCAGCGGAACCCGGAACAGGGGCGGCACAATGCCGCTTTCAAGCATTACGCTCCGCGTCGCTCGTATGATGTCGATTATGTCTATCTGGCGCGGACATCTCGAAACACATGTGGCGCACGTGACGCAGTTCCACAGGCTGTCCTCCTCGTATCCCTCTATCCCGAGAGAGACCAGCCGTATCAACAGACGCGGGCTGAACTCGTCCACCAGGTTCCAGGGGCAAACGCCCGTACAGGTGCCGCACTGCATGCAGACCCGCAGGGTCTCACCGCCCACCTCGAGCACCGCATCCGTTATCTCTAACATCGGGCTGACAGAAGCCATCGAAAGAACCTCCTCTTGCCACCTTCATTCACTTTGTTCGCAGCGCCGCAGCGCTGTCGAGAAATCTTTTTCCCTGCCTTCGCCCATGGCATCGGCAGGCGATGCTACCCTTAGTATTTTGGCAAGAACTATGCCACCGAAAAATCAGAACCGGCGCCGTGTGAACTGCTGTCGCGACCGATGCGCAAAACCTCTGTGGTTGTTGTCTGTTCGCCGTTTTTCAGAACGCTTGCGCCATCCGGCGCGGGCATCCGGCGCAATGCCTGAGGAACCCGGAACCATTGCAATGCAACGTTGCACGTCGCACTCCCTGTGACGTTCCGTCGTTTCTTTTCCTCCGTGAAAACACGTGAAGAAGGCGCGGCGAACCGACCGACATTGCTGTTCCGCTTGCCGGCGAGAAGCGAGTTCGTTCTTGGCATAGATATTGCTCAAAACCATTTGCGTGTTTTCGGAAAGATTTTTTTGCGAATCGGAAGCGTGTCGCCGCCTGTTAAGCGGCCGCTTTCTCGGGTGAGGACACATGCGTTCCTCGCAGCCATGCTTATAGGAAAAGAATCGTGAGAGTTGCCGTTCCCTTGTTCGGAACGCGGGTTTCTCCCCGCTGCCTTTACTCTGACAAGACGATGCTTGCCAAAATAATCGAGAACAGGGTGGTGTCGAGAAAAATTGCCGAGACGAGCGGCATGAGTGAGGAGGCGCGGCTTTCCCAGCTTGTGAACCTGGGAATCGACGTGTTCGTGTGCGGAGCCGTCGAGGAAGATTTCATTGAGAAAGCGGAATCGTATGGCATAAAGGTCATATGCAATGTCGCGGGCGACGTCGAGGAAATTCTCTCTGCGCTCGCGAACGGCTCTCTGAAAGACGGCTACGGCCTCGCGAGCCGAACGGACGAGACCGTGAAGCAGTCCGGGGTGATTCCGTTGGGAACCGACCGCAGAATGGTGGACGAACAGGTTGAAGAAGGACTGAAGATCGATTGCATCGAGTGTCTCGACCGTCCCTGCCTCGAGGGCAAGAGTTGCACCTCCGTGCCGGGAGACCTCTTTCCCGCCGAAGAATATTCCGAGTACCGGCATTCAATGGAAGTCACCATGGACATCGCGGCCGAGACCGACAGGAAGCTGTGTCGAATAGCCGAGTTCATCTACTATTGCCTCGGCATGGAATACAAACATGTCGGAGTCGCTTTTTGCGTGGAAATGTTTCAGGAAGTGGAGATACTCACACGGCTTCTGCGACGATTCTTCAGGGTTAGCCCCGTGTGTTGCAAGATCGGCGGCCGCGCACAACACGATCTGATCACAGCGGCCGAGGGAGTTCTCTGCAATCCCATCGGCCAGGCGCGCGTCCTGAACAATCTGAAGACAGACATCAATGTGGCCGTTGGCCTCTGCGTCGGCTGCGATTTGATTTACGCCAGGCACAGCGAGGCTCCTACCACAACCCTGTTCGTAAAAGACAAATCGCTGGCAAACAATCCCGTCAGCGCCCTGTATTCGAAATACTATATCGAGGACATCCTCAGGGAAGTATGAGGAAATAGAAGACAGATGGAGAAAGAGGACAGGCGCGCGGGAAAACAAACCCGGAGCGGCATTTTCCGGATATTCGCAGAAATAGTCGCGCTTGCAGTCGAGGCGATGGCTGAGAGTAATGCCCGGCTTTACGAAAGGATGAGACCATGAAAACGACTGACGGGGGCAAAAAGAAAATTCTCGTGCTGGACGACGAGAAACACATCGTCACTTTTTTCGAAACGCTGTTGCGCAAGCATGGCTACGAGACTATCGCGGCGTTCAGCGTGGAAGACGCCCTCGAAGCCGCCCGCCGCGAGAAACCCGACCTTGTGGTTCTCGACCTTCTCATGCCCAAGAGAACGGGAACGGATTTCGCTCGGAAGCTTTCCAGAGACAAGGACCTGAAAGACACACCCATCATCGTGGTCAGTGGTCTGGCGGGACGGGAACTCGCGGTCCATAAGCCGGTCGCCGTATTCGACAAACCGGTCGACCCCGACAAGTTCATCGCGGCTGTCGAGGAGGCCATCTCATGCGCTCGCGAAAAAAGCACCTGAGTCGCGAACGCCGCTGGACGCTGCGCTGACGACGTTTCCGGCGATTCATTCATCTGCGCTCCGATGCGCTTCGAGAACAGCGCCCCTGTGGCAGTGTCCCGCAATTCGGCGATGTGCGGGAACATGGAATCACGCCGAGCGCAGCCTCCGGCCCGGAATTGGATGCCCCCGGAATTCCGCTGGTATTACACAAAGGGCTTTCCGGATGACAGCGATGAGAAGCGCCGACCGGCTCGGAACAAACCCTGCCGGCGGGATTCGGGAGAGACATCAAATTCGATAAAAAAGTTGCGGTCTTCGGGTTTGCCGAGGCCGTCGCCGGGGTTTGTGAGACATCGGAGAGGCGACGCGAGCCAGCTTTCCTCGCTCAATGAGATATCGCTCAGCTTCTTGAAAACCTGTTTGATCCCCTTCTCCGAAACTTCGTACACGTTGTAACCCGTCGGGTATTGAATAACGGCGGCGGTCTCGACGTACGGCACACCGGGAGTCAGCGGCGACCTTGTCACGTAGTTCCGGTGAACGTGCGCGGAAAAGACGGCGATGACATTCGAAAACCCCGCGATTACTTTCTGGAACTCGGCGTAATCGTGGACCACACGGTTCTCTTCGACATCTCCGTTTACCGGGTGGTGGGTGAAGATGAAAGATGGCCTGGCCGCGTTCTGTTCCAAGTCGCGGAAGAGCCAGTCTATCTGTTTGTCGCCGAGATAGCCGCGCCGTTGTTCGCCGCTCCAGCACGTATCCAGAAGGATGAAGTGAAATCCCTTGTGGTCGAAAGACCGATACACCTGCTCGGTTTCCGCGAAATCGAGCCAGTCCTCCGTGAACCGCTCATTTCGCAAGTGATCATGATTCCCCGGTATGCAGTGGGTCACCGGCCTCAGGCCCTTTGAAGTTCCCCCCGTTTTTTGGACAGGTGGTTAAGCTATAATAGTGGACCATGA
>CAYVQZ010000079.1:0-16679 GCA_964453435.1 uncultured bacterium
GTTAACCATCCTGTTTCCGGCGTGTTGTTTCGAGGCAGAGGATATATGCAAACATTTGCGCTGCCAATAACAGCGGGAAGACAAAGAAGGGGACCGCGCACCGAAATTTATCGGGGGGACTTTTTCACCGAATTTTCCTGCTAAGGAAGGGGCGTTTGCCGGACGCCGCGAATAATCAGGAGAGGTCGGGCGCGCCTCATCGCAGGTGGCCCGTTTCTATGTATCGACGCGGCAGCGCCTGGTACATTTGGGTTCCGAAAGCCCAGAGTTGTTCCTGCTCGGGCGACACATCTCCGGTTATTTTTCCAGGCACACCCATCACGAGTTTTCCGGGCGGCACCTGCATGCCTGCGCGTATTACGCAGCCGCTCCCGATGATGCATCCGTCTCCAATTTCGACATAATCCTGAATTACGGCGTTCATGCCGACGAGCACGTGTTCGTGGAGGATACATCCGTGCAAGACCGAGCCGTGCCCTATGTGGCTGCTGGGACCCAAGCGGACCGTAAAATCCGGTCGTGCGTGCACTATGCAGTTATCCTGTACGTTTGACCCGTCTCCGATTTCTATATCGCACCAGTCGGCTCTCAACCGCGCGCCCGGCCCAATGAAGCAGCCCTTGCCGATTCTGATTCCGCCAATCAACGTGGCCTCGGGATGAACGTATGAGCCTTCGCCGATTTCGGGTTTCCTACCCTCGAACTCATAAACGGGCATAATCTGCACCTCTTCCGCTGTTGCCGCCCCCATGTCGACTGGAAATGGCGCCCATGTGATATTCTACAAACTTCCGAGGGACGGCCCCCCAGGCCGTCCCTCGAAAAGGAAATCAGGCTCGCTCCCCGGCCTACTTCAGCGTATACTCCTCTCCGGGCGTCAGCGATACGACCCGCACATCCGGCGCCTTCTCCTTTGCAAGTTTCTCGAAATTGCTCGCGTCGGGCTCGAGCACCGGAAACGTCAGATAGTGCATGGGGATGACCACCTTTGGTTTCAGCAGCTTCAAAGCATGCGCCGCCTGGAAGGGGTCCATCGTGAAGCAACTGCCCACCGGCAATAGCGCAAGGTCGAGGGAATACATTTCGCCCAGTGTCGCCATCGTGCCAAAGATACCGGTATCACCGGCATGATATATGGTTTTCCCGTTTTCGAGCTTGAGGACAAAGCCACAGGGACTGCCGGTCGCCGAGGAATGAAAAGCCTGTGTCATCGTCACTTTTATGCCGCCCAAGTCGGATGCGCCGCCGATATTCATGCCGAAACCGCCGTTGACGACTTGTTCCTGCGGGAGGCCCATCTCGTTTTGGAGTTTTGCCATTGTTTCCACGATGCCGACAACGATAGCTCCGGTCTTCTGCGCGATATCCACCGCCTGCCCCAGATGGTCGAAGTGGTCGTGTGTGACGAGAATATAGTCGGCCTCGGTGACATCCGACAAGGGGGTCGAGCACGAGGGATTGCCCTCAAACCACGGGTCGATGAGCAGGTTCTTTCCCTCGGCGCTCGTTATCCGGAAATTGGCGTGTCCGTGCCACTTCACTGTTACGTCGCCCATAGAGAACCTCCGATGTTTACTTTCTCCGGCATTCCGGGAAACGAAAATCCAAAACAGCCGCCATTATAACAAAGTGATAAAGCGAATTCAAAAGAGAATCGGTGTGCCGTTCAAGCGCAGAGAACCTTTTTTCAACGCTTGCCGAAGGATTCAACCATGCGCGGGCATGTTCAATGCGCAAACTCTATCTTTTGATTTCGCGAGTTGTCTGAACAAGAGTTTCCTGCAGGGAAGCAGAACGAGACACAACCGAAAACGGGGAGAAAAATATCCGTTCTCCCGGCGGTTCACCAAAGCTTTTCGTGCTGATGATAGTTGCGCGTCTCTTAAAGCTCGACGGGCTCGCACAGATTTGCCGCTTTGGCCGCAGCCCGCCCGCAAATGTGGCAAACGTATTGCGCGTTCTTCGCCAACCGGCCGACCTTTGCCATCTGCCGTTTGTTTGTCAACTCGCAAAGGTGGTTCTCATGACCCCTGTGAATTCTTTCCAGAGCGTGCTCCCCCACTGTCATCTTCTTTGACTTTTGTGTCATTTCCGACTTCCTTTCTTTCCTTGACCCGCCGATACTATTTCTTCTTTTGGCCCGGATGTCAAATGAAAGCCGCTTCCGGCAATAACCGTCGGCTTCTTTTCACCGGTCTTCGCAATTGGTTCAGCATCGGGTGGCGCCTACACATGAAGCTCATCCTTTCCAAAAAATATCCCCTCGGAGCAGGCAGCCACCCGGCAAAGTCTTTGTAGCGCTGTCGCATATTTGTTGACAGAATTGAATAAAATTTTGGTTTGAAAAGACGCTGTGGTTGTTTGTTTTTCCCGGGAGGGACCATCCCGTATGCCGGTGACATCGATTTTGGGGACAAATCTCCTCGTTTCGATAGCCCTCATGTTCTGTGTCTGGCTCCTGAGCCTGCCGAAAAAGGACGTCAGCATTGTTGACGGCTTCTGGGGGCTTGGCTTCGTTCTTATTGCCTGGATAACGTTCTTCACCGCCGAAGGCTACGCGGGCCGCAGGCTCCTCCTGTCCCTCCTGACCACGGTTTGGGGCCTGCGACTGGCAGCTCATATATTCTGGAGGAACCGCGGGAAGGGCGAAGACCCAAGGTATGCGGCCATGCGGCAAACACATGGCGAGAAATTCAAATGGGTCAGCCTGTTCACTGTGTTCGGGCTTCAGGCAGTCCTGTTGTGGGTGGTTTCGCTTGTCGTCCAAGTCGGCCAGCTTTCGCGAATGCCGTCACATTTCACCTGGCTCGAGGTTCTTGGGACAGGAATTTGGGCTGTGGGTTTTTTCTTCGAGGCGGTCGGGGACTGGCAGCTCGCCCGCTTCAAGGCCGACCCGGCAAACGAACATAAGATTATGGATCGCGGCTTGTGGGCGTGCACCCGCCACCCGAATTACTTCGGCGAATCGCTCATCTGGTGGGGCATGTTCCTGATTGCGCTCTCGACTCATCACGGGATTTGGGGATTAATCAGCCCGCTTGTTATCACGTTTCTTCTGCTGAAAGTATCCGGGGTGACTCTCACCGAGAAGACCATACTCGATGTGCGACCGGAATATAGCGACTACATCGAGAGAACAAGCGCTTTCGTTCCGTGGTTTCCCAAGAGAAAAAAGGCGCGAGAAGTTTAGGCGAAAAGCGGACGAAATCGCCGGTTTCGAGCCGTGGGCGAATTTATTATCGAAAGAGGTGATTGAATGGCGACTCGCAACGAGGTGGAGATTATCAAGGTCGAATCAAAGCGACAACTCATGGAATTTATCAAGTTTCCATGGAAAGTGTATGCCGATAGCGAGTATTGGGTCCCTCCCCTCATTCGGGAACAGAGGCGCTTTTTGAGCTTGGCGAACCCTTTCTTCCAACACGCCGAGGCCGAATACTACCTGGCTCGCAGAAACGGCAAAACGTGCGGGCGAATCTCCGTAAGCGTTGACCGGAACTATGTCAACTTTCATGAGGAAAAGATGGGCTGTTTCGGTTTTCTGGAAATGTTCGAGGATTACGAGGTCGCGAAACGCTTGCTGGACGTTGCGCGGGAAAGGCTGGCGCAAAAGGGCATGGAGATAATGCGGGGGCCCTTCAATTTCACCACAAACCACGAATGCGGTTTGCTTGTCGACGGATTCGACACCGACCCCGTCATGCTGTCAACATATAACCCGCCATATTACCGCGACCTGGTCGAGCTATACGGCTTGCGGAAATCGAAAGACCTGTATTCATATAACATAATCGATCCCACCGCGGAGATTGACATGTCATACATGCGAAAGATTGCTGAAAAGGCCGCGGAAAATCGGGTCGTCGCGCGAAAAGTGAATCTCAGAGACATGCGTGGCGAAATCGAGAGGATAAAAGAAGTCTACAACAACGCCTGGAGCAAGAACTGGGGCTTCGTTCCCCTGACGGAAGCGGAAATCGATGATTTCGCCCGGCATATGAAACACCTTGTTGTCGAAGACCTGGCTTACATCGGAGAGCTTGACGGAAAACCTATCGGATTCCTGCTCTTTCTCCCTGATTATAACGTCGTGGCAAAAAAAATGAACGGGAAAATGGGACCGATTCAACTGGCGCAGTTCCGATGGCACAAGCACAGGATACAGAAGGGGCGCCTGTTCATGATGGGAGTGCACAGGGACTATCAGAGGACGGGCATCGCGGCCGCAATGATGGATGTCGCCTTCAACAAAGCGGTCCAGCGAGGTTTCAAGGTTGCCGATTACTCGTGGATTCTCGAGGATAATATGCCTGTTCGAGCAATACTGAAGTTCGCAGGGGCGAAAATCTACAAAACGCACCGCATCTACGAAGCTGCTCTTTAGACGGCCGTTCCTGCAAAGCCGATAACGGCGGAAAAAGCACAAGAAAACGCCATCCTTCAGGCAAGTTTTTTCGTTCATGAGAAGGACACAATTCTATTTTCGGAGGGAAATTTTCATGGCGCATCTTGCCAAGAACAGCGAACTGCGGCCGTTCCAATGGAAGAATCGTCTCCTGCTGGTCTTTGCTCCTTCGACATCAGATCAGCGATATCTGGAGCAGACGCAGGAATTCGGTTCACATGCAGTCGAGTTTAGCGATCGCGACATCATCATGATACAGATATTCGATCACGATGAGAGCCGGGTCGACCAGTGTCCGCTGAATTCCTTCGAATCCAACGCTCTCAAAGAACGTTTCGGAATCAGAAAAGGACAATTCATGATCATTCTGGTCGGAAAGGACGGGGGACAGAAGCTCCGCGCATCCTCGCCCGTGCCCCTTTCCGAAATTCTGGCCCTGATCGACTCGATGCCGATGCGACAGCAGGAGATGAGACAAACGGGTGGATAGCTCACCAGGCTTCTATCTGAACCGGCAGGTTTTCCTCCAATCCGACTTTCGGAAATACGATGCATAAGAAAAGAAAAGTTCGGCGGCTCGTAGTTGTGCTCGGCGACCAGTTGTGCGAAGACTCCTCCGCCTTCGACGGATTCGACCCCGCCCTCGACACCGTCTGGATGGCGGAAGTAAAAACCGAAGCAACGTATGTCTGGTCTCATAAAGCTCGTATCGCGCTTTTTTTGAGCGCGATGCGTCACTTCCGGGACGCCATTCAAAAAAAAGGAACTTCCGTGGAATATCACACGCTCGATGGTTCTCAGAAGGGGGACAGTCTCGGATCCGTCTTGCGCGCGTCAATACGAAAGCTTGACCCGGAACATCTCGTGGTGGTCGAACCCGGTGAGTGGCGGGTCCGGCAGAGTCTGAAGAAAGTAGCGGAAGAAACCGGCGTACCGTTCGAGATACGGCCGGACCGCCATTTCCTTTGTTCCCAAGACCAGTTTGCCGAACATGTCGAGGGTCGCAAATCACTCGTCATGGAGTTCTTTTATCGGGAGATGCGGCGAGGCAAAGACGTTCTCATGGCAGAGAACAAGCCCACAGGCGGCAAATGGAATTATGACGCGGATAACAGAGACAGTTTCGGGAAGGCCGGCCCGAAGAACGTGCCGCCCCCCGTTTCATTCGAGCCCGATTCCACCACGCGCAGTGTTATCAAGCTGGTTGAGAAGTACTTTCCCGAGCACCCCGGTACGCTGAAAAAGTTCGACTGGGCGGTCACGCCCCAACAGGCACAAAGAGCTCTCCGGGACTTCATTGAGAATCGCCTGAAAGATTTCGGAAAGTATCAGGACGCTATGTGGACGGGCGAGACGTTCCTGTACCATTCACGGCTCTCGTCCGCGTTGAACCTTAAGCTGCTTGACCCGCGCCGAGCGATAGAGGCAGCCGTGGGCGCGTTCGAGAAAAAACAGGCCCCCCTGAATTCCGTCGAAGGATTCATCCGGCAGATACTCGGATGGCGAGAGTATGTAAGGGGTATTTACTGGCGTTTCATGCCTCAATACGCCGATGGCAACGAATTGGGCGCGGACTCGGCGCTGCCGCAATTTTACTGGAACGCTGAAACCGATATGAACTGTCTCCATGAATGCATCCGGCAAACTTTGGATTACGGTTTCGCACATCACATTCAGAGACTGATGGTCACTGGATTATTCGCTCTGCTGTTCGGGGTACGACCACAGGAGGCGCACAAGTGGTATCTTGCCATTTATGTCGACGCGGTAGAATGGGTGGAACTGCCGAACACCCTCGGAATGTCCCAGTTCGCGGATGGCGGAATCATGGCTACAAAGCCCTACGCCGCAACCGGCGCATATATAGACCGCATGAGCAATTACTGTGAATATTGCAGATATGCTCCCTCCGAGAGGATCGGAGACAACGCCTGCCCTTTTACCACCCTGTATTGGGATTTCCTCATGCGGAACGAAAGCAGGCTAAAAAACAATCGCAGGATGAATCTCCAACTTCGGAATCTGCGCTGCTTGGAGAAACATGACCGGCAGACGATTCGAAAACAGGCCGACAACATACGAAAAAAATCAATCTGACGAGGCGGGAATCCTAAATGATTCATCAACAGCGTATCAAACATCTGAACGACAAAAATGTGCGCAAAGGCAAGTATGTTCTTTATTGGATGCAGCAGTCCCAACGCTCCCAATGCAACCATGCCCTTGAATACGCCATTCGCCAGGCCGATAATCTGAAACTGCCGGTCGTGGTAATTTTCGGAATCACCCCACGGTATCCGGAAGCAAACGAACGACATTATGCCTTCATGCTCGAGGGGCTCCGGGAAACTCGACGAACACTGGAGAAAAGGGGCATACGACTGCTTGTTCGGGTCGAGCACCCCCGAGAGACCGTCATTAACCTCGCCGCCGATGCCGCGCTCGTGGTCGCTGACCGCGGATACCTCCGTTTCCAAAGAGAATGGAGGACCCATGCTGCCCGGCGAGTTCCCTGTAAGATGATTCAGGTCGAAAGCGACATAATTGTGCCGGTGGAAGTCGCCTCCGAGAAAGAGGAGTACGCAGCCCGCACTCTGCGCGGAAAAATTCACAAGCGCCTCAATAATTTCATGGCGCCGCTCGAAGAGTCGTCACCCAAAAGAGGTTCGCTTGACTTTTGTGGGGATTCGTTGAAGTTAGACGAAATCGACGAAGTATTGGAAAATCTGAAGATCAATCGCGACACGGCGCCCGTCCGCGCCTTCATCGGCGGCGCCGCGAGCGCCGGGAAGCTGTTGGAAACGTTCATTTCGGAAAAACTTTCAACCTATGCCGATGAGAGGAACGACCCGAGTAAGGACACCGTCTCGCACATGAGTCCCTATTTGCATTTCGGTCAGATTTCTCCGCTCGAAGTCGCAATGCGAGTTTCGAAGGCAAAAACCGCGAACAAGAAAAACAAGGACGCCTATCTCGAGGAATTGATTATCCGCCGCGAGCTCAGCATTAATTTCTGCTATTACAACCCTCGGTATGATTCCTTCAAATGCCTTCCCGACTGGGCCTTGGACACTCTGAGACAACACAAGAAGGACAAGCGAGAATATTCCTACAGTCTGGAGCAACTCGAACAGGCCCGCACGCACGATCCGTACTGGAATGCGGCACAGAGTGAAATGACGCAATGCGGGAAGATGCATAACTACATGCGGATGTACTGGGGAAAGAAAATTCTGGAGTGGTCGGGCGACCCGGAGAACGCGTTCCGGACAGCGCTCTACCTGAATAACAAATACGAACTGGACGGACGCGATCCCAATTCATTCGCAGGGGTGGCATGGTGCTTTGGCAAGCACGACCGCCCGTGGACCAGGCGCAAAATCTTCGGAACCGTGCGCTACATGAACGCGGCAGGCTTGGAACGAAAGTTCGACATGGACGCGTATATAGAGAAAATCAAGAGTGCGCGAAGGTAAGTCTCGCGTGCTTTTGCGGGATAGAATCGGGGGCGTTCCCGATGCGGACAGTGACGAACCGTGAGGCATCCTCTCAATGCTTTCTGACGATATCTTTCACTTTCATGAGACGGGTCAGGTTTCCGCGCTCGAGTTCGCTCAGTTTATTGCTGATGTACTTAATGGTCTCCTCGAGACTGGGGATCAGGATATGTTCCAGAGCGTTTACTCTGCGCCGGGTTCTCTCCAGTTCGGCTGCAAGCATGGCCACATGCTTCTCCAACTGCGCCATCCGGACCATGCGGGGAAGCATCACCGAAAGAATTTTGAGCGCCATATCGAGGTCACCCGTCATTGACAGGAACCCGTGCCCGAATTCGCCCGTAAGTTCGCCGGAAAAGTAGGGTACCCTGAGATTCATTATCGGCTCGATTCGGCTTTGAAGGTTAATCTTTTTCTCCGAAAACGCCAGCGCTCCTTCCATTTCGGATTGGAAAGCTTCCAGGCGCGCCGAGAAAAAGGCGCTGTAAGCGACCTGTAACTCCTCGTCAACCTGGTCCCGCACCTTCCTGGCTTCCGAAACCAGCGCCATGAACTGCCGCATCAACTCTTCCTGCTTGTCCTTCAACAGCTTGTGACCGCGCCGCGCAAGCTGCAATCTGCGCCGCAGCTTGAGCAATTCCATACGGTTCGGGTTGACACGGAGAATCATTCTGATGCCGCCTTTTGTGGATAGTACTTGTCTATGTATTCCTGGCGAATTCGTTTCAGTTCGCTTTTCGGCAACAGTGTCATGAGCTCCCAGCCGAGTTCGATGGTCTCCTCAATCGTGCGGTTCTCGTCGGAACCCTGCCTCACGAACCGGTCCTCGAAGATGTCGGCAAACTTGAAAAACGCCTTGTCTTCCTCACTCAGCGCGGCCTCGCCCAGAATCACGGCCAGTTCCTGCACCTCCTTGCCCCGCGCATAGGCCGCGAACAACTGGTTCGACACGTCGGCGTGGTCTTCTCGGGTCTTATCTCTGCCTATTCCTTTGTCGCGCAAACGGGAGAGTGACGGGAGCACATCGATCGGCGGATAGATTCCTTTTCGATGCAGCGCTCGGTCGAGAATGATCTGCCCCTCCGTTATGTACCCGGTCAGGTCCGGTATGGGATGGGTCTTGTCGTCTTCCGGCATCGAGATTACGGGAATCTGGGTAATCGACCCGGTGCTGTTTTTCAGCCGACCCGCCCGTTCGTAAACGGTCGAGAGGTCGGTGTAAAGGTACCCGGGGTATCCGCGCCGTCCGGGGACTTCCTTGCGCGCCGCCGAGATTTCCCTGAGAGCTTCACAATAGTTCGTCATGTCTGTCAGTATTACAAGCACATGCATGTTGAGCTCGAATGCCACGTACTCCGCCGCCGTGAGCGCCATTCTCGGTGTCGCAATCCGCTCAATGGCCGGATCGTTGGCGAGATTGATAAACAGCACAGCCCGGTCGATTGCGCCCGTCCGCTTGAAGTCGGAGGTGAAGTAATCAGCCTCCTCAAAGGTTACTCCCATCGCCCCGAAGACAACCGCAAACTGTTCGCCGGTTCCCTGGACCGTTGCCTGCCTCGCAATCTGTGCGGCCAGTTCGGGATGGGGAAGTCCGAACCCGGAAAAGATCGGCAGTTTCTGGCCCCGAACGAGCGTATTCAGGCCGTCGATTGCCGAAATGCCCGTCTGGATAAACTCCGACGGATATGCGCGCGCATACGGATTTATCGGATTCCCGTTGATGTTCAACCTCTTTTCGGGAATCACTGCCGGGCCGTCGTCTATGGGGCGACCCATTCCGTCGAAGACACGCCCGAGAATATCCGGCGAGACCCCCAGCTCGAGGCCGCGGCCCAAAAACCGCACCTTGCAATCCGGGGAGTTCACACTGCTCGTACCCTCAAAAAGCTGGACGAGCGCCGTGTCTCCCGATACCTCGAGCGTTTTGCCCCTCCGGATTTCTCCGCCGGGCAACTCCAGCTCGACGAGTTCGTCGTATTTCACACCCGACGTTTCGCCAACGAGCACCAAAGGACCGACTATTTCGCGAATTGTGCGGTATTCTCTGACCATCCTCAATCCTCTTCTTCGGATTTTGCAGCCTGCGCTCTGACCTGTTCGCCGCTACGCCTCACGAGGTCGTCGAGCTTTTCGAGTTCATGCTCGCCAATGTACCGCATCCTTCCGATTTCCTCGCGGATCGGAAGCCCGGTAATGTCTTCGATCGTAGCGCCCTCTTTCAATGCCTCCACCGCTGCCCGGTGGAATTCGAGAATCGTCTTGAGCATCTTGTACTGTTTCGAGAACGACGCATAGCTGTCGATTTCGTGAAAGGCATTCTGGTGAAGAAAGTCTTCCCGGATGGAGCGCGCCGTCTCCAGAATCAACCTGTCACCCGGTGAAAGAGCATCAAGACCAACGAGCCTTGCGATTTCCTTGAGTTCGGATTCCTTCTGCAGTATGTTCATTGCCTCCAATCGCAGCGCCGTCCAGTCTGAAGCGACCTCCTGCTCGAAGAATCCCCGCAGATGGTCGTGATAAAGCGAGTAGCTTGTCAGCCAATTTATCGCCGGGAAGTGGCGCTCGTAGGCCAGCTTGTCCTCGAGGCTCCAGAATACCTTCACGACCTTCAGCGTGGCCTGGACCACGGGGTCGGACAAGTCGCCGCCCGGCGGCGAGACCGCTCCGATTGCGCTGACCGCTCCGGTGCGTTTGTCCGAACCCAGGCATACGACCCTTCCCGCGCGTTCGTAATACTCGGCAATGCGTGTCGGTAAATATGCCGGATAGCCCTCCTCGCCCGGCATCTCTTCGAGCCGGCCGGACATTTCGCGAAGCGCCTCCGCCCAGCGTGAAGTCGAATCGGCCATAATCGCCACGCTGTAGCCCATATCGCGGAAGTATTCGGCCATCGTGATTCCCGTGTACATCGAGGCCTCGCGAGCGGCCACCGGCATATTCGAAGTGTTGGCCACCAGAATCGTCCGCTTCATCAACGGTTCGCCGGAACGCGGGTCCTTGAGCTCCGGAAATTCAAGAAGCACGTCGGTCATTTCGTTCCCGCGCTCACCGCACCCAACGAAAACGATAATCTCGGCGTCCGCCCACTTGGCAAGCTGGTGTTGGACGACCGTCTTTCCGGCTCCGAACGGCCCCGGCACGCAGGCGGTGCCGCCCTTGCCGATCGGGAACAGCGCGTCGATCACTCGCTGACCCGTGATGAGCGGAATGACCGGCATGAGTTTTTGCTTATACGGGCGAGGTCGGCGCACGGGCCATTTCTGCATCATGGTAATCGCGTGTGTACGGTCACCGTCCCGCAGTTCGGCCACAACGTCTGTGACGGTGAACGAGCCAGACCGTATTTCGGAGACTTCCCCCTTGAGCCCCGGAGGAACCAAAATGCGATGCTCGACGAGCGTTGTTTCCTGCACGGCGCCCACAATGTCGCCCGATGAAACATAATCGCCGACCTTGACGGTCGGCCGAAAATCCCACTTTATTGTGCGGTCAAGGCCGGGCACGTCAATCCCTCGCGTTATCAGGTTTCCGGCCTGGTCCATGATCCGATTCAGCGGGCGCTGAACTCCGTCGTAGATCGACTCGATCATTCCGGGACCCAGTTCCACGCTGAGCGATTGCCCCGTGCTGACCACCGGTTCGCCCGGCCCGAGACCCTGGGTATCCTCGTATACCTGGATGGACGCTCTGTCGCCGCGAAGCTCTATGATTTCCCCGACCAGATTTTTCTCACTGACACGAACGACGTCGAACATCCTGGAGTCCGACATGCCCTCGGCAACAACGAGCGGACCTGACACCTTGATGATTGTTCCTTTCTCAGCTTCCTTCATTCAAATGTCTCCAATCTCAGCGAGACCCCTCGTTCGTCGCAACCACTTCATCAATCATGTGAATTCCGCGCCCATCGCCCTCCGCACCGAATCACGGATCATTTGCGCAGCGACCTTCCGATTTCGCTTTATGGAAGGAATAATCGTAAACGTCGGCGTTGACGCCTCAACAAACTTGTCGATTCTTTCCTGCTCTCTTTCGTACACGTCTTCGGTTACGAAGATAATCTTGAACTGCTTCTGCAACACGTCGCTTATGATGCGGGACAGGGATTCCTGCTCGTCGGAAAAGTATACCTCGGCGCCGAACGCCTTGAACGGCCAGACTGTGTCACGGTCGCCGATAAACGCTATCTCAGACATATAGATACCTCAGCCTCGCCTCGATCCGGAGTCGTGGCATGCCGACTAATTTGCTCCTGATTATTGTGCGGATAAGCTTCACTTCCGCCTCTTTGCGCAGGAGATAAAGTAGCAACGGCGCGATGCTGAACAACTGCATCCGCATCTCCCAAAACTGGGCGAGGATACAGTTGTCAAACGCGGTCTCGATCGGCCAGAACGATTTGTCCTCGGGCCACAAATCCAATCCCTCGGATACGATATGGCGCTCGCATTCGGTTTCCAAATGGCTGAAAAAGAGACCGAGCTGCTCGTCCATATGCTGGCGAAAAAACTCGATCGAATAGGCGCCACCGGGGATGAAGAAACGGTCGAATATCTCTCTGTCTTCCGCAAACTCTTTGACACGAATGAACGTTTTCACGTTTTCAACATTGACGCACTGGCGGATCAAATTCGTGACTATTGTATTCCGGCCTTTGTTCGCTTTGCGCAACATCCACGTCCACATCGACCTGTCACAGACGTAGCTGATGGCAACGAGCCGCCGGACACGTTCGTATTCCGACAACGCATCGAGCGCGGTCTCCTTGATATGCTCGGGCAGATATCGGAATTCCCTCTCCCTGACCGCGCTGCTTAATTCGCCGAGGTCACAGGTTCCTATGTCCATGAGTGTTTCCGTATCGGGGACCCCGGAAACCTGCGATTGAAGCATCACTTTCAAATTATGGAAATCGTACCGCAACCGAAACAACCTGATGAGTTCCTCGTCGGGACAGATTTTCTCGAGCAAATCATACGTCTTCCGGAGCTCGCGGCTCAAGCCCTGGTCCAATTGCTCGGGACTTTCCAGACTCCCCATGCTCTCCGCGTACACGGTTTCCGCCAACATGCGAACGCACTCTTCAACTCCCGCATCGAGCATCCTCGATGAAAACTCCCGGCCCAGCAGCCGTGTGCTTAGAGCGTTTATGCGGGCTACCGCGTAAGTGTATCGCATGTCATTCATTGTTTAGTGTCCGAATAAAATGGCGGCGATCCGAGGTTCGAGCCTGTCACTGTAATGATTCATCAGGCTCTTTAATGTCTGGTTGACTTCCTTCTTTCCTTCGCGAAGAATGAACCCGCCGCCGAACTCACCGCTTTCCTCGCTTAACCGCAGATTGCCCCTCTCGCCGAGTTCCTTATTGATGCTGTCTAAGAAGGCGTTTGTGTAAATTTCTCTTTGGCTGGCCGGTGGAATTATCTCCTCATTTCCGGATTCCACCGCTCCCAGAATGAGTGGCTTCAGAAATTGCCGTTGCTCCTCCGGCGCGAAGCTCCTGATTCTCTCTTCGGCCTTCGCAAAAGCGTCGTCGATGAGCCTCTTTTTCTCCCTGAGGATATCCTTTCGCTCCTCGAGTCCGGCCAAAACTTTGATCCTGTTTGCGTGCTCCTCGGCCCGCTTCTCGGATTTTTGTTTCAACTCGGCGCGAAGCGCTTCGGCTTCCTTCTGAGCCTTTTGCACGATGCTCTCAGCCTCGGCGCGGGCGACCGAAAGCAACGAATCGGCCTCGGCGCGGGCATCCTCTTCGATTTTCCTGATTATGTCGTCTAATGGCATGTCACATTGTCGCCTTTTTCTCGAATACAGTGGCGGAGTCCGCTAAGTTACGATTTCCATCGCTTGCTGCACTCTCAGGAGAAGCATCAGAGACGCCACCAGAGCGAGCACGGCATAGGTCTCGACGACGATAGCGAAAACCATTGCCGAAGCAAGCGTATCGGGACGTCTGGCGATCTGCCTGCAACCCGCGACGCAGACCTTTCCCTGGAAAATCGCCGACAGGCATCCCACGATGCCGATGGGCAGACATGCGAAAACAATCTCCCACGCCTGCCAGATGTGGGGCAATCTCTCCCCGCCGAGCACGACATTGAGCACAAACATGAGGACCACGAACCCATAAAACCCTTGTGTGCCCGGCAGCGCCTGCAAAATGAGCATGCTGACGAATCGTTCCGGCTCCTCGCTGACTACTCCCGAACCTGCCTGTCCGGTGATCGAGCAACCAATGGCTGAACCCACGGCTGTCAGCAGGAACGCGATACCGGCTCCGATTATCGCAATACTCAAACCGATCAACAGTTCCATCTCATGCGCCTCCTTCTCTTACTGGACTCCGGATTGAACTATCGTGTACTGCCTCTTCTCAGAGAACGCCTCGAATGGTTTGCCTCCCCCGGCAAAGAACTTCGAGAAAAATTCCAGATATTGAAGCCTGAGCGAATGCACAAACGCTCCCAGACAATTGATTGCCAGATTGAAAACATGCCCAAAAACCAGCACCACCGCCGCAAAGACGTATCCGAGACCATACGGGATTCCCGAGAAAAGCCCGGCCATATCGTTTATCGTGGCCCCGAGAAAGGCTGTCGCCAGCCCGAGCGCCATCAGGCGGGCGTACGAGAGCACATCCCCGAAGTATCCCATCACTCCATAAAGCTTTAGTAACCCCATGAACGGACGGAATAGCAAAAACTTTGTTTTTCTCCCTTGTGTAAGAATCAGCGCCACCGCCAAAACCTTTGCGGTAGAAGCCGCAAACGAACTCAGCGTCGCGTTGACCGACCCGCCGAAAAGGGTCTCGTAGACGAGGGGAGCCACTGAAGCCAGGAATATAATCCAAAGGGCCTGGTCCATGATCGCGCTTTTCACATCGCCCTGCCGAAGCGACAATGCCAGCTTGATTCCTATCCCGAACAGAACCTGTATCAACCCCAGTGCGAAAGCAACGTATAGAAACAGAAGCACTTCCTTGGTCGCGTTCAACACGATGAGACTCTTGAACACCCTCGGCAGTTTCTCCGGGTTTACGCAGAATATCCCGCCCGTGAGAAGGCCCACCACCACGCTGGCGATGCCACCCCAGACCAATATCTTCAACAACTGCCTGCTCCCTTCGGAGACGTTGAATTTCTTAAGCGCGAAAAAGCTGCCAATCGCGAGGACGGCGCCATACCCGGCGTCGCCGAGGCAAATGCCAAAGAACAATGCAAAGAAAGGCGCAAAAAACGGCGTGGGGTCGAACTCGGTATATTGGGGGCGCCCATAGAGCTGGGTGATGAGCGAGAACGGCGCCGCCGCTGCGTTGTTCTCGAGCAGTATGGGCACATCGTCGTCGGGCGCCGGGTCGGAACATCTTATTTCGACGACCTCGGTCACGCTGCCGAGGCTCTCCCTGAGCCGCTTCTCTTCCTTTGCCACGACCCATCCGGTGACAAGAAACGTCCGAGACGTAAACAGGAAATTTTGTTGCGCCTCCAGGGCCTGAAGCATCTGGGAATAATGGTCGTGAAGCAGCAGAAGCTTTTCTCGTAACGGGACCATTTCCCTGCAGACTCTTTCCCGGAGTTCATCGTTTCGCTCTTGCAGTTCCCTGATCTGTTCTCTCAATCGTTCGAGCGCCGCGGCGGGAGCGCCCGTGATGCCAATGAATCGCACCGAATGCCAGCCGTGCTTTCGGAAAACGGGTAAGACGGCTTCTTCGGCCTCCTTGCAATAAATGAGAACCATGGAAACAGAGGCGCGGGAACGCTTCACCACTTCAACATGATGAAGAAGGGACACTTTCATCAATTCCTCGACCAATGAATCGAAGGCGCGCGGCTCGCAGATTCCGAGCGAAACGCGCGTCGTTTCCGTATCCTGAATCAGTTCGAACGGGCAGTCAAGCGGAAGCCAGAGCGAGATATCGCTTGCGAGCGTTTCTTTTTTCTCTATTTGGCCCTCGTTTTCCCCGAGTTCCTTTTCGACCGCGACGCATTCCTGGTAGAAATCGTCCGGCGCAAAGGTCGTGACCGTTTCTTCCGCATCGTGTTGCGAGAACATCGGTTTGCTTTTGAACAACGTCTCGGCCAGCGAAGATTTCGACTTGAACCTCTCGAGGAAAAGAATGCAGTAAAGAATTTGAGCGAGCTTGTCCTTAACGGTCACGAGTGAATTGTGAAGAAAAGAGGGGAGGTCGTTCTCGTATTCCGGAACAACCTCGCTTACGTCGGAGATGTGAACGGCAGCCAGCGAACGCAGCGCCGCCAGTATCTCGTCACGACATTCGGTATGCGCAACCAGTTCGAGTTTTCTGACCTTGCTTACGGCCATCAGGAATTGCCGGAAATCGTATCGATTATCAGCTTGATTGCGCGCTCCATGCTCTTTTGGGCGGACGTTCGCAAGGATTCCAGCGCCTGCTGGCTTTCCTTCCTTAAACGTTGAGTCTCGTTGTGAGCCTTGGCTTCCGCCTCGGCCATTAGCCTTGACTCGGTTTGGCGTGCCTCCTCTCTAACCCCCTCAATGAGTTTCTGTGCCTTCTCGCGAGCTTCTCGGATCAGCTCATCCGATTCCTGCTTTGCTTTCTGAACGAGCCGCTCGCCCTCGCTCTCGACACGCCGAATATCGTCCAAAAGTTCCATAGTAATTGGAGTTTATCTGTGAAAGGTGAGGTTCGCGCTTTTCAAGCACCCAAATAACAGGTGATTCTAGCACTCGCACTGCCGCAATGTCAAGGTTCGGACAGATTTCGGACAGGTTCGGACTCAGGTTCCGGTGTGGCCTCTATG
>CAYVQZ010000080.1:0-16492 GCA_964453435.1 uncultured bacterium
TGCGCTTCGTTTTCGCTGACATTCATAATTGTCGGACAGATTCACAGTCCCCTCTGCTGGCTTTTCAGCAGAAAATGGAATTGTCGGACAGATTCATCCCTTGCCGAGACGGCCCGAATCTGTCCGCTGCGCTGCTTTTTCGACGAACGGCGCGACCGTAAGGCGGAGATGGCTCTCTCGGTCCTCCGGCGGCACGGCGTTCGGACAGACCGCCTAAGCCAGCGCGTCTTTGAGCGCGCGACCCGCCTTGAAGGAGGGCACGGTTCGAGCTTCTATTTGAATGCTTTCGCCGGTAGCCGGGTTACGGCCTTCGCGAGCCTTGCGCGTTTTTGCCTCGAACGTGCCGAAGCCCACGAGGGAGACTTTTTCCCCTCTCTTCATCGTCTCGGTTATGGTGTTGAGTATTATATCTACGACTGTGCCCGTTTCCTTTTTGGTGAGCCCGCTCTTTTCGGATACGATATCGATCAGTTCTTGCTTAGTCAATTCGGTTCACCTCCATAGCTCTACCCCTCCACTCAATTTCGGTACGCCTCGAGGCGGCGCGTCCAGCCCATGCGGGCAGGCTGCTTGGCCGAACCGCTTCGAGACAAGTCGGGTAATTCTACCAGAGGAACTGTAGGGATTGTCAAGTCTTTCCGAATGTTTTTTCGAACGCTTTCGGAAAGACACGGGTTTAGGGAGACACCACGCCGGATGATGCCCTCCAATAATCTGGTCAATGTTGTTCGCTTGGGGATAGTGAGCCCGTCCGATAATTCGATACGTGGTCGTTCGGCCAGGGTCTACGGCACTTCATGCCCGTAAATCTGGGGCAGTCCCCTTCGCTGAGCAATCATCGGACAAATTCACGGGCCTATCTTGGATCGCCCACCTTGTCATTGGGGACTTCCGGGTCGCTTCAAACGAGGGCGAGGACCTTTTCGGCCCGTTCGAGACATTGCTCTTTTCCGAGCAACGGAATCGCTGCGGCGAGTTCCGGCCCGTGCAATCTCCCGGTGACCGCTATGCGAATGGGCATGTAAAGCTCTTTGCCCTTTGCGCCGGTGCTCTTTTGAATCGTTTTCCCGATGGGCTGGATGTCGCCGGGCGAGAGAGACTCCGTGTCTTTCAATTGGTTTGCGAAGGCCGATATAACATCGCGCGCGGCCGGGTTCGCCCGAATATATTCCCGGGCATCGGACGAGATGAGGTCGCCGATCGGCTTGAAGTAGACCGCCGACTCCTCGACGCAATCGGCAAGGACGGTCAACTTCCCGCGGATGGAGTCGATTATTTCGAAAAGCCTTTCCTCCGGATATCGCGATAAGGCATAGCGGGCCTTGAGCAGATACGGCCTGCAGAGTTCGGCAAGCCTTTTTATCGGAATCCGCCGGATGTATGCGCTGTTCAGCCAATCGAGCTTGTTCCGGTCGAAGATTGCGGCGCTTTTGCCGAGCGACGGCAGGTCGAAATTCTCCGCGAACTTCTCGGGCGCGAATATTTCCTGGCCGTCGGGGGGAGCGAATCCCAATAAACCGAACCAGTTGACAATCGCTTCGGGGAGGTAGCCCGCCTCTCGAAACTCCTCAATCGAAGTGGCGCCGTGCCGTTTGCTGAGGCGCGCCCCATCGGGCCCGTGAATAAGGGAATGGTGTCCGAACCGTGGCGGCTCGGCGTCGAAGGCCTGATAGAGGGCAACGTGTTTGGGCGTATTGGACAGGTGGTCATCGCCCCTGATGACATGCGTGATGCGCATTCGCATGTCGTCGATGACGTTTGCAAAATGAAATGTCGGTCTCTTGTCGGCTCTCAGAAGTATGAAGTCGCGCACGACCCCCGGCCGGAACAACACTCTGCCTCGTATCATATCGTCCACAGCGAGCGTCTCGTCGGGGACCCGGAAACGCACTACGGGCCGGCGGTCCTCCTTTTCAAACGCCTCTTTTTCTGCGGGTGACAGGCTTCTGCAACGGTTGTCGTAGCCGGGGGAGCGGCCCTCTTTCAGGGCTTGCGTGCGTCTGTGTTCGAGTTCCTCCGGCAGGCAATAGCAGTAATAGGCGCATCCGGCGTCGAGCAGGTGTTGGGCTTTTCTTTGATAGGCCCCAAAACATTCCGATTGGCGGTAAGGCCCGTAATCGCCACCCTTGCCGATTCCCTCATCCCATTCAAGACCAAGCCATTTGAGCGAGGCGATGATGGCCTCGAACGAGGCCTCGGTGGAGCGCTCGACATCGGTGTCTTCGATTCTCAGGATGAATGCGCCGCCATGTTTTCTTGCATAGGCCCAGTTTATCAGGGCCGTGCGCGCCCCTCCGATGTGAAGATAGCCGGTCGGGCTCGGCGCAAATCTCACTCTGACTTCACTCATGATGTCTCTTCCACGAGCGCGACCGCTTCCGCGCACAGGGCTTCGCCCGCTCCGATTGGGCCAAGTCCCTCTGCGGTCTTCCCTTTCACACTCACTCGCCCAAACTCGATTCCGACGGCCTCGGCGATGTTCCATTCTATTTGTCCCTTATAGGGAAGCAGGCGGGGCGCCTCGGCGACCACGACCGCGTCGATGTTCGATATCGAATAACCCGCCGAAGCAATTTCACCGGCCACCTTTCTGAGAAGTTCGATGCTCGACGCTCCCTTGTATCGAGGGTCGCTATCCGGGAAATGCTCGCCGATATCACCAAGAGCCGCAGCGCCGAGAAGCGCATCGATGACGGCGTGGCAAAGCGCGTCGCCGTCGGAATGGCCGGTCAGCTCCTTATCGAACGGTATTTTTATTCCGCCGAGAATAATTCCATCGCCGGGAGTGAGACGATGTATGTCGAAGCCGATGCCTATGCGCATGTGATGTTTCGGCCTGCGTGTTTGGTCATGTGTTCATTTGTACGCTTCAGGAGCTCTGACAGACGCGCGGGGCCACATGCATTGCGTGCCCTCACAGTTTTCGTCGTTCGAGAATTTGCTCGCATAAAATGATGTCTTCCGGCGTTGTCACCTTGATGTTCTCGTACGCTCCCATCACCATATATACGGGAACCCCGATGCGCTCGACGAGAGTCGCCTCGTCGGTGGCGACGTATCCGTCCTTTTGGGCTTTTTCGAACGCAGCCGCCAGTATCGTCCGTTTGAAGCATTGCGGTGTCTGCACGGCGCGCAGGCCGGCTCGCTCGAGGGTGTCGACGACAATGCCTTGCTCGTCACAGACCTTGACGGTATCCTTGCACGGGACGGCGGCAATCGCCGCGCCGGTTTGTTTCGCCCGTTCGAGCACGTCGCGGATAAGTTGAAGCGTAACGAGCGGCCTGGCGCCATCGTGAATTGCCACAAGCTCGGCGTCGCCCGGAATTTCCTTGAAGCAGTTCAGGACAGACTCCTGCCGCACTTGCCCGCCGGCGACAAGCCGGATGTGGGGTTGCCCAGCGGCCCTCTCCCCGATTATGGTTCTGACACGTTCTCTGTGTTCCGGCGGGCACGCAATGAGGATAGATGAAAAAAGGCCGGCCCGAAGAAAGGGCTCGAGGGTCCAAGCCAGGAGCGGCTTGCCAAGAAGGGGTGTGAACACTTTCGGGTGCGACGACCGCATCCGTTCGCCGCGGCCGGCGGCCGGAATGATTGCCGCGATATGAATCGAGCTTTCCATTCGGACCCGAAAACGGTCAGGCCTCTCCCGCGTTGTGATGAGACCGGCGTGTTTTATGCGCGACGGTTTACTTGATTTTGGTGAAAATCATTTGGCCGGCCGAGGTTTGAAGCACGCTGGTGACCGTGACTTTTACCTCCCGCCCGATCATCCGGGAACCGTTTTCGACCACAACCATTGTGCCATCATCGAGGTAGCCGACTCCCTGTCCGGGCTCCTTTCCCTCCTTGATAATCTTGATAATGAAATCCTCGTCGGGAAGCACAATCGGTTTCAGCGCATTGGCAAGGTCATTGATATTGAGAACTTCGATTCCCTGAAATTGAGCGACTTTGTTCAGATTAAAATCATTTGTGAGGATTTTCGCCCGCAGTTGTTTGGCAAGCTTGACAAGTTTCGAATCGACCTCGCGGATTTCGGGGAAATCGACCTCGCTGACGCGCACGTCGATGGAAACCTGCTTTTGGATTTCGTTCAGAATATCCAGTCCTCTTCTTCCGCGGGTTCGCCGCAGGGGTTCGGGCGAATCGGCGATGTTTTGCAATTCAACCAGCACGAAGCGAGGGATGACCAGGCTGCCCTCGATAAAGCCCAGTTTGCAGATATCGGCAATACGGCCGTCGATGATGACACTTGTGTCGAGCACCTTGGGCGCATTCAATCCCCCACGCCCGAATGCAGGCGCCGGCAGAATTCTGAGGTCGCCCTTCAGCTTCACTCCGATGGAAAACCCGAGATACCCGAGCACCAGCATGAGGATAATAGTCAGGAAATTCTTCGTCCGGTCGAACAGAATGAACGTTTCGGGGAGGACCAGGTCGAGCCAGCCAACGACAAAGCTGGCTGTCACCAGTCCGAGAATCAGGCCCACGATGGGCGCAACCAGCCCTTCGAACGAGAAATTCCTTATGACGAACTCGACTCCCATAACGATGAAAGCAATGGCTACACCCGCCATCATACCGATAATCGAGTGCCAGGGATGAACGGTGCCGAACGTATTTCCGATAACATATCCGATGGAGGCGCTGAATACGGTCAAGAGCACTCTGGCAACGAACGTGACCAGCATCCTTTCTCACCTCCTTTCGCTTCCGACAGAGAATACACAGTCAGCGCATGGATTTTATTGTCTTACTGATAAGTCGACTCAACTTCGGCTCTGCCTCGGCGGCAACCTTAAGTATCATCTCTATGTTTGCGGGCTTCAGGGCATCGGGAAGGCATTCGTCCGTGATACAACTGATGCCGAGCACTCGCAGACCGGCGTGGACCGCGACGATAACCTCCGGCACGGTCGACATTCCCACCGCATCCGCGCCGATGATCCTCAGGAACCGGTATTCCGCTCTGGTTTCGAGATTCGGGCCGGCAACGGCGACATATACACCCCGCTTCAGAGATATCTTCGCATCGAGAGCGACCGTTTCAAGCAGATCGATCAGCTTGGAGTCATAAGGTTCAATCATGTCGGGAAACCGCGGGCCAAGGCTGTCGTCATTCGGTCCGATGAGCGGATTGTCACCCATCAGGTTGATGTGGTCGGTAATAGCCATGAGGTCGCCTGCCCGGAAATTCGGATTCATGCCGCCGGCGGCGTTCGAGACCACAAGGGTTTTGATGCCGAGCGATTTCATCACCCTGACGGGGAATGTAAGCTCCTTCATTGAATACCCCTCATAATAATGAAAGCGTCCTTGCATCGCAACAACATTCTTCTCGCCGATTTTACCGAAGACAAGTTTATTCTCATGACTCGCGACAGCCGAAGTGGGGAAGTTTGGCAGCTCGTCATACGGAATCGTTTTCTTCCCTTTGATTTCCTTAACCAGTTCTCCCAGCCCGGTGCCGAGAATGATGCCAACGTGCGGTTTTATATCGACTTTCTTCCTGATCGCGCTGCTTGTTTCGGAGATTCTCCGCTTGAGATCAAGCAATTTTTCGCCTCCTCTCCCACTACTGGTCTCGACCAACCCGGCGTTCAGGCCGGGAAATCGTGCGCAGCCTCGGATATCCGCGCTTTTACCGCTTCTTCCTCCAAGTGTTTCAGAAGGATGCGCTTCCGCCGACTCTTCGCTCCCGATACTACTCGAACGTCTCGCTTCGGGATGGCAAAAAGTTCCGAGAGAAACCGAAGGCAGGCCTCGTTCGCGGCCCCCTCAACCGGCGGCGCCTTCACGCGCAATCGCACGTAATCGCCGGTGGCGCCAACTATTTCATCACGAGAGGCCCGCGGCTGAACCTGCACACAAAGAATTGTGCCTTCCTTTGCCGACTGGACAAACGCCAACGAAACCCCTTTTCCTGTGGTGCTCCCGTTTCGCCGGATTATAGCACGACGCTTTTTTTGTTTGCAACAAGAAATTTCAGGATGCTTCATGCCATGGCCTCAAATAAATCCGGCTTTGAGAGCCGCCTTGCTGTCTTACCAGCCATGATGACTTTTTTTCTCGTAACTCTATTGCGGCGCCTTCTGTGTTTTCAATGGCGGCGATATGATGCGTTGCTAAGGAGCCCCGTAAATCTGCGCGGTGATTTCGGCGGTGCGGCTTTGGAACAGTGAATCGCTCCCACGATTGGTGATGCGGCTAATTACGAACGCGAAGCCCCGCGCCTCGCGGGACAGGTTCGGGACCGTGAGTGTGTCCGACGATTCGATTGGCGGCATTTTCACTGCGCCCAATAACGATGATATACATGACGATTACGGATGAGCGAATGAATTGGCGCCTGCAAAGGAATTTTCGGTTATCCCTGTAGGAGCGGATTTATCCGCACAAATTGTCGGAACCATTCACTGTGAGCAGAGAACCGCCATATGAAATTATCGGACACACTCGCTGTCCCCGAAAAGCTGAAGGCCTAATTCCGGGGACGTGGATTTATGGGCCGAAGGTCACGCTCCGCGTGATTCCGCGCCCCCGGAACAAGATTAGGTTGCGGCTACAACGGACAGTGAATGGTCCCTTACGCTGAGTTTTCGTCAAGATGCGCAATTGGGGGAATACCTCTTCCCTTTGTCTGTTTTCGGTTTTTTCGTTTTTTGCTTGACAAACGCGGCCGGCGAGTCTATAATCTGTTTAGTAAACAATAAACATGGAGCGGCCGTGGATTTCGGATACTTACTGAAAACGTTGCGGATATCGGCAGGATTCAGCTTGAGGGAACTATCCCGAGCCATAAGCGTATCGCCGACCTACTTGAGCCTGGTCGAAAACGGAAAGCAGGGGCCGCCGACTCCAATCCGTATCGCGCAGATCGAGAGCGCGCTCAAGTTGCCCTATGGATATTTGCTATCGATGTCGCATGGCGTGGACCCCAGAGTGGCCTCTTTGTTGAGGGAGATTCCGGAATCGCTGGATTTTCTGCGGTTGGCGCATGAAAACTCAATGGGCTCGGAGGAATTCGCGGAACTGAACGGTTTTCTGAAACTCTACGGATGGCGGAAAATGAGGGATCTCCTGGAGGAAAACGGATTGAAGTGTGCTGGCTCGCATATCCCGGAATTTTCCGGTAAGCCGCGAATTTGCCCCTATTTGTGGCCTTTCCTCGACGAAAAACTTGTGTTTGACTATGCCGGATTTTGGGAGAAGGAGCCATTTTTGGAAGAAGCCGCAGGGGATTTGATTGGCGCTTTGAATGGAGTCGATGCCGACGCCGTCTTGAAGGAACTGCTGAAGCGCGAAAGGGCGGGCAGCACCGGAATTGGCTGCGGAATTGCAATTCCACACGCTTACATTTCAGACCTGAGTCACATAATCGTAGCCCTTTTCCGCATACCGGGAGGTATGAATTTCGATTCGATTGACGGACAGCCCGTTCGGATGGCGCTGCTTTTAGCAGGGCCGACCTCCGGAAGAAACCTTCATCTGCGTCTGCTCGGACGGATGGCGAACCTGCTGAAAAAAGAAGATTTTTGTGACAGAATACTGGAGGCGGCCGATCCGAGGGAAATAGTCTCGATTTTCCGGTCGGCGGATATGAAACTTCCTTGATTGCGAAGGCCGGCCTCTTATGTCAACCTATTGGCAAGAAGTTTGCTTAGAACAATGAACCGTCGGATTGCGACAGCAAGAAGATAAACCATGGAAGGGGCTGAAGCAGATGGCAAAGCCAAAAGCGAAGGCAAAAACGCAAACAAGGAGCAAGACATCAAAGAAAAAGCCCGAAAGTGACGACCAGGTGAAACTTCTTCTCAAGCTTCACAAGTTGGAATTGGACAACGATAACGGCATCGAGAAGACCCCCGCGTTTCGACGCTTAGAGAAGCAGTTGGACCCTGCGTTACTGCGGCGCTTTGAAAAGGTGCGTGCCAGAAAGGGTAAGGCAATCGCTGTCATGAAGGACAGCACCTGCAGCGGTTGCAAGATGATTTATCCGGAATCTCACGACATGCTGAAATACAGGAACTTTATCCACAACTGCGAGTATTGCGGCAGGCTTTTGGTCGTAACGGACAAATCGGCATGACGGAGAACGGCGCGTGTTCGCGAAACCTGCAAATATTTGTCGGAAGACCGGCATGAAAGCCACGTTTGGCACATTCCAAACGAAGTTTGCCTTGCTGACGACCTTCCCCATTTTCGGAAATTCCCGCAAGTAACCTCACAAGCCTATTGTTTTCACAAAAGTGTTTTCCGCTCATTTTTTTTTTGGCGAAAGCCGGTCTTCCCCTTACCGGTGAATCTTGAAGTGACTGGAATCCAGCACAGCCTCGACGTCATTCTTTGTAAGCCAGGCGAGGTCGCCCGGAACGGTGAATTTCAGAGCTGAAATAGCGGCAGCGAAATTGAGCGCGTATTCCACGTCGCCGGTTAGATAGCCGAACAGGAATCCGGCGGAGAAGGCATCTCCCGCGCCCACCCGGTCCACCTCAACCGTCGGGAAGCTCCGGGAGCGGTAGATTTGATGTTCGTGCTGACAGATCGCCCCGTCTTTTCCCATTGTCATAACAACCGTGCGGCATCCAAACCGCGACGCCAACGATTTCACCATTTCATCCGGCGGACCCTTAGCGCCGAGCACTCCGGTGGCGTCGTCGGCATTCACGAAGAGGATATCGACACCCGGCAGGAGCGATGAAAGAGCACGCCGCGCCCGACCGGGATTCCACAGTTTGGCTCGATAGTTGACATCGAACGAAATTAGCGAACGCTGCTTCCGGCTCCGCACAAAGAAGTCCTCAAGAAGCCGTCGGCAGTTATTGCTCAAGGCGGCTGTGATGCCGGTCGAGTGCACGATCCCGGTGCCTTTGATGAGCGACCAATCTACTTCAGATGGGATCAACGTGTTTATCGCCGAGTTCTTGCGGTCATAGGTGACACGGTGGCTCCGGGGCGGTTTCCCGAATTCGATAAAATACGTCGCATTCCGACCATCGGCGGACCAGACCACGCCGGAAACGTCGACGCCGTGTGTGGCGATGGACGAGGCGATTTTCCTGCCGAGGGGGTTGTTCGCGAGTTTGGAAATCCAGGCGGTTCTCAGGCCGAGCCGCGAGGCGGCTATCGCCGTGTTGGATTCGCTTCCGCCGATGCCAACGTCGAGAGTGGCGGTCTGCTCGAGAGTTTGGTTCAGCGGAGGCGAGAGCCTGATCATCGTCTCGCCGAATGTCACGATATCGAACGGCGCCACGGACCTATTCCTCCTTATGCTTCGTGCATCGGCTTGAAAAAGTTGGCCGTTCAAAGGGCCTGTCGCTTCGTGAAACGGCGCGAATTCGCGGCCGAAGCGGCAATGAGCGCATCGATTCGCTCCCCTTTCTTTCACCTGGACGGCGCAACATTCCTGAAACTTTTCTCGAACAGATTGTTCTCAGTCGCTAAACTCGACCATCACCTTCAATTCTTTATTTGGGCTCATGAGCCGTTCGAAGGTCTTCGGAAGGTCGTCCAGCGTAATCATCTCGCTGATCAAGCCGCCGGTCTTTAAGATGCCTTTGCGCATAAGGTCGAGGGTTCCGATGAAATCATCGCGCGTGAATCCTATTGTCGTTTGCATCGAAACCTCTTTGATAACCCAGAGAACGGGCATGACCGTGGCCGGCTCCATGCACACGCCCACCAGCACGACCTTGCCTGCCCGCCGGACGAGGTTGAATGCCTCCTGCGTCGTGTCCGGCACTCCGACGCATTCGAACACGTAGTCCACTCCCACGCCGCCGGTAAGTTCAGCCAATTTCCCGAGAACGTCATCGGATGCGTCCATGACGATGTCGGCGCCGAACTCGTACGCCGCCCGGCCGCGCCCTTCAACGAGTTCGGTTGCGGCAACCAGTCGGGCGCCGGAAAGCTTCAACTCCTGGATTGTGCACAGCCCAATGGGTCCTGCGCCCATAACCAAAGCAGTATCGCCGAAGTGGAATCCCGAGAGGTTGATGGCGTGAAAGGCTGTGGCGAACGGGTCGATCAGGGCGGCGTCGCGCAGGTCTGTTCCCTCGGGCAGCTTGACGAGGTTCGATGGAAATGCTTTCAGAAACTTGGCGTAGGCGCCGGGCATATCACCGATGCCTATTCCTCCCATGTCACGGCACAGGTTCGTCATATTTCTTTTGCACCAGTAGCATTTGTTGCATGTCAGCCCGCCGTAGACACCGACCTTCTCGCCGACACTCAACCCCTCAACGCCTTCTCCGACCTCCGCGATGACGCCCGCGCACTCGTGACCCATGATTGTGTCCGGGGGCAGGAGGCCCGTCGAATACAGATGCAGGTCGGACCCGCAAATGCCGACATATTTCACCTCCATAACGAGCTCGCCCGGCCCTGCCTTCGGGGTCGGAACCTCCTCGATAACCAAGGTGCGCTTGTCCTTCAACACTGCAGCCTTCATACATCCTCCCGGTGAGCAGCCGCTTGTCGCGCATACCGATGGCATGAAGCTGCCGGTCCTGCGCGTGTTCCTCTGAACGCTGAGAAGGAGAACATTGTCGGGTGATTATATCCGAATTTCCCGGGCGAGGCAAAAACCGTCTGATAATCGAAAAGAAAAAGGGGAAGCGCGCGAGGTTGTCGCTTCCCCCAATGTTTGTAAGAAACTTATGGAATCGGGATTACGATTTTCTCAGCGGGATGGATTCGGGATTGTGGCTCTGTCCCACGACTGATCGGGGGTTCGCCACTTCCGGGGACATGCATTCCCTCGTTCCGCGCCCCCGCAATTAGCGCCAAATCAAATTATGGGACACACCTCTGCTTCCGGTTGACAGGGCAGCGGCTCTGGTGATACATTTCAAATCTCACCGAGGAGGACAGTCTCAGCGGTTTAATCGGAATTCCTGGTTTTTGCGAACAGACGCGCATCGGTGTTTATTTGAAATCATTTATTGAGGAGGCGATTGCATGTTGGAAATCATCACCGGAAAGGCCCAGATTCTCCATTCGCCATCAAAGATTATCTTCGGGCTTGACACGGCCAAGCTCGTTTCCGAGGAGGTAAAGAGACTGGGTGGCTCAAAAGCGCTTCTTGTCACGGACGCAATATTGGTCGAGGCAGACGTGATTGGTTCAACCGTCGAGTCTTTGAAGCGCGCAGAGATTCCCTATTCCGTTTTTGACCGTGTGGAGCCTGACCCTCCCACCCAGTTGGTTGATGATGCGGCGGAACAATTCCGGAGCGAGAACTGCGACTTCGTTATCGGTATCGGTGGAGCAAGTTCGTTGGACGTGGCAAAAGGAGTTTCGCTCCTTGCCACAAATGAGGGCAACGTCCTGGACTTTATTGGGTTGGAGCAGGTGAAGAAAAGGGGCGCTCCCAAAATCCTGATATCCACCACCCACTCCGCCGGAGGCGAGCTGAGCGAGTATGTCGTTATGGTCCTGTCAAGAGAGGACCATACGGTGATACCGATTATCAGCGAATATGCGATTCCCGAGGTCGCAATCATGGACCCGCTGTTGACGATGTCCATGCCGCCGACCGTAACCGTCGATACGAGCATAGATTCGCTCGTGACCGCGATCGAGGCATACGTCGCCACGGACGCCACACCCTTTTCGGACGTGTACGCCGAACGCGCCATCACCCTTGGCGCGCAATACCTGCCCGTGGTATGGGCGAAGGGCTCGAACTTGACCGCCAGGTACTACATGTCTCTCACGGCAACCATGGCGGGATTGGCTTTTGTGAGTGCAAGCGTCGGAGCGGTGCATGCGCTTTCCTATCCCTTGGCGGGAGCGTACCACCTGACCCACGGGCGTTCTCTCGGCGTTGTTGCGCCTCATGTCATGAGATTCAATCTGCCTGGCAATCCGGAACGGTACGCGAGAGCCGCGGCGCTCATGGGAAAAGAAATCGAAGGATTAAGCATGCTGGAGGCCGCGCGCCTCGCAGTGGAAGCAGTGGAGGAAATCCTTGATTCCGTCGAGGTCGCGTTCCGGCTGCGGGACTATGGCGCCAAGGAAGAAGACATCCCGAAACTGGTGGATGAGGCGATGCAGACCGCAGCCTTCTTCTCGGCTAATCCGAGAGATTTCAATGAGGACAATGTACGGAAAATTTATGAGGCGGCGTTTTGACCGATGACGCCATCAGGGAATGGATGCCGGAGGACAAGACATGAGTGATGAAAAGGTCGTTTACCCCTACATACCCAATTCTGTAATCGAGATAAAAAGAGAAATGCTCGAAGAGGTAGGCGCGGAGGACGTTATGGACCTCTACGCCGAAATACCGGAGCACCTGCGGTTCAAGGGCAGGATGAATCTGCCGGACCCGCTCCTCGATGAATGCTCGCTCAGGAGACACATCGAAGGGCTGTTAAACAAGAACAAGAACTGCGCCCAATATCTGAATTTCCTTGGAGCCGGTTGCGCACAGCATTATGTTCCGGCGGTCTGCGACGAGATAAACGGAAGGGGGGAGTTTCTCACCGCCTACTCCGGCCTCTTTTGGGCGGACCACGGCAAGTGGCAGGCATGGTTCGAATATGTGAGCCTGATGGCCGAGCTCCTGGATATGGACCATCTCAGTGTCCCAACATATGACGGCGCGCAGGCTGCCGCATCGTCGCTGCGAATGGCCTGCAGAATCAATGGGCGCAAAGAGGTTCTGCTTCCTCAAACGACAAACCCCGAGATTTTGATGGTCATAAAGAATTATCTTGAAGGAGTGTCCGAGCCGGTAGCAACCATACAAACCGTCGCCTCCGAGCCGGCGACCGGCCTGCTTGACCTGGACGATTTGAAATCAAAAATTTCTTCCGAGACCGCCGCGGTCTACATCGAGAATCCGGCCTATCTCGGGTTCCTTGAAACCCGCGCCGCCGAAATCGGAAACATCGCAAAGAAAAACGGGGCCGAGTTCGTGGTTTACACCGACCCCATTGCGCTCGGTGTGTTGGCCCCCCCGGCGCATTACGGAGCAACGATCGCCTGCGGCGACTTCCATCCGCTGGGACTCCACCTGCAATGCGGCGGAGGCCATGGCGGGTTTATCGCGACGCATGACGACATGGAGCACGCCTCCCAATTCAAGGATTTTGTCGTCAGCCTGACGGACACCATAGTGGAGGGAGAGTACGGCTTTGCGATTGTGCTGCCGATGAACCTTTCCTATTTTTCGCGAGAGCAGGCGAAAGAATATACCGGAACAAACGCGAGTCTCTGGGCTATCACGGCCGCGGTCTACCTGTCGCTCATGGGGCCAAAGGGAATGCAAGAGGTCGGCCAAACCATTCTGCAGCGGGCTCAGCACGCGGCAAGACGAATATCCGAATTGAAAGGAATCCGGCTGAAATTCGACACTCCGTTCTTCAAGGAGTTCGTGGTCGAGTTCACCGATACCGGCAGGAGTGTAAAGGAGATAAATAATGAATTGCTCGGTCACGGCATTTTCGGCGGGAAAGACCTTTCGCGTGAATTCCCGGAATATGGCCAGTGCGCGCTTTACTGCGTGACTGAGATTATGACAAAAGAAGACATCGACAAACTGGTCGGCTCTTTGAAAGCCGCGACCGAATAAAGCTCGGCGCTGTGCGATGAGACCGAAAATATTCTGAGAAAGGAAGAGAAAACGATGGGCAGAGACAAAAAGACGCTTCTCAGGAAATTTCACCAGGCCCGCTGGGATGAGCAGATAATTTTCGAAATGAGTGTCGCCGGTGAGAGAGGAATCCTGGTTCCCAGGGCGGAAACAGAAATTCAAAGAGAGGTCGGTGACGGAGTGTCGGCGATTCCGGAGAGCTTGCGAAGAAAGAGCCTGCCGGCGCTGCCCGAAGTAAGCCAGATGCGGGTGGTCAGGCACTTCATGCGTTTGTCGCAGCATACCCTGGGAGCCGATATAGCAATCGATATCGGCGAAGGCACCTGCACAATGAAATACAGCCCGAAAGTGCAGGAACACCTGGCGGCGCGACACCCCGGGATTACTGAAATTCATCCGCTCCAGGACGAAGAGACAATGCAGGGAATACTGGAGATTTACTACAAGCTTGAGCAATTTCTGAAAGAGGTCTCCGGCTTGGACTATTTCTCGCTGCAACCCAGCAGCGGTAGCCAGGCGATCTATGCGAACGCCTGTATGGTGAAGGCTTATCACGCATCGAGAGGCGACCGCAATCGCGACGAAATCGTCACGACAATATTTTCGCACCCGGTCGATGCGGCGGCCCCCGCCACCGCCGGCTATAAGGTAATCACGCTTATGCCCGGCGAAAACGGCTATCCGGAACTCGGGGCCCTCAAGGAAGCGCTGTCCGAGCGAACGGCGGGAATATTCATTACAAATCCGGAAGACACAGGCATATACAACTCGACGATTGACGATTACGTGAATGCCGCGCACGATGTCGGGGCGCTATGTTCGTACGACCAGGCAAACGCGAACGGACTGCTGGGTATCGCCCGCGCAAAAGAGGCGGGCTTTGACCTGTGCCATTTCAACATACACAAGACGTTCTCGGCGCCCCACGGATGCATGGGACCGGCGATGGGCGCCATCGGCGTGACGGCTGAATTGGAAAAGTTCCTGCCGACGCCGAGAGTGGCGTTCGACGGAAAAAAGTACTACCTCGACTATGACCGCCCCGAAAGCATCGGGCGCGTGCGATGTTTTTTGGGAAATGCGCCTCTCGCGCTGAAGGCGTACGCCTGGATCATGCAGCATGGAGCGGATGGCCTGAGGGAGGCGGCTGAGATATCCGTCCTCAATAATAACTATATGGAAAAGAAGATACGCGAGATTCCGGGCGTGGTCGTCAAGTACGCCGAGGGAAAACGAAGGCTCGAACAGGTTCGTTACTCGTGGGAAAAACTGATGGAGGACACGGGAATCGGGACCGACGATGTCGAACGCCGCATGGTTGATTATGGTCTCCCCCACTATTTCCAGAGCCATCACCCGCATGTCGTTCCGGAACCCTTCACGTTGGAGCCCTGTGAATCGTACTCGAAAGACGATATAGACGAGTTCGTGGCGGTGATGCGCCAAATCTCCAAGGAAGCATATGAGGATCCGGAGATAGTCCGCTCGGCGCCGCACAACTCGGTCATCCACAATATTCTCATGCCCATTGTCTTCGAGCCGGAAGAGATGGCGACGACCTGGCGGAAATATAAGAAAATGAAAGGACTGGACTAGACGGCTCACCCGGAGTTTCTCCAGCGAAGCCTGGTTGAAGATGAAGAAATTGGGAGTAATCGTAAATCCGATCGCCGGCATGGGCGGGCGAGTCGGCCTCAAGGGAACCGACGGCGCGGAGATACTCCGCAAAGCGAAAGAAATGGGCGCGATGGCCGAATCTCCGAAACGGGCGGCGGAGGCGCTCAAGGTTCTCGCCGCGCTGAAGGATTTCATCGAAGTCCTCACCTACCCCGCTGAAATGGGTGAACTCGAGTGCCGCCAAGCGGGGCTTCAGCCCCAAACAATCGGCTCCATCCGCAGCGGCGAAACGACTCCCAACGATACTCAACGGGCGGCACGCGAAATGGTCGCCGCCGGAGTGGACCTAGTTCTTTTTTCGGGAGGCGATGGCACAGCCCGAAACGTCCACGACGCGATAGGAAAGGCGACGCCGGTTCTGGGAATACCGGCAGGCGTGAAGATTCACTCGGCGGTCTTCGCGGTCACTCCCAGAGGAGCCGGCGAAGTGGCGGCAATGTTTCTTCAAGGGAAAATACAGAACGTCCGGGAAGCGGAGGTAATGGATATCGATGAGGATGCTTTCCGGGACGGCGTTGTGGCGGCAAAACTCTACGGCTATCTCCTCGTTCCCGAGGAGCGAAGGTTTGTTCAGAACGTCAAAGCCGGCGGATTGCGGACCGAGCAGGAAGCGCTCCAGGGCATCGCGACCGAAGTAATCTCGGGTATGCGAGAGGATGAGTATTACATGATCGGTCCGGGCACGACAACGCGAGTCATCATGGAGCGATTGGGACTCGAGAACACCCTGCTCGGAGTGGATGTGATTCGGAACAAGAAGCTCATCGCCAAAGATGTCTCGGAAAAGCACTTGCTCGACCTTATCGCCGGCGAGAAGGCGAAAATTGTCGTGACCGCAATCGGCGGACAAGGCCACGTGTTCGGTCGAGGCAACCAACAATTGAGCCCCGCCGTAATTCGGGAAGCGGGAAAAGAAAACATCATTATTATTGCAACAAAAGAAAAGCTCATTTCCCTGGCCGGCAGGTCGTTGCTTGTGGACACGGGCGATGAGGAACTCGACGACGAACTCAGCGGATACATCAGAGTCATCACCGGCTTCAAGGATTATATGATATGTGGCGTCAGGTCTTGAAAATTGAATTAAGGTTGGCCAACCCGCTGTATTGCTGTATTCAAGTTCTTTTGTTACAATTGGTTATGACCTAAGCGTGTTTTATGATTAATAATAGATATATTGCTTTAAAAGAAGTAATTTCAATTTTCAAGACCTGA
>CAYVQZ010000081.1:0-16006 GCA_964453435.1 uncultured bacterium
TCAGATGCGTAAATTGTTGCTGATGCCGAGAGAATCCGTATTGACAATGGCTTGGCGCAGATTGAGAGTTCGCTCTTCATTAAAATACAAAAGCGCTCTTTCGTGAAGGCCGTCCAGATGATGGTTGACAGTCCAAAGCGAAATCTTGTAGATTGATTCGAGCAGCCCGGAGCAGCCGCTGTCAAACTTCCCAGGGGACCGCGGATTAAAGGAATGAAGACTTTTTCATGTCATTCCCGCGGAACTTGTCCTCCACGTGTTCGGGGAGCGCGAGTCCAATTCAGGAAAGCGGTTCATGTGGATGGATTCTCGAAAATCATGACAAGAATTCGACAAAGCCGCAGTTTGTAAATCAGTTTCCTTCGCCGGCCATCATACCGCCTTCATCGGCGTCAAAAGGGGCGCTGCCTGAGGGCCGCGGCACGATCTCATGAGTTTTAGGAACAGCAATACACAACGATACCTTGTTCAAGAAGAAGCACGACCGGGGGCCACCGCGGATGCCTGAGCGCTTTTCGTTTGCGAACGCCTCACATCTCCACGGCCGCATGCGATGCGCTGTGGTCATCGCAGTCTGCCTGTGTCTCGCATTGATTGTTTACCTGCTTCGAGCATCCGGCGGACCCGACGGCAAACCGAATGTGCTGTTGATTACGCTCGACACAACCCGCCGCGACCATCTTTCGTGTTACGGTTACCGGAAAGAGACTACCCCGAACATCGATTCACTGGCTGAGGAGAGCGTCAAGTATGAGCGAGCCATTGCTCCGAGTTCCTGGACGGTGCCGGCGCACGCTTCTCTTTTTACGGGCATGCTGCCCACACATCATAACGCGCGCTTCGGGGTTGATGAAACCGCAACGCCCAGCGGCGTGCACGAGTTCTCTTTTTACACGCTGCACCCCTCGCTGCCGACGCTGGCCGAGGAACTGGGAAAAGCGGGCTACGTGACAGCGGGAATCATAGCAGGGCCGCTGCTCAGGTCTGCGTTCGGATTCGAGCGCGGCTTCGGCCATTATGACGACGGGCTTGCTCAGGAAAAAAATTATGAGCGCAACGCCGATGAGGTCACCTCCTTGGCCGTTCGGTGGCTGGAGCGCCATCGGTTGAGCCAAAACTCGAGGCCTTTCTTTCTTTTCCTGAACTATTTCGACCCACACAGTCCTTACTTTCCTCCCGAACCATGGGGCAACCCTGACGTGGAAGAACGCAGCTGCAGTGTACATAACGGTTTGTATGATGATGTGTTTCGTGGAACCCGGGAACTGACATCCGAGGAGCGCGAGACGCTTGTGGAACAGTATGACGGCGAGATCAGTTATATGGACAGCGGTATTGGCCGGCTTTTCGAGAATATGAAGCGCCTGGGATTGTACGATTCGACTTTGATTGTCGTGACTTCAGACCACGGCGAAAGTTTCGGTGAGCACCGCCTGCTCGAGCACGGCCGCGCGCTCTACGAAGAATTGATTCGGGCGCCCCTGCTCCTCAAGTATCCCGGGAAAGAGAAGAAACGCGGTGTCGTCAACGACCGGGTTACAATCGTAAGTCTCATGCCAACGATTTTGGAACATGTCGGGCATCCGATTCCCGAAACCGTGCGTTTCGGCACGCTGGATGACACCGGTCAGGCGCTTGTGGCTGAGGTGTTTCGGGATATGGCGTGGACAACTATTTACGGCGACCGGTTCGACAGGGACCAAAAGGCCATTTACCGGGACAACTATAAACTGATATGGAGTTCCGACGGGAGGCACGAGTTGTACGACCTCTCGTCTGACCCCGCTGAGCAAACCAACCTGTCGGCAAGCCTTCCCGAAATACGGCAACACCTGTTATCCCAATTGAATTTCCTCATTGAAGAGTCAGGGACGATGTCTGCTCTCTCTCCTCCTGAAATAGATCAAGAGTTGAAAGAGCGCCTTCGGGCGCTGGGTTACACGCAATAAAGAGAGCGTGAAGCTTTCGACGAAGCGTGGACGGACCGTGAGCCTGTCTCACGGTTGCTGATATGGGTTATCGGGGGGCCATGCGGCATGGCGCCCCCTATAACCCCTTCACTACTCCCTCAGCAAATGTCCACTATATAAAATTATCGGGCCACTCGCTGTCCCCCGTTCACTCGATCCGTTCGACGCGCACCTCCATCAGGATTTCGCCCCATCCGCCGTTGTCGAGGCCGACATCGAGACAGCGAACGCGGTTGAACGTTATTTTTGCGGGGTCGAGGCCTGCCCCTATTTTGTCGAGCACACCCCACGCGAAGGGGAGGATGGGGGCAAGCGCGCCGGCGCAAATGTTGGATATCCCTTTCTTGCAGAGCAGCGCGCCGCTCGCGTTGAAGTAGAACTTGTCGCCCGGCTTGTGCATCATGGCGCATCCGTGCGATTTCAACACCTCGACGACTACCCGATACTTCATGAAGTCAGGCATCCGCTCGGCCATCTCCATGTTGCGCGGGTTCGCTTTCCAGCGTTCCCACTCTTCGTCGGTATAACCGAGCGACTGTTTCATCATTTCCAGCACATTTTCGTTTGCCGGCATCTCATACCTCCCCTGGTTATGCAAAATAATGAAACCGTGTCACCCGCCTTGTAACACAGCGTATCCGTCCGGCGATTGCCCAGCGAAGCGGCCTGTGAACCTGTCCGATAATTATGTGTTTAACCGAAAACGAGAGCGTCGGGAACTGTCCCAGATTTACGGGCACGAAGTCCCGCGGATTGCGCGGGATAGAATCGGGACCGTCCCCGAAGCGCGGATTGCCGAATCGAGGTATCGATTCCACACACCCGATTCTACGATATTTCGGGACCGCAAATCCAGGAGAGACCCTGAGCTGTGGAACCATGAGACAGGCGCGCCGCCGCGCAGGCGGGCTGAAGAAAGAACATTGCTGCAACGAGAGCGAAACTCCGCTTTCCGATGGAAGCCCTGCCCTCACGGGTCGGGCTAAAAAACGACAGCATCACGAACAGGGCTCAAGGAGTGATGTTGTACTTCGACATTTTCCTCCAGAGGGTGGCCCGGTGCACGCCGAGTTCCTGCGCCGTCTTGACGCGATTGCCCTCGTTTCGCGCCAGCGCTTCGCGAATGATGGCCTCCTCGGAACTGTTGCCGTTGAACGGTCCCCCCTGGCCGGCCTCGGGTTCGCGAGTCATCTCGAGTATACGCTCCGGAAGATGTTCGGCCTCTATGGTTTTTCCGTCGCAAATCACGAACGCATGCTCGATGGCGTTTTCCAGTTCCCTCACATTGCCGGGAAAATCGTGCCGCCGCAGCATTCGCAACGCTTCGTCGGATATCCTCCGGATATCCTTCTTGCGCTTGACCTGAAATTTCTGAATGAAATGTTCGATAAGAATCGGCAGGTCTTCCAGCCTTTCGCGCAACGGGGGAATATGGATGCTGATCACGTTAATGCGATAATACAGGTCCTCCCGAAACTTGCCTTGCTCCGTCAGTTTCTTGAGGTCCCGATTGGAAGACGTAATGACACGGGCATCGGCTTTCAACATTCGAGTCGAGCCCAGCGGCTGGTACTCGCCGTTATTCAGCACCCGCAACAGTTTCACCTGCAGCGACAGAGGCATGTCGGCGATTTCATCCAGGAGCAAGGTGCCGCCCTGAGCCATATAGAACATGCCTGGCTTGTCGCGTTTTGCGTCGGTGAACGCCCCTCGCACATACCCGAACAACTCCGACTCGAGCAACGTCTCGGGGAGCGCGGCGCAGTTAACGCGGATGTAAGGGTTATGTTTGCGCGGACTCATGTTGTGGAGCGCCTGCGCCAACAGTTCCTTGCCCGAACCGCTCGGCCCCTGAATCACCACATTGCATTCCGATTCGGCGATGTTTGGCAGCAACTTGAAAATGTGCTGCATTTTCTCGTTGCAGCTCACAATATTCTCCAAGCCGCGCATTTCGGAAATTTTGTTCTCCAGGTTCTCAATCTCCGAGAGGTCGCGGAAAAACTCCACTGCCCCCACGCAACGCTTGGATGAGTCGCGCAACAGCATGGTGCTCACACTCACCGGCGCCTTGCGGCCGTCGCTTCTAATGATGGTCACGCGGACATTCGAAACAGCCTTCCCGTTTTCCAGTGTGCTCCGGAGCGCGCACCCGCTCTGACACAGGTCTGTCCTGAATATGTCGAAACAATATTTCCCGATGACGTCATCGCGCTTGAACCCCGAAATCTTTTCCGCGGCCCGATTCAGTGAGGTAATGCGACAATCGTAATCGGTAGTGAACACTCCCTCGCTGATGCTGTCGAAGATGATCGCGGAAATCTCTTTTTGGTCGGTACTTGTAACTGTCATTCGCTCCTCACTATGGTCCATTGTACACACCTCTTCAATTACACATATACACGGGCCACAGATGCACGGACCATGCCATGCCTGTCTGGTTCAATCGAACAAGCTCGCTAAACCCTTCTAAAAAATTGAGATACAGCACGTTCGGGAACATCGCGAGCCGGTTGCAATCGGTGTTTCACGGTGTAAGCCTGCAACGAGTGGGGGGCCGCAACAGTTGCGACAATGCAACGGTTGCTTCGTAGCGGGCGCTGACCGGCGACAGTTCCCGCAGTAAATTAATCAAAAAGACAAATAGCTGATAAGAGAAAAACGCTTGGCCTTTAGTATGGCTGGTGCTATATTTAGGCCTATTCATAATAATAGCGCAGAATCAGGACGGCACGACGTTCAAGAAAACGAACGGCCATGAAAGGGGGGATGGATGGTCGGCGCCGTGCGTGTTCGGAAAGTCTGTGGTTTTCGCTTCAACGCTTTCACTTTTAAATCTTTGCTCAGCGTCTGAGGGGCTGCTTACTTTTTTGATATGGGTCCGTGTATGGCCATCCAAAGGAAGATATCGTTTTTCTTCCTCGCTGTATGGTAACTAACCCGCTTCTTGCTCGGGAACCGTCAGCGGCAATGTGCATATCATACAATCTTTGTTTTAGCAAGCAAATTTCATCCGCGCTAAAAACCCTCTTTTCTTGCCTGATATCTCCTCCCTTTGCTTGAACATTCCTCGCCGGGAGCGCTCCCGGCTATCGAAATCGGATTGATTCGGCCGACCAAAGCCTGTCATCTTTTCGCAGCGGCGCGGCAATGCGTGCCCGCATCGGTTCTTCAACTTGTCGGCGGTTCATTCCGTTGGCTCCTCGCGGGGTTGAAAAATGCCCGCAAATTTAATAGAATCCGGACTCGATGCTTGGCGCGCCAAGCGTAAAGGTCTTTTGGAAGCGTCTCACGGTTCGGCAATCCGCGCTCGCGGGGTAAATTGGCGGGGTGCGCCGGAAGCAGGCAACCGAATTCCAGGGGACATGGATTTTTTCTGGTGACCGGCGCGCTTGGCGTGATCGCGCGCCGCCGGAATTCGTCTGATTCGCCTTGAGCCGCCGAACGGCTTGGCCGAAGCGGCGGGAACCCGCAATCGTCGCAGCCTGGAACACACGCAATTATTAACTGGCTCGTGTATAGTTGGCCGTTCCGCATGAAGTTCGGATACCCATGCCGGGCCTTGACGCATGTTCGGGAATCAGAACGAGAAAAACAACAAACGATTACGAAGAAGGAGGTAGAGGTGGCCAAACCATCGGGGAACAAAATCGTCTTCCTGGGAGGGGGCAGCACTCAGTTCGCCCCCGCTCTCATGGTCGACTTCATCCATGCAAAAAAGCTTCACGGCAGCGCCATCATCCTCGTCGACCTCGATGAACGGAAGCTCGATGTCACGACGCGGCTCAGCAGAAGGCTCGCGGAAGCCGGCAATGCGGATTATACGATAGAAAGCACAACCGACAGAAGGAGCGCGTTGCCCGGCACCGACTTCGTCATCATCAGCGTCGAAATCAACCGCTGGCCATTGTGGCGCGAGGACCAGGCGATACCGAAACAGTTCGGTATAGAACAGGCACAGGGTGAAAACGGCGGCCCCGGCGGCCTGTTCCACGCCCTGCGACAGATTCCTCCAATAGTCGAAATCTGTCAGGAAGTCGAAAAGCTCTGCCCCGACGCGCTCGTAATCAATCTTTCGAATCCGATGAGCCGCATCTCTCAGGCGGTCCACGATTATACAAACGTGAAATACATTGGATGGTGCCACGAGATAGTCGACGGAAACAAATATCTCTCCGCCATCCTCGGAATCCCGAGGGAGCGCCTGCATGTGACGGCGGCGGGTCTCAACCATTTCTCCTGGTACCAGAAGATTCACGATAAAGAGACCGGCGAGGACCTCTACCCGAAGGTGCGGGAACTGGTCCCCAGGCACGTGTTCAGAGACCGCCTGCTCGTGGCCGACCTTCTGCGGCTGACCGGCCTCCTCTGCGTGACCAGCGACAGCCATGCCGGTGAATACGTTCGGGGCGGCCACATCTGGCGCACCGAATGGGCGCCCGACATGGAGCCGTTCGATTTCTTCGGAGCCTATGAGATTTTCCTCGCCGACGTCGACAAGCAGATGGACCAGTTGATTGCCGGCGAGTACCCGATTCATGACTTCCTCCGGAATACCACCGACGAGATTGTGGACGAGATCATCGAAACGGTCATCACCGGCGGCGAAAAACGATTCGATGCCCTCAATCTCCCGAACGACGGATGCATTCCGAACCTGCCCGCCGACTGCATCGTTGAGGCGCCGGGCATCGTCAAGGGTGAAAAGTTCCGCAGCGAAGCGGTCGAGCCCCTGCCGGCCATCATCGCCGAATGGTGCCGCCAGCAGACGGTAATTCATAAGCTCAACGCGAAAGCCGCGATGGACGGCGATCGCCAGGCCGCGCTCGAGGCGATGTTACTCGACCCCGTCGTTCCCGATCGCTTCACGGCGGAGAAATGCCTCGACGCCCTGCTCCATGCGCACCGCGACTATCTGCCGCGGTTCCATAGATAGGAGATATGAATCTGTCCCGCCGCTCGCCCGCCCTGTCGCCTCTGGGGGACACGGATTTCATGGTTCCGTGCCCCCGGGATTGCGTTTGGATTTGTCAGCGTCTCATTCCCCCTGCTCCTCGCACGATTGAAAAATGCTCGCGAATTTAATAGAATTCGGATTCGGCGCCTGACGCGCCGACGGGGAAGCTCTTTGAATGCGTCTCACGGTTGCCCAGCCCAGCGGACTTTGAAACTGTCCGATAGTTGCTTGCGAAGGGGGCTGTCCCAAGAATTACGGGCGCGAAGTCCCGCGCCTCGCGGGTTAGATTCGGGACTGTGAGTCCGTCCCACGATTGCCAAGCGCAGGGGACTGTCCCCGAAGCGAACAGAGAGTAATTCGGATGTCGGCTAGTGGGGGACACCATGCGGCATGGTGTCCCCCCCAATAACCCGCATCACCACCGGCCGGACAGATTCGTCTTTCCATTCTTGGAGAACCACCCGAGTTTCATGACAGGAGTCGCTGATGTCGGTCGATAAACGATTGGACGCGCTTTTCAATCCGCGCTCGCTTGCGATAATCGGAGCATCCACAAACGTTGCGAAGTGGGGATTCAACTTCATGCTCCACCTGTTGCACGGCGGCTACAAAGGCGCGTGTTACCCGATAAATCCTTCGGGCGGCGAAATATTGGGCTGCAAGGCGTATCCGAGTATCCTCGATGTGCCCGATGACGTCGACCTGGCTTTCATCCTGATCCCGCCCGAGGCCGCTGTCGACGCGCTCCGGCAATGCGGACAGAAGGGCGTGCGCGCGTGTGTGATTGTGACTGCGGGTTTTGGCGAACTTGGCGGACAGGGACAGCGCCTGCAGGATGAACTTTGCGCCGCCGCCCGGGAGGCGGGCATAGCCGTCGTCGGCCCTAACTGCGCCGGCATAGCGAGCCCCGCTCCAATGAGCCTTTACTGCACGATGCAGCCGAATTTCCCGCCTGCGGGAAACATCGCGATTTTCTCCCAGAGCGGAAACATCGGCGGCTCGATACAGAGAATCTGCGAGAAATATGATATCGGGATAAGTCGTTTCGTCAGCACCGGCAATGAGTCGGTGTTGCGGAGTTCCGATTACCTGCATTATTTCGCCGACGACGAACAGACCAGCGTCGTGGTCGGCTACATCGAGGGAATTCCGAACGGGCGCGAGTTCTTTGAAGCGACGCGGCGACTGACCCGGAGGAAACCGCTGGTTCTGATCAAGGCGGGCCGGACCGGCGTCGGCGCGCGGGCGGCCAAATCACACACCGGCGCGCTGTCGGGGTCGGACGCCGTCTTCGAGGGACTGTGCGCGCAGTGCGGGATTCTGCGCGCATCGAGCATCGAGGACATGTTCGATATCGCGACTGCGTTCCTGGCGCAGCCGCTGCCCCGCGGCAATCGCGTCGGAATCGTGGCCAACGGCGGCGGATGGGGAGTGCTCACCGCCGACGCATGTATCGCAGTTGGCCTGGACGTGGTTCCCTTGCCGGAGGAGACCCTCGAATCGCTGGATAAGAGGCTGCCCCCGTGGTGGAACCGGCAGAACCCCGTCGACCTGGTCGGCGGAATCAGCCGGGGCGCGTTTTTCAAGGCGGTCGAGGCTCTTGCGAAATCACCGGCGCTTGACGGCGTCATTGCCCTCGGGTTCGGCTATGCGGCGAGCGTGGCGTCGGTGTTCACGGGTGTCACCCGCCTCGGCGAAACCGGCGAGCGCGTCGCCAATGACATGCTCGCCTCGGACATGCGCGGCCTGAACTTCATCCTGGACACAATCGCGAAGCACGAGAAACCCGTTATCATGGCCTCGGAAAATGCGTTCGGCGCCGACCGAGACCGCAATGAGGCCATCCTGACCTTCCGCAAACACGGGATAATCGTTTATCCCTCTCCCGACCGGGCAGCGCGCGTATTCGCAAAAATGCTCGAGTACCAGCAATACCTGGCTTCCCGCAACCAACGAAGATAAGAACGGGAATGCGGGGCTGCAGCGCGGTGAATCTGTCCCGCGGTTGGTAATGCGGGTTCTTGGGGACACCATGCGGCATGGGATCCCCAAGAACCCAAATTTACTGACACGAAGTGTCGTAGAATCGGGTTTGTGAGCGTGTCCGACAATTTCAGGTGGCGGTTCTCCGCTGAGGAGACAGTTCGGATTCTGCCCCGTTGCCAGGCTCGGCCCGTCAACCCGGCAAAGAGGCGCCCATGCCTGATGTGTTATTGCATGTGCAGCAGACCTGTCCGGCCGCTTCCCTTTCGCCTCAATGTTCGAGGTATGTCAACCGCTTGCCTTGATTCGGTTGACAATCGCTTGCCTTGCCTGATACCATCTAATCATTGTTGAGCCACCCCGAGGAGATGACAGTGAGACAGAGAGGGGAATTATTCCGTTCTCTTGCCGAACGAGTCAGGGCGGGCGCGAGCCTCGGCGGACGGGAAGCGCGAACGATTCTGGAGACACGGCCGGAGGAGGTGTTCCACCTGCTGGCTTCGGCAAACGATGTGCGGCGACACTTCAAGGGTGAAACGCTCGACCTGTGCGGGATTGTGAACGCAAAATCGGGCGCATGTCCCGAGGACTGCGGCTTTTGCTCGCAGTCGGTTCATCACAAATCCGATGTTCCCGTTTACGGACTCCTCCGTGAAGAGGAGATCGTCTCGCGGGCTCGCGAGGCCCGGGACATGGGGGCGCAGCGGTTCGGCATTGTTACGAGCGGGCCGGGAATTGAAAACGAAGACGACTTTGAAACCATTTGCGCTTCAATCCGCTCCATTTCGCGAGGGACTGCCCTCGGGCGTTGCGCCTCTCTTGGGAGCCTGGATGACAGCCAGCTTGAGCAACTGAAGGCCGCTGGCCTGCAAAGCATCCATCATAACATCGAGACGGCCGAGAGTTTCTTCGAGAATATCTGCACCACACACACCTACGGAGACCGAGTCCGAATGATTAAAGCTGCGAAAGACATGGGGTTCAAGGTCTGCTCCGGCGGTATTTTCGGAATGGGCGAATCTCCGGAGCAGCGGGTCGAGATGGCGCTCGCGCTGCGGGAACTCAATGTCGATTCGATTCCCTTGAATTTTCTCAACCCGGTTCCGGGAACCCGGCTTGAAAAGGCCGAGCCTCTCGCGCCTCTCGAAATTCTGAACATCATCGCCATGTTCCGCCTCTTGCTTCCGGACAAGGACATCAGGGTCTGCGGTGGCCGCGAGCGAAACCTTCGCTCGTTGCAGCCATTGATGTTTGCGGCTGGGGCGAACGGCACGATGGTCGGGAATTACCTCACGACGCAGGGACGCGATTTCAAGGAAGACCTGCAAATGATAGCTGATTTGGGTCTGGAAGCGGGGAATTCGCTGTAATATTGGCGCTTCCTGAGGAACCATGCGAGATATGGTATCGACAAAATATGATTTTCTCGGTCGCGAGCTCAGAGAGATTGAAGCGCGGGGTCTCCTGCGGAGGCCGAAGCTAGTTTCCGGCCCCATCGGACCGCGCGTGACAATTGAAGGACGCGAAGTCCTGCTTCTGTGCTCCAACGACTATCTCGGCCTTGCGAGCCATCCCGAGGTCAAGCGCGCCGCAGCGGAGGCGGTGAACAGTTACGGAACGGGAGCAGGCGCGTCCCGGCTGGTGTGTGGCGCCCTGCCGGTTCACGCCGAACTCGAGGCTGCTCTTGCGGAACTCAAGGAAACGGAAGCGGCGGTTGTGTTCGGGTCGGGATATCTCGCCAACATCGGCGCCATTTCCGCCGTGATGGGGGGAGGCGGCGTCATATTCAGCGACGAACTGAATCATGCGAGCATCATCGATGGATGCCGCCTGAGCCGCGCAAGCGTGAGGGTCTACCCCCACAGGAACATGTCGGCGCTGAAGACCATGCTTTCCGGGAACGAGATTGATGGCAAAAAGCTCATAGTGACCGACGGTGTGTTCAGCATGGACGGCGACATTGCGCCGCTCGCCGAGCTCGCGCAAATTGCTTCGGAATTCGATTGCTGCCTCATGGTCGACGATGCGCATGCCACCGGCGTGCTCGGGCCCGGGGGAAAGGGAACGGCTTCCCATTTTTGCATCGGCGCCGGGCTCGACATCCAGATGGGCACCCTCAGCAAGGCGCTGGGGAGCTACGGCGCGTTCGTCGCCGGCTCGCGAGACCTGATTGATTTTCTCCTGAACTCCGCGCGCAGCTTAATCTTTACCACGGCCCTCCCTCCGCCCTCGGCGGCGGCGGCGCTCGCAGCGCTGAAAATTATCGCGCGCGAGCCGGAACGGCGAGAGCGGCTGTGGAGCAACGCCTCTCTGTTGAAGAGGGAGTTGCAGTCTGCAGGCCTTGAAGTGGGCGCAACCGAGACGGTCATCATCCCCGTAATGGTCGGGGAGCCGAAAGAATGTGTTACAATGGCTGAGACGCTCCTCGATGAAGGCGTCTTCGCGCAGGCGATCCGGCCGCCTTCGGTGCCCGAAGGCTCATCCCGGCTGCGGGTCGTTCCCTCGGCGGAGCATACGGAAGCCGATTTGGAGGAGGCGATCGACGCGTTTGTGCGCGCCGGAAAGAAATCCGGAATCCTTTAGAAGATGACCGGCTGAACATACCCCGTGGAAATCGATAAAGAAAAGTGTGTCGGCTGTGGGAACTGCGTTGCCTTCTGCACGATGGGCGCGATTCGCATCGAAGACGGCCTCGCCGTTGTCAACGAAGACGAGTGCGTCGAGTGCAGCACCTGCTATCGCTGCTGCGAGTCCGAGAACCTGAATCCAAGCCTTGTCCGTGCGCTGAGGAAGCTCTTCGAAATCTTTCATTTGCGGTACGACGCGCCGATTGACGTCTGTCCCACCGGAGCGCTCGTGCCGCCCGACCTCGAGTGGCCGCGTTCGCTCAGGCGCGCGTTCAGCGACCCCACCGTCACGCATGACAGCACAGGCATGGCCGGCAGAGGAACCGAGGAAATCAAGACGAACGATATCACCGGAAGAATCGGTCCGGGCGAAGCCGGCGTCGTCATCGACCTTGGCAGGCCGGGAACGGGCGTTCTCTTTTCGGACATCGATACCATGACCCGAGCGCTCGCTCCGCTGGGGGTTTCCTTCGAGGCCGAAAACCCGCTGACCCATCTCATGACCGAGGCCGGGACCGGCTCACTGCGAGAGGACATACACGAAGAGAAAGTGCTCTCCGCCATAATCGAGCTCAAGACAAAACTCGGGAATCTTCCGGAGGTGTTGCGCACCATCCAAAAAACGGCGAGCAAGCTGGACACGGTTGTCAGCGTCGGAGTGTCCAGCCGGTGCGGGCGCGACGGAGGCATACCGCACGAACGTGTATGCATCGAGGCGGGCTTCGCTCTATCGCCCAACGGAAAGACGAATCTGGGGCTCGGGAGGCCGGTGAGCGCCGGAGGCTGAAATGACGAACACCCTGCACAGGAAAGGAACGCGCGAGGAGTTGAGGGTCGATTTCGTTGTCTTCGCCACGCCGTCGCGCAGCATGTCTCCCGAACTGCCGGGGAAACTGAGGCGTTTCACGGATATCTGTCTGAAAAACAATCCGGTCAACATGTCGAGAATCGAAAACATGGCGCTCAGACGGGTTGACCCGAAGCGTATCCGGGAACAGATGAAAGATGAAATAGGGATTACGGCAACGTTCGACAATCTCGAGGCTGTCTGCTCCGTGATCGCGGAACTCAAGGAAGCCGATCTTGGAATACCGATTAATGTGAGTGGACTGCTCGAGGAAGTGAGGGAATGCTGCCGGAAGGTCAAGATCGAAAGGCACAGCGTCGAGCAGTCTCTCGGAGTTTTCGGAGCGACGGACAAATTGCCGCCCCGGGAGATTTGGGAGATAAACTCTCTGTGCGGACACGGAATGGTCTCCTTCAACCTCATCAAGAAGATTATCGATGAGGTGAAGCTGGGGCGACTTACTCCGGAGCATGGGGCCGCTCTCCTCGCGAAACCGTGCGAGTGCGGGGCGTTTAACCCCACTCGCGCCGGGCAACTGCTCGAGCGGCTACGAATGAAATCCTGAATTATCTACCATGAATTCAGCCATCTTCATCACAGGAACCGACACCGGCGTCGGCAAAACCGTCGTCGCAGCGGCTGTTGCGCTTGCGCTGAAACGAAAAGGGCTCGATGTCGGAGCCATGAAGCCGGCCGCCACCGGTTGCCGCCGGCGAGGGGGCGAGCGAATCTCGGAGGATGTCGAGTATCTGACAGGCGCATGCGGCTGCGAAGACGAGCGCGAGTTGGTTTGTCCCTACATGCTGCGGGAACCGTTGGCCCCGGAAATCGCCGCCGAACGGGAGCATGCTCGAATCGACATCCGAAAAATAACACGCGCCTTCAAGGAATTGAGCCGCAGACACGAAGCGCTTATTGTCGAGGGGGCGGGAGGGTTATTCGTTCCGATAAAGAGGAACTATTTTATGCTGGACCTTGTCGAGGCGTTGTGCATCCCGATGGTCCTCGTTGTGCGGCCCGGTCTTGGCACGATTAATCATACCTTGCTGAGCTGCGAAGCGATTCGCAGCAGAAACACGGACCTCATCGGAATAGTCGTCAACGATTATCCGAAAAAACCGTCCCTCGCCGAGCGAACCAATCCGGAGATAATCAGGAGATATTCGGGTTGTCGCATGCTCGGGGTCATGCCGAAACTTCCGCGTGTTTCGGTCGAGAAAGGAAGCTATGACGGGCTTCGGCAAGCCGCCGAGCGGCATATCGACATCGATACCATTGTGAAATATCTTCGAAGAAAGGTTGACCGATGACGAAACGCAGACGCGCGCGGGAAGACGCCGATCAACTGGAAATCGACGACCGCAAATTCATCTGGCACCCGTTCACGCAGATGCACGATTACGAGGCTGAGACGCCGATAATAATCGAGCGCGCAAAAGGAGCCTATTTATATGATGTTCGAGGCAGGAGATATCTCGACGGGGTCTCGTCTCTGTGGGTAACGGTTCATGGTCACAGGAAAGCGGCACTGGATTCCGCTGTCCGCCAGCAACTCAGCAAGGTCAGTCACTCCACGCTTCTCGGCATCTCGAATGTCCCGGCGGTTCGGCTGGCGCGAATGCTTGTCGACAGGGCGCCGGCGGGGCTGTCCAAGGTGTTCTATTCCGACAGCGGTTCGACCGCTGTGGAAATCGGCCTCAAGATGGCGTTTCAATTCTGGCAGCAACATCGGAACGGCGCGCACAAGAAAAGAACACGGTTTGTCTGTTTCGAGAACGCGTATCACGGTGACACGATCGGCAGTGTCGGTGTCGGAGGTATCGACCTGTTCCACCAACTGTACCGTCCGCTGTTGATGAATTCCATTCGTGTTCCATCGCCGTATTGCTATCGCTGCCCGCTCGGGCTCCGAAAGGAGTCATGCGACATGGCCTGCGTGGAGCCGCTTGAGCGCACGGTCGAGAAGCACGCCGACGAAATCTGCGGGCTTGTAATAGAACCGCTCGTGTTCGCGGCGGCCGGCATTATTGTTCAGCCCAAGGGTTACCTTCGGCGGGTTCGTCAAATCTGTGACCGATTCGGCATACTCATGATTGCGGACGAAGTCGCCGTCGGTATCGGGAGAACGGGCGTCATGTTCGCCTGCGAACGCGAAGGTGTCAAACCCGACATCCTGGCGGCCGCCAAGGGACTGAGCGGCGGATATCTTCCGGTCGCGGCGACTCTTGCGACCGATGAGATTTATCAGGGATTCCTCGGAGAGTATGAGGAGACCCGCACGCTGTTTCACGGGCACACCTACACCGGAAATCCTCTCGCGTGCGCCGCCGCCATAGCCAATCTGGAGGTGTTCGACCGGGAGCAGACCCTGAAGAAAGTGCGCAAAAAAATCGAACTTCTCGAGGGGTTGCTGCGGCCTCTCTGCGACCTGCCTCACGTGGGCGAAGTTCGCCAATGCGGACTGATGGTGGGAATCGAGCTGGTCCGCGACAAGCAAACGCGGGAGCCGCATGAGATGAAGGAGAAAATCGGTATCAAGGTGGTCACGGAAGCAAGACGGATGGGAATGATTATTCGTCCGCTCGGAAATGTAATCGTTTTAATGCCCCATCTCTCGTTCACGAAATCCCAGTTGGAGCGGATGGTCGATATCACCCGCGCCTCAATCGAAACCGTGGGGTCGCACAGCGGGTTGTCCGAATAACCTTCCGCGCCATTTCGGTCGTCATTCTGAGCGATCTCTTGTCATTCTGAGCGCAGCGAAGAATCTCGCAGCTCCGTGCGGCAGACGAGAGATTCTTCGTCGCTTCACTTCTCAGAACGACAGGGATGAGTGTCTTCCGGAAGAAAAAAATTCTTTTCGGCGCCAGGCCGTGGCGGCCTGACCCTGGCACAGGAATTCGGCTTTGAAACTCGGGAAAACGACACGCCGGATATTCATCGGTTTCGGAGCGCTCGTTGCGGCGGGATTCCTCGCAGCCATAACGGGTGTGTTCTGGTTCCTGCGGCGCGAGTGCAAACGCAATTATTCCGTCAAAGACAACCCTACGCCGGACGACCATTTCAAGAAGGTTGTTTCAACGCGGTTTGCTCCTCCGGATATCTATAATCTGGAAACCGTGACGGTCGATTCCACCAGCGCCGTCATCACGTGGGCGAGCGCAAAGAGGAGCAGGTTTGAAATAGAGAGCGGCGACAGCGCCGGGCCGCACTGGGAGGAACAATCGCCCAATCACTATCATATGGCGGAGCTTACAGGGCTCGAGGCCGACACCGAGCACTCATTCATGCTCTCCGAGATTGGGAGCTCGCCATCCGAACAGTTCCGGTTTCGCACACTGCCCGACGCGGGCCATGCGCTCTTCATGTTCGCGACCTTTTCCGACAACCATTTCAAGCCCGACGGAATGAGCTGGCCCGACGGGCGCCATTTCCGCCGGTGTTCCGACATTCACCGCTGCCTCGTGCGCGACCTGAACCGGGAAGCGCCGGAGTTTCTGATAAACAAGGGCGATTTGACCGACTCATTCGAACCGTTTCGCTTCCGCTCATACCGCGAGGCGGTGAAGTTAGCTTCCCCCCATAGCTTGGACAGTTTTCACACGAAAATAAGCTAAAGGTT
>CAYVQZ010000082.1:0-15932 GCA_964453435.1 uncultured bacterium
GAGGGCGGCCGGACGGTCGGCGCCGGCGTCGTCTCCGACATTATCGAATAGAGCGGAGCAAGGAACGATATGGCGGAAAGCCAAAAAATCAGGATCAGGCTGAAAGCGTACGACCATAAGATACTGGACCAATCCACGAGTGAAATCGTGGATACGTGCAAGCGGACGGGAGCGAGAGTCTCCGGGCCTGTCCCTTTGCCGACGTCGCGAAGCGTCATCACCGTATTGCGCTCGCCGCACGTGGACAAGAAGTCCCGCGAACAGTTTGAAATCCGCACGCACAAGCGATTAATTGACATTATCGAGCCGACGTCACAGACGGTCGATGCCCTTATGAAGCTCGACCTGCCGGCAGGTGTCAACGTCGAAATTAAACTGTGACCGCCGGCATCATGCCGGCGGGCGGACTCAGCGTTCGGAACAACCCCGAGTTCTCGGGTTGGAGAGAACGCTCAAGGTTGAGGGTAAAGAAGTGTTCGGATTAATCGGGAAAAAATTGGGAATGTCCCAAATCTTTCTTGACGAGGGAGACTTGATCCCCGTGACTGTTATCCAGGCGGGTCCCTGCAATGTCATTCAGATGAAACACAAGAACCGCGACGGCTATGATGCCGCGCAGTTGGGGTTCGACGACAAGAAGCGAAACGTGAATAAACCCTTGCGCGGACATTTCAAACGCGCGGGCGCAGCGCCCAAACGGCATCTCCGCGAGTTCTCCCTCGTATCGGCGCCTGAAATCGCCGAGGGAACCGAGGTGAAGGTCGGCCTGTTTCGTGAAGGCGAACTGGTGGATGTGAGTGGGACAACGAAAGGCCGTGGATTCGCGGGCGTTGTCCGGAGATATCGCTTCGGGGGCGGACCGGCAACACACGGGCACACGTCTCATCGGCGGGTCGGCGCCATCGGACAGTGCGCGACTCCTTCGAAGGTATGGAAAGGGCAGGGCATGCCCGGGCAGATGGGCGGAGTCATGCGCACCGTGCAGAACCTGCGGGTCGTCAAGGTGGACGAAGAGAAGAATCTCATATTTGTTCAAGGCGCAGTTCCGGGACCGAAGGATGGTATCGTCGAGGTTCGAAAGGCCGTCAAAGGTCTTGGCAAGGCGGTAAAGGCAGCCAAGGATAAGGGTTAACATGGCAGAAGTCGCGCTTTTTGCTACGAATGGAACACAGGTCGGCGCCGTCGAGTTGAGCCACGAGATATTCGGCACGGCGCCCGGCGAGGCGGTTGTGCATCAAGTCGTCGTCACCCAAATGGCAAATCTTCGCCAGGGAACCGCCGCCACGAAGGAGCGCAGCGAGGTCGCAGGCAGCACGCGCAAACTCTGGCGGCAGAAGGGAACGGGCCGCGCCAGGATCGGGAACGGAAAATCGCCCCACTGGAGAGGTGGAGGAACCGCTTTCGGGCCGCATCCCCGGGATTACTCGAACAAGCTGAGCAAGCAGGCCCGCAGAAAGGCGCTGAAGTCATTGCTCGCCGACAAGCTCCGGTCAAACCGGCTTGTGGTACTCAATGAGTTGACATTCGCCAAGCCCGGGACAAAAGAACTGCTTACTGTTCTCCGGCGTCTGAATATCTTCGAAAGTTGTCTGATTGTGACCGAGGCGCCTGACAATAATGTGTACTTGTCAGCCAGAAATATTCCCGGCGTGAGTCAAACGTTTGTGGATTCACTCGCCGCTCTCGACGTTATCCGGCACAAGAAAGTGCTCTTGACAAAGTCAGCCCTGGAAGCGTTGGAAAAGAAACTCGCATGAAATATGATCCGCACAAAATAATCAAAAGACCGGTTATTTCCGAAAAGGCCACCGTTCTGAGCGAGAAGCAAAACAAATATGTGTTTGAGGTCGCGCCCGGCGCGAACAAGATTCAAATAAAAAAGGCCGTTGAAGAGCTCTTCAAGGTCTCCGTAACCGCAGTGAGAACGATGCGCGTGCCGGGGAAACGAAAGCGCGTGAGATATCACATCGGCTCAACGCCCGAATGGAAAAAAGCTATCGTCACGCTTAAGCAGGGTGACAGAATCGAAGTGTTTTAAGCGGGAAACAGCGAGATGGGAATTAAAAAATATTCGCCGAGAACGCCCGGTTTACGGTTCAAAACGGGCTCGACATTCGAAGAGCTGACCAAGGGAAAGAAGCCCGAGAAATCACTCACCAAGGGGCTGGTCGAATCCGGCGGCCGCAATGCGCTGGGGCGGATGACGGTCAGACACCGCGGAGGTGGCCACAAGAGGAACTATCGCAGGATCGATTTCAAGCGGGACAAAGAGGGAATCCCCGGAATCGTCAAAGCCGTTGAATACGACCCAAACCGGAGCGCCCGAATTGCGCTGATTCAGTATCCGGACGGCGAGAAACGATATATCCTGGCGCCTCTGTATCTCACGGTCGGCGCGAAGGTAATTTCAGGACCCGACTCCGAAATACTCATCGGAAACACATTGCCGATCTCCAACATTCCGCTCGGCACGATCATCCATAATATCGAAATGAAGCCGGGCAAGGGAGGCCAGTTGGCGCGAACCGCGGGCGCCGGCGCTCAGCTCGTCGCGAAGGAGGGCAGCTACGCTCACGTGAAACTCCCCTCCGGCGAGATAAGACTGATACCGGTGGCCTGCCGGGCGACAATCGGCCAACTCGGAAACGTGGAACACGAGAACATCTCCCTCGGCAAAGCGGGCCGCGCCCGGTGGCTGGGCAGACGACCGCATACCCGCGGGGTCGCAATGAACCCCGTGGACCATCCGCTCGGGGGCGGCGAAGGCAAATCCGCGGGCGGCCGGCATCCGTGCTCCCCGTGGGGGAAACCGACGAAAGGGTTTAAGACTCGAAAGAAATCGAAACCCTCGACCAAGTACATTCTGAAGAGAAGAAAGGGTTAACCCTTTGGAGGCTGACACGTGGCACGCTCAATAAAAAAGGGTCCGTTCGTGGACGAACATCTCCTGAAAAAAGTCCTGCGCCAGCAGCAAATCGGCGACAAGAAAGTCATACGAACGTGGTCCCGACGCTCCACGATCGTTCCGGAGATGGTGGGCCTGACCATCGCTGTGTACAACGGGAAGAAGTTCCTCCCCATCTATATCACGGAGAACATGGTTGGCCACAAGCTCGGCGAGTTTGCCCCGACGCGGTTTTTCCGGGTGCACGGCGGAGCCGAAAAAGCGAGTGCCATCCGCAGAAAAGCTTGAGCACAAAGAATGTCGTGATGGAGTATGCCATGATAACGCGAGCAAAAGGCCGATTCATGAAGGTGGCGCCGCGTAAGGCGCGATTGGTCGTTGATATGGTTCGCGGCAAGTATACCGATGAGGCGCTGAGCATCCTGCGCTTCACACCGAAAGGCGCTGCGAAAACCGTGGAGAGCGTGCTGAAGTCGGCGATCTCAAACGCAGAACAACGAAGCGATGTCAATGTGGACAACCTCTACATCAGCAAGATAACCGTAGACGGTGGACCGGTTCTCAAAAGGTTTCGGCCCGCTCCCATGGGGCGAGCCGTGCGAGTGCTGAAACGCACAAGTCATATCACCGTCGAACTCGACGAAAAGGAGCGATAAGAGCGATGGGACAAAAAGTCCATCCGGTTGCTTTCAGACTGGGAACCACGAAAACTTGGCTGTCCCGCTGGTACGCGGAAAAGGACTATGCCAAGCTTCTTCATCGCGACCTCGCTATCTGCAAACTCGTGAAAGAGAGACTTGCCCACGCCGGCATTTCGAAGATCGAGGTCGAAAGAATGGGCCAAAAGACCCGCGTCAACATTCACACCGCCCGTCCCGGCATCGTGATCGGACGCAGAGGAAGCGAAGTCGACCAACTCCGTGCAGAACTGGAAAAGCTCTCGGACAGCGAAGTCTATATCGTCGTTCAGGAAATCAAGAATCCCGAACTGGATGCCCAGCTCGTTGCCGAAAACATTGCGCTCCAGCTCGAACGACAAGTCTCGTTTCGGCGGGCCATCAAGAAGGCCGTTACGACCGCCATGAGGCTGGGTGCGAAAGGCATCCGAATCGCGTGCTCCGGAAGACTCGCAGGAGCCGAGATAGCACGGTCCGAATGGTACCGCGAGGGGCGCGTCCCCCTCCAGACGCTCAGAGCGGACATTGACTACGGATTCGCCGAAAGCAACACAACGTTCGGGAAAATCGGAGTGAAAGTCTGGGTCTTCCACGATGAAATGCCCGGACGCGGGAGCGCACGGCGCGAGACGGTGTAGGGAGACCGTAACATATGTTAATGCCAAAGCGGGTAAAATACCGCAAACAGCAACGCGGCCGCATGAAAGGAAAGGCCTCTCGCGGCAACGTCGTGAACTTTGGTGAGTACGGCTTGCAGGCGCTGGAGCCCGGCTGGATCACCGCCCGGCAAATCGAGGCTGCAAGGGTTGCGCTCACGCGAAAGATTAAGCGTGGCGGTAAGGTATGGCTGAATATCTTTCCCGCCAAGCCGATAACCCAGAAACCCCTTGAGACACGCATGGGGAAAGGAAAAGGCGAGCCGGAAAGATGGGTTGCGGTCGTCAGGCCCGGAAAGGTTATCTTCGAACTGGAAGGCGTCAGAGAAGACCTCGCCAAAGAGGCGTTCCGGCTGGCATCGAGTAAATTGCCCATCAGCACGCGCTTCGTCAAACGATTGCATGGAATGGGGGGCGGGCACTGATGCGCGCAAGAGAATTGCGTGAGCTCACTGTCGAAGAATTGGAACATGAACTGCGGGAGACCACGCAGGCTCTGTTCAACCTTCGCATACAGGCCGCGAGCGGCCAGCAGCTTGATAACGTGAAACGTTTTCGCGAGCTCCGTCGCGATATCGCACGGCTCAAAACCGTCCTGGGAGAAAAAGAAAAAGCGCAAGCGCAGGGCTAACCGGATTATGGGACAGAAGGAACACAGGCAAGAGAAAGTCGGGGTTGTCGCCAGCAACAAAATGGAGAACACCATCGTCGTTGCGGTGCAACACACCTTCCAGCATCCGCGCTACAAGCGGGTTGTCAGAAAGACAAAGAAATTCAAAGCGCACGACAAACGAGCCGAATGCAATGTGGGCGACGTTGTCCGAATCGTTGAAACGCGCCCCCTCAGCAAGACCAAGAGGTGGCGGCTTGCTGAAATCATCGAGCGTGCGAAGTAAGCGTTGACACGAGTGAAATCTCGATCGCATACGTGGAGCTATCATGATTCAGATGAGATCAATGCTCGAGGTAGCGGACAACTCGGGCGCCAAGAAGCTGCAGTGCATCCAGATTCCCGGTGGAACCAGGACGCGATATGCCCGCGTCGGAGATGTGATTGTGTGCAGCGTCAAGGCGGCTATGCCTCAGGCTCAAATAAAAAAGGGCGATGTCGTGAAAGCCGTCATCGTCAGAACCAAGCGCGATACTCCCCGTCCCGACGGCTCGAGCATCAGGTTCGACGATAACGCGGCGGTGGTCATAAACGAGCAGAAAATTCCGCGCGGGACCCGAATTTTCGGGCCCGTGTCGCGAGAACTGAGAGACAGGGATTTCATGCGCATTATCTCTCTTGCGCCAGAAGTGGTTTGAACGGCGGGAACCAAGCGATGAGCAAGGGGAAAATACACATAAAAAAAGGCGACACCGTGATGGTCATCTCCGGAAAAGAAAAGGGGAAGAAGGGCAAGGTGTTGCTGGTTTCTCCAAACAAAAATCGGGCAATCGTCGAGGCCCTTAACATGGTGACCCACCATGAGCGCCCCTCCGCGAGAAGTCCGCAAGGCGGAATGATACAAAAAGAAGCTCCGTTGCACGCATCAAACCTGCTGCTTGTCTGCACCAAATGCAACACACCGACGCGGGTGGGCAGAAAAATCCTGGACGACGGCACGAAAGTCCGCGTCTGCAAGAAATGTTCCGAGATGATCGACCAGGGATAGATTGAGGACCGTTAAAACGTGGCCAGGCTGAAGGAAAGATACTGCAAAGAGATTGCTCCGGCGCTCCAAGAAAAACTGAAACTGAAAAACTTGATGCAAGTTCCCCGCTTGAGCAAGATCGTCGTCAACATGGGGCTCGGCGACGCGCCCTCCGAGGCGAAAGTCATGGAAAGCGCGATGAAGGAACTCTCCCTGATTACGGGGCAGAAGCCCGTGATCACTCGAGCGAAAAAATCCATCGCGGGATTCAAGCTTCGCGCTGGAGCCGCTATCGGCTGCATGGTCACTCTCCGGGGTGATCGGATGTATGAGTTTCTGGACAGACTGGTGAATGTTGCCATTCCCCGAATACGCGATTTTCGCGGCGTGTCGAGAAGAGCGTTCGACGGGTACGGCAACTACACCCTGGGGATAAAGGAGCAGATTATATTTCCCGAAATCGATTACGACGATGTTCACAAGATTCGGGGAATGAATATTGTTTTTGTTATCAGGAATTCGAGCGGCCGCGAGGCCAGCACGAGTCTTCTCGAAGAACTTGGCATGCCCTTCGCGCGCGAATAGCGTCGAAATGGCATAACCAAACAGGTGATTTGGTGGCTAAAAAATCGTTGATAGCGAAAAATAAGCGGGAGCCGAAATTCCGCGTGCGAAAATATAACCGCTGCAGGATTTGCGGACGACCGAGGGGATATCTTCGAAAATTCGACCTCTGCCGCATCTGTTTCAGGAATCTTGCGCGCGAAGGCAGGCTTCCCGGAGTCATCAAGGCGAGCTGGTAACCCGAGAACCGTTCGGCGCCAGCAGGTATGGACAAGGAGAAAAACCGGCGATGTCGCTTTCAGACCCGATCGCTGACATGTTGACTCGTATTCGCAACGCCAATACCGCAATGAGCGAAAAGGTGGATGTTCCCGCATCGAAGATGAACGAGGATATTGCGAAAATTCTCCAGCGGGAAGGGTATGTGAGCGATTACAAATTCATCGACAACAGGCGTCAGGGAGTCTTGAGGATTTTCCTGAAGTACGGCCCCGACCGGGAACCGGTCATCAACGGGTTGCGGCGTGTGAGCAAGCCCGGCAGGCGCATCTATCGGCGGGTCGACGAAATCCCTCGCTCGATGGGTGGATTGGGAATCGTGATTGTCTCCACCCCGAAGGGCGTGTTGACCGACAGACAATCCCGGGACGCCAATGTCGGCGGCGAAGTGATCTGCGAAATCTGGTGAGATAGAAAGGGGTCAAAGCTCCCGATGTCTCGTGTAGGTAAAAATCCGATTCCGATTCCCGATGGAGTGAAGGTCTCGCTCGAAGGGTGTCATTTGACCGTCGAGGGGCCGAAGGGCAAACTCGAATACGATGTCTCGCCCCGCATAAGCGTCTCCATCGATGGCGATCGCATACTCGTCACGCGTTCTAACAATCTGCGTCAGAGCCGCTCGCTCCACGGACTCACCCGCGCCTTGATCGCCAATATGGTGCAAGGGGTGAGCCAGGGGTTCGAAAAGAAACTGGAAATCCAGGGGGTCGGATACCGCGCCACGGCGCAGGGCGACGCGCTGAATTTCCAACTCGGCTACAGCCACCCGATCCTTTTCGAGCCTCCCGCGGGAATCAGCCTGGCGGTCGACCGCAATATCGTGACCGTCAGCGGCGTCGACAAGCAGCTCGTGGGGGAAGTGGCCGCACAGATACGGGCGCTCCGAAAGCCGGAACCCTACAAGGGAAAAGGAATACGCTACGTGGGCGAGCGAGTGCGCCGCAAGGCGGGCAAAGCAGGTATTTGATTCGGGGTACAGAATGGGAAAGCTAAAGCTGGATAAAGCGGCGGCGCGCCGCAGGCGCCATCTTCGAATGAGGAGGAAAGTCATCGGGCTTTCCGAGCGACCGCGTCTCTGTGTATATCGAAGCCTCAAACACATCTATGCTCAACTGGTCGACGACACGAGCGGAAAAGTGCTTGCAACCGCTTCCTCGGTGTCGCCAGACACCAGAACAAGAGGAGCATCGGGCAGCAACGTCGTCGCAGCGCGTATCGTGGGCGAGGTGCTCGCCGAAAAAGCAAAGACCGCCGGAATCGAAAAAGTCGTCTTCGACCGCGGCGGGTACAAGTATCATGGCCGGGTGAAAGCGCTGGCGGAAGGGGCGCGGGAAAAAGGACTCAGATTTTAGGAGGCAATTTGGAAAAATTTCAGCCCGAAGCTCAAGAGTTCAGAGAAAAAATCGTCAAGATCAATCGAGTGGCAAAAGTGGTCAAGGGCGGCAGACGCTTCGGTTTCAGCGCACTCGTCGTGGTCGGAGACGGCAAAGGGCGCGTCGGCGTGGCTCTGGGTAAAGCAAACGAGGTGCCGGAGGCCATTCGAAAGGGAATTGAGAAGGCCAAAAAGTTCATGGTCCGCGTGCCCATCGTCAACGGCACAATACCGCATGCAATGATTGGCGAAGCGGGTGCCGCGCGAGTAATCATCAAACCGGCTTCCCCCGGCACCGGCGTCATAGCAGGCGGCGCAGTCAGGGCCGTGATGGAAGTGGCGGGCATATCAAACGTACTCAGCAAATCGCTCGGGTCTGATAACGCCATCAACGTGGCGCGGGCCACCATAGACGCGTTGCGACGGCTGCAGACTGCAGAAGAGGTGGCCGCGAAACGGGATAAGGAAGTCTCAGACATAGTGGGATAAGGGATACAAAACGCCGATGGAGCTACACACGATCAAGCCCCCCGAGAGGGCGAAAAAGAAGCGTAAACGAGTGGGGCGCGGCCGTGGCTCGGGACACGGAAAGACCTCGTGCAAGGGAATGAAAGGGCAACGGGCTCGCTCGGGTCCGAAGTCGTCCCGCGGATATGAAGGCGGCCAGATGCCGCTCCAACGACGAGTTCCCAAGCGCGGTTTCAGAAACATTTTCAAAAAAGAATACGAAGCGGTCAACGTCGATCGACTCAATTCGTTTGACGCCGGTACGGAAGTCACCCCCGAACTGCTCCGCGAGAAAGGCATCGTGAAGCTGAATCAGGACGGTGTGAAAATACTGGGGGACGGCCAACTGAACGTCGCGCTTACCGTCAAAGCAAACCTCTTCAGCAAATCGGCACGGGAGAAAATCGAAGCGGTCGGCGGAAAAGCCGAGGAGGTTTGAGTGCTCAGCGCGTTCCAGAATACGTTTAAGATTCCCGAGCTGAAAAACCGAATCATATTTACGGTTGCGCTCCTCGCCATTTACCGCCTCGGCGGCCATGTTCCGACTCCCGGCATTAACGGGAGGGTGCTCGCCGAGTTCGTGGCGGAACGGCAAAACACCTTGCTCGGATTCGCCGACCTGTTCGCCGGCGGCGCCTTCGGGCGCATGACCATCTTCGCCTTGGGAATCATGCCCTATATCAGCGCATCGATTATCCTGCAGTTACTCGTCGCGGTGATACCGTATTTTGAAAAACTCTCGAAGGAGGGCGAGGAAGGTCGAAGAAAACTGACACAGTACACCCGGTACGGAACCATCGTGCTGACGGCGTTTCAATCGCTCGGAATCAGCTTGTGGCTTTCCAATCCGAGCAATTTCGGCGGGAAAGTCATCGTCCCGCATCCGGGTATCGGTTTCATGCTCCTGACCATGATCACGTTTACCACCGGCACCGCTTTCATTATGTGGCTGGGGGAACAAATCACCGAACGGGGAGTCGGAAACGGAATTTCTCTCATTATATTCGCCGGAATTGTCGCGGGCTTGCCGACGGCGGTGGCCGTGCTTATTCAAAATATCCGAATCGGCGAAATGAGCATATTCAAAATGATCGTCCTCGCGATTCTCCTGGTGGCCGTCACGGCCGCGACCATTGTTCTCACACAGGCACAGAGAAAGATACCCGTTCAGTATGCCAAACAAATCAAGGGACGCAAGGTGTATGGGGGACAAAGCACGTGGCTTCCTCTGAGGGTCAATCAGGCGGGAGTCATACCGATCATTTTCGCCTCGTCGCTCTTGCTTTTCCCCGCGACAATCGCTCAGTTCTTCCATTCGGGCGCGATGGAGTCGCTCGTGGCGTGGCTGGCGCCGGGCGCTTTCTTGTATAATATTTTCTATGTGACACTCATTGTGTTCTTTACGTATTTCTACACGGCGATCACGTTCAATCCGATCGATGTCGCCGACAATTTGAAAAAATACGGGGGATTCGTCCCGGGCATCCGGCCCGGCAGGCCCACTGCCGAATACTTGGACAGGATTATGACCCGGATCACGTTGCCGGGTTCCTTGGCGCTCGCGTTTATCGCGGTTGTGCCCACGATCATAAGTCGCGGGATGCGGGTGGATTATCTGGTTGCCAGCTTCTTTGGGGGCACCAGTCTCCTTATTGTTGTAGGTGTTGCGCTCGATACGGTTCAGCAACTGGAATCCCACCTCCTGATGAGACACTACGACGGGTTCATGAAAAAGGGACGGATTCGGGCGCGACGGTTCTGATTCACATCACGGCGGAGGATGGAAACAGTGACAGCGAGAAAAAGGTACATGGTTATGCTCGGGCCTCCCGGAGCAGGAAAAGGCACCCAGGCGGTCAAGGTCGCGCAGAAATACTCGATTCCCCACATCTCGACCGGCGACATTTTCCGGGCAAATATCAAGGAAGGAACCGAATTGGGGAAAAAGGCCAAGAAATATCTTGATTCCGGCGAACTCGTGCCGGATTCCGTCGTTACCGAAATAGTCGCTGACAGAATCAAAAAGGATGATTGTGCTTCGGGATTTCTGCTCGACGGGTTTCCTCGTACCTTGCCTCAGGCAGAGGCCCTCGATAAGATATTGAACGATAACGGGTGTCCGCTGACTGCGGTGATTGATTTAGCGGTTGACCGCGAAGCGCTGATAACCAGACTGACGGCACGCCGCACGTGCTCGGAGTGTGGCGAGAACTATAACCTGATTTCCAAGCCGCCCAAAAACGAAGGCGTCTGCGACAAGTGCGGCGGAAAACTGTACCAGCGTGACGACGACAAGCGGGAAACGATCGAAAATCGCCTGGCTGTCTATGACAAACAGACTGCCCCGCTCATCGATTACTACAGCCGAAGCGAACGACTGGTCAGTGTCTCCGGTGAGGGCTCGATTGACGAAGTGTTCGAGCGAATCTGCTCCGCCGTCGAGTAGCTTCTGCCGGTGGGAGAGCGAGCGCGGTGATAGTTATACGGTCTGCGGATGAACTGGCGATTCTCCGTGAGGCCAACCAAATAGTGGCTCGTATTCTGCAAGAACTCGCTCATGATATTCGGCCCGGAAGAACTACGGAACAGCTCGATGCGAAAGCCGAACAGCTGATCACACAGGCCGGCGGGAGACCGGCATTTAAAGGATACAGGGGCTATCCGAAGACAATCTGCGCTTCGATAAACGAACAGGTTGTCCATGGCATTCCGTCGCCGAACGTTGTTCTTAAAGAAGGCGATATCATCAGTGTCGATATCGGAATTATTTACAAAGGATATGTCGGGGACACTGCTGCAACCTTCTCTGTGAACCCGGTCTCGCAGGAGAAGGAATCGCTGATTCGTACCACGCGCGAAGCCCTCTATAAGGGCATCGAGCAGGCTCGGCCGGGCAACCGCCTCTCCGACATATCGCATGCAGTGCAATCGCATGTCGAGAAAAACGGTTTCGCGGTCGTCCGCGATTTCGTCGGCCACGGAATCGGCCAGCAGATGCACGAGGAACCGCAGATTCCGAATTTCGGGCGGCCACATCTCGGCCCCCGGCTACAGCCGGGGATGGTGCTGGCGATCGAACCCATGGTGAACGCCGGCGCCTATGAAATAAAGGTGCTCGAGGACCAATGGACCGCCGTCACGAAAGATGGGCGGCCCTCCGCCCATTTCGAGCATTCCATCGCGGTTACCGATGGCGAAGCGGACATATTGTCTCTGGTGACTCCGGACCAACAGCTCGAGCTCTGGGGAAAATAGGAATGCGGGCCTTGCGTGCGAAGCGTATCGCGCTGAGAAATCGAGAATTATATGGCAAAAGAAGAACCGATTGAAGTCGAAGGAACGGTGGTCGAACCTCTGCCGAACGCGATGTTTCGCGTCGAGCTGAAAAACGGTCACCGAATCCTCGCGCACATATCGGGAAAAATGCGCATGCACTTCATTCGTATTCTGCCAGGCGACACGGTCAAGGTGGAACTGTCACCATACGACCTGACGCGGGGAAGAATCGTGTATCGATACAAGTGAAGCGCGAGGGAAGCGGCGGTCCAAGATGAAAGTGCGAACATCGGTAAAAAGAATCTGTGAGAAGTGCAAAATTGTCAGGCGAAAGGGCGTTGTACGGGTCATTTGCTCTAACCCGAAACATAAGCAGCGTCAGGGCTAGTCGTTGGCGCGTCGGTTGACGGGCACGCTGGAAGGGCGGAAACGAAGTGGCACGAATATTGGGAGTTGACCTGCCGAAAGATAAACGGATAGAGATCGGGCTGACATACATCTTTGGCATCGGTCGTACGACATCGGTCAAAATCCTCGGGATTTCGGGTGTCAATCCCGACACAAGGGTGAAAGACCTGAGCGACGACGAGATTCGTCGCATAACCGCCACCATCTCGCGTGATGTCCGGATAGAAGGCGACCTCCGGCGGGAGGTCGCAACCAATATCAAGCGGCTAATGGATATCGGCGCCTACCGGGGGCTCAGGCACAGGAAGGGTCTTCCGGTGCGGGGCCAGAGAACACACACAAACGCCCGAACCCGCAAAGGTCCGCGACGGCAGCGTCCGGGCAAGAAACGATAACACGTTTGGAGGGATGAGCCAGTGGCCAAGGCAAAAAAGGGGCCGAGAGAAAAGAAGCCGAAAAAGAGAAAAGTTGCTCTGGGAGTAACCAACGGCGTCGCACATATCCAGGCGACCTTCAATAATACCATCGTCACGATTACCGACCCGAACGGCAACGTTGTTTCGTGGGCGAGCGCGGGGACCGTCGGCTTCAAAGGCTCCCGCAAGAGCACTCCCTTTGCCGCTCAGCAGACGGCCAGATCCGCAGCCCAAAAGGCAATGGACGCGGGCTTAAGGGAAGTGAAAGTGTACGTCAAGGGCCCGGGCGCCGGGCGCGAATCCGCCATTCGGTCGCTTCAGGCGGCAGGGCTCCAAGTGAACATGATCCGAGATGTTACACCGATACCCCACAACGGGTGCCGCCCCCCCAAGAGACGGCGCGTGTAGTGGGGACGCCAGGAGAAACAGATGGCTCGTTATACCGGACCAGCGTGTAAGTTGTGCAGACGCGAAGGCGTGGAGCTTTTCCTGAAAGGAGAACGATGCCTCTCGCCGAAGTGCGGTGTGAAAAAGAGAAATTATGCGCCCGGAATGCATGGCAGGCGCAGAATGAAGCGTTCCGATTACGGAGTTCAGCTCCGCGAAAAGCAGAAAATGAAACGCATGTACGGCCTGCTTGAGCGACAGTTCAGAAATTACTTCGTCCTTGCGGCAAAGAGCCCCATGGTCACCGGAGAAAAACTCGTCCAACTCCTGGAGGGTCGCCTGGACAACGTGGTATATCGAATGGGATTTGCGTCTTCGCGCGCACAGGCGCGCCAATTTGTCTCGCATGCGCACATCCGGGTAAACGACAAGAAGGTGAATATACCAGCCTATCAGGTCAAGCCCGACGAAACCATCTCTCTCAGCGGAAAAGGCCAAGAAATGCACTTGGTAAAGGCGAACCTGGAAGCGGCAATGCAACGCGGTGTTGTGCCGTGGGTCGAATTCGATGCCGAGAAGATGACTGGCAAGCTGCTCAGGTTGCCCACCAGGGAAGAAGCCGCTTTGCCGGTTGAAGAACAGCTTGTCATTGAGCTTTATTCCCGTTAATTGAGGGGCGGCACAAAGCGCCACAAACAAACCAAAAACCATAGTGGGGGCTCAAAGACACATGAACAGAATTCTCGAAATGCCCAAATGGGAAAAAGACGAGGACGTTTCAACGGAAACATACGGCCGATTCGTCGTGGAACCCCTCGAACGCGGATTCGGTAACACCATCGGCAACTCGCTCAGGCGGGTATTGCTCTCATCACTCGAGGGTGAGGCGATAACCTCAGTCCGAATCAACGGAGTTCAGCACGAGTTCGCCTCGCTCCCGGGCGTCGTCGAAGACGTGACGGAGATCGTGCTGAACCTGAAATCGGTTCGACTGAAAGTTCTCGGCCCCGCAGAAACGAAAAACCTCCAACTTGTCGCAACAGGCAAAAAAAGCATCACCGCCGCGGACATTGCGGTTGATGAGGACGTCGAAATCCTGAATCCGGAACAGCACGTCTTGACTCTGAACCAGGGATCCAAACTCGTGATGGACCTCGAAATCAGCCGGGGAAGGGGATACGTGCTCGCCGAGCAGAACAAACGCGATGACCATCCCATTGGCACAATCGCAATCGATTCCGTCTTTTCTCCCGTCGAAAAAGTCAACTTCTCCATCGAGAACGCGCGCGTCGGACAGATGACCGACTACGACCGGCTTATCCTCGATGTCTGGACGAACGGCAGCATAGCGCCGGAGGATGCGCTTGCCTCCGCCGCGAAACTGCTCATTCGCCATTTCAATATTTTTGTCAAGCCGGAAGACGAACAAGACCTCGCGGGCGTGCGCCCCGAGGAAACAGAGGAGTTCCGGAAGCTGCTTGACAAAAGCGTCAACGAACTCGAACTCTCCGTGAGAGCCGCCAACTGCCTCAGGGCGGCAAACATCAAGACACTCGGAGAGCTTGTGGGAAAGACCGAATCCGAGATGCTGAAATTTCGGAATTTCGGAAAGAAGTCGCTTGAGGAAATCAAGGGTGTCATCAAGGGCATGAACCTCCATTTCGGCATGAACCTCGAGGGGTATAACCCCAAAGGCGCCGGCAGTGAAGAATCATAAACCATTCCTCGCGCTGAGAGGAGTCTAAATAGTCGGGAAGGCTGACTCAGATGAGACACAGAAAAAAGAAGGGAAAACTCGGACGCACGACCGACCACCGGGAAGCGTTGCTCTCGAACCTGGCCGTCGCACTGATTGCGCACGGACGCGTCCGGACTACCCTCGCAAAGACAAAAGCGCTCCGGCCCGTCGTCGAAAAACTCATTACGCTCGGCAAAAAACAGGATATTAGTGCGAGGCGTCAGGCTGCCGCCACGTTGAAAGATAAGGAAGCCGTCAAAAAGCTTTTCTCGGAAATCGCCCCTCAATTCGATGGCAGAAATGGCGGGTATACTCGCATAATTCGTCTCGAACCAAGGTCCGGCGACGGCGCTCCCATGGCGATAATCGAGCTGATCTCCTGATCGACTCATCTTCGGAATCCGCCCCTTCGATTGACCCCGTGTGACAGACGTACCGGCTGTTCTCGAAAATTCCGGCTGCAGGATGGTCACGCATCACACAGAAAATCTCACGTCGCCGGGCCAAAAGGGAAGAAGAATCTGCCGCGCGGTCCAGCCAATCCGGACTGTCCCCGAAGCCCACCTCGGCGAATTATCGGACAGTCGCACAGCCCTCCGCTCTGAGTGCTCGGCATACTGTGTGGGCGTGGAACAGATATAAGAACCCCCCAACAGGGTGCACGACATAGAAGTAGGTTTCAGGCGGCGCTTTCCTTCCAGAAGTCTTCGGAGCGTTTTGAGAACAGGCAACATCGGGGAGCGATGATGGCGTTGGCGCCTGCGACGGACCAGAACATGCCGGAGTTTTTCAGTCTGCGTGCGATTACATCTGGACGGCCCGCCTCTACGACTCCGGAACCGATAAACAATCCCTGCCGCCTGAAATCGGCATAGCGCATCGCTTCGGCGTTGTCGAGGAAGTAGTTGACCTCGCCAACCGCCTGTCGGCGTCGCGGCCCACTGCGGGGCATGCGCTGTTTGATTTCATCGGCCAGGGTCTCGAACGGGACGGCCCTTGTCATCTGTACTCCTGTCTATCAGAATTGTGAATTTCCATCGGGATTTTCATGCTGTGGCTCTCATAATGTTAACGGTAACAATGTGATACGGGGCGAAAGGGACTGTCCCA
>CAYVQZ010000083.1:0-15786 GCA_964453435.1 uncultured bacterium
AAATGGCGGGGTTTGATTCGACCCTAAGTGGCGGGTTTTAAGTGACCGCTGACATCAAGGGAAGTCCCATCGCCGCCCTGAGCCTGTCGCGAAATGACTTTTGGGCGTGATACGTCAGCTTGCGCTCTGCCGTGTATTTATCCCCAAATGGATGCACTGTGGCTTCTAGTTTGCAGTCTATGGGGATCGTTGAAAGAACCCGCCTGTCTCTTTTTGTTTTGCAATAGAAGACATTTGCCTCGAGTTTTCTTGCTTTTAAGTATCCTTGAGACCGCAGATACCCATCCAAACACGCTTCACTCGCCTGGTCGTTCGCTTCGATGACGAGCACCCTGGGAGAATACATCTGCAAATCGAATCCCTCAAGAACCTTTAGTTCACTCCCTTCCACGTCGATGGAAACGAAGTCTATTTGAGAAGTGAATTCATGGTCTGTCAAGATTTTATTCAGTGTGGTGGCTGGCACTTCCAACTGCTGGAATCCGTCGAAGCTAAGGGAGCGATTCTTGTACCGCCTCTTTACATCCTCTTCCCTGTCACGTTCCACACTCGAAAGCAATCCGAGCGTTTCGGCGAAGAAGGATATCTTTTCTCTCGCGGTCTCGGCTCCCACTTCTTTCCTTGCGGAGAGGTCGGACTTCACAACCGGCGTGCCGCAGGCACGCGCCTTAAGGATGGGCAGACCGAAGACTTCGTAGAGCGTAGTGAACAAGAACAGGCACGCACCGGAGTACAAAGCCGGCAAGTCCTCGTCGCGCACGTGGCCAGGCATGAGAATCTTGCTGCCGCAGTCATTTTCCCTCAAGTATATCCTCGTGGCCGTGCGAGAGCTTGCCCGCTGTCACCATCTGACTAAAAAGTGAGCAAATGCTTTAAAAAGCCTGCCCTAGGATGCATCAAGAAGACGGTGGCCCCTCCCTCTCTAAAACGTGAAAATATTATTCCATACGCACCGACAAAAATCAATGATTTTTTCGAAAGTGTCTTGACTCCGGAAGAGGTTTCTGAAAAAATACAGTTCTATCGAAAAGGAATCTCCGAAATCGATTCATCTCGGTCAATTGTGTTTTTCCAGACAGAGAAAGAAGACGCGGCCGGAATAAGAAAGAGCCGCTCGGGAGAATCAGAACATGTCGGATGGAAATATGAACCACAAGCGAGAGAGCGACACCGGAAAGCGAAGAGAAGAAACTGCTCAGGCAAGGAAGCTTTTTGTTGTCGGCTTGGACGGAGGCACATGGGACAATCTCCTTCCACTTGTGGAACAAGGACTGCTCCCGACATTTGCGAGCCTGATTGAAGAGGGAAGCTGGGGGCCCCTCCGGAGCACGATCCCGTGCCTAACACCGCCTGCATGGGGTTCTTTCCTCACCGGCGCGAGCCCCGGAAGACACGGCGTACTGGACTACGCTGTCACGATGGATACCGAGGCCGCCGTTTTCGTGACGCTCAAAGACTTGGCCATTCCAGCCCTGTGGGATATATTCACTCACTTTGGCCTTCGCTCCGCGTTCCTTAATGTTCCTTTTACTTATCCACCACCAGCGCTGGACGGAGTGTTCGTTCCAGGGCCTCCTGTACCCCCGGGCAAATTTATGGCGTTTCCCCCCGAACTGACCGGGGAGGTTCTCCAGCGGATTCCGGGGTACTCTCCCGATCTGGCGCCCGTGGAGAAAGATAGGTTTCTGGAGTCGGTATATCAGGCAACGGAAAAAAGGGCCAGTTTGACAAAATGGTTGATGGCCCTTGAGCCGTGGGATTTTTTTATGGTCACATTCATCGCGACGGATAGGCTGCATCACCGGATGTGGCATTTACACGACGTCGTATCGAAATATTATCAATCGCTGGACGAGGTTCTCGGCGATATTCTTCGGAGGGTTGATTCCGGCGCCCACATCTTGTTTCTGTCGGACCACGGTTTCACGGAGCTGAAATCGAAGTTTTTTCTTAACCGGTGGCTGGCAAACAACGGATTTCTTTGTGCTCGTTTCGTGCATCACAACAAGAGAAATCAGAGTTATCTAAACCCGTATGCCCGCAAGAGAAAAACTTTGGGCAAGCTGAGTCGGCCTCGTCGGCTTCTGCGGTTGCTCCCGGGATGTGGCGACCTCGGCTGGGTGATCGACCTCACACGCACAAAGGCATTTTCAAGCTTCGGGTATTTCCCGGGAGTGTATGTAAATTTGAAAGGGCGGTACGAATGGGGAATTGTGGAGCCTGACGACTACGAACAAGTAAGAAACGCGCTAGTCGATTCCCTTTCAGAAATTCGCGCCCCTTCTGGCGAACCGTTATTCTGCACAGTGGCCCGGCGGGAGGAGATGTTCGCGGGCCCGCACGTTGGACGAATGCCCGATATTGTCTGCGAGATGAGTTCAAACAGCGTAGCCCTTTACCCCGATCTCGGATATCGGCACCCTCACAAGATTCAAAAAAGGAGGAGAGGCGTTCACGAAATGAATGGGTTGTTTGCCGTGAAGGGTCCAGGAGTCAAGCAAGGATATCGGATCGATAATATTTCCATTCACGATCTGGCTCCTCTCATACTCTACCTGATGAAGCTTCCTCAGCTTTCCTCCATGGACGGAGTTTTGCATTCGGAAATTCTGGAAACAGAGTACTTCGGCAATTGCCCGCCCTCGGTTGTCTCTGCTGAAGAAATAAAATGTTCCAGAGAGGAATATGACCTTACTGAGGAGGAGCAAGAGGCCTTCCGCCGCAGCTTGGAGGCGTTAGGGTATATCTAGGATACCGTTGACTCAACACTATTTGTTGGTTAATGTGTTCTTCATCTGCTTTCTCCACCCATGCAGTTCCTGTTTGGTGAGATGATGGTGCGACTAAAGCGGAAAGGCGGCCCGTGACAGACCAGAGCATATCCGTCGTTGTGCCCGCGTTCAATGAAGAATCGAACGTCGAGAGAACAGTCGATTCTGCGATACGGGCTCTCAACCATATCACGGCCGATTTCGAGATTATCATCGTGAACGACGGCAGCGCTGACTCGACCGGACAAGTGGCCGAATCGCTCGCGCATCGATATCCCGCCGTCAAAGTGATACACCATGAGAAAAACCGCGGGTACGGAGCGGCTCTCTCCAGCGGATACTATGCCGCAAAAAAGCAGTGGGTCTGCCTGTTTCCCGCTGACGGACAATTCGACATGAAGGAGATCGAGCGGCTCCTGCCGCTCACGGACCGGTTCGACGCGATTACCGGCTACCGCGTGAACCGGGCCGACCCGTTCCACCGAAAGCTGAACGCATTCCTGTACAACAGCTTCATCAGGGTGTTGTTCGGCGTTCCGCTGCGCGATATCGACTGCGGCTTCAAGATTATCAGGCGTCGATTGTTCGATACGATACGGCTTACTTCGACGGGCGCCTTTGTCGATGCGGAATTCTATATTCTGGCCAGGGCCTTGGGCGCCAGGGTAACCGAGGTCGGCGTGACGCATTATCCCCGCGAGCAAGGGGAGCAGACCGGCGCCAGGATTTCCGTGATCCTGCGGATGTTCAAAGAATTATGGTTTTTCAGCAGAAAAATGAAGAGCGAAATAGCCGCCCTGCGGGCGAATCGCGAGCCAACCGAATGACGGATGGGGCGGCTGATTTGCTCGAACGCTCTTCGAAGTCCCCGCGCATTCGCGGGATAGATTGGCGGACTGCCCCCAAAGCACGCATTACCGACCGTGGGACATATTCACAGACTCTCCTGTCGCGAACGCCCTCCAACTTTGCTCGAGTTATGCGTTAACCTCTCTGTACAACTCCGAAATGCGGTGCGCCATCTCGCGCCACCCCGGAATCGAACCCGGCGGCGCAGTTTGATTCGGCGCCTGCATTACCTCGACTATTTTCTGCGCTATCTCATCGCTCGAGCGGGGGTCAACCCGGTGCGAGCTCCCGGCGCCGACCTCGTTCATTGCCGAAAGGTTCGACGTGACGACCGGTGTTCCGCAGGCGAGCGCCTCGAGGATGGGCAGACCGAAGCCCTCATAGAGCGTGGTGAACAGGAACAGGCGAGCGCCGGTGTACAGAGCCGGCAAGTCCTCATCGGGCGCGTAGCCGGACAGAAGGATTTTCCCCTCGGAATTATGCTCCTCCAGATATGCCAGAATCTCCTCTCTGCCATATGTCAGCTTGCCCGCAAGCACGAATTGAAGCTCCTCGCCCAATTTCCCGCGGGCTTTGTGGAACGCCTCGCACATGCGGATGATGTTTTTCCGTTTCGAAAGCGCGCCGACATAGAGAATGTAATCGGACGCGATTCCATATTTTCTCCTGACCCGCTCCACCTCTTCTTCGGACCTCGGGCGGAACCGCTCATCGACCCCCTCGTAAATCACGCATGTCTTCGGTTCGGCGTCGGGGAAGAACCGGATGAAGTCGCGCCGCGTGCTCTCCGACACACAGATGATACGGTGGGTCCGCTCGGCGATATCCCGATACCGCGCTATCTTCTTCCTGCGGAACTTCTCTTCCGCGAACTCGTCGGAAACCAGCGAGAACAGGTCGTGAACGGTTGCGACCAGCTTCGGCCCGCGCACTTTCGGCAGCCGCACGTCGGGACCATGGAACACATCGAGACCGAGGCCGCGGAAGAACGGTTCCTGAAACAGCTTCACCTTCGTCGACGGCTTCTTCGGCGTATAAAAAAAGGGTCTGTTCTTCCGCCTCGACAGCCGGTAATAGATTATGTATTCGTTGCCGTCGTCGAGCGCCTCGAGGTGCTCGATAAGGTGCGTGATGTACGTCGCCACCCCGGTTTTCTGGTCTATTGCGGCGGAGCTGGCGTCAATCCCGATTTTCATACCGTCAATAAGGAATCCGGAACCACAGACAGACCTCACGCAAAGGCGCGAAGCCGCCAAGAAAGGACATTCTGTTTTTTGACCACGAATTACACGAATTACACGAAAAATTGAGGGCCTTTTCATCCGCGTTCATCTGCGTGAACCTGTCCTGAGCCCTTCGACCTTGCTCAGGGTAAACTCAGTCGAATGGATCTGCGGTTCCAAGGTTTTCAGCCTTCGTCAACTCGTTCACGCCAAGAGTTTACCCTGAGCCTGCCGAATGGGTGTTCCATAAATCCCGAAGCTTTTTCGAACCGCAAAGGCGCAAAGCCGTCAAGAAAGAACATTCTTTTTTTTGACCACGAATTACACGAATTACACGAAAAATTCAGGCCCTTTAATCCGCGTTTATCAGCGTGAACCTGTCCTGAGCCCTTCGACCTTGCTCAGGGTAAACTCAGTCGAATGGATCTGCGGTTCCAAGGTTTTGGTCCTTCGTCCCATTCGCGCGATTTGTGTTCCCTGTCTTGCGTTCATCAGTAGTTCCCAAATCTGCGCTAATCAGCGAAATCTGCGGATAAAAACTCTCTTTTCTCCAAATCAGTTTAGTTGCCCGATTCGCTGGCGTTTGCGTTATTCGTTATCCATGCTCATAGGATGTTTTCAACCGCAAAGGGTCAAAGAGCGCAAAGGGAAAAATTCGTGTAATTCGTGTAATTCGTGGTCCCTATCTTGCATTTATCAGCGTTTATCAGCGGTTGCAAACGTCTTTTCCGCGCGAAGCGCCCAAAAATGCTTTGTCTTTCTTCGAGTCCTTCGTCCCATTTGTGTCATTCGTGTTCCGCTTTTTCGAACCGCGCAAAGAGCGCAAAGGAAAAAAATTCGTGTAATTCGTGTAATTCGTGGTCCCTATCTTGCATTTATCGGCCTGCCTGTGTGTTGCACGCAGACAGGCGTTTATCAGCGGTTCCCAACGTCTTTTCCGCGCGAAGCGCGCCCCAAAAATCCTTTGTCCTTATTCGTGTCCTTCGTCCCCTTCGCACGATTCGTGTTCCCTGTCTTTCTTTCATCCGCGGTTTTCTCCGCTTTTCCCGAACCGCTCGATTGTCTTTTCGTACACCTCGAGCGTTCTTTGAACAGAGACGGTCGAGGTGAACTCGCGTTCGACCTTCTCCCTGGCCGCTTTCCCCAAGTGTCGGCGCAGCTCGGGCGAGCGGCAAAGCTCGACTATACGCTCGCGCAGCCTGGCGGAATCGCGCGGGGGCACGAGAAAGCCGGTTACGCCGTCGTCGGCTATTTCGGTCAACCCGCCGTATGTGGAACAGACCACCGGCTTCTCCATCGCCATCATTTCTTTTATCGCGAACGAGGAGGTGTCTATGCCGATTGAGGGATGCGCGCCGATGTCGAACACCGAGACGACTTGCGCGATATCGGTCCTCGGGCCCAAAAATTTCACGTTCTGCGAAATGTCGAGCCGTCGACACAGCGCCAGAAGCTCCCCATGTTTCTTGCCGAAGCCGACCACCACTATTTTCAATTGTGGAAACTCGCCGTGGACCAGCGGAGCCACCGCATCGAACAAATACTTGTGTCCCTTGTCCCAGTCGAGACGACCTACCATTCCGACGATAATGTCGTCGGCAGAAAGCCCGAGTTCGTCGCGGACAGCGGCAAGCGGCGGCGAAGGAGTAAATTTCTCGATGTCGATGCCGTTGTGGATCACGGCTATTTCCCCGCCGTTGAAAACGGGCGACTCGCCGAGCATCTCTTTCACGTAAGCGCATACGGAGATAACCTGGTCTGTCAAGTTCCGGTAAAGGAACCGGGTCAGCGGATTTCTCTTTACCGGCCGCGTGTTGTGATATGTCCGGACAATCGGGGTTTTCTCGCGTGAAAGCAGGGTTGCCGTCCCGAATACCCAGTGGTCCCTCGAGCCATTGACATGTATGATGTCGATATGGTTTTCGCTTCTCACCCGCATTGCTAACCGGATGTCCCTCGAGAAACTGACGGGGGTGAACCCGCCGTCGAACCGAAATTCGTCCAGCACGTCGACGCCGTTTGCCCGGCACTCTTTGGCGAGAACGCTGTCCTTCGGGCAGGCGACCAGGGGGCGGTGGCCCAACCGCAACAGGTTCCGGGCCAGAATGCTGACATACACTCTCTGGCCGCCTCCGTACTGGTGGAAGTTCGATAGCAGGATGGTATACGGCGTCATTTCAAACGTTCCTGTGTCACATCGGCGGATTGAAGCGAGGAAAGCATGAGTGTTTCGAGCCTCCGCGCGACGGTTTCCCGGGAGAACTGTTCCACCGCCCTTCTGCGCCCCTGTTCGCCCAGCCTGAGCCGCAGCTTGTCGTCCGACAACAAGCTTTCCATCGCCCGTGCGATGTCGTCGATATCGTAGGGATCAACGAGCAAGCCGGTTTCTCCATCAACAACCGCATCTGTCACGCCGCCGACGCGTCCGGCGATAACCGGCTTGCCGGCCAGGTTTGTTTCCAAATAGATAATTCCTTGGTGTAGAACAGGATGTTCACGATGTTAACCGCGGGCGCGAAGCATAGACAGGACAGTGAATCTGTCCGGCAATTATGAATGTCAGCGAAAACGAAGCGCAGGACATGCAATTATCGGACAGACACACAGTCATCTTAATCGGCCCTGTTCCCCCAATCGTTTGTAGAAACGAGCCACACTCTCGGCCTGGGTGTCGAGACGAAACCGCTCATGCGCCTTTCGCGCCGCGTGCTCGGACATCGACGCGACCACCTCCGGGTTTGTCGCCAAATGCGTCATCGCCTCGGCCAGATTGTTGGGCGTGTCCTCGATGACCAACCCATTGACGCCATGGTCCACGATTTCAGGCAGCATGCCGCGGTTCGCCGCGATGACGGGCTTGCCCATCGCCATGGCTTCCCTGATGGCCCGGCACGTGCCGTCGGTGCCCGGCATAAGGTATATCACCGCGTCGAGACAGGCAAGCGTATTCACATAGTTGCGCCCGTCCTGATACCCCGCGAACTTCACGGAGTCGCCAAGATTCATTCGGCGGACCGGCTCGACCGCAACCTGCTGCGCCTTGCTGCCGCGTCCAACGATAAGCAGTTTTGTTTTGGGCTCGTTCCCTGAAACCTGTCGAACCGCCTCGAGCAAGACATCGAACCGGCGATAGGGCTGGATTCTGGCCACGACACCAAACACGAAGTCATCATGCTTGAAGCCGAACGTTTCTCGAAAATTATCGGAGGAGGCCGACGGGCTGAATCTTGCGGTATCGATTGCGCCCGCCACGACCTCGATTCTTTCCTCGGGAAAGCCGCATTTTCCTGCGATGGATTTCCTGGCGGATTCGGAATAGGTGACGATTCCGTCGGTTAACTTGCCCAGGAGACGCCGGTTTCGCAAAGGCGCCTTCAAGCCCTCGCCGTAGTAGCTTCGCACCACCAGGATGTTCGGGTTGGCCCTTCTCGCGGAACTTCCACCCACCAGATGGTCATTGTTCAGATGAGTATGGACCATGTCCACGTTCGCTTCTCGGAGAAATCGGGGAAGCTTCCGCACATCATATATATTGTCAACGATATTCAGGTGTTTGTTCAGGCGAAATTCGGTTATGGGGTCGAGCCCCCTCTCCCGGGCTATCGCCCGGACCGCCGAATTCGCTCTCGAGGAAGCGGGACAGGCAAAGAGGATGTCGCATCCCGATTGCTTAAGGGAGACACACAAATTGATGGCGGGTTCGGCGGGCCCGGTCAGCTTCGTGTTGCTAAAGAGATGTAATATCCTCATAGGACTCCGCTCCCGGAGAACTCGCTTCTCGAAGCTGCTGGTCTATTCTTCGGGTTATAAGGAAGCGCCTGCTGCTTCGCAGGCGAACTATCCATAGCAGCAATCGGTGTCTCCGGTCCATCGTCTCTAATCCGAAGTATTCCTTGTAGAATCTCAGCCTGTCGAACGTCGTTATGCAGGTGGGCAAGCCGTTGAGCTGCGCCAGGTTCTTCGTGCGCCTGCGCAGCGAAACCCTTCGCGGGAACTGAATGCTGTCGGTGTCCACACAATAAAATGTCGCGTTTGAATCTTCGTCGACGCGCACAAGAATGTTTTTTCCCGAAAAATCTTTGTGGTAAATGTTCTTGGCGTGAAATTCTCTCAGCGCATTTGACCCTCGCCGAATGAGTTCCCTCTTCTCGAAAACCTTCTCTCGGCTGAGGGCGCCGGACACGCGAAAATAACGCTTTTGCAAGAACAGGTTCAACGGGGTTGCTTCCGGTATCTCTTTCAGCACAAGGTAACTCGAGCGCAGGAAACCGTGAGAGAACTCCTCGACGAGCGCAATGGGCTCTGCGGTCGGCGCCCCCAGCAACAGAAGACGATGGCTCGCCCTCCACGCGCGTTTCCCGTGCGGCACATAGAAAAGGCTTTGCAAGAAACGGACCCAACCCCGATTCGCGAGCTCCTTCACATACACCCTCCCACCGGTCGGCGCCAAAAAGGATGTCACCGTGCTTTTTCGCGTTTTCTTGACGAGTTCGAGGCCTTTCGAGGCGCAAACCTCTTTGTGTTTTGCCACAGCGTCCAAAACGAAATCGGTATTAAAGGCACGATTTCTGTAGAGCTTCTTGTTCTCTTTCTTCTCGACGACAAAGCGGCCGCTCGTCTTCAGGCAACGCTTCGAACGGCTCCTCAGCCTCCGTCTGCGAAGACGTTCGGCTGCCGACAAAAGGCTCGCAAATGTTTGTTCAATATCCTTTCGTTGGGAATCGGGCAGGTAACTCGCAAGCAGTTCCCGGAGCTGACGCTCCTCCAGGTAGCCCTGCAGCGAGAAGACGAGTTTCGCAAGGTCCGCCATGCGGCGGCGGCGCGACACACTGGCCGACCTGCCGGCGGCGTGGAGGTCGATGAGCCAAAGCTTGGGCGGCTCCGACTGCGGGTCTACAAGGATGTTGCCGGTATGAAGGTCCGGATGCCAGAAGCCCGAGGAATGCATTTGCCGGAGAAGTTGACCGAGAGATTTCAGGAGGCTTGGCTCCCCGCCGTTCCGGGAAAGGTAATTGCCCAGGGTCTCGCAGCGGTCGATGGCTCTTTGAATGAGCACACATCCGCTCACAAGAGTTCGTGAGCGGCGCTCTCCCACGCCGAGCGGCTCGGCCACCGGCAGCCCGAATTCGCGCATCTGTTCTCCCAACTCCCACTCCGCCCTCGCCCTGGAGGCCCGAAAAATGGTCTTGAGTCGCTCGGCAGGCTTCTCGTACTTATGAAGCTTGACAAAGAAATCAGGCGTCGCATCGTCAACGGAAACGATGAATGAGTCTCTGACCGGTTTCTGTTTAATGGGTCGTAACAGCGGGGAATCCGTTCCCGAAAGAACCAGAGGGATCACCTGTTCCTTGAGTATTCCGGCGAATTCGGGCTTGACGCTCCATCGGTAACCGAGCAGCTCAAAGTGAACAAGGTTTTCCATCGCGAGATCAACTCTTCCCTCTCGAGCTTTCCGGCTGGGCTTTGATGGAAGAAGAGGAGGATGACGGGTGCGACTGCTCTTTCGGCTCTTCCGTTGTCGTGACGCTCCGTTCCCACAGTCGCGCATACTTCGTGAATACACTGAACGCGGCGAGCCAGCAAAGGACCAACCCGTGTTTCCCATCCAGGAAACCGAGACGCAGAACGTACATCTTCAGAAATCTCATCCACGGCCGCACCGCAAGGTTGACCCAGGACGGACGTCTCCCTGAAGTGTCCAAGTCGCCCGCCGCCCACTTCGTGTATCGCAGGAATTTCCCGAAGTATTGGTCCAGGTTCCTATAGGTGTAATGGTAAAGAGGCCCGTCGAGATATCCTTCTTTTCCTTCAACCTCGATATGAGCATGAACCTCCTTGTCCTCGTATCGGCCGCGCTCTTTGTTGAATAATCGGAGCACGTAATCGCGTTCCCAGCCGCCGTGCCTGATGTGATGGTCAAAGAAAAAATTTTCGCGTTTTACATAATATCCATCATATTTTGAGGGATTCTCCAGGGTCGAGAGAATGGAATCTCGCAGCCGAGCGCTCACGCGTTCGTCGGAGTCAACGATCAGAACCCATTTGTGGGTGGTCTGCGGAATGGCCCAGTTCTTCTGGGCCGCCGAATTGATGTATTCGTGCTGAACGATTTTGTCGGTGTACTCCCGGCATATCTCCGGCGTGCGGTCGGTGCTGTATGAATCGACTACGAAAATTTCGTCGGCCCACTTGATCGACTCGAGACAGTCGCGGATGTTAAACTCCTCATTGAATGTCGGAACGAGCACCGTCAATGGTTCGCGCATGTCACTGCCTTGTCATCCTCGCATTTTCTCGATAAGCGCCGTCGACGAATGGTCCTTCGGGTCGCCGACGATTGCGATCCTGCCACCATACGAGAGCACGGTCTCGCGCTCGGGCACCGTCTCCTCCGTGTAGTCGGTTCCCTTCGCGTGCACGTCGGGCTCGAGTTCGCGGATGAGCGAATCGACCGTCCCCTCGTCGAACAGCGTCAGGTAGTCGACCATTTCGAGAGCCTCGAGAATCTCCACCCGCTCCCGCTCCGGTATCAGCGGGCGGTTCCGCTTCCCGAGCCGCGCGACCGATTTGTCGCTGTTCACCGCGACCACCAGCGCGTCGCCCTCGCGTTTCGCGCCGCGCAGATAGCGGATGTGGCCGACGTGCAGCACGTCGAAGCAGCCGTTCGCCAGCACGACGCGCCTGCCCTCGCCCTTCAGCTTTCTCACTATCGCGGCGAGCTCCGAGTGGTCCGCGACAAACTTGCTCATACTCCCGCCCTGTCCCGCTCGCACGTGCGCTCGATAAGCGCGAGTATCTCCTCGCGCGTCGTCGTGGCCGTCCCGGTCTTCATGACCACGTTGGCGGCGGCGAAGTTCGCCAGGTGCGCGCTCTGGAGCAGCGACCCGCCGGCCACGAGCCCCAGCGTCGCCGCCGCGACCACCGCGTCGCCCGCCCCCGAAACGTCCACAATCTCGTCGCCGCCGCAAATCGGAATCTTCTCGATGGGCGCGGCCTTCTCGAACAGCATCATGCCGTGGTTGCCCCGCGTTATCAGCACCGCCGCGTTGCCCGTCTCTTCCAAAAGCTGCTGCCCCGCCGTCACAACGCTGGCGTCGGACTCGATTTTTATTCCGGTCGCGGCCTCGGCCTCGGCCTCGTTCGGGGTGGCGAGCGTGACCCCCTTGAGCTGCTTCAGCCTCGCCCTCGAATCGACGACCGTAATCTTGTCGCGAGCCAGCTCCCTGACGAGCTCGACCACGCGCGGGCCGACCACGTCGTAATCGTAATCGGAAACAATCACCGCGTCGACCTCCGGAGCAATCTGCTCGAGGCGCTCCAACACCAGCTTCTCGGTCTCCGCCGACATCGGTTCCGAAGGCTCGCGGTCGATGCGTATGACCTGCTGCTTCGTCGTGTGCAGGTCGCCCGCCATGATGCGCGTCTTCGTGATTGTGTGGCGCGACTTGTCGAGGATGATTCCGTCGGCGTGCGCGCGAGGCCCGTCAAAGAACCGTATCACTGCTTTTCCCGGAGAGTCGTCGCCGACCACTCCGATCGGGTAGACGGTGGCTCCCAAAGCCATCAGGTTGTGGGCAGTGTTGGCGGCACTGCCGGGGACGAGGTTCTCTCGTTCATGGCGGACAACAATGACGGGCGCCTCGCGCGACAGCCTGCTCGGTTTTCCGAAAATATAAATGTCTGCGACAATGTCGCCGACGACCGCAATGCGCGCTCGCTCGAAGTTCTCGAGCAGCTCGCGATATGGCTGGATTTCGTTCATTTCTTCTTCTTGAATTTCTCTGCGTCCTCGAGGAACAATTTGATGCCCTTGTCGGTCAGCGGATGATGCTCCATTTGCTCGAGCACTTTCGGCGGAATCGTGAGAATGTCGGCGCCCATCAGGCCCGCCTGTATCACGTGTATCGGGTGCCGTATGCTCGCCACGATGACCTCGGTGTCGATTGCGGGATAGTTGCCGAAAATGCCGACAATCTGCGAAGCAAGCTCCATCCCGTCGTTGCTGATGTCGTCGAGCCGTCCCACAAACGGGCTCACGTACGAGGCGCCCGCCTTTGCCGCGAGAATCGCCTGGGTCGCCGTGAATATGAGCGTCACGTTGCTCTTGATGCCTTCATCGGCCAGAATCTTCACCGCTTTCAGGCCCTCTTTCATCATCGGGATCTTTATCACGATGTTGTCGGCCCACTTCGCAATCTGCCGGGCCTCCTTCACCATCTCATCGCTGTTCAGGCTCAAGACCTCGGCGTTCACCGGCTTGTCGCCCACCAGCTTGCAGATTGCCTTGATGATGTTCTTCGGGTCGTCGCCTTCCTTCGCCACCAGCGTCGGATTCGTGGTGACCCCGTCCACGATTCCGAGCGCCATCGCGTGTTTGATTGAATCGATGTTCGCCGTGTCAACGAAAATCTTCATCCTTCTTCTCCCTGTTCTTTTCCCCGGTCAATGCGAGGCTGGTTTCCTTGATTCCGTAATCAGCGTGTGTTTGTAGGTGCGAATTCATTCTCACAACAAGGTCTTATCTCGCGCGAAGCCGCCAGGAAAGAACTTTCCATTCTTGACCACGAATTACACGAATTACACGAAAAATTCAGGTTCTTTTCATCCGCGTTCATTAGAGTTCATCTGCGGTTGCAAACGTCTTTTCCGCGCGAAGCGCCCCAAAAATGCTTTGTCTTTCTTCGAGTCCTTCGTCCCATTTGTGTCATTCGTGTTCCGCTTTTTCGAACCGCGCAAAGAGCGCAAAGGAAAAAAATTCGTGTAATTCGTGTAATTCGTGGTCCCTATCTTGTGTTTATCAGCGTTCATCCGCGGTTGCAAACGTCTTTTCCGCGCGAAGCGCGCCCCAAAGCTCCTTTGTCCTTATTCGCGCCCTTCGTTCCATTCGCGGGATTCGTGTTCCCTGTCTTCAATGCGCGTTCATCCGCGTTCATCAGCGGTTCCCAAGTCGCTTGCTACCCGCTCTCATCGGCCCGAACGAGCTCCGCAATCTTCATCGCCTGCCTCACCAATCCCTTCATCCTCGCAAGCGGTACCATGCTCGCCGCGTCGCACTTCGCCTTCGCCGGCTCGGGGTGACACTCGATGAACAGTGCGTCGCTGCCCGCCGCGACACCGGCGCGGACCAGGTATGGGACATATTGCGGAGCGCCGCCGCTCGGGTTTCCTGGATTCCGGGTAAGGACGATGTGTGTGGCGTCGAAAACGACCGGGCATCCGAGCGATTGCATTATAGGGACCGCGCGGATATCCGACACGAGGTTGTTGTAGCCGAAGCAGCTTCCGCGTTCCGTCAAGAGTATCTGGTTGTTGCCGGCGCTGCGTATCTTGCCGATCGCGCTCGCCATGCTTTCCGGCGCGAGGAACTGTCCCTTCTTTACGTTCACCGGTTTGCCCGCCGACCCCGCCTTGAGCAGCAAGCTCGTCTGCTGGCACAGAAACGCCGGAATCTGAAGCACGTCGAGCGCCTCCGCCGCCGGATCGACGTCATCAATACGGTGGACATCTGACAGCACCGGCAGGCCGAATTCCCGCTTCACTTTTTTCAGGGTGGCGAGGCCGTCGGCGAGGCCCGGACCGATGTACGATTTCACCGAACTGCGGTTATCCTTCTCGTACGACGACTTGAAAATGACGGGGATGCCAAGCTCGTCGCGCAGCGAAGCGAGAAAGCGTGCGGTCTCGAAGGTTACCGATTCCTCCTCGAGCACGCAGGGGCCTGCTATCAAAGCGAGCGGGCGCCCCTCGCCAATCACGATGTCGTCAATTTTCACGGTCTGCATTGCGGCTTCAAACTCCCAACCTGTCGGAGAGATTCCACTTTATTCGCCAAAGCGGCAGCATTCTCGTTACGCGCCGCATCAGGTCCTTAAGCGGAACACCGGCTTCTTCGGCATACGCCTCCAGAAAGCAAACAGCGTCGCTTCTGCTCACGAGCGGTTTGGCCGAACCCGCGAGCCGGTTCACCTTCTGCGCCGACCGGTAGAGCCGGAGAATGTTCATGCATTTCCTGAAGTCGGACAGCCTCTCACATATTGCGGCCGCATCGAGGTCGAGCACGGAAAGCTCCGGCTGCTCGTCAGCGCCGGAGAGCAACACGTTTTTCAGGTGCAGGTCAGCGTGATAGATGCCTGCTGCATGCATCCTGGCAACAAGTCGTCCGAGCAACGAGGCGACAACCCGCTTCCGTTCGACAAACCCACGTTCCAACGGGTCCGCGGATAAAAGCTCTCTCTGGAGGTCCAAGCCGGGGACGATTTCGCGGGTCGCGACGTAACCCCTGTAGAAAAAAGGCGGCGCCTTCTCGAACGCGACCGCCAGGACCTCGGGCGTGGGGACGTTGTGGCTGCGGGCGTACTCGGATGTGAGCAGTTCCCTGAACGGGCGCGGGATGCCCCTGTCAAGGTAAAGCGTTCGCACGAACCGTCCCAACAACCCCCCGCGCACGCAGTTGCGAACCAGGGCGCGCTCGTTTCCGTTTTCGGATAGCGGAACAACCGATAGTTGGCTGCGCCCCGAGGGCGCGGCCTCGGCTTCTGCGGCGGGCGTTTCAGTCGGCAGCGTGAAATCGGCGAAAAGGCTCTCGTATTCTTCTTTGACTATAATGCTCAGGTCGTTTCTCGTCACCATCCGGTAACCTGCCGGCAACGTGAAGCGCGTCTGCATTTGCACTTTGTGCGACTGCCACACCCGCTTTCGAGCAACACCCACCCTCGTTTTATAAATATATTGAAAATACTACCATTTTTGCGAAAGGAATTCAATAGAATTGCGGCCTTTCGAACACCCGAAACCGCAAACCGCGAACACAAACGACCTCTTTCCACTCTGTCATTCCTCCGCAAGCAGGAATCCAGAAAGATTTTTCCGAACCGCAGTGACACCCAAAAGTGTCTTTGTAGGTGCGAATTCGTTCGCACAACAAGCTCTTATCTCGCGCGAAG
>CAYVQZ010000084.1:0-14177 GCA_964453435.1 uncultured bacterium
CTAGTGAAAAACATCGAATGGCAGGGATTTTTCAAGTGCAGCCTTAGGACGGCCGGAGAAATCACGATGGAGGTGGCGCAAAAGCCGAGATGCAAACCATTCTGAAGCGTCAAGCCCATCCATGCTTTCGCTGACGAATCCCGAATCGTTTATTTTTTTCCCGGCGTTCGGCGGGAACCCACGCCGTCGTTCCTTTTGCCACAATCAGCCGGTACGGGCTTCTCGTAAACGGCACGGCACACTTCGCGCGTGTCAAGTCCCGCTTTCTCACATGCATTCAACGTCGGGCAATCGTCCTGCGATAGCCAGACAATTTCCGTCTCGCCTTCGGAAATAACAGGCGCGTCGGCTTCCGGAAACCCGAAATACTCCAGGAGGAACAGTTCGCAGGCTCTCCGGAGCGAGAGCGGTTGAAGCTTATCGCTGTCGGGGTAATTCCTTTGCGCCCACTCGAGGCGTTTCCCGACAACCTCTTCCTCGAGCAGATGATATTTCCATTGCCTCAACCTCCCGACCCGACGATTGGCCTCCGATTCGAAAGGCTCGTTTATTTCATTTGTCCGCTGCATCTTCGCAAAGCAGAAACGGCGCTTCCGCCGCGATAAGCTACAATGTTTTCACTTCTTCCCCGCCATGGGCACATAGTCCAATGGCGCGCCGGGCGGTATCGGCGGCTCTTTCTGAACGCTCTCGTTGAATTCCATCAGCATCGTCATCATGTGAAAGCCCACCCACGAGTGCAAATGCGGATAGTTGAGCGGCTTGCGCTCCTTCGGGTCCACAATCAGGTTCACGAGGTTCGGGTTCGGAATCGGCAAGGCGGGATCGAGATAGTATTGCTGATGCATCATCTTCGCCTTGAAATTACGCCATTTGGCTCCATAGAGCGTCGGACCGTTCCAGAAAATGAATCCCTCCCGGTTTGAATTCTCCTGTTTCCCCTCAAAAAAAGCACGTTGGTCTATGCCGTCGATCTTGCGGTCGGAAGGAATCTCGCAGCCCGCCCATTTGAGAAGCGTTGTGAACATATCGGTGATGTGAACGATCTCGTTGCTTTGCCTGTCCGCCGGCGTCTTGCCCGGATATCGAATCAGGCACGGAGTTCGCAGCGAACCCTCCATGCCGGTGAAATATGAGCCATCGAAAAACCCGGCAGTCCCCCGCCACGGCTCCAGTTCCTCGGGGCCATTGTCGCCGGAGAAGACAACAATGGTATTGTCGGCGACCCCGAGTTCGTCCAGGTAGTCGAGCAGGTCGCCGAAATCGGAATCGAGTTCGAGCGTCGAGTCGGCATAATCGTCGTTGCCGGTTTTCCCTTTGAACTCATCGCGCGGCACGGTCGGCAAATGCATCATCGAATGATTGAAATACAGAAAGAAGGGTTTGCCGGCGTCAACGCTTCGTTTCAGAAACGCCTTTGCGCGGTCAAAGTACTCGACATCGATATTTCGGCGCGCCTCGAGCGTCAGTTGCTTGACCGCTTGTATATCCTCTCCCTTGCGGCCCTCGAGCACATACGACATCGGGTCGCGGCTCGGGTCGTACCACGGGTCGTCCGGCCACAGACACTCGTCATAACTGCGGGGGATGCCATACCATTCATCGAAACCGTGATCGATCGGCCAGCGACCTTTCTCCGACCCTATGTGCCATTTGCCGTAGATACCGGTGGCGTAGCCGGCGTCGGACAAAATGTCGCCCATCGTCCGTTCCCACGCCACGAGCCCACCGCCCGAGCCCGCCAGCGCCACGGTATGCGTTCCCGAGCGGATGGAATAGCGTCCCGTCATGAGCGCCGACCGCGTCGGGGTGCACTGCGCTTCGGGAGCGAAGTTCAGGAGCTTCAGCCCCTGGGAGGCAAATTGGTCGAGCCGGCGCGTTTCGACCCCGCGCAGGACACCGCCACCATAACAGCCCAGTTCGCCAAAGCCCAAGTTATCAACCAGGTAATAAACAATGTTCGGACGATTCTGACGTTCCACTGTCTCATCTCCTTCCAAATCATTCCCTGTAAAAGACCGCGTATCAGGGCGCCTGCGCTTCTGCATGTTCCGCAACCGTAACCTCTGTCCGTGGCGCGAGCAAATTCGCTATCGGAACCGAGAATGAATATAACACACCTTGCATCTACGATGGAAGGCGTTTGCGAAAGAAATCGCTTGACAAATTTGTAATGATGTTATATCAATATCGGTGGACGTCTCTTTTTCCGTCTTTACGACCCGGACAATACAAGATGAAACTGAAAAAAGGTCCCATCCCTCTTTACTACCAGCTCGAACGCGCGCTCCGCAAACGCATCCAAAACGGGAGAGCGAAGAATAATCAACCCTTCCCCACGGAGCACGAGCTCTGTAAGGAGTATGGGGTAAGCCGAACAACCGTCAGACAGGCCCTCCTCATACTGGAAAGCGAAGGCCTGCTCAAACGAGAGCAAGGAAGAGGCACGTTTGTGACGAGCCGGGATTCTGAGCAAATCCCTTACCGCTTATATGGATATACTGACGACGTGTTCTCGATAGGTTCAAAGACAAGCCTCGAGTTGAAGGTCAGAAAAATCGTTCGATTGCACGCCCGATTGGCGCAGGATATGGAACTGGATGAAGGAGATGAGGCCGTCTTCTTTGAGGGAACCCGTTTCTTTTTCCCTGAAAACCGGAGCGCGCTCTTTCATGCATGGGTTCCAAAGGAGATCGGGGAAAAGATTCCATGGAGAAAACTGAAGGGCCCTTACCTGATCGCGATAGTGGAACAGGTTTCACTGGAACGAGTCAAGCGAGCGCACCAGGAAATATCGGCGACGGTCGCCACGCCGCGCCACGAGGCCACAATCGGCGTGAAGTCCGGCGACCCGCTCCTGGTCGTCAAGCACATCTACTTTTCAAGCACGGGCAGGGTGTTGGAAATCGCCGAGACGCATTTTCCCGGCGACGCGTTCCGGCCGAAGGCTATTCTGGAGAGAGTCACGGCAACATATCCGGCGCCGAGAAAAAGCCGGACAATTCGATGACGCGCGCCTCCGGCAGAGATTCACACCCTCGGCGCAGCGCATCCATATTGTTGCCGCTATTGAACTGGCAAAAAATCGTCATGAAAATTGCATCGAGAGTTTACGAACTCAGCGGCCACCAGCGCAGCGCCGCATGGAGATGGGAGGCAAATAATGACGGATAGAAGAGAAGAGATTCGAGCGAAAGAGAAGGAATGGAAAGAGGGACCTGTGGCGAAGGCATTGGAACGGTTTCCCATGTTGGGCGAATGCCCGACCCGCTTCTACACCCCCTTGGACATTGGAGAAGACTTCGACTTTCTCGAGAAGGTCGGCTTCCCGGGCGAGTACCCTTTCACAGCCGGCGCTTACCCATTTGATCCCATGGCGGGTATGTCGAAGTTTGCCGCCATCGCTCCAACGGGCGCGGCGACAACGCGCGCGGCATTGTATTCCGGCTATGGAAAACCCGAGGACACCCGCGACTACTATAAGAGCCTTATCGACAGAGGCGGCAAACAGGGTCCTAACCTCGCGATGGACCTTCCCACACAGTGCGGATATGATTCCGACAATCCCCTGGTGGCCGGCGAGGTCGGCAAAGTTGGCGTCTCAATCGATACCCTTCGCGACCTCGAGGTCGTTTACGAGCCGTACCAAGGCGATTTGAATCTCGACCGCATCGCCTCGAATTTCACCATTAACGCACCCGCCATCTATATCATCGCCATGTATGCGGCACTCGCCGAGAAGCGGGGAATACCGCTTGAACGACTTCGAGCCACGCCGCAGAACGACATCCTGAAGGAGTACATAGCCCGCGGAACCTATATATTTCCGCCCAAGCCGGCTATGCGACTGTTTCGCGACACACTCGTTTTTCTCAATAAGAACATGCCTCGCGTAAACATCACAAGCATGGGCGGCTATCACATACGGGAAGCGGGCGCCACCAGAAAACAGGACCTTGCCTACAGCATGGCGATAGCGATTGCCTATTTGGAGGAGGGCGTGAACGCGGGTCTCGATATAGACTCGTTTGCGCCGCGTTTCACGTTCAATGCGTTCGGCGGAAGCATGGAATTCCTTCACGAGATCGCCTTCCAGCGGGCGGCCCGGCGCATGTATGCAAAGATTCTTAAGGAGAGATTCGGCGCGAAGGATTCGCGAAGCATGATAATTCGCCAACCGATAACCGCGCACATCGGGCCATCCGACACAACAATTCAGCGCCCGCTGAACAACCTGACCCGCGCGGTCATGGGCGCCGTCATGGGAGCGCTCTCCGGCGGCACGGCGGCTCCGTTCCCGCCATACGACGAGCCGCTCGGGCTCGGATGGAGCCTCGAGGCCCAGCAACTCATGCAGGATGCGGGCAGGATACTTATCTGTGAGGCTATGCTGCTCGACGTAGAGGACCCGTTTGCCGGCTCGTACTGTATGGAAGCGCTGACCGACGAAATCGAGGCCGAGGCGTGGGACGAACTGAACAAGGTCGAGGAAATGGGCGGCGCCGTCGCGGCCATCGAGAACGGCTACATGCAGAGGCAGATTGCCAAGAGCGCGTATGACCGGCAAAGGGCGGTCAGTTCCGGCGAAAAACTGGTTGTAGGCGTCAATTGTTTTACAGGCGAGAACGAACTCGAAGTGGAAACGACGCGCCTGGTCCCGCACCCGTACGATTCCGGAAAGCGCGAGCGAGCCGAGGAAGAACAGATTGCCGCGCTTCAAAAAGTCAAACGCGACAGGGACGAGAAAGAAGTCAGACGCTTATTGTCGGAGTTGAAGCCAAAAGCCGAGAAGCACGACGAAAACCTCACACCTCATCTGATCGAGTGCGCAAAAGCGTACGTGACGATCCAGGAGGTCTGCGATGTCCTCCGTGAGGTGTTCGGCGAATATGAGTCGGCGTCCATTATGTGACCGGGCGATAAAGTCTTCTGGTAAAGCATGAGCGACAATACCTTGAGATTCTCTTTGAACGGGACGGCCGAGCGAAGGGCGTATAGTCCCGACAACCTGTTGGGTCAACACCTGGAGCGCCTGCTCTCGCTCATCATACCGACCCGGGACGGACGCGAGGTCGCAATCGACGGATACAAACTGCTCAGCGACCGTGGTGTCGTCAGGTCCCTGAACTCATACGCAAAGGAACGGACACCGGAACCCGCCGACCAACTGGAGCTGTACGAACCGCGCCTGGTTTATATCCGTTCCCTGCTGCAATCTCTCCTGAACCTTGTAGAGTTGGAGGTTGACGGAAAACCGGTTCGAGTGGACGGGTTTCGCCTCAAAAACCTGGACCAGTGGTTGACGCCGGGCGGCGGCGCCGCGGACATCTTGGCGCATGCCGCCTCGAGGTGTAACCTGAGTTGCCGTTTTTGTTACAACAAAGGCGCTCCCCCGGTTCTGAAGCCTAAGCCTCGCGCGCCCGAAGATGAATATAAAGAAATAGAGACGCGTATCAGCCACTATGTGCCCCGGAGAAAATTGAGCCTGTTCGCCCATATGGGCAGCCCGTCCGAAGCGCTGGCTCACCCGCACATTTTGGATATCCTCCGGCAACTGCGCCGAAAAACATCCGAGGCCTTTCGCATACCCACGAACGGTTCCGCGCTGACCCCGCAAATGGTCGAGCAATTATCGAAGTTCGCGCCAATCAACCTGGATGTCTCCCTCAATTCGTCGGCGCCGGAGCGGCGGGCATGGTTGATGAACGACCCGCGCCCCGAGACGGCGATCGATTCCCTGGCTTTGTTGCGCGAACACGAAATTCCATTCACCGTAGTTGTGACGCCGTGGCCTCACCCTTCACGGCGCGAGATGCTTGACGACCTCCGAAAGACGGTGGCGTTCGCCGACCGGTTCGAGCCTGCCCTTACCCAAATCAGCCTGCCGGGGTACGCCCGCACTTTGGAGAACGAGGCGCCATTTCCAACGGATGAAGTCTGGAACGAGTTGAAGGACGTTTCCCGCGAACTCCGAGCCGTTACCGGCTCCCCCATTGTCATCCGGCCGGGCCTGTTCGAGAACTACGACGTTCCCGAATCCGCAAACGCGCCCGTGCCCGTCGGCGTGATACGGAATTCTCCGGCGGCGAATGCGAGACTGGCGGCCGGCGACGAATTTATGAAGATAAACGGGTTGGCGGTCCAAACGGTTTGCCAGGCGCGTTCGATGCTGTCCATGCTCCACCAAAGCGACCTGCCGGAAGCGACTCTCTCGGTTCGCCGCAATGGCCGACCGCTGAACCTGAAGCTTGAGCTCTCGGCGTTCGGTTACCCATACACTCGCGAGACCGCAACGCATCTCGGGGCCGTCTTTGCCTCGTCCGGAATCCCGCGCGACTGGATAGAGCGCCTGAGGGACCTGATCAACGCTCACCAGCCAAAAGAAGCGCTCCTGTTCACCTCTCGCCTGGTTCGCCCGACATTGGAGAGAATGCTCTCGCGCAACGGGAGCTTTTCAAACGTCAGGTTGCACCTCCGCGTTCCCGAAAACGAATACTTCGGCGGAAACATTTTCATGGGCGACCTGCTGGTCGTCGAGGACTTCATTCGGGCGGTGCGACACTTCATGGAACAACAACGAGTCCGACCGGAATTGATTATAGTTCCCTCGTCGCCATTTCAGCTCAGTGGATGGGGGAGAGACCTTACCGGCCGGGTGTATCTCGACATGGAACGCCGGCTGGGGATACCGGTCAGGCTGGTGGAATGCGATCCGATTTTCGATTAAAGGAGAGATGGATGGAAAACAAGATCAGGGTACTCGTTTCCAAGATAGGTTTGGACGGCCATGACCGAGGCTCGAAGGTGGTCGCATATGGCTTGCGGGATGCCGGTTTTGAAGTCATATACCTGGGGGTTCGCCAGACACCCGAGAAAATTGTGAGCACGGCCATTCATGAAGATGTAAACGTCATCGGCCTCTCCATTCTTTCCGGAGCGCACTTGTCTTTGACCAAACGGGTGATAGACAAACTCAAAGAAGAAGGAGTTCAAGACATCATTGTTTTGGTCGGCGGCGTCATAACCAAGGAAGACATACCCAAGCTTAAGGAGCTCGGCGTGACCGAAGTATTCACCTCCGGCACGGATATCGGTGAAATCGTTAACGTCATTCGCCAACATGCGAAACCCAAAACATAGCGTCACGCTCTATCTTCTTCCTCCGTCCTTCTTTTCATGCGGAGCGACGCCTGCATCATCCCATGATATCGCCGGAGATTGAGTAAGCCAAAACATCGAAGGAGACCCCAATGCAGTGGAATATCGGGTTCATCATGAGTAAGAGGGCGACGTTTACGCCCGACAAGAACGCCCTGATTTTCGAAGACAATCCGATAACCTACCGGGACCTCAATCAACGCATCAATCAAGCGGCCCATTGCTTGAACGAGCTTGGCCTGAAGAAAGGCGACAGGATAGCCGTCGACCTCTTGAACTGTGTCGAATTCGTATCTCTCTATTTCGCCGCCGCCAAACTCGGTCTCATATTCGTCCCCCTGAATTTCCGCATGGTGGGCCCCGAGCTCGAGTATCAACTGAACGATTGCGGCGCGCGCCTGCTTGCTTTTCACGATGTGTTCGCCTCGACTATTGACGACATTCGTCGGTCCATTCCGGTGGAAAAGGACAAATATCTCCAGGTGAAGAGCCTCATGTCGAGCTCCGACGAATGTCCCGAGTGGGCGATTCGATATGAAGACGCCGTCGCCGTTCAGCCCGTGAGCGAGCCGTCTCCGGGCGAACCGGTTTACCTGGACGACCCGCTCGCCATCATTTACACATCCGGTGTGACAGGGAATCCAAAAGGGGCCGTCGTATCCCACAATCAGACCTTCTATAAGAATTTTCAGATCATTCTCTATTCCGGCCTCCGGCCCGATGACGTTTACCTGGCTCAACTCCCGCTTTTCCACTCCGGCGGACTCTTCATCTCGCTGACGCCCGCCCTCTGCGCCGGTGTTATGACGATAATGCGGCAGGGCTTCAACCCGGAACAGTTCGCCGTCGACATAGAGAAATATTCGGCAACGGTAGTGTTCGCCTTAACCACAATGTGGAAATTTATCCTCGAGGCAGGCAAGCTCGATGAGATCGATACTTCGAGCATACGGCAGGTCATCGGCGGCGGCGAGAGAACCCCGACCGCCATGCTCGACGAGCTGGCGAAGCGCGGCATCCACATGCAGCAAGGCTTTGGACAAACCGAGAATTCGGCCATGATGATGCTGCCGAAGGAGGATGTGAAACGGAAACAAGGCTCCATAGGACTGCCGGGGTTCTTCACGGAAATATGGATTGCGGACGAGAACGGTCGCAGGCTTCCGTTGGGAGAAGTCGGAGAGATAGTCGCCAGGGGACCGACCGTCATGAGCGGGTACTGGAACCGGCCGGAGGAAACGGCGCAAACCATCAAGGACGGCGTCTTGCGCACCGGCGACCTGGGTTACATGGACGAAGAGGGCTACTTCTATATCGTCGACCGCGCGAAGTCCATGTATCGAAGCGGCGGCGAGAACGTGTATCCGGCCGAGGTCGAAAAGGCCTTGATGACCCACCCGAAGATACAGAATGTTGTCATCGTGGGGGTTCCGGATGAGAAATGGGGAGAAACCGGCAAGGCGTATGTCGTGCCCGAACAAGGCGAAACAATCACATTGGAAGAGATACGGGAATTCCTCAAGGGAAAAGTGGCCAACTACAAGCGCCCCTCGCAATTGGAACTGTTGGACGAGATGCCGATGACGGCTTCCGGAAAAATCAGGAGAGCTGCGCTGACGCAGAAGCAAAGGTCTGCCAACGCACAAAGCTGAAAATGGCGGCAAACCATATCACAAATCGTGTAACGAAAATTCTGGGCGCGCGTTTTCCAATCATGCTGGGACCAATGCGGTTGATCACATTGGGCGAAATGGCGGCCGCCGTGTCGAACGCAGGCGGCTTCGGCCAGATAGCGGCATCCGGACTTCCGGCGGACCGTCTGCAGCAAGAAATTGAGAACGCTGCGAAGCTGACCGTCCGTCCGTTCGGCGTCAATATTCCCGTTCATCGCGAGAACGCTTTCGAGGCGTTGGAAATAGCGATTGAATACGGAATACGCACGATTACCACTTCCGGCGGAAATCCCGCGAGGCTCATCGATAAAGCCAGGAACGCGGGGCTTCGGGTCCTGCACAAAGTTTCCACAACAGGCATGGGATTGAAAGCGCAAAGCGCCGGCGCCGACGGCGTCATAGCAATGGGCTTCGAGGCCGGAGGCCACGGCGGACGCGCCCAGGTGACCACTTTCTGCCTGGTCCCTCAATTGGTCGACGCCCTGCAAATTCCCGTTATCGCGTCGGGCGGTATCGGTGACGCTCGCGGATTCATAGCCGCTCTCGCCCTCGGAGCCGAGGGCGTCGAGATAGGAACGCGGTTCGCCGCCACGCGCGAGTGCGCGGCGCCGGCTTATTTCCAGGAGGCGCTTCTGGCCGCCCGGGATACCGGAACGACCGTGCTGGGAAAAGATTTCATGCCGCTCCGCGTTCTCAGGAACCGGGCTTCTGAATCCATCACCAACCCCGACGAAGCGCGCGAGGAACAGGCCACGGGCTTCAGCTATCTGGCGCCCGACGGCAACCCGGAGACCAGCATCATGCCGGCCGGACAGGTCGCCGGCTTAATCAAAGAAATAAAAACGGCATCGGAAATCATTTCGGAGCTTGTTGAAGGAGCGGCGGAAATTTCGGAAAAACTTCATTCACTCATGAAGGAGAGCGTCTGATGAACCTCGAGCACATTCTGCTTGACAAGGCTGACCACATTGCGACTATTACCTTGAATCGCCCGGAAAAGATGAACGCTTTCGGCGGCTTGATGCGCCAGGAAATTGTCGAAGTTCTGGATGATGTCGCAAACGACCCGGAAGTCCGGGTGGTCGTTATTACGGGAGCGGGCAAGGCGTTTTGCGTCGGCGGCGACGTGACGGAGTTCGCTGCCGGAACCCAGCAGGCGCTCTCCAAAAAGACGCCGAGCGAGCGCCACGCCATGAGCAAGGCCGTGCTTGCCATAAACTCGATGGAGAAACCGGTTATCGCTTCCGTGAACGGGGTTGCGGCCGGCGGCGGATGCAACCTGGCGCTCGCCTGCGACATCATCATCGCCGGCGAGAAGGCCCGGTTCGGCCAGGTGTTCACCAGAAGGGGCGTTCACCCCGACTGGGGGGGAATCTATTTTCTTCCCCGCCTCGTGGGTTACGCCAAAGCAGCCGAACTGATTTTCACCGGCCAAGTAATCGGGGCGGAGGAGGCTTTCAGGCTCGGTCTGGTCAATAAGCTCGTGCCTCATGAGCAACTGCCGACCGCCACCCGCGAACTGGCCGAGCGAATCGCGAAGAACGCGCCCATTCCCATTGCGTTCGCCAAGCGAGGCCTGCAGAACTTCCACCGGTGGGACCTCGCGCAGGCCGTCGATTACGAGGCCTACGTTCTCGAACTGGTAATGAAAACCGAGGACATTACAGAGGGCTTCAGCGCATTCCTCGAAAAACGTGACCCCGTCTTCAAGGGGCGGTAGAAATAAACGACAGTCACTGCGACGAGTTAATGCCGGCCCGAAGGATGCGCGCCCGCATAACAAACCGGGGCGAACGCGCGGGCCGATTCGGCCATGAAAGGGTCAAGCATGAGTTTGCCAAACATCGACAGCGTTTATGAAGCGGCGAATCGGGACCCCGAATTTCTGATTGCCGCGCGGTTCTGGAATACCTTGTTGAAGCTCGAAATGGGAGAGAACAGCTTCATCCTCACGATACGGGACGGAAAAATCGCTTCGGTGGATTCCACCCCTTCGCCTTCCGAACCATGGGAAATACGAATCGGCGGACCGCTGGAAGACTGGAACGAAATCGTTTCACCCGTTCCTCGCCCCTTTTACCAGGACATCTTCGCGGCGACGGTCTACCACAACCTTTCATATGAGGGCGATTTGGAATTGATGTTCGCCTACTACCCCGCCTTGAGGCGTTTCGTGGAGATAATGCGCGAATGCGCGGCAGGCGCCCGCGAGGAGGCGGCGTCATGAGCAGATTCGATGACATAGTCGGCAGATATGTGTATCTGACCATAGACAATATTGAATACCGTGTGTATTTCGAGGAAGCAGGAACCGGAATCCCGCTCCTGTGCCAGCACACGGCGGGCTCGGACGGACGGCAGTACCGGCACATGTTCGCGGATACGGAGGTCACCCGCGAGTATCGGCTCATAGCATACGATCTTCCGTACCATGGGAAGTCGTTGCCGCCCGCCGGCGTCGAATGGTGGCGGCAAGAGTACAAGCTTACGAAGGACTTCTTCATGAAATTCGTCGTCGCCTTCAGCAAAGCGCTCCAGCTGGACAGGCCCGTATTTCTTGGAAGTTCAATGGGCGGTCACCTGGCGCCGAACCTCGCGCTCCACTATCCCGAGGAATTCAGGGCGGTAATCGGGCTGGAATCCGCCATCGCGACTCCCGGCTTCTACCTCGACTGGTTCTATCATCCGCGAATCAGCAACGATTTCAAGGCCAGCCTCATGTACGGCCTCATGTCCCCTACAAGTCCGGAATCGTGCAAACGAGAGACGGTCTGGTGCTACAGCCAGGGAGCGCCCGTCGTCTTCAAGGGAGACCTCTATTATTACTGCGTCGACCACGACCTCACCGGCCAGGCCCACAATATCGACACTTCGAAAGTCGCCGTGTTCCTGCTGACCGGAGAATACGACTTCGCCAGCCCGCCATTCCTCACCCAAATGCTTGCGGACCAGATCAAGGGATCCAAATTCCGGGAGATGAAGGGGCTCGGCCATTTTCCGATGTGTGAAGATTACGAAAATTTCCGAACATACCTTCTGCCGGTGTTGGATGAAATAAAACAGATGGGGTGACCGGATCGCTTTTTGATATACTCATATGGACAAATGCTCTCCCGCTTTTTCGAGGAGGCTTCCGCTTCTCCAGGTGAAAGAAAACCCCGGTAAGATTCTCCAGCTTGTTGCTTCCCTCGGGAGCAAAGAAAGGAGTGGGCAATGCCTCGCTACACGGAAACAAATCTGCAAATGACCGACGAACAGAACGCATTGAAGGAAAGCATCCATAAGTTCTGTAAGGAGGTGCTCCGTCCCGCCAGCTTTGAACTGGATAAGATTGCTGACCCGGAGGAAGTTATCAAAAAGGACTCCATCTTTTGGAAAACCGTGCAGAAGACGTATGAACTTGGATACCACACCGCATATATCCCTGAAGAGTATGGCGGCCTGGGCTTCGGCGCCCTGGAGACTCATATATTTCTTGAAGAGATCGGATGGGCAAGCGCCGATTTCGCCATTACTCTGGCGGCTGGCGGTTTCCCGTTCTTTGCGGCCGCCAACAGTATGGACCCGGACCTCATCGAAAGCATTGTTAAACCCTATGTCGAAGACAGGGAATGCCGTTATATCGGCTGTTGGGCCATAACCGAGCCGGAACACGGGTCGGACTCCCTTGTGGCAGGGACCGATGAGTTCAATGACGCAAACATAACCTTTCAAACCAGCGCGAAAATCGACGGTGATGAATGGGTCATCAACGGCCAAAAATCGTCCTGGGTGTCAAACGGCATCATTGCGACCCACGCGCTCACATTCCTGACTGTCGACGCCTCGCGTGGAATGAGCGGAGGAGGAGTGGCCGTCGTTCCTCTCGACCGCCCGGGGGTCTCGAAAGGGCGTTCCCTCGATAAGATCGGGCAACGGGCTCTCAATCAAGGTGAAATAATCTTCGAGGATGTTCGCATCCCGCAACAGTACATGATTATTCAGCCGGATATGTACCCCTTCATGATGGAGGCCACCCTGGCATTAGCGAATGCGACGATGGGCGCCATTTTTACCGGCGTCGCAAGGGCGGCGTACGAGGAGGCTCTCGACTACTGCAAGGTCCGCGTGCAGGGCGGAAAACCGCTCTGCGAGCATCAGTGGATACAACAGAAATTGTTTGAAATGTTCACAAAAGTGGAATCCGCGCGCGCTCTCTCCCGGGCAGCCATGGTGTATAACAGGGAGACCATGCCACCGGCTGTCGAGCTTTCAATCGCATCCAAGGTCCACTGCACGCAGGCTGCCTTCGAGGTCGCAAACGATGCCGTTCAACTTTTCGGCGGTTATGGCCTCAGCAAAGAATATTTGATTGAGAAAATTTTCAGGGATGCCCGCGCCTCGCTCGTTGAGGACGGCTGCAACGAAGTATTGGCTCTCTCGGGCGCCCGCGCAATTTTGACCAAATATTGACAGCGTGCTCAGAAGACAGTGAGACTGTCCGACAATTACTTGCGAAGGGGCTGTCCCTGAAGCAAAATTTGGTTGCGGCTATGCAGCGCTGAGAGTGTTTCCGTCAATTTGCGCGGATAAATCGGCGCCTCCGAGGAGTTCCGAAATTTCCTTTGTAGGCGCCAATTCATTCGCACATTCCCAATCGTCATGTGTCGCATCGTTGGCTTCAGTGAAAATGTCCGGCCACTCGATTCATCGGATACAATCACCGTATTCGGATTGACCGCTCGGAAAAACGCCGAAAGATTCATAATCAATGCGCGCGGATAACAAACATTTCACCAAAGTCGAGATTCTGTCCTTCAAAGCTCGCTGCAAACTCGATGGAATGTCTTACGAGCAGACCGTCGAGGTAAGAACGAACGACGGACAAGTTATCCGCCTGTTCGATTTCATGGGATTCACCGTCAACGAATCGCGGCTGGGAAAGGGGAAAAGGGTAGTCCTCTGCGTGCCGTATATCGAAGGGGAAATAGAAAGGCTGGACTCCGGAACGCCGCAAATATTGGAGAACGATTTCGATTGGGAAACCGACCAGCCCTCGAGGCTGACACTGATCGCGCGGGTCATCGAGGCGAGCGAGCAAGACCACGACCTGCTCGTCGACGCCGGATTCGGCAAGCTCTATGTCATTCCCGAGGGAGACCTCCCCGGTTTTCGACCGGGTGACATCATAAAATTCACGGCGAAGAGGGTTGACCTCATCGAGATACTGGAATAGCGCGCGGTGGAAATCCCCGTTTGGACTGTGTCCCACGATTACCAAGCGCAGGGGACTGTGACTATTTACGGAATCCCCGTCTTTTGCGCTGAGCGAAGCGAAGTCCCGCGCAATCCGCGGGATAGAATAGG
>CAYVQZ010000085.1:0-13815 GCA_964453435.1 uncultured bacterium
CTACAAAGGAGGAATTCGTGCAATTGGTGTAATTCGTGGCGCCAATCCAGTCTTTAGGCTTTTCCCCGTGATACCCCGTGCGCCCCGTGGTCAAAAGTCTTTTCATCCGCGTCCATCAGTGTGAACCTGTCCTGAGCATCGTCGAAGGATCCGCGGTTCCCGGTTTTCCTTTGTGGCCTTGGCGCCTTCGTGGTTAGGAAGATGAGTTTCTGGATTCCTCGCTGCGCAGGAATGACGGAAGGGGGAACGGTCGAGGCCGCGCGAAGGATGAAAAGCGATTGGATTTTTGAGCCGCCGGAAGGCGAATGTCGCGCCGGAACTTTCATTGACACATTGGGCGAATTCTGTTAACATTTTAGTGAAACGAGGCTTTTTCATTTTGAATGCGAATGAATTTCACCTGAGAAAAATCGCACCCTTTGATTTCGAAGAACAGCATTATTCGATCAGGGAGTTGGCAATGGCCGTAGACACGAGCGAAATCCTGAAAACGGAAGCGCGCGCGCGACTTCACTCGCTGCGCGAGACCATGCTGAAAACGCCGAATTCGGTTTGCATCCAGAAAGCGCGTCTCATAACGGAGTATATGAAGAGCCGCGAGGCGCAGGTGGGCCCGATGATTTTGCGGCGCGCGAACGCGCTCGCCCATATTCTCAACAACATCGAGGTCATCATTCACCCGGACGAACTGGTGGTCGGCTCTCCCGCGAAGAGGAGGATCGCGGCGATGCTGCATCCCGATTTGTCGGGTTTGTTGCTCTGGCCCGAGATTCATGATATTCGCACGCGCCGAACGAACCCGCTCCGGATAACCGACGAGGAAATCAACCTGCTGGAGGAAGAGATATTTCCGTTCTGGGCCGACAGGAGCATTGCGGCCTACGCGGGCAAATTCTGCTGTCCCGAGCAGCCGATGGAGATGCTGATGCAAATCGGCTATTACATTCTGACCCAGTTCGCCGGGATATCGCACATCACTCCGAACTATGAGAAAGTGCTCCGGCAGGGTTTTCTCGGCATAGTCGAGGAGGCCGAAACCCGGATAGAGAGGCTTGAGGAAATCGAGAATTCGGGCGGAATGACGCCGGAACTCCTGCAACAGCAACATTTCTATGAGGCCGTTCGAATCGCGTGCCGGGCGGCGGTCCGATGCGCGGAGCGTTATCGGGACAGGGCGCTCGAACTGGCAGGGGAGGTAGGCGACCCCCGGCGCAGAGAGGAGCTGGAGGAGATTGCGAGTGTGCTCGAGCGCGTGCCGGCGCATCCGGCCCGCAGCTTCCGCGAGGCCGTCCAATCGGTCTGGCTCGCCCATATGATAGTGCACCAGGAGAACTTCCAGCACGGCATCTCGTTTGGCAGGCTCGACCAAATTCTTTACCCGTATTATGTTTCGGATATCGGGGCCGGCAGGCTGGACTACGGCGACGCGGTCGAGTTGTTGGGCTGCCTGATGGTCAAGTGCGCCGAAATTCTGCCGCTGTTCAATTCGGTCGGCACAAGTTTTTTCAGCGGCTTGTCGTCGGCGCAGGGAATAACGCTCGGGGGTACAGATAAAGAAGGCAACGACGCCACGAACGAGCTGAGCTATGCGTTTTTGGATGCGTATGACACCGTTCGCCTGCGACAGCCGAATTTGCACGCGCGGGCGCACGCCGGAACGCCCGATGAATTCCTCTTGAAGATAAGCGATGTGGTGAAACGGGGCGGCGGCATGCCCGCTCTGTTCGGCGATTCGGGCATCATACCCGGCCTCTCCTTGCAGGATGACAACGAAGAGGACGCATGGGACTATTCGATTGTCGGCTGCGTGGAGCCGAACGTGCAGGGGAAAACGTTTTCGGCCTGCGGGGCCGCGTTCGTGAATCTTGGTGTCGCGCTCGAAATGGCGCTCACGAACGGTCGAAGCCGGTTCAACGACTCGCCGATTGGTCCGCGAACGGGTGACCCGAGCAAGTTTGCGTCAATCGATGACGTTCTTGAGGCGTTCAAAGCCCAAATGTCGTTTCTTGTGCGAAATGCGGTCGCGGGCAATAACGCAATCGAGCTGGCGCACATGGATATCTATCCGACCCCGCTGCTCTCGGCTCTGGTGGATGGCTGCATGGAGAAGGGAAGGGACGTGACGGTCGGAGGCGCCAAATACAACTGCACCGGCATGCAAGGGGTCGGTTTGGCGGACGTTGCCGACTCGATTGCGGCCATCGAAACTCTCGTTTTCAAGAAGAAGTCGCTCACAATGGAGGAACTGCTGACGGCGCTGAGCGACGACTTTGTCGGGCATGAGCGGTTACTGCAGCAGATACGAAATCAAGCGCCCAAATTCGGAAACGACGACGACTACGCGGACTCGATCGCGCGAACGGTGGCGTCGGCGTACTGCGATGAAGTAATCAAATACCGGAATCCGCGCGGCGGGAATTATGCGCCGGGCTTTTGGACGATGACGACGCATAACGGTTTCGGCTCGTACCTGGGCGCGCTGCCGAACGGGCGGCGAGCCGGCGCCAGCCTGGCGGAGGGCATCACACCCTGCGCGGGAATGGACAAGACCGGTCCCACGGCCGCGATGAAATCGGTGTCGTCGCTGGAACTGCGCAAGGTAGGCAACGGGACAACCCTGAACCAGAAGTTTTCGCCGGGCGCGCTCGCCGGAGAAAAGGGGAGCCGGGACCTGGCTTCTCTCATTCGCACGTTCTTCAATCTCGGTGGGATGCACGTCCAGTTCAACGTCGTCGACCGCGAGACATTGATAGACGCCAAAGAACACCCCGAGAGGTATCCCGGTCTGCTGGTGAGGATATCGGGATATTCGGCGTATTTCGCGGACCTTACGCCGGAGATGCAGGACGAGCTGATCGCCCGGACCGAACAAAGTTTTGGCGGGAGCTGCTGCGCTTAGCAGGGTTTATAGTCCCGACAGCGGAATCGGTGGCCAAGGGCAGAGCTTCGACACTTCTCGACGAATTTTCTTCGTTGCTGGCTGGAATTTGTACTACCACCGTTAATTTAAGAGTTCTTGTTGCGATTTCTTATAGTGCGTCCTCCATGATCGCCGCCAAAGGACTAACAAACGTATTTATGAATTGCTTTAAGACGACTCGCCGACGCCAAACCATTCTCCAAGCCTGATGCAAAGCCTCCGGAAGGCACTGTCGGTACAACGTTGCAACCCGACCCGCGAGGCAATCTCCGAATAAATTTTTGATGATCGAGGCTTCTTCGCTCTTCGCAAAACTTTTTCGACTGCTATCTTTGGCAATGCTGGCTTTTCTTCATTCCCAGCCCATAGGTTTTCTGCTTCGAGGAATGACCGCAGGTCTCCGAATTCGCTGCTCCATCCTAAACATTTGGCGACTTCCGGTGAATCGCTCCAGACCCATATTTCCAGTTCAGGCTTTATCACAATGACTTCAGCCCGATTATTCCATCCCGCTTGGAATAATCGCTGCCTGACTTCGGCTTCAATGTCTGATACGTCTTTGTTTTCGCGACCGCAGCCTTCATAATCGAATAAAACGATAGCATATTCATATTTCTTAGAGTATGGTCGGAGGAAGTTGTGAGACTCTCGGCAACTTAGCCAGGGTCATTCTTACCCACGAACGGAAATATATCGAGGCTTACATTTCGTATTCCTAACGCGGCTGGTCGGCTTAAAATGCCTCTAAGAGCATACTCCATATTCTTGTCAGAAACGAGGATTATGAGGTCTTTCTTGGTAGTCTGAACTTCGCTCATCCTAATATTCCGGAAGCGAAGAGGTCACCGAGGCTAACTTCCTTCTGCCAATCTTGAAGGCCCGGATGCTCTGATCCCGAAACGATATCGACCGCTCCTTGTTCATCTCTCGCGAAACAAAGAAGATGCTCTGTTTCCGAAATGGACAGAAAAATCGGCGAATGAGTAGCCATCAGCACCTGTCCATCATAGACGGACGAAAGTGATTGGTAAACGGTCTGTATGGCTTTGGGATGTATCCCGTTTTCGGGTTCCTCAATCAGGTAAATGCCTTTCATCCCGGGAAGGTAGGCGAGAAGGGTCAGAGCGAGAAGTCGCAGTGCGCCATCCGATACAAGCCACGATGGCACTTCCAAATCATTCATATGTCTTAAGACAATATACTTATGCTTATCCTCCGGTCTCTCGATAATTTTTATACCAACTATGTCCGGCAAAGCTGTCTGGATATGGTGAATCCAATTGTTGTATTGCGCCTCGTCTCTGCTTTTTAGATTCTCGATAACTAATGGGAGATTTGACCCATCGGGGCTGAACAGTCTCGAAACGCCGGGAGGACATGGCCAGCGCATCGCTTCGCTGTTGAGAGAAAGTGTCTGTACGCCTTCTTGCAGGATTTTCTTAAACCAAGTGGACACGGGAAATTTTTCTTCGTCTTCTGGAAGATTTGCCAGAGCAGATTTTTGTGGTCCCAGTTTGAAGGAGTGGTCCCATTTGCCAGTTTCAGAATAGAAGTTGTCGTTGCCACCGAACAACTTGTTTACCAGTCTCTTTCTGCCTTTTTTTGAAGAATACAAGATGGTTTCTCGCGGAAAAACGGCTTCCGGAAACAGCCCGCGGTGTTTTGCAGCGTTCTCCGTAAACTCAAGAAGCCACAGGGTCTCGTTTAAAATTCCGAGTTCTCCCGACTCTCCCTGCGTGCCAACAGCAATTTCATAGCGGCAATACTGGTAAGCCTTGTTCTCGAGCATGTCGGCCAAATCTTGGGGTATCCTTGTTTCAACCGCCAGCTCAAAATTGGTTCCCGTTCTTTGCCAAAACAAATCTCTGAAATTGGATGTGCGCTTCGAAACGGAATCCAGAAGCCCCGTTCTTAGCAAGTCACTCATGAATCGAATTACGTCCAAAAAAGTTGATTTTCCGCTGGCATTTGCCCCCACGAGAACGTGAAAGCCAGACAATTGCACCCTTATGTCTCGGAGACACTTGTAATTTAATGCCTCGATTTTTGTAAACATGGCCTACGCTTCCAACGTTATTGCTTTATTACAAGCGTATTAAGGAAAACCACGAGTAGGAGAACAAGAGAACGCTGGCTGAAATCCAGTCCACTAATCAATTATATCACAAATGCGTCTCTGGCTTCCGCAGAGAATTCTCTGTCTACTGGACCAACGCTTGTTTGTAACAGTAGTAAATTATAGGGGAAATCAAACAGCCTGCCGGGGAAGTTCGCGGACAGAACAGCCAAGTTAAACGGCAAACACCCAGCCGCGCAACCTAAATCCTTCTGGCGAGCTGGTTCCCTTCGCGAACGGCTTTCTTGTTGAGTTCGAGCAGCGATTCGCGGCGTGTTCCCTTGAAGTGCTTTGTGAGCGCGCGCTCGAGCATACCCACGGGCACCGACTCGGCCCTTCCCACGTACGCTCCGAGAAGAACCATGTTCGCCACCTGAAGGTCGCCGATTTCGACTGCGGCTTTTGAGGCGGGCACTTTGAACACTTCGATATCGTCGCGGTCGCTCGTGTCGGAGACTGCGGACTCGTCGCAGAAGATGATTCCGCCGGGCTTGAGTCGCATCTCGAACGTGGTAAAGGACGCCGGGTCCATCACGACGGCGTGAGCGGGGTTGAAAATGAGCGGACTGGGAATGGAGTTATCGGAGAAGATGACGGTGCATTCGCTTTCTCCGCCGCGCATGGCGGCAGAATAATTCGGGAAATATGACACGTTGCCGTACAGTTCCATTCCGGCCTCGGCAAGTATCTTTCCGAGGGTAAGCACGCCCTTGCCGCCGAGACCGGACATTGTGACTTCGAAATACTTGTGGTCCATTCCTGGCTCTCCTTCGATATCCGCATCAGTCATAGATGGAATCGATGTTCTTGAATTCGCCGAGCGGGAACTCCTCGATCATATGTTCCTGGATAAAGGCGACGGAGTCGACCGGAGACATTCCCCAGACGGACGGGCAGGCCGAAATGAATTCGACAAAGCTGTAACCGGCGCCATCCATTTGTTTTTGGAACGCGGTTCTGAGTGTTTTCTTTGCTTTTTGAAAGTTGGCGGGGGTGTGAACGCTCACGCGGGCGGAGTAAGCGACCGCTTTCATGTAGGCGGCCAGTTCCGCTCCGTGGAAGGGAAAGCCGTCTTCCGGCTTGCGGCCTTCCTGCGTGGTCGTCGTTTTCATGCCGGTCAGGGTTGTCGGAGCGAGTTGTCCGCCGGTTTGACCGTATCCCGCGTTATTCAGGAAAATGGTTGTGAGGTTTTCGTTCCGAAGGACCGCGCTCAGGAAACAACCGAGTCCGATGGCTCCGAGGTCGCCGTCGCCCTGAAGGGTGAACACGAGCGCGTCGGGATGAATGCGTTTGCACGCGGTGGCCATGGCCGGAGCACGCCCGTGCGGGCACGAGGCCCAATCGATGTTAATCGATATCGGCGCTCCCCCAAAGCTGCACCCGACGCCGGCGAAACCGATGGTCCTGCCTCCGAGGTTCATTTCTTCCAATACTTCGCAAATCACCCGCGTGATGATGCCATAGTGGCATCCGGGACAATACATGCTGGGGAAGCCGGTGCGGAGTTCGGGCTTCCCACAGACGAGCACCTTTTTTTCACGTGTCGTACTCATAGCGCCTATCCGATCTCCTTGTCGTTCGTTCTCGAAGCATTTCTATCTGTTGGAGGTTTCCTTATTTTTTCGACGCGCCGTCGAACATCTTTTTGATTTCCTCGAAGACACGTTCCGGAAAGATAAGCCCTTGCGGCTGGTCGCTGTTCCGCGCCCATAGACCAAGGTAGTGGACGGGCACCTGCGCGCGCACGGCAAAATCGACGTCTTCCTTCATCTGTCCGTTGCTGTCCTCGACACAGAGCACCTGTTTCGCTTTGAGCGCAGCCTCGCGAAGCGCTTCCTCGGGGTACGGCCACAACGTAATCGGCCTGAACAGGCCGACCTTCATACCTTCGGCCCTTGCCATTTCCATCGCCTTCTCGCTTGTCCGGGCGGTGGAACCGTACGCGACCAGAAGGAGTTCGGCATCATCGGCGTGCTTGGTCTCGAACCGCTTCTCGTTCTCCTCCACCTGCTTGTATTTCTTCATCAGCGCCTCGTGCCAGGATATGACACCGCCATAGGAGAGGAACCCGACCACGTGCATGTACCGCATGCCGTCCTTTTTGTCGGTGCCCTTCAGCGCCCAGAATTTGTCCGGTGTCGCGTCGAATTCGAGTTTCTTGAGTTCGACGACTTCCGCCATTTGGCCGAGCACATAGTCGGAAAGCACGATACAGAGAATACGATATTTGTCGGCGAGGTAAAAGGCAAGCTGCATGTGTTCATAGACCTCTTGAACGGAAGCTGGAGCAAGAACGACGGCGCGGTAGCCGCCGTGGCCTCCTCCCTTGACGACGCAGCGGTAATCGGTTTGTCCGGCCTGGCCGCCCGTGCCGATGCCGGGTCCCATCCGCGAGACATTGACGATAACGCACGGAGCTTCTGTCTCGGCAATGTAGGAGATTCCCTCTTGCATGAGGGCGTAGCCGGGACTCGAGGTTGAGGTCATCACCCGGGCGCCCGAGAGAGCGCCGCCGTAAACCATGTAGACCGACGAGACCTCGCTTTCGGACTGAACGAACACGCCGCCCGCCTTTGGAAGTTCGCGCGACATGAACTCCGGAATATCGTTTTGCGGCGTGATGGGATATCCGAAAAAGTATTTGCAGTCTGCGGCTATGGCTCCCCTCCCAACGGCTTCATTCCCTGTTATAAACATTCTTTCGGTCATATGGGCTCCTATCGCTTATTCGTTCTCTTCTTCATCGACAAATTTGTAGACCTCGATTGAGAAGTCAGGACACATCTGGCCGCAGATTTTGCATGCCGCGCAGTCCTCCGGATTGACGAACTCGGGTAAAAGCGCTCCCGAGCGAGTGAACTTGTCCTTCGAGGTCTGGATGCAGCCCTTCGGACAGTATTCCACGCATAAGCCGCACCCCTTGCATGTGTATTCATCGATAATAATTTCGCCTTTTGCCATATCGTTCTCCGTTCGCTTCTTGCAACCCGTCTCCGGGAGTTAACTGAGCCGGGGGATTCTCCCGATGCGCCGTATCGAGCCCCCGCCGCTCGCCAGGAGTTCAGAAATTTACACAGAATTCGGGCTTCTCACCACGGGCCACCCGCTTGATGTCTTTCGCAACCTGAACAAAATTGCGTGTGCGCGACTCATTTGTGGAGGTGGCCACGTGCGGAGTCAGGACCACGTTATCCAACTCGAGCAGTTCGTCGTCGGGACGTAACGGCTCTTCCCAGAACACGTCCAACCCGACGCCGGCAATTTTGTTCTCTCTCAAGGCGCGTATGAGCCCTTCCCTTTCCACCAACCCCGCGCGCGCGATGTTGATTAAGTAAGCGGATTCCTTCATCTTGCAGAGTTGTTCGTATCCTATCATGCCGCGCGTTTCTTCGTTGAGCGGACAGTGGAGCGACACAAAATCGCTTTCGGCGAGGAGCCTGTCCAACTGGTCGATGCCCGCCAGCGCATCCACATCCGGACTATGCATTTGCTGGTAATACTTGTCGACGGCAAGAATGTTCATGTCAAAGCTTTTGGCTCTCTTTGCCGCTTCCTTGCCGCTGTATCCGAGTCCGATGAGTCCGAGGGTTTTTCCACCCAGTTCCGACCCGAGGGGAAGGAAGAAGATTCCGTTCCGGAGGTTCGACTGGGCTTCATTGAGTTTTCGCGCGAGAAGCAGCATCAACGCGAGCGTCAGTTCCCCCATCGAGGTCGCGCTGGCGAACGGCACATTGGCCACATACACGTTTCGCCGCGTGGCCGCATCGATATCGACCCCATCGAGGCCGACGCCGACCTGTTCGATAAGCTTAAGTTTCGGTGCGGCGGCGATGACCTCGGCGCTAATGGTGGAAAGAGCGGGAATGATGACCTCGACCTCGGAAACCTGCTCGCACAACGGCAGGGATTCATCCGGAAAAGCCAATTTCACCGGGAAATCGCCGAGTTCCTCATAAAAGGCAACAATCGGGCTGCTGTCGCCACCCGCCGAGGTGGCGACCGGAGATACTGCGATAAGGACCTTCATATTTCTACGAACCAAAAATGAACAGACGACTCTCTGGGCCTTTATTCCCTCTTGGATTCACACGCAAATCAAAAAGGATGATGGAAATTTTTTGTCGGTGTGCCCGCTATTCATAAAAATTTCATACATTATAGCGGTTGTCCCGATGTTTTTCAACCCTGCCTACACCCTGCGTGACACTTTGCCGATACGGGAGCTTCTTGAGGAGGCTTTTCCGGGTTTGCTCCGTACGACGGAAAAGACTCATAACTGGTTGGTCTCGGGTATCCCGTTCGCGGATGTGGCCCTTGTTGCGGGTTGGACTGCCGTAGCATACTTTTCCGACACAGGTTGTTTGAGGTTTGCAAAATAATATTTACTATGATATAATGAAGACATAGCCAACTTAAATTAAGCTAACTAAAAGAGCATAATAGCGCTTCTCGTTTGCTTTACCATTAGCATAAGTCCACCGTCAGGTGGATCGTGATAGGCGGACGCTCAAGCGAGCGCCGGCCCAAGGCAGTACGCACGCACACGCGGGACTCGAAGCCATCCGTGGCAGGGTGGCGAAGCGTTTACTGTTTTCTTGAGACAGCGGCGGAGCTATTGCTCCGCCGGATGGTGTAATTTACCTGCACACCCACCCCGCTTCAATGGTTTCAGCCCGCCTGGTATGCCGAAAGCGAGCATAAGTCTTGGCTCTTCGGACCACGTATCAAATTAACAAGACGAAATTTCTTCTTTGGAAACAGCAACGTCATCCCAGACTGCGAAGGTTTGGCCTTGCTCTCATGGCCCTTCTGATTCTGGGAATGGCGTGCCTATATTTCCGGGAGATTATCTGAACCTTGCGAGAATACGATGTTCGCTGTGATTTATTTTTGATGCGGAGGTGCGGAAATGAAAGAATTGGTTGCGAGGAATGACTCCTTCATAGGCTCTGGCCTTCGAAAATGCTCCATGCTGTTCGCGGCGTGCGCAGTATTTTTTGTTCTTTCCTCCGGCAGCGGTAGCGCGGGGGCGGCCATCGACCCGGAAGGCGACTCCCCGGAGGAACCCTCCAACAGTATCGTTTTCGTGGTCGATGTCTCCATGAGTATGTACGACATTATCGACCAATTAAAGGACGCTTTGAAAACGTACGTGAGTGAGTCGAAACCGGGCGATTCGGTGACGATTGTGACGTTCGGCGACAGTTCGCAGCTTCATTATCGCAGAACAATACGGACGGAAGCGGACATAGAAAGGCTACAGAAATTCTGTGACCGTCTTCCCTGCTCGGACGAGCACACCTATATTCCCTGCGGTCTCCTGAAGGGCGTGAGCGAGCTTCATGAGCGGTATCGTGCGAATCCCTCGGGTATCCATATGCTGGTGCTTTTGAGTGACGGCATCAACAATCCCCCGAAGGACGTGGAACCACATTCCGCTATCACATACGACACGATTCGGGAACGATATTTTTCCCAATTCAACCCCGGAAAGGACTGGTATATCACATACGTGGCATTGAAGGGAATACCCGATGTCGGGCTGGCGGAGTTCGTGAGGGAATGCGAGGGAAACACGATAGAAATACACGCGGAGCGATACCTTTCAGGGACCCCGGGTTCTCGCCGAAAACTGCTCGACTGGGTTATCTCCGAAGTCAGGATCAAGCCGGTGATTACGGCGGACGGTCAGGTGTTGTCGCTCGGAAAAGCCTCTTTGCCGGTGAAGACGAAAATCCCGCTCTATGTTTATCCCGTACGGGGAGAGCCGGAGGGCCGCTGCATATCGGTTGAACCATACATCTCTGACCGTGTGGCTGCCAAAAACATTATTGCCGAGGTGTTCCCTCCAACGATTGTGTGCGACAACAAGCCCTCGAAGGCGGAGGTGACCTTGTCGTTGTCCGGCCCATGGGAAAGAGAAATTCATGGGGCGCTTCTCCTCAGGCCGGTGGACGCATCGATTTTTATTATTAACCCCGCGCAGCTCCTGTTCCGTTTCGAGCAGGCTCCCCGCCTTTTCATCGGCCGCTACAACCCTGCACTGGACCACACATATGACCCAATCGACTGGCTGGCCATTGGTCCGATACGCGCCGGGGAAGAGTGTTCGCGAAAGCTTGCGCTCAAATTGGATGGAACTGTCGAGCCGGGTGAGTTGGCGGTCGAAGCGACTCCCAACATATCATTGCCCGACGGAGTGAGTTGCACGGCAGAGGTGAATCTTGCGGGCATGTTTGAGAAGAAGGCCCACATCTCGGTGACGGTGCGGGCAGACGAGGGCGCGGCGCTTGCGGAGGCGCGGGAATTCACCGGCAACCTCTTGCTGAGCAGCCCGACAGCGAGCGTTTCTTTCTCACAGGGCGTCATTCCATTGAAAGTGTTCACCGATCCCCGGAAGGCGGACGGAGAGTGGGGAACGCGCGGTAAAAATTATCGAGCCGATGTGAGGTATGACTGGAAATTGATAGGCCTCATCGTTGGCATACCGCTTCCTTTCATTTCGTTGCTGGCGCTGTTCGGTTATGTTCGGTGGCGGGCATACAAGCGTAAATTTGTTCCTGCAGAGGGATGGCTTGTGGTGCTTGAGAAGCCAAAGGATTCGAAGTTGGAGAACATAGACTTCAAGTCGATCGCCGAGAAAAGCCGCAAGTCGAAGCTGACCATTGGGAGCGACCCGGAGTCGGATATTCCCATCTTGCACGAAAGTGTGGACAAGCGTCATGCGGAGATACGGTCGGGCCGCGAAGGCGCTCCGGCTCCGGTATACATTAAGACCCTGGGTCTGAGCGACGTGAAGGTAAATTATTTTGCCATTGACGATGAAGTGAAACTGAACGACAGGGACATCCTGCAAATCGGCTCGTTTCAGTTTATCTACTCGAACTCCCATTTAAAGCAAGTCGTTGTGCATTATCGGGACGGGGATGTGAAGTACGGAATTCCGCTGACCTGGAATATCAACGAGGACGGCTTTGTGCTGCGTCCGGAAGGCGAAGGCGCGGAAGACTTGCAGATGTACATTCCCTTCCGCGACCTGAAGGGGGTCTTCTTCGTCAAGCACTTTGACAAAGAAATCGCAAAAAAGATGAAGCTCTCGAACATTTATGCGAAAAAGGAGCGCGTCGTCATAAAGTTCAAAGACGGTGAGAGGATGGAGGGGTTCACGGTTCAATCGTATGACCCGAAGGCGCCGCGCTTCTTCGTCATACCACGGGCGGAGGAAGGAAAAGAGGAAAACAATATCTGTGTGCTCGTTGAACGACGTTTCACCAAATCGATAGAAGTAATGCCGAGAACCGGTTGAACCTGTTCGAGTCTGCTCGCTCTGTTCCGGGGATTGCCCTTCACTTCAGCTTTTCGGGGATGACGGGAAGGCCGTTGTCCTTCATCAGCTTTTCAAATGCTTCTGTTCCGTAACGAGAGACATAATCGTTTATATGTTTGCCGAACAGTCGCATGAGCGGTATGTGGACCTCTGACGAGAAAGCTCCGCTTCTTTCGTAGGCCTGAAGAAAGGCAAGCAATCCTTCTCCCTCACCGGGATGGTCGTCGAGCGTCAGCTTCATCTCGGCCAGCGCCCTGTCCGAGGCCTGATGAAGGAACCCCAGCAGTATGAGCGCTTTTTCCGCCATAATTTTGTCCATTACCTCTTCTGGTTGGAATTTGCTCAGGAGTTGATTTCCCTGATACGCCCAAAGCGCAATATCTTCGGCAGTGGCCGTTTCGTTCATTTTTACAACGGTATCGAGCAGCCGTTCGACTTGCGTTATTTCCATCCTCAATAGTTTCGCTTTGTCTTCACTCTTCATCCATCTGCCGTGATAGAACTCCAGCCCGGTCGCCTTCTTTCTCCGGAATTCCTCAGCCTCCTTTTCGGCTTCCTCGTATTCGGCGAATGCCACGAGCGTCTCCTGCATCAACCGGAGCAATCCAGGGTCTTCGAAGGCTTCGTCGGGGATAGTATCGAGCCACTCTTTGGCGGCTTTGGGTTGTGACATGCAAAGAAAATAGAGCACGGCGCCAACCTTTGCCGGAACGAAATCCTTGCGAAGCCTCAATGCCTCTTCGAAACATCGGAACGCCTCCTCCGGGCGTTCCGTCTCGAGAAAGAGGAATCCGAGGTCTGACCATGCGTCGGCGCAATCCGGGAAAAGTCTGGTGCGTTTGCCGAATGCATTCTCGGCATCGACGAGGAGCGCCTTCGTCTCCTCGATGCTTTGCTCGGTTTCCTTGCCACTCTCGGCCATGCGCTTCTCGCCGGCTTCTTTTTTGCTCTGTTTCGCCATCTCGAACGAACTGAGTCCGAAGATTTTGAGAGCGCCGCTGTCTTGGGGCCAATACTTAAGGTAGAAACGAAGCTTTGCCGCCGCTCCCTCAAAGTCGCCCTCGACATATTTTTTTATTCCCATTGCGAAATGGTCGTGGAAGGGCTTATTGGCCCGCGAATCCGATCTCAATTTGTCGAGCGCGGAGCTTGTGCAGTCGTGTTCACGCAATTCAAGGAGGATGCAGACATTTTGCATCCGTTTTTCGCGACCGGCCGCTGTCATCAGGATTTTCGGGTCGGATAAGGGTGAGCGCAACGCTTCTCCTTTGGCTCCGGATTCTTCCTGTCCTCGGATACCACCGTCTGGTAAAGAGAGCAGAAGCATTGCCACAAAGGCCGGGACGGACCAGAATCGCGGAGAGAGGAGTTTTCGGAAAAGGCACAAAGAGGGTATCGAGTGTGTCCCACGATTCATGGTGAAGGTTGTTCGCTTCGGGGACAGTCCCGATT
>CAYVQZ010000086.1:0-13744 GCA_964453435.1 uncultured bacterium
GTAGTCCCCCGTGTTCTTGCTCACCGACAAAGAAAAGGCCCCGTTCGTCGCAACGGGGCCACTAATATCATATTAAAACAACAAGCCGCTTGCCTCGATATTGGCTTACTTGTTAATTGCGACCGAATGAGACCGTGTCGGAGCCGAGCACAGTCCCGGTCCCGTCGAGCGCCTCGACCACAACCGTGTAACTGCCCGTTGGCACGGGCTGCGAGGGCGGAACGGTGTAGTAGGTGTTTGCTGTGAGCGTCGACCATGTGCCCCCACCCGGCAGGCTGGCGGTGATCCGGTATCCCGCCGCGCCTGTAACCGGATTCCACAGGAGCGCCATCAACGAGGTTGAACGGAATGCGACTCCCTCAGGCGGTGACAGGATGTCAAGCAAATCGGCCGATGGCGGGGGAGTCGCCAGAATCCGAACCGCGTCCGTGCGCCCATATCCGTAAAATTCGTCCCAGCCGGGAACGCCTCGATCAATGACACCTGCTTGCAGTATAGACTTGACCTGCCAGTTCCTGATGCCCGGGTAGGTGGAATAGAGAAGCGCCGCCAGTCCTGCCACATGGGGCGTCGCCATCGAGGTGCCCGACCACATGGCCGATTCGTACGTTCCACCCGGAACCGTTGACAGGATGGTCACGCCCGGTGCGCTGACCTCAACGAACTCGTTGTGGGTCGAAAAGCTCGCGATGTTGTCCAGGCTGTCTGTAGCTCCCACCGACATCGTGAACACGTAGGCAGCCGGATAGCTGATGGGATTCATGCCGTCGCCGTCGTTGCCCGCCGCCGCCGCAACAAACACATTGTTGTCCCATGCATGTTTGAGGGCATTGTATTCCGTCAAACTCTTTGCTGTGCCGCCGAGACTCATATTGATGACGCTTGCGCCATTGTCTGCGGCATAAATGATGCCCTCGGCTATGTCGCTCGAATAGCCGGTCCCGACCAGTCCTCCCAGCACTCGAACAGCCATGAGTTTCGACCCGGGGGCCTCTCCGGTGATTCCCTCATTGTTGTCTTGTTCGGCGGCGCATGTGCCCGACACGTGCGTGCCGTGGCCGACGTATGCATCCTCCGGAATCGGGTCTTCCGCGCCGGGGCCCGGAAACCATCCATCTCCCGCAAAGTCGTAGCCGTTGTAGTCATCAACGTATCCATTCTGGTCGTCGTCAATCCCGTTGCCGGGCGTTTCGTCTGAATTCACCCAGAGCTGGTTCATCAGATCGGGATGGTCAAGGTCGATCCCGGTGTCCAGGACAGCTATGACCACGCCTGGGTCACCCTTCTCGAACTCCCAGTAGGATGGCATCCCAATAAGCGTCATATCCCATTGCGAACCAAACAGAGGGTCGTTCGGTTCGAAATACGCGACACGAATGTAGTCCGGTTCGGCAAATTCCACGAACGGGTCAAGATTCAACTTGTCGACCAAGTTCAGCGCATTTTGACCCCGTGGAAACGAAAAACGGAACACTCCGATACGCGGAATGGCGCGATCGAATTGAAGCCCTCTGGATGCGGCAAAACTCTTCACCCGGCTTGGTGACGGGACCTTCTTGAACTTCACGAGCACGTGCGAGTCCGAGAAATCGTCGGCTGCTGCTGCGCCTGTCGAAATGACCAGAACGAACCCAAGAATGAAAAAAAACGTTAACCGCAACACTCTCTTCATCTTCTTGTTCTCCTCAATTGCTTCCAAATGTTCCGTTATGAAATATCCCGCTCGTTTGATAAGGCTTTATCCAAACAATGGATGAACTGCCAACATGAGAAACCCTTGGTTACAAATTCGACTTGCACAGGTTTACCCCTATGTCTGTCCTTGCACGGCAAAGTGGGGCAGACACGGCAACACGAAAATACCGCTTCTGGGGTCGCTTTATCTAATTGGCTCAATAAGTATATTGAATAATGCCCCCATTTTGCAAGTTCTGCTATAGGCTGACGTGCTGCGGGTCGGCGGAAAAGACGTAACCTATCCCAAAACAGAGTCTTAAGTATCCACATTTTCTTAGGGCGAAATAAGTATTTTGACCTATAAGAAAAGACCATATTCTCCTTTCGCCTCGAAAGAGCAGAAACATGTTTCTCAAGTTGTGCCGCCACGGGCCGCTGTCTCCCGGATGCTTTTTCACAAAGCGATCAACTCGCCGCCCAAATGCGCTCGTGTCGAGTTCGCGCAAAGCTCCGGTAGAAACGGCCTGTGGTTTAACTCCTCGCGCGTTCGTGTCGTTCGTTGACATTGCTGTCGCAGCCGGTCTAAGATAGTGCGACTTGCCTTGCAGCAGCTCGCACAATTTATTCCGGCAATATCCATACGGTTGTGCCATGCGCATTTGCAGGCTTGGAAACAAAAGATTGAAGATACGAAGATAAGGGGAAAGGAAGGAACGGTGTAAATGCCCAAACGACCCGACATCGAGAAGGTGATGATCATTGGCTCCGGCCCCATCGTCATTGGCCAGGCATGCGAGTTCGACTATTCGGGAACGCAGGCATGCAAGGCGCTGCGCAAACTCGGCTACAATATCGTCCTGGCCAATTCGAATCCGGCGACAATAATGACGGATACCGTCATGGCTGATTCGACTTACATTGAGCCTCTCACTGTCGAAGCAATGACTGACATTATTGCAAAACAGAAGCCGGATGCCCTTCTGCCGAATCTGGGGGGGCAGTCGGGCCTGAATCTCTCTTCGGAGTTGTCACGCCGGGGTATTCTCGATAAATACGGCGTCCAAATCATCGGTGTCAAGGCAGATGCCATCGAGCGCGGGGAGGACCGCCTCGCGTTCAAGCAAACGATGAATCGTCTCGGAATCGAGATGCCGAGGAGCGAAATCGCACACACCGTCGAGCAGGCGGAAAAAATCGCGGATGAAATCGGTTATCCGGTTGTCATCCGACCGGCATACACATTGGGCGGCACCGGTGGCGGCTTTGTCTACAACCGGGAAGAGCTGCAATTGGTGGCGCATCGCGGTCTTTCGGCCAGCCTGGTTGGCCAGATACTGGTTGAGGAATCGGTTCTCGGCTGGGAAGAACTCGAGCTCGAGGTTGTACGCGATGCCAAGAACCAGATGATCACCGTGTGTTTCATCGAAAACGTGGACGCGATGGGGGTTCACACGGGCGATTCCTTCTGCACTGCGCCCATGCTCACAATTGATTCCGAACTCCAGCAGCGATTGCAAAAACACTCCTATGACATTGTCGAGGCCATCGAAGTCATTGGCGGAACAAACATTCAGTTTGCGCACGACCCGAAAACCGGCCGTGTTGTCGTTATCGAAATAAATCCCAGGACGTCCCGCTCCTCTGCGCTCGCGTCGAAAGCCACGGGGTTTCCCATCGCGTTTGTCTCGTCGCTGCTCGCCGGCGGGCTGACGCTGGATGAGATTCCTTACTGGCGGGAAGGCACCCTCGAGAAGTACACGCCGTGGGGCGATTACGTTGTCGTCAAGTTCTCCCGGTGGGATTTCGAAAAATTTCAGGGCGTCGAGGATAAACTCGGCACCCAGATGCGCGCCGTCGGCGAGGTCATGAGCATCGCAAAAACTTACAAGGAAGCCCTGCAGAAGGCCATCCGCTCATTGGAGAAGGGCCGCTACGGACTGGGGTTTGCAAAGAACTTTCACGCACTCTCGCTCGAGGAGCTCCACAAACGTTTGGCGCACCCCTCGAGCGAACGGCAATTCCTGATGTATGAAGCGCTGCGAAAAGGAGCAGAGGTCGATACGCTTTATCAGAAAACCCACATAAAACCGTGGTTCATCCAGCAAATGAAAGAGCTTGTGGAGCTGGAAGAGGAGATTCTCGCATACAAAGGAAAATCTCTCCCGGATGAGCTTCTGGGCCGGGCAAAGAGGGACGGCTTTGGAGACAGGTACCTCTCGCAACTTCTCGCTGTTCCCGAGAAGGAGCTCAGGGAAAGACGCAAAGCCCTGAACATTGTCAAAGCATATGAGCCGGTTCCCGTGAGCGGTGTCGAAAACGCGGCGTATTACTATTCCACGTTCAACGCCCCCGACAGGGTCGAAACGAGTGACAGGCGCAAGGTCATGATCCTCGGTGGCGGTCCGAACCGGATAGGGCAGGGTATCGAGTTCGACTATTGCTGCGTGCACGCAGTTTTTGCGCTCAGGGACGAAGGATTCGAAACCATAATGGTGAACTGTAATCCCGAAACCGTGTCCACCGACTACGACACCGCCGACAAGCTCTACTTCGAGCCGCTCACCGTCGAGGATGTTCTCGGAATATATGAGAAAGAAAAGCCCGAAGGCGTGATTGTCCAATTTGGCGGGCAGACCCCGCTAAATATCGCCAATGAACTGGCTGAAGCCGGCGTAACAATCATTGGGACAAGCCCCGAAACAATCGACCTTGCCGAGGACCGCGATCGGTTCAGGCAAATGATGCGAAAGCTCGGCATCCCCGAGCCGGAATCGGGCATGGCCAGAACCTTTGAAGAGGCGCTCGAGATCGCCAAGGAGATCGGCTATCCGCTCATCGTGCGACCGTCGTATGTGCTGGGCGGACGCGCGATGGAAATCGTTTACGACGAACAGATGCTGAAACAGTATCTCGACGCTGCGGTCGACGTCTCGCCCGAACGGCCTATCCTGATCGATAAATTTTTGCAGAACGCAATCGAGGCCGAGGCGGATGCGATCGCCGACGGGACCGACGCTTTCGTTCCGGCGGTTATGGAACATATCGAACTCGCGGGCGTTCACTCCGGCGACTCGGCCTGCGTGATTCCTCCGATAAGTATTCCGGTGAAACACCTCGAAACCATTAACGAATACACCAGAAAAATTGCAGTCGAACTGAACGTTGTCGGCCTGATGAACATCCAATATGCCATTGCGAATGATACCGTGTATGTCCTCGAAGCGAATCCTCGGGCATCGCGAACGGTCCCTCTGGTCTCGAAAGTCTGCAATATTCAGATGGCCCGGCTCGCTACCCGGGTTATGCTGGGAAAGAAGCTTTCGGAACTCGGACTTGCACACAAGCATATCCCCCACTTTGGGGTTAAGGAATCCGTGTTTCCGTTCAACATGTTTCCCGAGGTAGACCCCGTCCTGGGACCGGAAATGCGTTCCACCGGAGAGGTGCTCGGCATGGCCGATTCTTTCGGACTGGCATTCTACAAGGCGCAAGAGGCTACCCAGCAGCGACTGCCCACGGAGGGCGGTGTTCTGCTCAGCCTGACCGACAATGAGAAGCCCGCCGGCCTCGAGGTTGCCAGGCGGTTCAAGGAACTCGGGTTCACAATCATTGCCACGAAAGGGACCCATAGTTTCCTGGCAACGAACGGCGTCGAATCGAGGCCGATCGACAAGATGCATGAGGGAAGACCTAACATCGTTGATGCCATTACCAACAAGGAAATTCAGCTTGTCATCAACACGCCGATAGGCAGGAAAGGCCAGTACGACGACTCATACATCCGAAAGGCCGCCATACGGTATAAGGTTCCATACGTAACCACACTTGCGGCCGCGCTGGCGGCGGCAAAAGGAATCGAAGCGTTTAAAGCGGGACGCGGCGACGTGAAGTCGTTGCAGGACTATCATGCCGGCATTCAATAATAGCGCCCTGAACCATAAACGCTTTCGCGAGAGATTGCGGCCCCCCGACAGTTCGTTGACATTCGCCTCGCGTACAGCGACATTGAATCCATGCGGCGCATTTTCCACGGCGCTTCAACAAGTCCGCGAAGGACGAAGACGTTTGCCCAAACAGTAAGAGCCATGAAAACTTCGACGAAAACAACCATGCTGGCCTTAGCGGTTGTGAGCCTTGCGTTGCTTGGCTGTATCGCATACTTCCTTCTGGCGAAGGTGGCGCCCATCGGAGCCGGTTACAAGGCCAAGATGCTGTGTTCCTATCTGTTCATATCGGAACGCCAGCTTGAAGCGATGCTCGAAAGCGACCTGGAACCTTTCAATCCGCTGTTGGCGCTTGTTGACGCCAAGGTCGATTACGAAAATAAATCGGTGACGGCGACAGCCTTTGGCCTGGTCACGAGGCGGGCCGTTTACCACGACTGTCTCGGATGCACGATTGTTCCGCCATCCTGGAAGGCTGACCGGTTGCAGTTTGCCGACGCGTGTATCGACCCCGAACCAGCCGACCCCGCCACAGTCTTGTGGCCGACCGGCGACATGAATGCCGAGGCGACGTTTCCGGAAATTGACAAAGAACAACTCGAAGCTGCCTTGGACAGAGAATTCTCGGAGCCGAAACCTGAAAAGCCGCGGCGGGCGCGCGCAGTAATAGTCGTGTATCGAGGTCACATTGTCGCCGAACGTTACGCTCCTGGATTCGATAAGAACACGCCAATGCACGGATGGTCGATGACCAAGAGTATCACGAGCGCGTTGATCGGGGTGCTGGTCGGCAGGGGCGAGTTCAGTGTCACCGACCCCGCTCCCATACCCGAGTGGAGAAACCCGGATGACCCCCACAGCAAAATCACCATCGACCACCTGCTGCGAATGAGCGCGGGATTTGATTTTCATCACGACCTGAGTCCGGTCGGGCAAAGACAACAGGCGCTGTTCGGAGCAATCGATTCAACCGAATACTCGATCAACTGCCCGCTGGAAGTCGAGCCGGGCGCCAGGTGGGAATATGCGAATGCCAATCCTCACGCGCTCTGGAGGATTATTCGCAACACGGTCGGAGACACGGACCGGGATTACCTCACGTTTCCGCGGCGCGCGCTGTTCAACAAAATCGGGATGAGCAGCGCCATAATCGAGCCCGATCCCTACGGCAATCTCATCGGGACCTCCTTCGGCTGGGCTACCGCCAGGGACTGGGCACGCTTCGGATTGCTCTACCTCAATGACGGCGTGTGGGAGGGCAAACGCATCCTTCCCGAAGGATGGGTGGATTACACCACGACGCCCGCGCCGGCAGCGGAATACAAGCATTATGGGGCGTTGTTTTGGCTGAACGCGGGCGCAAGGGAATTCGCGGACATTGCAGCGGAAAAAAAGGAGGGCCCAAACACGCCTCCTCTGCCAAGGCTTCCTGAAGATGCCTATTTCGCGATGGGGCACGACGGTCAGGTGGTAGCAATTATTCCTTCACGCGACTTGGTGGTTGTGCGGCTCGGACTCAGCCGTTCCGAAGAAACGTGGAATTACGAAGGCTTCATGGCGGATATCCTCGCTGCTTTCAAAAAACCACCGCGTGATGACGCAGTATAAGCATCTTCCCGAAGCGTGTCTCGATGGATTATTCGACACAGTAATAAGATACGGAAACCTCTGGTGTTTAATTTCTCTCCGCCAACAAGCATATGTCAAACGAATCTTCACGTCTGAACCTGGTTTTTTCATATTCCCTGCGCGGAGGCGCTGGCTTTGGTGTCGGTGGTTTGCTCGTCCTTTTTGCGGAATGGTTTTATTTCTCGAGACCCTACGAAGCGGATATTCCGTTCCACGTCCTAATCATCGCTTACTTTCTTTCCGGGGCGTGTGGCGCGGCTGTCTTGCTGTGGGAGCTTGGATCGGTGATTCGGGCAGCCGTGGGCTTTGGCTTTGGTTTCGTCGTCACCAGCTTTGCAGTCTTTTTCACGATGCTCAGTTTGCAGGCGGCGGCAAGGCCGGAATACGGCTGGGGAGCTACTGGCTGCGGAGTCGGATTTGCGTTAGGAGGATTCATCGGGGGACTTTCGATCCGCGGCAAGCTCGCGATCGCGGGCGCGCTCTCTTTCGGCATCGCGGGCGCCTTGTGGGGACCGCTTATGTTTTGGCAAGCATGGCCCCGTGGAGAACCGCAATCGGCATCGTTAATCGATTACATCGGTATCCTGATATTTCTGTTCCCATATTTAATCGGTGGGGCTCTGTTTGGGGCGGTTGTGGGAGCAATGATCCAGAATTATGGAGAAGCGGAAGGCTCGGAGGAGGCCGGGTGAATCCGTCCGGAAATTTTCCGTGACGGAAACTCATCTTCGACAACCTTCATGAAAAACCGGCGATCTGCCGCCCTTGTCCATCGGTTTCTCCGAAACGCCTCTCAATTTGGTATAATAGTAATAGAGCAGGCCGGATGGTCGCGGCTCCCGGACGCTGGGGGCCGAGGAAAGTCCGAGCTCCAAAGGGCAGGATGCTCGCTAACGGCGAGTGGGGGCGACCCTAAGGAAAGTGCAACAGAAAAGACACCGCCGGAATCCGCCTTCGGGTGGATGAGACAGCACCCTCGCGGGCGCGCCGGTAAGGGTGAAATGGTGCGGTAAGAGCGCACCGGTGGCGGAGCAATCCGTCAGCCTGGCAAACCCCATCCGGAGCAAGATCAAATAGGGAGGCGATGGAGTGGCCCGCTTCGAGCGCCTCCGGGTTCGATCGCTCGAGGTGTCCGGCAACGGGCATCCCAGATGAATGACCATCTCGATTCCACGCATTGTGGAATTAGACAGAACTCGGCTTACAGGCCTGCTCTCAAAAAGCGCCACGCGGGGAACGCCAGTAAACTGGTTTTCCCCGCTGCCTTTTTTGACGCCAATCCTCAAAACACGAAGCGCAAGAGTTCACGAACCGCGCAAATCTTCAAGTTTGCGCCGGATGACGGCGGAATCCGGATTCAGAGTGACGGCCGTTTCGAGAATCGCTATCGCGGAGTCCGTATCCCCTTTCTTCAACAAGACGCGCGCAACATCCCAGTACGCTTCGGCGTTACGAGGGTGGAGCCTGACGCTTTCCACGCTTGCCTCAAGCGCGCGTTCGTGTTCCCCCAAAGAAAGCAGACAATCAACAATACGCCGACGCGCCGGATAATAGTAAGGGTCGACCTCAAGGGCCTCGGCGAACTGGGTGACGGCGAGATCGCATCGGCCTTTCTCTTGATAGGCAATCCCGAGGTTCGCATAGTCGTTTTCCCGAATGTAACCGGAACGAGTGACAAAAGTGAACGCGCAAACAGCACAGAACGCAACGACCGACAGGCCCAATCTTTTCCAATCAGCCGACTTCAGTTTCTCGATCCACCACAGAATAGTGTGCCCAGCGAAAATCAGGAGGAAGGGAACCAGCGGAAGGCGTAACCTGGAAAGAACAAAAAAAGCAACAACAGAGAAGGTGTAACAGACCATGAACACCAACAGGAGAGCCTGTCGCGGCCATTGCCTCAGGCTGACACCGATTCCGACCAGAGCAAGCGGCGCCACAATCCAAAAGGGTAAAAGCGGTAGCCTGAGCAAAGGGGAAAATTGTCGGGAAAGATAATAATTTGTGTTATTCGGAATTTCGTATCCCGCCCAGAACATGATACATTTTTGCGCCAATAATTTAAGGAAGCCACCGGGATGAGCTTGTATGTGCTCGATTGCTTCGCCGGCCCAATCAATTTCGGCCCGCTCCCGTGGTGTCATGGAATAGAAATCGGGCGCAACACGCATCATTGACGGAGTAATGGTGAGCGTGCCGCTCGAGTCCCGGCAATTGCCGATGTAAAAACAAATTCTGCCGTTCTTGCTGATGAGTACCGGCTGCCTCCCCACAAAATAGTTCTTCAATGTCACAGGTGCGACCGCCGCGAGGAATCCGGCAATGACCATAGCCGTGACGGCGAGTTTTGCCGCTCGTTTTTGCTCGGAAACCAAGAACCAGAGCCACAATAACGCCGGCGGGACAAAGAGGACGAACTGCGGAGCGGCGATTGTGGTCAGGCCCATCGCAATTCCGGCGGCCAAAGAATACGGCAGTGTCGCTTTCGCCCGTGCAACAAGGAGCGAGAGAACAGCCAAAAGACACAGGAAAGTAACAAGCGTTGCGCTCAGCAAGAACGCCTCGTAAAACAAGAACATTCCATAAACGACAGCCATCAGCGCGGCAACCATTCCTGTTTTTCTGTGAAACGCTCGCTTCCCGACCATGTACACGAGCACGCAAGTTACGCTTCCTATGGCAGCCTGCGCCAGCTTTATGAAAAGGACATTGTCGCCAAATAGTCTCATCAGCAGAGCGATAAGATAGGGATAAAGCGGAGCCTGCAGAGGGGGAGTGTTATGGGGGTCGAGCCAGCCCGTTGCAAGAATTTCCCGCGCCCACTCTTTGAACGCATGCATGTCACTGCCAGGAATCGCCGAATCAAAGACAGGGTCTAACGCTTTAAACTGAAGTACGTTGAAAGCTCTCAGCGCGAGGGCGACAACGAAAACAGTGACAATGAAGAGGATTTCCTTCGCTTGGTCCTTGTCGGGCGGCATGGAAGATGATGTGTCGGAATACACGGGTAGATTCTGCCGGTATCTATTGGATTCCGCGCGCTTAAGCATTTAGGCTATCACAAGGCAATGGTGAAGTCAAAACCATCGTGAGTGTGGTGACGCTTTTTGGGTTTGGCCACTATTCGGATTCGTGTTGTCGAAGTGGGCTTTCAAACACGACTATCTTACAACCGCTTCCGGTTTAATAGGAGAACGCACAGTCATTGACTGCCGACCCTCCTTGCGGAATTCTGTTTTTTTTCGGTATTTGGTATTGTGATGCCAATGGTTCAAGAACCTCGACTTTTCATCCATATCTACAAGGGTAAACCCGATAGTAAGGGAATCCAGCAAATTCTGGTATCGCTCTTCCCAATCGATTCGCCCGGTATGCGTTCCCTTTTCTCTTCGCTGGTTCATGAAATACAAGCCAAGCCGAGCCGGTGCCCGGCATGCTCTATAACACGATACCGCAACGCCGGACGAACAGGGCCAAGTATTCCGGAAAACCGATTTCCGACAACGACCTCTCTGCTCTCTCGGATTTTTCGCAGGCTGACCCGAACTTGAAGCTGCATTTGTTTGTCGGGGAAAAGGAACGCCAGCCCGTCGCTGAACTGATTGTGCGAGCATGCGAGATTCAGGCTAACGATCCGTCTCAGCATGCCGAGACTGCCTCATGGTTCAGAAAGAACGATGAGGAGATTCGGAAACACCGAGACGGAATCACAATCGACGCAGGCGGAAATCCCTACTTAATGCGGGTTCTCGCGAAACTGTTCATATCGGACAAGATGATTCACGGACCGTCGTTCGGCAAAGCATTCGTCCAAAGCACGAAGATGCAAGTGGCTTCGGCATCCGCTTTTGGAATCATTTCGGGAGAAAACAAATCTTACGAGCAGTGTCTCCGAGCCGGCCGCCTGTATCAGAGACTGCACCTGTGGGTAACGGGCAGGGGTATAGCCCTGCAGCCATTAAACTATCCCCTCGAAAACCGGCCTGAGCTGAGAGCCGAAGTGTACGCGCTCATCGGGACAGAAGCCCGTGAGGCGCTGCTCCCGTTTCGGCTCGGGTTCGGCCCGGAAGTGTCTCACAGCTCGCGCCGAACCGTTCAGAGCATCATCATTCCCTGAGCGTTCGCCGACCTCGGTAAATTCGATTGACTTCCGGTTCGGAAAGCTGTAGAATCTGGCAACCGTATTGCTCTTGTCTTGCGCGGTATAACCGAAGAACGGAGCCTCCTTGGCAGAATCACCGAGAATCACGCCCGCGAAGATGGTCACCCTGGGCGTGGGCTGGTTCGGGGTCCAGGTGTTCTGGGCCTTCCATTCCGGCTCGATGCCGCTGTTCCTGAAACGACTAATCGATTCCAAATTTAAAATCTCGCTTGTCATCAGCCTGGCCGGCCTGGCCGGATGCATTGTCCCTCCTCTCGTCGGTTACATCAGCGACAGGACCCAGACCCGTTTTGGCCGCCGCAAGCCATACATTTTCCTCGGCTTCCTCGGTGTTTTCCTTTGTGTGGTCGGTATGCCGAGCATGGCTTCGTTCGGCGTTGTCGCGATTCTGGCAGGGGCGATGTATTTCGCACTCAGATTTGCCGAGACCCCCTACCTGTCGCTGCTTCCCGACATAACCCCGCCGGAACAGCGAAGCACGGCGAGCGGGGTCATGAATCTGCTCGGAAGCATCGGATTGATTACCTGCTTTGTCGCCAGTTCGGTCGTCTGGGAAATGAGTTACGCTGCCGTCTTTTACATGGTGGCGTTCGCTTGCTTTGGCTCTATCATCTTGGCGGTCACTCTCGTTCAAGAACCCGATACTCCGCCGAAAAACGTCGAAGCAAGCGCTGTTCCCATTGGCTACATCAAGGGAATCTTACAAGAATCCAATGCGATGAAATTCTTTGTCGCACAGTTCTTCTGGTGGCTCGGCTTCTGGATGGTTTCGTCGTTTGCGACATTGTTTGTGGTCGAGGAGCTTCAAGTTGCCGAAGGAAAATCTTTTCTCGTGCTGATGACGTTCTCCATCGTCGCCACCATCTTCATGCTTCCCCTTGGAATGCTGGGCGACCGCTATGGGCGCAAGGGTATTCTGACGTTTATGGTCGGACTGTGGGCGGTACTGGAGATCCTCGTGGGTTTATCACAGACCCTCACGCATGCGATGATAACAGTCGGCATCAGCGCAATACCGTTCGCGGCGGTGATGGGGGTGGGTTACGCCTTTTTTCTCGACCTTATCCCGCGTGACCGCACCGCCGAATTCGTCGGGTTCAGCATCATCAGCATTGCGACTTCCCAGATTATCGGCCCCATGACCGGCGGCATCCTGATCGATACACTGGGTTATCGGTCCATTTTCCCCGCTGCCGCCTTCTTTATGCTCACGGGTCTCGTCATCCTTCAATGCGTCCAGCCGCCGAAACGACGCGGTTAAGGAAAAACTCGTTTATTCCGGACGCTGTTCGAAAATCTCTATCCGCAGGGGGCTCGACTTGCAGCCGTTTATCTGCTCGGTGGAACAGGCTGTTACGATGAGAATAATGTCCATCTTCGCCTGCAGCACAACGTAGTCGCCCGGTTGCGTCATGGTCACCCCGCCCACAATTGATTTGTCAGGGAGAACCGGCGTGTTCTGGAAGAAATTTATGGGGTCCGGCTTGAAGGTGTGTTCGATGCCGGCTTCGGCTGCGGCCTTGAAATAGTTATCCCGGCAGTTCGGGTGATTCTCAAATCCGTATGCTTCGAAGAATTTCTTGTTGCACGACGCCATCAGCATGTCATGGATGCCCGGAGAGTGGTCTTCAACAAAGGTGAGCACTGGCCTGTCCTTGTTGGTATAAAAAGATTGGCCGACTTTTGGGAACAAGTTCAGGTTGTACAATCGTGTGACCGAAGGACTCGAGAATTCCGTGTGATCATCCGCCGACACGGCAAACAGGTCACCGACCTGCATGCCCTCGACATCGGTGAGCCGGATATAGTCTCCCGCCGAAACACGTACGGCTTTGCCGCTGTACCCGGGTACCACCACCGTCTTCTTAGCGTCGGTTTTGGCTTCGGGCTCGCTTTCAACGGCTGCGCTGTCACGTGCGAAGCCAGTCATCGACAGCAACAACGCGAGGATTCCGAAGGCGAACATTGTCCGTGCCGTCTTCTTCATGATAATTTCTCCTTTCGTAAAGCGGTATCGCTTACATGTGCGCTTCCCCACAACCGAAGGGATTTTATATCAGCGGAGAGGAGATAGCAACAACAAGACACCTCACAACACAACCGGCCATTGGGAATATTATGAGAAGAAATCTTGTATCTTTTTTAAGATAATAGCTGGCCTTCGGAATCGTCGAAAAGAGGGCAGGTTAGTCCACCCGCCCGCTTTTTCGGCCAACCCTGAAAATAACCGGATAGTCCGAGGCATTCGACAATACTTCCGTCGAATAAGCGACGCATGGAATCCGTCCGATAGCCAAGAATTCGCTTGTATCACGGTTCGGTCAAATATTTG
>CAYVQZ010000087.1:0-13706 GCA_964453435.1 uncultured bacterium
GGCCAAACTATTGTACACCATCCAATGGACGTCCGGTTTTCATATTATCACGGAGAGCACGGAGAAAGACAAAGACAGGATCAGGGCTGCGCTGACGCGCGGAAAGACAATAAAAACCACGAATTACACGAATTTTTCTTGCGGCAAGGCGACAAGACGCCAAGGAAATACTTTCTTTGCGTTCTTTGCGCCTTTGCGGTTCAAAAATGCTTTTTGAAAATGGGAACACGAATCACACCTGTCTGCGTGCAACGCACAGGCAGGCGAATTTCGCGAATTAAACGAATTAAGACTTCGAAACGAAGGCTCCAGAAATATTGCGCTCATGGTTTCCAGTGATTGGACGGATTGAAAGGGCATAGAATTTGTTTTTTCTCTCCTGCCCTCCAGGTTCCCCGTGCGCTTCGCGGTTCAATCGTTTTTCAACCCTGTCCACAAAAGAAAAACGTTCGTGTAATTCGCCTGCCTGTGCGTTGCACGCAGACAGGTGTAATTCGTGGTCGAAAATCGAATGTTCTTTCTTGGCGGCTTGGCGTGAGATGGAACTTATCTGGCCTCGGGCGGACCGCGTCGCGCTGAAGTCTACTCCGAGTTTCGGGTAAGCAGCATCCTGCTGTCTGCGACAACGCATCCTTTGCCTTGCGGATAGACGATAAGCGGATTGATATCGAGTTCCGCAATTTCCGGATGGTCGCTCACCATCTGGGAGAGGCGGAGGATGCAGTCCTTGATGGCGTCGATGTCGGACGGCGGAGCTCCGCGAATTCCGGTCAGCAGTCTGTACGTTTTGATCGAGCGGGTCATTCGTTCGGCGGTAATCTCCCACATGGGGGCGAGGCGGAACGTGACATCTCTTATGGCCTCGACAAACGTTCCTCCCAGCCCGAACATGCAGATGGGGCCGAACTTCGGGTCGCGGGTGGCGCCCAGAATGACCTCGACGCCGCCGCGCGCCATCTTTTCCACCAGTATTCCGCTGATGACGGCCGACGGATTGTGACGCCGGACGTTCGAGCAGATTTCGTCAAAGGCTTTCCGCGCTTCTTTGACGCTCTTGATTTTCAAGCGCACCCCACCCGCGTCGAATTTATGGACGATATCCGGAGAATACACCTTCATGGCGACCGGAAGTCCGACCTCTTCAACCGCCGCCTCGATTTCCTCCTTGCTTTTGATGAGCACCCCTCGCAGGACGGGGAATCCGTAGCATTGCAGAATCTCGTTGGCCTCCTTTTCCGGCATGAAGTAACGGTCCTTGTTTCGGAGTTTGTCGCGAATTATCTGGGCTGCGGTCTCATAGTCCGCCGCCACCCTTCTGACTTCCCTCCGCTCCAGTCTGAGGCGGCTTGCGAAGCGCTCCATCGAGGCCATGGCCCTGACGGCGGCCTCGGGAAAAGCGTAGTTGGGTATCCCGTGTTCCTCGAGATAGCGGACGCCCTCCGACACGTCGACGATTCCCATGAACGAGCAGAGAACGGGTTTGTCCGCGTCCCTGGCAACCCTGGGCACGATTTCCGCCGTCTTCATGATATCGGTCATCGCCTGCGGGGTCAGTATTACGATGGCCGCATCGACGCCTTCGTCCGCAAGGATATCCCTAATCGCCGCCTCATAGCGCTCGTGGTTCGCGTCGCCGATGACATCCACGGGGTTTTGGATGTTCGCGGCGGACGGGAGATGGCGCTTCAGTTTTTCTCTGGTGTCTTCGGAGAACGAGGCGAGCTCGAGCCCGTGACGGACCGCCGTATCCGTGGTCATGATGCCGGGACCGCCGGCGTTGGTCACGATAGCGATTCGGTTTCCCTTCGGCACGGGCTGGTTGGCGAAGGCGACAGCGTAATGGAACAGTTCCTCCGTGCCTTCGACGCGCTGGATGCCGGACTGGAGGAATATGGCGTCATACGCCATATCCGAACCGGCGAGCGAGCCGGTGTGTGAGGCAGCGGCGCGCGCGCCCTCCGGGGAGCGGCCCGACTTTATTGCGAGTATCGGCTTGCGTGCTCCCCATGTGATTTCCCTCGCGGTTTCGATGAATCCGCGACCGTCGGTGATATCTTCCAGGTACATGAGAATAACATCGGTATCCGGGTCGTCCTTGAGATACCTGAGCAGGTCGGTCTCGTTCACATCGGCCTTGTTTCCGAAACTGACGAACTTGGAAAACCCAATCCCCCGCCCCTCCGCGAAGTCAAGCACGGCGGCGCACAGCGCGCCGGATTGAGAGATGAACGCGATGTTGCCCGGCCTCGGCATCTTGCGCGCAAAACTCGCGTTCATCCGGATGCTCGGATTTGTATTGATGACGCCGAGACAGTTCGGGCCGATCAAGCGTAAATCATGCTCCTGCACCAGTCTTTTCAGTTCTGTTTCCAGTTCTTCTCCCCTGCCCCTGACTTCCTTGAACCCGGCGCTGATAACAACCAGTCCCTTCACATTTTTGAGAGCCGCCTCCTCGACAACGGTCGGCACAACCTCGGCGGGAACAATGACCACGGCGAGGTCGACTTCGTCGGGGATATCGGTAAGTCGCGGATATGCCCTGACACCGTGAACCGCTCGCGCGGTGGGATGGACCGGATACAGGACTCCCTGATAGCCCGCGTCCAACATATTGCTGAACACGGCCAGCCCGACGCTTCCGGCGCGGTTTGTCGCGCCCACGACGGCAACCGATTTCGGGTTGAGAATCGGCTCTATATCCTTGAGCAGCGGTTTCCCACAAAGGGTATCGGTTATCATTTCTGCACGTTTTCCTCCCCGGACCTTGCGTATACGCACACTCGATTCCGTCCTTCAGCCTTCGCCCGGTAGAGAGCCTCATCGGCGCTCTGCATGATTGTGTGCGGAGTCGAGCCGTGCTCGGGAAACAGCGCCACTCCTATGCTTACGGTAACCTTTTTGCCGGGCATGGCGCTTTCGTGCTGGAATCGTGTGAAAGAAACGAGGTCCCTGAGCCGTTTTGCTCTGACCGTGGCCTGTTCGGGGGCCGTCTCGGTCAGAATGACCGCGAACTCGTCTCCTCCATATCGTGCGGGTATGTCGGTGGCCCGGATGTTTGTCTTCAATATTCTGCCGAGCTTTATCAGCGCAATATCACCTACCAGGTGACCGTTCAAATCGTTATATTGCTTGAAATTGTCGATGTCCACCAGCAGCAATGCGAACACGTGTCCGTGCCGGCTGCTGCGATGGCACTCATGCGAGAGAAACTGATAGAACGTTCTGTGGTTAAACAGTGACGTGAGGTCGTCGGTGTGCGCTAATTCACGGAGCTGTTTTCGTTCCTTTGCCTTGGCAATCGCGACCGCGATCTGGTCTGCAAGATTCGGTCTGACGATGAACCCTTCGGCGCCCTTTTTGGTACATTCAATTGCGCGACTCAGGTCGCTCAATTCCGTGATGACGACGACGTCGACTTCCGGGGAAATCTCTTTTGCGAGCGAGACAAATACGGAACTTTCGAGGTCCGGCAGGCTTGTTTCGGCAAAAACGACTTCGGGCAATCCGCTGCGTATCCTGGCCAGAGCATCTGCGCTGTCCTTTGCCACAACGACTTCGGCGCCGGTTTTCCGGAGCGCGTCCACAATGGAGGAATTGCGGGAAGAATCGCCGTCCGCGACGAGGACCCTGAGATTCCGCGTTTTGGTTGATGAGCGCCACTGCGCAGATTCGGGAGAGCGCTCTGCGGGTGAGACATGCCCCGGCATCGGCACCGGCTCCCACTGCTCGTCTTTTGCCGCGTCCAGGGCGTCATTCGTCTTTTTCCCGATGAAATCTTGAGACGCATTTCTAGCCATGGTCCGCAATTTCAGCGACGGGACGTCGCTGAAATCCTCTGCTCGCGACGACGAGAAACTTCAAGACCATCGCTCCGGTCTGTGCGGCCTCGACCAGAACCTCCTCGCGAAATCTTGATTTGCCGGCCTTGTGGTCGATCGCCGCTTCCACGAGTTTTGTCGCTTTTTCGGAGATAGACGATGCTGCGCAAACCACGTCGCCGGACCAGTCCGGATGCTGGTTTTCCACTGTTTCCAATTCACCGACTATTGCCTTCAGACACTGGTCGAAAAACTCTTTTCCGCACTCTTTCATGGCTTCTTTCCTCCTCAGGCCATCATTTGGGAACGCTCATGGCTCAAAGCCGCAGAAAATTCCGGCGACCACGCTTTACCCTTCTCCGCGGAAACGGCGCCGGTCGGGGGCAGAACGGCCCCTCTCGGGATAACAACAACACCGCGTTTGGAGACGGTGAACCGTTTTCTGTCGTCTTGAAGGTCGTAGCCGATAACGGCGCCGGGGGGAACCGTCACATGCTTGTCAATGATAGCCCGCCGTATCTTTGCTCTTCGGCCGACCTGAACCCCTTCAAAAAGAATCGATTCGCGGACCTCGGAATAGCTGTTTACTTTCACTCCCGGCGAGAGCACGGAGTTCTGCACTCTTCCCCCGCTTATGATGCAGCCGTTTGAGACAACAGAATCCAGGACAAGCCCGACCCGCTGGCCGTCGTCGCCGCCCGCGAAGACGGTCTTCGCGGGCGGATACTGCTGCTGGTATGTTCTGACAGGCCATTCTTTATCGTAGAGGTTGAATATGGGATTCACCGAAACGAGGTCCATATTCGCCTCCCAATAGGAATCGATTGTCCCCACGTCCCTCCAATAGTTCGCTTCTTTCCTGTTTTTGTCCACGAACGGATATGCGTAAACAGAATGGGATTCGACCATGGACGGGATAATGTTTTTCCCGAAATCGTGTTCGTTCGCCGTCCTGGCGTTTTTTTCGAGAACATCCATGAGCGCGTCGGTGTCGAAAACGTATATGCCCATGGATGCCATCGGGCCGCTTCCCCTCAGGTTCGAGGCGCTGATGTTGCGGGGTTTCTCCAGGAATCCGGTCACCCGGTTATCCTGACCCGTTTGCAGAATGCCAAATCGACAAGCGTCTTTCGGGGGCACCTCGATGGCTCCAATAGTCAGGTCGGCTCCGACGGCCTCGTGGTATTGAATCATTGCGCGGTAGTCCATTTTGTAGACGTGGTCGGCAGAGAGGATGAGCACATACCCGGGGTTAATCCTTTGGATTGAATACAGATTCTGATGAACCGCGGCGGCCGTTCCGCTGTACCATTCCTCGTTGATTCTCTGCTGCGGAGGGAGCGCCGCTATAAATTCGTTCAGGGCCGGATTAAAGATATTCCAGCCGAACTCGATATGCCTGTGGAGCGATTCGGATTTGTATTGAGAGAGGACGAAAATTTTTCGGATATCCGAGTTGACCGCATTGCTGAGCGTGAAGTCTATCAGCCGGTAAACGCCTCCGAAGGGCACCGCCGGTTTTGCGCGGTCTCGGGTGAGAGGATACAACCTTGTACCGGCGCCGCCGGCAAGAACAACAGCGAGAACGTCTTTCGTCTTCATTGGTCTCCTCCACGCCAGCCGCTGTTCCGGTTCTCGTTGGGTAAGGGCAAAGGAGCTGGAATGACATGCCCGCCACGGGTTGCAGCCGCCTTTTAGTTGAGCAATTGTCATGCCGACGGGAAAGGTGGCCGTGACGTAGAAATAACAAGGGAAAAGAGTGTGTCCCGCGATTCATGGTGAAGGTTGTTCGCTTCGGGGACAGTCCCGATTCTACGGCACTTCGTGCCCGTAAATCTGGGACAGTCCCCTGCGCTTGGTAATCGTGAGACAGTCTCAAAAAGGCCTTTTATGACAGGAGGTGACAAGACGAACAAGGAAATTGGCCCGTCCAACTGACGCAGTGTTTTACAGGTTGTAAGGAATCCTGACAGGAGAGCCGAGGGAGGCCAACGTTGCATGGGGTCGTTTGCGCGAATAGACTCGGGGTTCGACTTGAAGCGCAGAAAGGAATATGGTATGGTTCGCCGTAAGAGGGAGGCTCAGAATCTGTCCCACGGTCCACCATTTGAATTGTTGGCTTCGGGGACAGTCCCGATTCTATCCCGCGAGACGCGGGACTTCGCTCCGCTCAGCGAAGGAATAACTGGATTCCCGCTCAAGCCGAAGAATGGTCCCGCGAGTCCGCGGGGTTTCGCTGCGCTCAACGAAGGAAAGCGGGTCGCTTCGGGGCAGTCCCGATTCTATCACGCGAAGCGTGACCTTCGGCCCTAAATCCGCGTTCCTGGAATTAGGTTTCGGCTTTTCGGGGATTATTGGGGGACACCATGCGGCGTGGTGTCCCCCTAATAACCCGGTTCGCCAACCGTGGAACGCACTCACAGTTCCGATTCTATTCTCAAAGGAGCGGTCATGCGTATATTGGGTCTAACCGTAATCGTTGCCGGCTTTGTCGTTTTGGGCTGGGCGCCCGTCGTCTCGGCCGACCAGATTGTGCTGGACAACGGCGACCGAATAAGCGGAAAGATAATTAAGATTTCGGCCGGGGAAGTTGTGCTCGAAACGGAGTACGCGGGTGAGATATGCGTCGACTTCGGCAGGGTGGTGAACATGAACACGGAGCGTCCGGTCCGTATCACCCTGAGAGAGGGCGATGTAATTACCGGGCGGGTCGATTCCATTTTCGAGGAGTCAATCATCATCGATTCCGAGCTTTTTGGCCTGCTCGAGGCGGAGCGGTCGGCGTTGGTGGGTTTGGCCGAGCCCGGGACCGAGTTGAAAGTGGAACAATACGAAAAGACACGACAGGCGCTGGAGGAAACTGAGGAGAGCCTGAAAAGAACACAAGAAGCCCTGAAGGAGAAAGAAGAAGAAGTTGCCAAGCTTTCCTCGGGCGCAGGGTTGTGGGATGGCTCGCTGTCATTGGGCGCCGCGCTTCAACGAGGAAATACCGACACATCGGACTTTCGGCTTGAGGCGAAAGCGGCGAGGACCGTGCCGCGCGAAGAATTGTCCCTGAGGTTCCATATGGATTACGGAGAGACCGACGGGGAAGCCGACACAAATGAAACCTTCGGGGCGGTCAAACTAAAGGTGTTTCAGACCGACCGCCGCTACATCTTCGGGTTGATGGATGCGGAATACGATGAGTTCGAGAATCTCGACCTCCGGCTCCAGGCCTTTGCCGGCCCCGGATACATTTTTATCGATAACGAGAATACGAAACTGCTTGGAGAAATCGGCGCGGGTCCCATAGGAGAATTTGTCGATACCGAGACCGGAACCGAATCGACTGTGGAAGCCAATCTATGGCTTCATACCGAATGGAGCCAGAAAGTATATGAGAATGTTCTTCTCACGACGGCGTTCACGCTGTTTCCCAGTCTCGGCGATTTCGGGGAATACAGGGCGAAGCTCGAGAGTTCGCTCAGGACACCGGTCCAGGAGCGGTGGTTCCTCAAGGTGAGCCTTATTGACGATTATGACAGCGACCCCGAAGAAGACGTGGAAAACAACGATGTGAAGTTCATAACATCGTTGGAGACTATTTTTTAGCGTCGGGCATGCGGAATCACCCCTGGCCTCCATCCTTTCGGACAAGACTTGAACAAATTCCTGTTCATCATCAACTAAGAGAACCTTGCCCTCCGCCATGGGCGACCTCCTTCATTTCATCGACCCCGTTAGTATATTTCCTAAGATTCCGACGGGGGCTGACAGTTCTTGGTCAATGTCCGCCCGGTTCGACGGGAATTGACCGGGGTATGGAAAGGACTAAAGCATCTCGTTCGTCGACTGACGTCCATTCCACCTGTCCCCCCAGTCGGTCCATCAGGAGGGAAAGGAGGGCAAGTTTGGAATCAACTTCGTCGGTTTTGGGGATGGGCGAAGTGGTTATTGAAACCCGGACACTCTCGCCAATCCGTTCAAGAGCAACCTTGACGACCTCGTTCTTTCCCGACGCCGAGAGAGCCATTTCGATACAGATGAAGACAGCCTGTTGCAAGCTGAACGGGCTGCTCGTGACCATCAGAGATTCTTTCTGCAAGGCGGGTTCGAGCTTTGCCCCCTTCAGGAATGCAAATCGTTCAGCGATGACGCTTATGAACTCGAGCATCTCCCGGAGGTCGAATTCTTTCACCGGCTCGTCCACGCTATGAGCAAATCGATTCAGTCGTTTTATGAGGGACTGCCCCTTTTTCACCTGATTCGAGATTTTTTCAGACACATCCTCGAGCTTGCCGTCATCAATCGGCTTTCCCTGTCTGACTCCCCAGAGAAGGTCTTCGAGAAGTCCCGCGAGCTGACCGATAATCGCGACCGCATTGTTGATTTCATGAGAAAGGCTTGCCGTCACAGTTCCAAAGAAAGCCAGTTCCTTTTGCCGCAGGAGTTTATGTTTCTCCTCCACCCTGTCCGATTCTTCCTTCAACGATTGGCCGCCTCCCTCATTTTCTTAATCAACTCTTCGATGTTGACCGGCTTTATCAGATAGTCGAACGCCCCCTCGCGAAGCCCGATTTCGCTCTCTTTGGCCGAGCCGCGGCCGGTGAGCAGGATGACCTGGACTCCGGGGTGATTTTTCCTGATTTCCTTGAGAAGCTTCAACCCGTCCATGCCGGGCATCCTGACATCCAGCACCACCACGTCATATGGATTTTGGCGGAGGAATATCAGGGCGTCGGTCCCGTTCAGGACGCCATCGGCTGAGATGTCTCTCAGGGCGAGCCGTTCCCGCACGGTTGAAACAAACTCTTCTTCATCATCGACCAGCAACACCCGTAGTGGGTTCATGTCGCGCTCCCGTTCCGAGAGGTTTGTTTATCGGCAGGGAAACCGTGAATTTGGTTCCCTTTCCGACAACACTGTCAACGCTGATTTTGCCGCCCAGTTTTTCGATGATGCCGTAGGTAATCGACAGGCCCAATCCGGTGCCGTATCCCTCTTTGGTTGTGAAGAACGGGTCAAAAATATGTTTCAGACTGTCCTCCGGAATGCCGCGCCCGTTGTCGGCTATCGAGACGGAAACCTCGCCGTTGCGTGACTCCCGCATGGAGATATCGATCTTTCCGCCTCCCTGCAGTTCCTCGATTGCATTGTTGATTATATTCAGGAACACCTGCTGGAGTTGGCCCCGGTCGCCCGCTATCGGGGGAAGGTTATCGGGAGCCGACACTGCGATCTCGATGTTGCGATAGCTGGCCTCTTTTTCGAGGAAGCCGAGAACCTCGTTGATGAGCAACTCGAGGTCGATAGTCTCGGTCCTGATATCCATCCGCTTCGCAAATCCGAGAAGTCGATGGGTGATGGTGCTGCAACGATTCACCGATGAGAGTATCGAGTCGATGATGCTCAGGAATTTCTCCTTTTGCGGAAATGTGTCCGAAAGGTTCACGAGGTCTTTTGCCAAGCCCGCTTTTTCGTTGATAATCGCCAGCGGGTTGTTGACCTCGTGCGCGACTCCCGCCGCCAGGCGCCCGATGGAGGCCATCTTGTTCGTGTATTCGATATGATGAAATGCTTTGGCCTGCCTGAGGTCCGCCTCGCGAATGCGGGAGACGAGATACGTCGAAGTGCCCATGATGAGCACGATTATCGTTGTCATGCTGAGCCCGAGAAAGCCCATCATCTTGCTTCTGAGAGCGAGCCAGTCCTCCGTAAGCGCTCCTCGCTCCTTGATCACCACGAAAATGAACGGAGAAAGCTCAATATACGCGTATCCCATAATGTAGGGATTGCCGTCCGAATCGCGGACCTCCTCCACCTCGGGCCTGTCGGAGAAATGGGGAACAGGTATGGGCAGTTTATCCAGGACCCTCCCATAGTATCGCGAGGGGGTTTGAAGCACGCCCTCGTGGTTGATGAGAAAGGCGTCGCTGGAGGGACGCAACCCGAGTGAAAGTATCTGGCGGTTCAGCACTTCGGTATCGATTGTAGAGCGGAGGACATAAAAATTGCCGTTGCCTTTTTCATACTTCACGGCAATCACGAAATGGGGAAATCTTCTGTACCCCATGAATACGTCGCTCACATACACCCCGCGCAATCCGACTTCATGGAACCAGTCCTGGTCCTGATAGTTTATGCCGCGCAGTTCGTAGGGGCCGACGTATGAGCGCTGCTTTCCGCTCGAGTCGATGAGGCCGACATCCACAAAACCTCCGAAGGACATCTTCATGTTCTGGAATATTCCCGCAAGTTTTTCCTGGTCGGCCAGTTCCTCGAATGATTTGTCGTGAATGATATAGTCCAAGGCTGACCGGCGTTCTTCAAGGAAGAATTCCATGGACCGTTTGGTCGTGGAGGTGAGCCTGAGAATCGGATGAACGAGTTCATCCATGAAAACCTTCTTGTACTGATAATAATCGAAGCCCGCGATGATGATGAGGGGGGTCAGCGAAACACCGGCCGTAATCAGGACCGTGAACCTCCAGAGACGATCGTAGCGGGACCGTTTCTTTTTGTCGGCCTCGGCTTCTCTCCAGCCAACGGGAGTGAACCAGCGGAGCAGAAACTTCCAGGGCGCCGACCCTTCTCTCTTTTTGCTATCAGCTGATGCCATGTTCCTCTTCGGCCCTTTCTTTTCGCTGTCGTTCGGCTTTTTCCCTGTTAATCTTCTCGTAGGCCTGCCTGACAGTCCTGGCGAGTTCGTCGATTTCCACGGGTTTCTCCAAATAAGCAAATGCGCCCATCTCTCTCGTCAAAGCCTCGTCCTTCTCCGTTCCGTGACCCGTGAGTATTATGACTTCGACGTTCGGGTGCGTTTTTTTGACGCGGCGAAGCACCTCCACTCCGTCGATTCCCGGCATGCGAAGGTCAAGTATCATCACCTCGGGTTCTTCCTGTTCAACATAGGATAGCGCCTCTTCGCCGTCGTAGGCCACGGCGGAACTGAGGTCTCTCATTTGAAGCCGGACAGACAGAGTCTGGACGAACTCTCTTTCGTCATCCACCAGGAGCACCTTAGAAGGCTGGTCGGCCGCCGGCTCCCGGAGCTCCTGTTCATATTCCGGTTTCACCAGCACGTTCACGCTTTTTACGCCGTCCACCTTGCTGGCGATTTCGAAAAGCTCGTCTTTCAAGCGGTCCGGCCTGGAAGGCGTCGTGTTCAGGAAAATGGTGATATGGCCGTGTTCGGACAGCACATCGGCATCGTGGCCGTGTTCGGCCAGCGCAATATTGACTTTCGCCGCAAACGCGAATTCTTCCATTGCCCTTTGCGATAACGGGGTTGCCTGAAACGCCTCATCGCGGGCGCGCTCGCAAATCAATTTGACGGCGTCATCGACCGACGTGGAATCCATCGGAATCCTGATATCGTATAATTCCTCCTCCCAGGGGTCGAGGTCGAACAGGCGCCGGGTGAACCTTCTGCATTCGTCGTCGTATTTCCGTATCTTCTTGAGCGCGCGTTTGATTGACAGGCCCTCGGCTTCCGCCGCCTTGGCAACCCTGAAATCGCGATTTGCGAAGAGGCAGACCTTCAGCACATGGGAAATATCCCTGTTCAAGAAGTGGCCAAGAAAGCCGTGATAAACAACGTTGTCTTGCATGACGTGCTCGGCGATGGCCGCTTTGAGGTAGGCGAAGCGCTTCTTTCCTTCATGAACGAATTTCTCCAACACGGAGCTCGAGCCTCTGATGGCGCGCAGGAGCTTTTCGGGGGCAACATCGAACCGCTGAGCAGCCCAGTCCACTACCTCCTGGTCAATGTATTTGTATCCAAGCGCGTCGGCTACGCGGCGGGCAACCAGGTCAGCGTCGCAATAGGACGCGCCGAAGATAGAAATGATGGACATCGGTTTCCCGTATCGTGCTTATGTAACTTTCCGCCTTTTCGGGCCGGGGGGTGAATGTTTGCAAGTGTATTTTACGCAAGTATATAGCGCAGTGTCAACTGAGGCTCTCTGAGCGCTCGCCCCGCAGCCGCGGGGCGAGCGCTCAAGAAAGAAGCGACCCGACGCATCCTTCACGCGTGGTGACGATGCCCGATGATTCGAATTGCTAATCATTCGCTCAGGGCACATCGAATCCGTCCTGTGACTGTGCGCCCATGAGACACTTTTGCTCTTCCCAGCTGAGGCAAAAAATCACCTGCCTAGCAAATTATTCCGGCCCCTTGACCTCCCATTCTCTCTTTTTTATGATGTGCGCGACTTCGAGAAAAATGTCCTTATCGCGGAGCACGCCGACAGGAGTGTGGTCATCGAGAACCAGCAGGCTTTGAACTTTCTGAGAAAGGAGTTTGTTTGAGGCCTCGATGAGGTCGGCATTCTGGCTGATCGTCGGAGGTTTTTCCTTCATCAGGTCCCGCACCCTCTTCCGTGACATGTCGCGAACCATCGAGGCGAAATCGCCGAGATAATCGGGCGGATTGACATCTTGAAACTCCGCCCGTCTCGAGCTATCGTTCAGAACATCCGCATAGGGAGAGTAGAGCCCGACCAGGAGGTCGGTGAAACTGATTACGCCCACGGGCCGTTCCCGGCTGTCTGTAACGAGAATGAACCTGTGCAGAGCAGCTTGACCCTTGGCAGCCGCGTACATTTCGAATATCGTGTCCACGGCTTCGGCCACCGTCTGGTCTTCGCGGATTGTGCTCGCGAACGCCGATAGAGGAACCATGATATCTTTGACGCGGCGCACCTTTCCGACGATACCGGCCTTTTTTGCGTATGCTTCGCGAAGCCGCAGCGCCAGGAAATCGATGGCGCAAGGTTTTGTCAGGTACGCGAATACCCCTTCGCGGCGCCCGGCCATAACGGAGTCCATCGAGCCATACCCTGTGAGCATGACCACCTCGACGTCGGGTTTCAGCTTTTTGATCTCATGCAGCGCATCGTTCCCGTTCATGCCCGGCATCTTGATGTCCAGCACGACAACGTCGATGTCCTTTTCCTGTAACTCTTCGATGGCCTCCTCCCCGCTTGAGGCGGCGTGAACCTCGAAGCCTCGCCTTTTGAGCGTTGCGGCCGTGGTGACACGGAACCGGTCTTCGTCATCGACGAGCAAAACCGCGATTGGCTTGGTGTTTTCCATAGTGATCTCCCCTTCCCGGCGCCGACTTTCGGGGGCGCTCATCCGCGCGATTCACCGCCGGCTAACCTTTTTCCCCCTCGGCTTCATCGGGCTGCCAGCGGCAGGCGGTCGATTTCATGCCGACCGCCTCTCGTATTCGGAGAGCAAGCAGCTCGATGTCACAGGGTTTACTCAGATATGCGAACACCTCATCCCGCAGGGCTTCCAGCGCCGAATCCATTGAGCCGAAAGCGGTGAGCATAATAACCCTGGCCTCCGACTTGAGTTTTCGTATTTCACGCAAAGTTCGGTGCCCGTCCATGTCGGGCATTTTGATGTCGAGAATCACAACATCAAAATCGTCCTTCTTTATGCGCTCGATTGCGTCCACACCGTTCGACGCGGTGAAGACGTTGAAGCCGCGCTTTTTCAGCACGCCGGCGGTAGTCTGGCGGAACCGGTCTTCGTCGTCCACAAGCAACACTTTAATGGGGTCGGATGTTTCCATACCGCACATCCCTTCATTTTGCCTCGGATTCGCCCGAGCGTCTTCATTCGGGTTGCCTGCCTCAATCCGGCGGCTGTTCCTCTTTCCACACGGAGTACCACAGCGCTCCGTCGATGCCTTTTTTGTTGGCAAACGCCTCCCGAATCTTGTCGGCAAGCAAGTCCATGTCATACGGCTTGGTCAGATACGCGTAGACCTCATCGCGCCAACTCTCGAGCGCCGAGTGTATCGTTCCGTGAGCCGTCAGCATGATCACGGGCAAGGCGGGTTTGATGATTTTCAGTTCCCGCAGCGTTTCATTGCCGTCCATGCCCGGCATTTTC
>CAYVQZ010000088.1:0-13019 GCA_964453435.1 uncultured bacterium
TGAGACTGTCCCGCGATTGCCCGGCGAAGGGGACTGTCCCCGAGGCAAACAACTTGCGTCATGAATCATGGGACACACTCTTGTGGGGCATTCCTCAAAGCCGTTTTTTTAGGTCCCTTTTGCCATTCCAACCGTGGGACATCATTTTCCCGGTTGCGTGACACCGGCAAAGAACGAGAGGGGGCGAACATACCGTTCGCCCCCTCTTTTATAATTATCCGAGGTTATGATGTTGCCGTGTCGGCCGGTTCGAGCTTCATGACACGCACGGCGCAGACCTTGTATTCCGGTATCTTGGCCACAGGGTCGAGCGCCGGGTTGGTGAGCGCGTTGGTCGGACTCTCCGAGAAATGGAACGTCATCGAGATCTCGCCCGGCGCCGAGTCGGCCGTCACCCTGGCGTGCGCGGTCACCTCACCGCGCCGCGACGTGACACGCACCATGTCGCCGTCGGCGATGCCGAGCGCTTCGGCGTCTTTCGGGTTCATCTCGACGAGTTCTTCCTTCCTCATCACGTTCAGTCCGGGAACGCGCCGAGTCATCGTGCCTGTATGGTAGTGGTAGAGACTGCGCTCGGTTGTGAGCACCAGCGGATACTCGTCGTCCGGTGTTTCGGCGGGCGGCCTGTATTCGAGCGGCGTGAACTTGCCCTTGCCGCGGCTGAACTTGCCGGCATGGAGAAACACCGTCCCGGGATGGTCTTTCGTCGGACACGGCCACTGCAGGCCTGTCTCGTCTAGTCGGTCATACGTGATTCCGGCATACTGCGGCGTGAGGCCCGCCGATTCTTCGAATATCTCCTTTGGCGAGTCGTATGAAAAACCTTTTGCTCCCATGCGGGCGGCAATCTGGCTGATAATCCACCAGTCGGGCTTAGCGTCGCCGATGGGCCGTATCGCCTGTCTGACTCTCTGGACGCGCCGCTCCGTGTTCGTGAATGTGCCGTCTTTCTCGGCGAACGAAACGGCGGGCAGAACCACGTCGGCGAGCTGGGCCGTCTCATTCAGGAAAATGTCCTGCACCACGAGGAAATCGAGCGATTCGAGCGCCTCGCGAACGTGGTTGAGATCGGGGTCGGACAACATGGGGTTTTCGCCCATTACATACATGGCGCGGACCTTGCCGTCGACTGCGGCGTTCATCATCTCGACGACGGTGAGACCGGGCTTTTCGGAAAGCTCGCAGTTCCATGCTTTCGCGAATTTATCGCGGATGACGGGGTCGCCGACCTGCTGGTAGCCGGGAAGAACCGGCGGAAGCGCGCCCATGTCGCACGCGCCCTGCACGTTGTTCTGTCCGCGCAGCGGGTTGACGCCGGAAGATTCTTTCCCGATGTTGCCGGTCAGCATCGCAATGTTCGCGATTGCGAGCACATTGTCAGTCCCGTGCGTGTGCTGGGTGATGCCCATCGCATAGAGTATAGTGCCGGGACTGTTGCCGGCGTAGACCCGCGCGGCTTCGGCGATTTTCTCTTGCGGCGCCCCGGTGATTTGCTCGACCTTGTCAAGGTCATACGAGAGCACCGATTCTTTGAACGCTTCGAAGTTTTCGCAGCGGTCTTTGACGAATTTCTCGTCGAACAGGCCTTCGTCGAGCATCACTCGCATCATGCCCATGAGCAGAGGCACATCGGTCCCCGGGCGCTGTCGCAGCCATATGTGGGCGAAGCGCGCGAGGTCGATCTTTCTCGGATTCGCGACGATGAGTTTGGCGCCGTTCCTCACCGCCTTCTTCACGCGAAGCCCGATGACGGGATGACTCGCCGTCGTGTTCGAGCCAATCGAGAAGATGCAGGCGGCGGACTCGATTTCGTTGATGGAATTGGTCATGGCGCCGCTTCCGAATGCTGTGACCAGACCGGCCACGGTGGGGCTGTGTCAGAGACGGGCACAATGGTCGATATTATTTGTGCCCATCACCCCCCTTGCAAATTTTTGGAAGAGATAGTTCTCTTCATTCGTGCATCGAGCCGATGAGAGCGCGGCGAACCGGTCGCCCTTGTACTGACCGAGTTTCTTGGCGACCAGCGCGAGCGCCTCGTCCCACGAAACCTCGATGAACGCTCCGTTCTTCCTGACAAGCGGCGCTCGCAGGCGCTCGGGATGATGAATGAACTCGTGTCCGAATTGGCCCTTGACACAGAGGTTGCCTTTGTTGGAGGGATTATCGACGTCGCCCCGCGCGCTGACGACCGTGTCGCCGCGCACACCCAGATAGATGCCGCAGCCGACGCCGCAATACGGGCAAACGGTCTTGATTTCGTGCGACGGGTTCAAATATTTCTTCGGTTCGAGCGCGCCCACCGGACAACTGGCGACGCACAGGCCGCACGAGACGCAGGTGGTTTCGAGAAGCGGCCCGGTTCCCCCCGTTGACGTGATGCGGTAATCGAGGCTGAGCGCCCCGATACCCTGCACGTCCTGGCATATGCGCACGCAGCGCCCGCATGCGATACACTTGTTGGGGTCGCGTTCGATGAACGGGTGGTCCAGGTCGCGAGGATAGAGCGGGACTTCCTGCGACGACTTCATCGATTCAATGTTGTACTCGGTCGCCAGGTCGCGAAGGTCGCAATGGTGTTGCGCCTTGCAGCCGCATTCGAGACAGCGCGCGGCCTCGGCACGAGCCACCTCCTCGCTGTATCCGAGTTCGACCTGCCGGAAATCCGCGATCCGTTCTTCCGGCGGAAGCGCAGGCATTTTCTGACGCGGTTGTTTTTCCGTTGCGGCGAGTTCCCTGCCGAAGTCGTGTTCCTTGACCTCGTAGAGTTCGCCCCGGCTGATCTCGAACGGGATTTCGGTCAGCGCGAGCGGTTCGCCTTTCAGGTAGCGCATGACGGCCATAGCCGCCCTGCGCCCGGCGGCAATCGCCTCAACGGCGGTGGCGGCGCCGGTCACGCAGTCGCCGCCGGCGAACACGCCCTTCATATCGGTCACGAGCGTGTCGGTGTCGGCAACGATGTTTCCCCATTTTTTCGCAATCTCGGCGAGGTCCTCGATGGGCGCGAGTTCCGGTCTCTGGCCGATCGCCGCAATAACCGAGTCGACCTCGATGATGAATTCGGAACCCTTGACCGGTTGCGGCCTGCGGCGTCCGCTCTCGTCCGGCTCGCCGAGTTCCATCTTGGTGCATTCGATTGCCTTGACCTTTCCGTTATCGCCGAGAATTCTGACGGGAGCGGCCAGAAAGTGGAGCTTGACGCCCTCTTCTTCGGCTTCTTCGACTTCCCAGTCGGTCGCGGGCATCTCGTTGCGCGAGCGCCGGTACACGATGGTGACCTCGTCGGCTCCAAGCCGGAGCGAGGTGCGCGCGGCGTCGATGGCGGTGTTGCCGCCGCCGATGACCGCGACGCGTTTTCCGATGTCGACGGGCTCACCCATAACGACCGCTCTCAGGAAGTTGGTACCCGGATAGACGCCTTCGAAGTCTTCTCCTTCGACGCGCATGGTGGAACTCTTGTGAGCGCCGATGGCGAGGAAAACCGCGTCGTAACCGTCTTTGAGGAGGCCGTCGATTGTGAAATCTCTTCCCATCGCCTGGCCGGTCCTGATTTCCGCCCCCATGTTCACGATGGAATTAATCTCGTCATCGAGAACTTCCTGCGGCAAGCGATAATCCGGTATCCCGTAACGCAGCATGCCTCCCGGCTTCGGCAGCGCCTCGAACAGAGTCACCGCGTGCCCTTCCCTGCAGAGATAATACGCTGCGGACAAGCCGGCGGGCCCCGAGCCGACTATGGCCACCTTCTTGCCCGTGCTCGGCTTGACTTCCGGAACGAGCCGTTCCGCAGCAGACCTCTCCTGGTCCGCCGCGAACCGCTTCAATGCGCAAATGGGAATCGGGTCGTCGACGAGACCTCTGCGGCAGGCCGTCTCGCAAGGGTGGGGGCACACGCGCCCGATGATTGCGGGCAGCGGAAGCCGTTCCTTGATCAATTCTACCGCCTCTTTATAGGCTCCTCTTGCGATAAGCGCCAGATAGCCCTGGATGTCGATTCCCGCCGGACAAGCCTTCTGGCAGGGGGCGAGGCAGTCGCCGTAATGCTCGGCAAGGAGCATCTCCAGGCTGCGCTTGCGGGCGGCGATGACCTCCTCGTTTCTGGTCTCGATGTCCATCCCGTCCGCGACCCGCGTGTTGCACGCGGTTACGAGCCCGTGCCCCTTCAAGTCCACGACGCACAACTGGCAGGACCCGATTGGCTCGAGCTGTTCGTCGTGACAGAGTGTGGGGATACGGATGCCGTTTTCCCTGCACACCTCCAGAATGGTCAACTCGCTGTTCGCAAGCAGCTCCCGTCCGTTAATACGTACTTTCGCCATTGTCACTTTGTTCTCCCTGATAAATTCCGACACAAATCTCCCCTTCGACAACAAATAACGAGGACTCTTTCTTTGCGGTATACCACGTTTCAGAATGCGAGAGGCTGGTTCAAATCACATTGGAGTCTGTCTCACGATTACCCAGCGAAGGGGACTGTCCCAGATTTACGGGCACGAAGTCCCGCGCATTCGCGGGATAGAATCGCGACTGTCCCCGAAGCGAACAACCTTCAGAATCAATCGTGGGACACGCTCATTGGGGTGTTTCGGCCCGACATTTGCCCGTTCCGGTTGTCCTGCGCACTCGTCGCATTTTCTTTGAACAAGGTCATTATACAACAGCAAAAGGCCGTTGCGCAAGGAAAAAGCAGGAAAAAGCGGGCACTCCGGCGACCGTTCATTCCGGACGCGGAGAGTGTCCCCGCAGTTGACGGGAAGAAAGAAGATGTGCTATAGAACGTTGGTTTCCTGCAATAAGAGGAAAAGCACGGGACGAAGGTGACAAAGAAGTGGCAATAATCGTAACAATCGCCGTTTTGCTCTCATTGGCAGTGACCGCCTACGCTCTTTATATCGAGCCGACACGGTTCCGGACAACGCGTGCCAGAGTGGAAATCAAAAGAAAACTTCCGCAGCCGCTCGAAATCCTCCACATTTCCGACCTGCATCTGATGGCGCATGAGCGAACCAAGATTGAGTTTCTGCGCGGCCTGCACGCTCGTCCGGTCGACCTCGTCCTTGTTACCGGCGACATCATCGAGGATGACTCGGGTATCGAGTGCTGTGTCGAGATACTGGGCGGATTCCGTGCGCGCTACGGAGTTTTCGTGGTTTTCGGAGCGCACGACCATTGGGACACGCGGCTCTGGAACGTAGTCAGGGACCTCTCGCTGGGGGGGTACAGGAAAGGCGCGGCCAATGATTTCGAGCGGTTCCGGAACAAGCTGGAACTCGCAGGCGTCGTGTGCCTTGAAAATGAATCCTGCCGCCTGGGTCTCGGGGACAAGACCGATTTGTGGTTTGTCGGCGTGGGCGACATATTTGCGGGGCTGGACGATTTCGGAAAAGCTCTCGAGGGCGTGCCGGGCGACGCTTTCAGAATTCTGCTGACACACAGCATCGAGAGTCCCGAGGAGCTGGCCGCTCGCCGTTTCGATGCGGTCTTCGCCGGTCATTCCCACGGCGGCCAGGTGCGTTTGCCGTTCCTCGGCGCTGTCATCACGCGTTCGAGTTTGAAGAGGGAGTTCGCGTCGGGAGTGTTCGAGATGGAGGGCACGCCGTTCCACATAAATAACGGAATCGGCACGGGAAAATGGACCCGGTTCCGATTTCTGTGCCCGCCCGAGGCGACCTGTGTCGAGTTGGTCGGCAATGGTTGAGATGTCTGAGCGGGAGGAGGTCAGGCAAAGAACTGGTAAACGATGAGAGCGACCATCATCACGCCGATTAGTTCCTTTATAATCGTGGCCGCCGTTTTTCCCAGAAAGGCCCCCAGTCCGGCTTGCATCGCTTTTTGGGTGTCGTTCAGCCGGACGTATTCATAAAGGAAGGCGCCGCCGAACGCGCCGGCGAACGCGCCGACTATTGTCCCCAGGATGGGCGCAATGCCGGAGCCGATTACCGCCCCAACGATTGAGCCGACGATCGCGGCCACCGAACCTCCCGCAGACGCCCCGTATCTTTTCGCTCCCACGGCCGAGGCCAGCGCCTCGATAACCTCACCCACAAGCGCGGCGACCGCGAGTATTCCCACGAAGCCGAGGCCGAATTTCACCCACTGGGTCGCAAAGCCATAGACGAGCGCGCATCCCAGGATGAGCCAGTTACCGGGCAGCCCGAGCGGCGTAAGGATGAGCCCGACCAGCATCGCCAGGCAGACAGCAATGTAACCCAGCACCGAAAGAGTCGTTTGCAGCATGAGGGGTCACCTTGAAATTTGAGCGCCCTGCGCCTTTCATCTTCGAAATCACGGAACGGCCGCTTGACCGGGCTATTTAAGCATATAAGCGCCGGTTCCGACAAGAAGAAATTTGGCTGATTTCAAATATCAAATTGACACAATGCGTCGATTTTGTTAGAATACAGCCCGTTCGGCGCCCTGCCGACTCGCACCCCGCCTAACTCGAAAACGCGATTACACTTGAGACACAGGAGAACCAGCCATGAGGGATGTCGTTATTGTCAGCGCCGCGCGCACGCCGGTGGGAAACTTCCAGGGTTCGCTCTCCGAGGTTCCCGCGACACGCCTGGGGAGCATAGTTATAGAGGAAGCGATAAAGAGAGCGGCGCTGTCGCCCGAAGAGGTCGACCAGTGCATCATGGGCTGCGTGCTTCCTGCCGGCCTGGGTCAGGCCCCGGCGAGACAAGCCGCTTTGGGAGCGGGACTTCCGAAGTCCGTCGACTGCATGACGATAAACAAAGTGTGCGGCTCGGGCTTGAAATCGGTGATGCTCGCATTCGATGCGATACGGTTGGGGGAAGCCGAGGTAATAGTGGCCGGCGGCATGGAGAGCATGACGCGAGCTCCCTATGCTCTCGACAAAGCCCGCAGCGGTTACAGGATGGGCGACGGCAAGATATACGACCTGATGGTCAAGGACGGCCTGTGGGATGTCTACAACGATTTTCACATGGGCTTCGCCGCCGAGATGTGCGCCGAGAAGTACAACTACACCCGCGAAAAACAGGACGAATTCGCTATCGAGAGTTACACCCGCGCGCAGAAAGCGCAGAAAGACGGATTGTTCAAGGAGGAAATAGTTCCTGTCAGCATACCGCAGAGAAAGGGAGACTCTGTCATAGTGAGCGATGACGAGGGGCCGGGCCGGGCCAAGCTCGACAAGATACCGAAACTGCCGCCTGCGTTCAAGAAGGATGGTGGCACGGTCACCGCCGCGAACGCCTCGTCTATCAACGACGGCGCGGCCGCGGTGGTTGTGATGTCGGCGGCCGCGGCGAAGAAGAAAGGTCTCGAACCTCTCGCAAAGATTATTGCGTACACATCAGCCAGCCGGGAGCCGGAATGGTTCACGATCGCTCCCGCCGAGGCCATGAAGAAACTTTTCGAGAAAACGGGGGCCAAGCCGGAGGAGATTGACCTGTTCGAGATCAACGAGGCGTTCGCGGTCGTCACGCTGGCGGCGAACGAGACCTTCAAACTCGACACCTCGAAAGTGAACGTGAACGGCGGCGCGGTGGCCCTGGGCCACCCGATCGGCGCCAGCGGCGCGCGTATTTTGGTGACGTTGCTGTACGCAATGAAGCACAGGAACGCGAAAAAAGGGTTGGCCACGCTGTGCATCGGCGGAGGCGAGGCGGTTGCGGTGATGGTGGAGCGGTGAATCTCCGCGATGATGGCTCGAAGAGCGGAAAACATGACCTGAAAATTCGTGAACAGGGCTATTGGAGGCATCCAAAATGGATTTTGAACTGAACGAAGAGCAACGAATGATCCGGGAGATGGCGCGAAATTTCGCCGAGAAGGAAGTGGCGCCCGTCGCGGCCGAACTCGACGAGACCCACCGCTTTCCCACCGACCTCGCCAAAAAGATGGGTGAACTCGGGCTAATGGGCATTGCCGTTCCGGAGGAATACGGCGGAGCGGGCATGGACTACGTTTGCTACGCAGTCGCGCTCGAGGAAATCTCGGTTGTCTGCGCAAATACGGGAGTCGTGATGTCGGCGAACAACTCGCTTGCATGCGCGCCCGTGCTGGCAAACGGAACCGAGGAGCAGAAAAAGAAGGTGCTCGCCTCTATGGCTTCCGGCGAAAAGATCGGATGCTTCGGCCTGACAGAGCCGGGCGCCGGCTCCGATGCCGCCGCCCAGAAAACGACCGCGGTCCTGCAGGGCGATGAATGGGTTCTGAACGGCTCGAAAGTCTTCATCACAAACGCAACGCACGCCGACATCGCCGTCGTTTTCGCGGTGACTGACAAGGAAAAAGGGTCGAGAGGCATCAGCGCGTTCATCGTCGAAAAGGATACGCCCGGCTTCTCTATCGGCAAGGTGGAGAAGAAACTCGGCCTGAACGCCTCCGGAACGGCGGAACTCATTTTCGAAGATTGCCGCATTCCGAAAGACCAGCTTTTAGGCCAATTGGGTCAAGGATTCAAAATTGCTCTGCAGACGCTGGACGGCGGCCGCATCGGAATCGCCGCTCAGGCCGTCGGAATTGCCCGCGGAGCAATGGAGCAGTCGTGCAAATACGCGCTTCAGAGGGAACAGTTCGGCCAGCCGATTGCGAAGTTCCAGGCAATCCAATGGATGCTTGCGGACATGGCGACAGAAATCGACGCCGCGCGCCTGTTGACCTATCGCGCCGCATATCTCCAGAGCGCGAAGCAGCGGTACTCGCAACAGGCGGCCATGGCGAAGCTCTTCGCTTCCGAGACAGCCATGAAGACCGCGACGAAGGCCGTTCAGATTCACGGCGGCTACGGCTACTCCAAAGAGTATCCCGTCGAGCGCAACTTTCGCGATGCCAAGATCACCGAGATTTACGAGGGCACCTCGGAGATTCAGCGGCTTGTTATCGCGACGAACCTGCTGAGAGAGTAGGAAATCGGGCCGAGAATAGAGTCCGGGCAAAAAGAAAAGATGAGTCACGACTCGCTGCCGACAACCCATCCATCGTCTCCGTCTCTGACTCGTCCTTGCGCAGGCTGTGACACGCTGGTTGCCCTTTCGGGCGCCACGTCGGACGCGAGCGTCATACTCGCGAAAAACAGCGACCGCCCTGCCGACGAAAGCCAGCCGCTCATCCGGCGACGCCGGTCGAAACACCCGCCCGGCTCCACGGTCAAATGCCAATACATCGAGATTCCCCAGCCCGGAGAAACACTTGCATTCATCGGCTCCAGACCGTATTGGCTGTGGGGACTCGAACACGGCATGAACGAATGCGGGGTCGCAGTCGGCAATGAGGCCGTCTTCACCAAAGAGACGCTTCCGGAAAAAGGACTGCTCGGGATGGACCTCGTCCGCCTCGGCCTCGAACGCGGGCGAACTGCACCAGAGGCGCTCGAGGTCATGACGTCTCTTCTTCGGGAATTCGGCCAGGGCGGCTCGGGATCCGAGCACGGCAACATGCCCTACTGCAACTCATTTATCATCGCCGACTACAACGAAGCCTTCATCCTCGAGACATCCGGCCGCCAATACGCGTGGAAGGCGGTTCGAGAAACCGCGAGCGTCTCGAACCATATTGCCATCAACTCCGATTGGGACGGACTCTCTGACGACGCCGTCGAGCATGCGCTCTCGCAGGGCTGGTGGGAGCATGGCGAAGGCCGGTTCGACTTTTCGGCCGCATACCGCAGCACCGAGATGGTGCCCCCCGTGATCTCCGAGGAACGGCTCCGCCAGTCGGGTCTGCTGCTCGAAGAATACCGCGGCAGGATTTCCCCGGCAACCATGATGCGAACTCTGCGCGACCATTACGACAGCGGAACCGTATTTTCGCCGGGCCGAGAGCCGGACGACGGCAAGCGCTACTCCATCTGCATGCATGCCGACCCCGTCGGCACGACGGCGGCGAGCATGGTGGCGCATCTCAGAGGGACGAACCGCCTGGATACTTATTGGGCGAGCTTTGGCACGCCGTGCTGCGGGGTGTTTATGCCGCTTTACGTTGACGGCGAAATACCGCAGGCGCTCACGCGGGCCGGCGCCAGGTTCTCGGACAATTCGGTCTGGTGGCTCTTCAAGAAATTGGATGAACACGTTGCCGTAGACTACGCCAAAAGAACCCCTCGCGTCCAAAAGGCGTGGTCGGCGCTCGAGGCGGAGTTTCTGGAGATGAGCGGGCAGGTCGAGGCGGAGGCGGAATCCCTGTTCTCGAACGGTAACCCTCAAAAAGCAAAGGACCTTTTGACCCGATTCATGGGGGACAACCTCAAAAGAGTTCAGGCTGGCTTGCAGTCGATGCTGCAATAATAAAAAAAGGTTAAGAGAAACTGTCCCCCGAGCGAATATCCAAAAGCCTCCGGTCTTCCGATACCTCAAAACCCTCGCCATGAGTTCGGCTTCAGCAACAGCTTCATTCAGACAATCTTCTTTAATGCGGCTATGGTGTCGTCGGGCTCGGGCCGGACCGTGTAGTCCGGATTTATCTCCGCATAGCGAATGACGCCGTCGGTGTCAATGATGAGCCGGGCCGGCATGGGAAGTGTCCAGGAATCGTCTTCGTTATACTCATCGAGGTTTATCTTGAATTGCCGGTACACCTTGATGAGGTCATCGGGCAGCTTGAACCGAATCCCGTATCGCTCAGCCACCTCGTTTCCGGGATCACTGAGGATATCCGCATCCAGTCCCTTCTCCTCTTTGATGGCTCGATTGTGCTTTTCCAGTTGCGGAGCGATAAGAACAAGCGAGGCCCCGATGTTCTTTATCTCCGAGGCCGTTTCTGCCAGAGCTTCCAGCTCTGCGTTGCAGTATGGTCACCAGCGGCCCCGGTAGAAGCTCAGGACCACCGGTCCCTTTGCGAGGAGTTGGTGCAGTGAGACCTGTTGACCGCTCGTGTTTTTCAGAGCGAAATCAGGGGCTTTGTCTCCCACCTTGACGGCCCGGTCCATTATTCCCGAGGTCCGAAGGTCGTTGGTTGCGCGGTGCATGGTCTCCAGGGACTCCGATGGCGCTTGCTTTTCAAAGTTCTTCTTGGTTGCATCCAGTTTTTCCTGCAGCTTCATGGCTCCCTCCTTTTTCGGTTTCGGGACGCATTGGAGTATAACGCGCAATCGGCGACTGCGCTATCGGCTTTCCGGACCGGATTATGATGCGTCGGCCGGCAGGAGAGCTCGGCGGGCGACCCGGCGACCTCTTCTGTGCGATCGATGCGTCTTGACCATGGTTACGCTGTCATTCCCATTCGGGCAGAAATTCGAAAATGTCACACAAGAAATCCCGGCGATTTTCTCTCGGATACCCTTGAGATTGAAGCCTTCACGCGGGGCCGCTCGTTTTGCGCTTGACTCTCTTCCGAAGTTGTCTGCTAGAATATCGGGCGTGAAGACCAGCCCGCTTGAAGCTTTCTATTTGTCCGACAGAATTTCGATTTCCGCCCGAACGGTATTCGTGTTGGTTCTGGGAACCGGGATAGCGCTCCGGCTGTGGATGCTTGGAACAGACCAGTTGTGGCTTGATGAAGTTCACTCGATAGCCACGGCGGGAAATTCGGCGCGCGAGATGGTCTCGAATCTCAGGGCTGACGGTCATCCCCCGCTCTATTTCTCGCTGGCGCTCGCATGGAAGAGTGTTTTCGGGGAGTCGGAGCTATCCCTCCGCAGCATATCCGTCCTTTTCGGAGCCGCCTCCTTGCTTGCCATTTATTGGCTTGGCGCGGTCCTGTTCGACAGGCGGACGGGCATGGCGGCAATGTTTCTTGCTGCCATTGCGCCTCTCCATATCAATTACTCCCAAGAGGCGCGCATGTATATCATGGAAGCTTTTTTTTCCACCCTTATGGCAGGCTTTCTCTGGTTGGCGTTGACAAACAGCGATAAGAAACGCTACTGGCGGGGATATACGGTTGCCGCAATTTGCATTGTGTACACCCATATCTTTGGCTGGCTTCTCGTGCCGGTCGGCGCCGTATTCTTGCTGTTGGAGCAACGATACCGCCATTTGCTCCGCAGGCTTCTGCTCTGCCAGTCTGTCGTCGTGCTCGCGTTTCTTCCATGGGCGCCATTCGTTCCCGGACAGATGCGCCAGGCAGGGCTGTGGGTTGCCCGGTGGTGGAGTGCGACACCGCCCGCGCTTGCGATACCGAAGACGCTGGAATGCTTCGGCGTCGGCGGGAATTATCCCGAATACCTCCCGTTCGCCCACGAATCACCGTTCAGAATCGTGTCAGCCGCGGTGTTCCTGCTGCTGGCCGTCTCGGCAGTTCTGCCATGGAAAGATAAGGCAACGCTGGTCAAGACGGAAGACCTGAAGGCCAGAAAGGTTTATGTTTTGCTCCATTTGTTTTTGCCCCTGCTGATGCTTTTCGCAATTTCATTCGTCAAACCGGTTTACCTTGTGGGACGGTACGAGCTCGTCGCGTACCCGTTCTTTGCGGCGTTCATAGCCTTTGGCGTCCGTAAGCTACGCAGATATGCCCCCCTCGGACTCGCGGTTTTAGCGCTTCTTGCAACATATTCGCTCTATAAGTATTATTCGACCCCGACACCGGCATTTGACAAAGAATCCGTGAAATATCTGAGACAAAACGCCGAAGATGCCGATGTGGTTGTTGTGGTCGGGCTTCGGTTGCTGCCGGTTGAATATTACGCGAGACGCGAGGGGGGACATTTCCGAATAATCGCCTACCCGCTCTCCATGCGCGACCATCCCGGTTGGATCGATTTCAGCTTATCGGAAGAACAATTAAGGCATGACGCATTGGCGGTGATGGCGCGCGCCCTCGTTGAAAGCCGGCCGGGCCGACCTGTTTGGCTTTTGATTACCGGCCATGACTGGCTCAATCAGCCTCTCATCGACACGTTCGAACAGAGTTTTCAGTTCCTGAACTTTGACCCGGAGCTCGGCGTCATCCTCTGCGTCCGTCGTTAGTGCGGCTTTCCCGTCGCCCAAGACACCGAGAATTCTCTTTTGACAGCAGTGCCCGGAATTCATGAACTTGGCCTTTCGCAGTGCGGGACCCCGCCGCCTTGCAGCGGCAAAGTGCTGTCTGCGCCTGATGCCGATATTTGTTAG
>CAYVQZ010000089.1:0-12954 GCA_964453435.1 uncultured bacterium
CGACGAGCAAGATTTTCTGCGCTACCTCGGGCTCACCGACGCCGACTCCCACTAATGGACGCCGTCAAAGGAACCAGCCGCCTGTACCGCGCTCTTTCTCGTTAGCTGCATGAAAGCCGGGCGCCGCCGCGCCCGAGCGAAATGTCGGTTCCCCGCAATTATTCCGCAAAGGGTGCCCCCGACCGGCGAAAAATAAAAAAACTGTTAAAGTTGTCAAAAAAGCTTGACAAACAATATTTTTGGTGATAAAATTCTGATTTGCGTAATCAGTCTTCAGACTTCGAGATTCCTTGCTCTGAATGGTTCGAACTCAAAGCACTCGTTTCTTCCCCCTTTCACACAATTAACTCCATTCGAGGGATTAACTTATGGCGTCCAAAAAAACCGCGCAAAAAGAACGATATTCTTTTGCAAAGTATCCCGAGATCATAGAACTGCCGGACCTCATCGAGATTCAGCGGCAGTCCTATGATAATTTCCTCCAGATGGACAAGGCGCCCGAAAGCCGCGAGAACGACGGGTTGCAGGCCGTCTTCATGGATGTTTTCCCTATCGTCTCTCACGACGGTCTTTCGTCGCTGGAATTTGTCAGTTACTCGCTGAGTCCGCCGAAATATTCCGTCGTCGAATGCCAAAAGCGGGGAATGACATTTGCCGCGTCCTTGAAGGCAAAAATCCGGCTCGTTCTTTACGAGGAGGACCCCAGCGGCAACAAACAGCCGATCGCAATAAAAGAGCAGGACGTGTTCGTCGGAGAGTTGCCCCTGATGACCGAGAAGGGGACATTCATAATCAACGGCGCCGAGCGGGTGGTCGTGAGCCAGTTGCATCGATCGCCGGGCGTATGCTTCGAGGAAAAACAGCATCCGAGCGGTCGCATGCTCCTGTCGGGCAGGATAATACCCTACCGGGGAGCCTGGGTGGAATTCGAATTCGACATAAACGACATACTCTACATGCACATCGACCGACGCACTCGAATTGTGGCAACGGCCTTCCTGAGGGGGCTGGGATACGAAGCCGACGATGAAATGCTGAATCTGTTCTATGAATTCGAACAGGTGAGGCTCGGTCAGGTCAAGGCCATGACGGAGGGGTCGCGGATCGACATAGATGCTCTTGTTGATCGGATCCTGGCAAGAGACGTTGTGGACGAAGCGACCGGTGAAGTGATCGCCGCGTGCCGCGAAAAAATCACGAAACGGCTGTTGTCGATCTTTCAAGAGCGGGGAATCAAAGAAATAACGTTGCTCAAATTCGAGTCGCCAAACGAGACAATGGCTCTCCTCAAGACTCTCGACGCCGACCACGTGAAGACCAAGACCGAGGCTCTCATAGAAGTGTATCGGCGGATACGCCCCGGCGACCCCGCCACCGTGAACACGGCGAAGACGCTTTTCGAGAAAACATTTTTCGATCCGTCAAGGTACAACCTCTCTCCGGTCGGCCGATACAAGATAAACAGAAAACTGGACCTCGACATCCCCATGGAAACGCTCACGTTGCGGCCGGAAGACGTCATCGAGACATTCAGATACCTCATTAAGCTCAAAAACGGCAAAGGCCAAATCGACGATATCGACCATCTCGGAAATCGTCGCGTGCGCTCCGTCGGCGAATTGCTGGCGAACCAAATCCGTATCGGCTTGGTCAGGATGGAGCGGACCATCAAGGAGCGGATGAATTTCCAGGAGATGGATGCGGTCACGCCCCAAAGTCTCATCAATCCGAAACCGGTGAGCGCCGTCATAAAAGATTTCTTCGGCCGCAGCCAATTGTCACACTTCATGGACCAGACCAATCCGTTGGCCGAACTGACGCACAAACGCAGGCTTAGCGCGCTTGGACCCGGCGGCCTGAGCAGAGAACGAGCGGGCTTCGAGGTGCGCGACGTGCACCCGACCCACTACGGCCGAATCTGCCCGGTGGAGACACCGGAAGGACCCAACATCGGACTCATGGCGTCGCTGAGCACATATGCAAAAATCAACAAGTTCGGGTTTCTGGAAACGCCGTACCGCAAGGTCTCGAACGGCAGGGTGACAGAAAAAATCGAATATCTTTCGGCCTACGAAGAAGATAAATTTGTGATCGCGCAGGCGAATGCTCCCCTCGACAACCGCAACCGGTTCAAGAACGACCTCGTCCTGTGCCGCCACCTGGGCGATTTCAAATTGATGCCTGCCGACCAGATCGACTACATGGACGTATCGCCGATGCAGTTGGTCAGCGTCGCCGCGGCTTTGATTCCCTTCCTCGAACACGACGACGCAAACCGCGCGTTGATGGGCTCCAACATGCAACGCCAGGCCGTGCCGCTCCTGGTCTCGGAGGCGCCCCTCGTGGGCACGGGACTCGAAATGATAACGGCCAAGAACTCGGGCGCCGTGGTCGTCGCCCGACACAGCGGAACGGTCGAAAGTGTCACTGCCGAGCGAATCATCGTGCGGCGAAGAGGAAGCACGCCCGGCGGAGACGGCCCGCAGGAAGACATCTACTGGCTTCAGAAATTCACCCGCTCGAACCAGGGAACATGCATCAACCAGAAGCCGATAGTGAAGGAGGGCGACCGCGTTAAGAAGGGCGATATTATCGCGGACGGCCCCGCGACCGACGGCGGCGAACTGGCTCTCGGACGAAACATTGTTGTGGCGTTTATGCCGTGGGAAGGATATAACTTCGAGGACGCCATCCTGGTGAGCGAGAAGATTGTTAAGGACGACGTCTTCACGTCAATTCACATCGAAGAGTTCGAAATCGAAGCCCGCGACACGAAGCTCGGTCGGGAAGAGATAACGCGCGATATCCCGAACGTAAGTGAGGAAGCCCTGAAGGACCTCGACGAGGACGGTATCGTGCGCATCGGCGCTGAAGTGCGCCACAGCGATATTCTGGTCGGCAAGGTCAGCCCCAAAGGCGAAACGGAACTGGCGCCCGAGGAAAAACTCCTCAGGGCGATCTTCGGAGAAAAAGCCGAAAACGTTCGAGACGCCTCGCTGAGAGTTCCTCCCGGCGTCGAGGGCACCGTGATCGATGTCAAGGTGTTCTCGCGCAAGGAGCGCTCCCAGGGAGAAAAAGCGAAAATCAGCGAGAAACGGGAACAGAAAAAAATTGAAAACCGGTTCGCCTATGAAATCATTCGCTTGCACGCGGAATGCATGGATGCCGCCAGAAAGCTGCTGGAGGGAGCAAGAGCAAGCAACGATGTCATCGACGGCAAGACCGAGGAAGTCATCTTCAAACAACGCCACATCATACGGCCTGAGGACCTCGACAACGCCAACTACTCACACCTGTTCCAACTGAAGGTGTCCGACAAGGATATCCAGACAGGTCTCGAAAACCTCCTGATGAGAACGCAGGAACGCGAAAATGTCCTGCTCATGCAGAAGGAACAGGCTCTCGACCTGCTCAAGAAAGGCGATGAGTTGCCGCCCGGCGTAATCAAGATGGTCAAGGTCTATGTCGCAACAAAACGAGAGCTTTCCGTGGGTGACAAAATGGCGGGACGCCACGGCAACAAGGGCGTTGTAGCCAAAATCCTGCCGGAAGAAGATATGCCCTTCCTGCCCGACGGGACACCGGTCGAGATTATTCTCAACCCTCTGGGCGTGCCCTCCCGCATGAACGTTGGGCAAATACTGGAAACGCATCTGGGATGGGCAACCCAATCTCTCGGAATGAAGGCTACCTCGCCGGTCTTCAGCGGGGCAAAAGAAGAAGAGATAAAGGCCTTTCTCGCAAAGGCGGGACTGCCTGAAGACGGAAAGACGGTTCTGTACGACGGAAGAACGGGGAGGCCCTTCGACCAGAAGGTCGCGGTCGGTTATATCTACATGATGAAGTTGGCGCACCTGGTCGACGACAAGATACACGCGCGGGCGATCGGGCCCTATTCCCTCGTCACGCAGCAGCCGCTCGGCGGGAAAGCACAGTTCGGCGGCCAGCGTTTCGGTGAAATGGAAGTGTGGGCCCTCGAGGCATATGGCGCAGCCAACATCCTGCAGGAACTGTTGACCATTAAGAGCGATGACGTGATCGGGCGCGCCAAGGCGTATGAAGCAATCGTCAAGGGACAACAGCATCTGGAAACCGGCACGCCCGAATCGTTCAATGTGCTGTTGAAGGAGATGCAGGGGCTGTGTCTGGACGTCAAGAAACTCAAAAAGGTTGACGACGAGGCTGAAGAAGGTTCGCCAAAGGTCGTCGATGCGTTCGGGGGAGAACTTTCCTGAATAAACGGGGGTAAGAACGTTGACTAGTTATAACTTAACTGCCGGCGATAAATTCGATGCCATAATGATCAATCTCGCCTCCCCGGAGGTTATCCGGAAGTGGTCTCGCGGTGAAGTCAAAAAACCGGAAACAATTAATTACCGCACGTTCAAACCCGAAAAAGACGGCCTTTTCTGCGAGCGCATTTTCGGGCCGGTCAAGGATTGGGAATGCAGCTGCGGAAAGTACAAAAAGGTCAAACACCGCGGCATCACGTGCGACCGATGCGGGGTCGAAGTCACCGAAGCCCGCGTGCGGCGGGAGCGGATGGGTCACATCACCCTTGCCTCGCCCGTCTCGCACATCTGGTTCTTCAAAACAACTCCCAGTTGCATCGGCAACCTGCTCGACCTCAGCGTGCGTTCCCTCGAAAAAGTGTTGTATTTCGAAGAATACATCGTGACCGATCCCCGCAAGACGCCGTTAAAGAAAATGCAGACCCTTTCGGAAGACGCCTACCGAAAGGCTCAGGAGGAGTTCGGTTACGACTTCGAGGCGAAGATGGGCGCAGAGGCGATAAAACAATTGCTCGATGAAATCGACATCGATACGCTGTGTAAAGAGCTTCATGTCGAATTCAAAGAGTCAAACTCAAAACAAAAAAAGAAAAAAATCAACAAGCGCCTGCGCATCGCCGAGTCCGTACGGAAGTCGGGAAACAAGTCCTCCTGGATGATACTCGATGTCATACCTGTCATTCCTCCCGACCTCAGACCCCTTGTTCCTCTGGAGGGCGGGCGATATGCGACAAGCGACCTGAACGACCTGTACAGACGTGTCATCAACCGCAACAACCGCCTCAAACGCCTCATTGAACTGAAGGCGCCCGAGGTCATCATCCGGAACGAGAAACGAATGCTGCAGGAAGCCGTCGACGCCTTGTTCGATAACGGGCGGCACGGCCGCACCGTTCTCGGCGCCGGCAATCGGCCACTGAAATCGCTTAGCGATATGCTCAAGGGCAAGCAGGGACGATTCCGTCAGAATCTCCTCGGCAAGCGTGTCGATTACTCGGGCCGCTCCGTCATTGTTGTCGGTCCGGAACTGAAACTCCATCAGTGCGGTCTGCCGAAAAAAATGGCACTCGAGCTCTTTGAGCCGTTCATCATGCAAAAGCTCCGCGAGCGCAATCTGGCCACCACGATAAAAGCAGCGAAGAAGATAATAGCCCAGGCAAAACCCGAGGTGTGGGATATCCTTGAGGAAGTCATATCGGAACATCCGGTGCTGCTGAATCGGGCCCCGACGCTCCATCGCCTCGGAATTCAGGCCTTCGAACCGGTTCTCATCGAGGGCAAGGCGATCCGAATCCATCCCCTCGTGTGCGCCGCCTTCAACGCCGACTTCGACGGCGACCAGATGGCCGTGCACGTTCCCTTGTCGCCGGAGGCGCAGTTGGAAGCACGGGTGCTTATGCTTTCGTCAAACAACATTTTCTCGCCCGCTCACGGGAACCCGATCATTACTCCCACGCAGGACCTCGTTCTTGGCATCTCCTACCTCACCAAGGAAAAACCGGGCGCCGCGGGTGAGGGCAGACGGTTCCGTGACACGAATGAAGTGCTGGTGGCATTCGATACCGGACTCGTTGACCTGCATGCGAAGGTCTTTGTGAAAAACAACGGCTCCATGCTCGAAACAACGGTGGGCCGTGTGGTCTTCAATGATGGGCTCCCCGATGAACTGCCTTTCATGAATTACGAAGTCAGTAAGGAGCATCTCGGAAAGATCATCATCGATTGCTACGAACGGCTCGGCCACGAAAAAACGGTCGAGGTGCTCGACCGCCTCAAGGAAATAGGGTTCCGCGAATCAACCCGCTCGGGAATCTCAATTGCGGTCGGAGACCTGATGATTCCGGAACAAAAGAAGGTCATGGTTACCCAAGCCGAGAAAATGGTCGAGGAAATCGACGCCCAGTACCAGGGCGGACTCATCACCGAGGGCGAGCGGTATAACAAAATCATCGATGCATGGACTCATTGCACCGAAGAAGTCGCCGATACCATGTTCGAAGAATTGAAGCGTGACAAGGATGGCTTTAACGGAATCTACTTAATGGCCAGCTCCGGCGCGCGCGGCAGCAAGCAGCAGATCAGGCAGTTGGCCGGAATGCGCGGACTCATGGCAAAACCGTCGGGAGAGATCATCGAGAACCCGATCCGGAGCAATTTCCGGGAAGGCCTGAGCGTGCTCGAATACTTCATTTCCACACACGGCGCGCGAAAAGGGTTGGCGGACACCGCCTTGAAGACCGCCGACGCCGGCTACCTCACGCGCCGCCTCGTCGACGTCGCACAAGATGTGATCATAAACGAGGTCGATTGCCACACGCTCAACGGAATAACTATTCGCGCCATGCTGGAAAGCAAGGAACAGGTGGAACGGTACAAGGAACGTATCATCGGACGTGTCGCGCTCGAGGATATTATCGATCCCAAGTCGAAAGAAGCGCTCGTGAAGGGAAATAGCGAAATAACCGAGGAAGCGGCCGACCAAATCGAAAAACGAGGGATTGACGCAGTGCGGATTCGGTCCGTTTTGACCTGTGAAGCGGAGCGCGGAATCTGCGTCATGTGTTATGGGCGCAACCTCGCTACGGGCCAGCTCGTCGAGCAGGGAGAAGCCGTCGGCATCATCGCCGCCGAGTCAATCGGCGAGCCGGGCACCCAGCTTACAATGCGAACATTCCACATTGGTGGAACCGCAAGCACGCAAGTCGAGCAATCCACGATTCACGCACAAAATGCGGGTACCGTTCAGTACGTGGACCTCCGTACGGTCAAGAACAAGAAAAAGGAAACCGTGGTCGCGGGACGCGGTGGCGATATTATCATCGCCGGAGAAAACGAACGAGAGCTGGAGCGCTACTCGGTTCCGCCGGGCGCAATCATCATGTCCGAGGAAAAACAGCGCATCAAAAAGGGCGAATTGCTGACCCGATGGGACCCGTACATCAGATCCATCGTCTGTGAAACGGAAGGGAAGGCGAAGTACGAAGATATCATCGAGGGACTCACAATGCACGAGGGGCTCGACCCGATTACCGGTTCCCGCAGCCGCATCATCATCGAGCACAAGGAAGAACGGCACCCTCAAATAACAATCGTTGACATGGACGACCCCGAAAAAGTCCTCGACTTCTACACCCTCCCCATCGGCGCTCATCTCACCATCGAAGATGGAGCGAAGGTGTACCCGGGATACCCCTTGGCGAAAACACCGAGAAAATTCAGCAAGACGAAGGACATTACGGGCGGGCTTCCGCGCGTCGCCGAATTGTTTGAAGCCCGCAAGCCGAAAGACCCGGCCATTATCTCCGAGATTGACGGAACTGTCGAGCTTGGCGGATATCAAAAGGGGCTCCGCAAGGTCCGTATCATTCCCAAGAGCGGAAAAGAGAGGGAGTACCTCATCCCCCATGGGAAACACCTCAACGTGCACACGGGCGACCGCGTCGTCGCCGGCCAGCAGATCGTTGACGGTCCCGTTGTGCCCCAGGACATCTTGCGAGTATCCGGCGAAAAACGGCTTCAAGATTACCTGCTCAGCGAAATACAGGAAGTGTATCGACTGCAGGGGGTCAGAATCAACGACAAACATATCGAGATCATGATCAGACAGATGCTGAAAAAAGTGAAAATCGAGAATCCGGGAGACACCAACTTCCTCACGAACCAACAGGTCGATAAAATAAAATTCCGAGAAGAAAACGAGCGCGTTATCAACGAAGGCGGCGAGCCGGCCTCGGCGAAGCCCATCCTTCTTGGCATCACGAAAGCGTCGCTCGGAACCGACAGCTTCATTGCAGCCGCGGCATTCCAGCAAACCACGCGAGTTCTTACCGAGGCGGCCATCAGCGGACGTGTCGATGATCTGCGGGGCCTGAAGGAAAACGTTATTATCGGGCACCTCATCCCTGCGGGAACCGGCTCAGAGTTCTACCGCGACCTGTCCATCGAAGTCGACCAACCTTTCTTCACGGCGGAGTCGCCCGAAGAAGCATCGCCCGAACTTACAGAGACGGAAGAAACAGAGACAGATGGCGAAACAGATGAACCGCAGGAATCTGCTTGACAAAGGAAAGCGTTTCCAGTATACTTATTATCTGTGCCTGTAGCGGCATTACGAAGCATAAGGTGGACCGTTTGTAGCAGACGGTCAGGGGAAAAATCAACCAAAGGAGTGGGATATTGCCCACCATTAGTCAACTGGTGAAAAAAGGGCGCGCACGGCCCCGAAGCAAAACGGGTTCGCCCGCCCTGCAAAGGTGTCCCCAGAGACGTGGCGTCTGCACCAGGGTTTACACCGTAACTCCAAAAAAACCCAACTCCGCCCTCAGAAAAGTCGCGCGGGTCAGGCTGACGAATGGAATAGAAATTACATCGTACATACCGGGCGTCGGCCATAACCTGCAGGAGCACTCGGTTGTGCTCGTACGAGGCGGAAGGGTCAAAGACATACCGGGCGTCCGCTACCACATTGTCCGTGGCACCCTTGACAGCATGGGGGTCCAGGACCGACGGCGGAGCCGCTCGAAATACGGAACAAAGCGGCCCAAGTAAAAAACGGCCGCTGTACCACATCGGCGCCACGGGGTTTTCCTCACTGCGTGCCGGGAGTTGCGGTAATTCCCCCGAAGCAAAGTGACGAACGAACGTGATGCCGGTTTTTATTGTCAGGAGATAGGTCTATGCCTCGAAGGAAAGCAGCGGGAAAACGGCTTCCGCTTCCCGATCCGAAGTATCACAGCACGCTCGTGACAAGTTTTATCAATACGCTCATGATGCGCGGGAAAAAGGGCCTGGCCGAACGAACGGTGTACGAAGCCCTCGAGTTGGCCGCCCAAAAGCTCAACACCGATGTGCTCGACATGTTCACCAAAGGCCTCAGCAATGTGAAGCCGGTTCTCGAAGTGAAATCGCGAAGAGTCGGCGGCTCCACGTATCAGGTGCCCGTCGAAGTCAGACCCGAACGCAGAACCAGCCTGGCGATGCGATGGCTAATCGCCTACGCGCGCCACCGGAACGAAAAAACCATGGTGGAAAAGCTTGCCGGCGAACTCGTGGACGCATACCGCGGCGAAGGAGCGTCGGTGAAAAAGCGGGAGGATACGCACCGCATGGCAGAGGCCAACAGGGCTTTTGCGCATTATAGATGGTAGCGGATCTGAATGGGCGCGTGCGGACCGACTTTCGGTCCGCCGCCCTTATAAGGGTGGTTAAAGCAGTTTTATGAAAAGCGCTGCGGCAAAAAAATTAAACGGAAAGAGAAGGGCGCCCTCTATGGATGAAGGCGGCGCACAGGCCAGTTTGCCGTCCCGAAGCAAACTGGAGCGGCAAAGCGAACTCTGCGACACGCGGAATATCGGAATTATGGCGCATATCGATGCCGGGAAGACAACGATTACGGAGCGAATTCTCTATTATACCGGCCGAACATACAAGATGGGCGAGGTCCACGAAGGCGCCGCCGAAATGGACTGGATGGAACAGGAAAAGGAACGCGGAATCACCATAACCTCGGCTGCCACTACCTGTTTCTGGAAAAACTATCGCATCAATATCATCGATACGCCCGGCCATGTCGACTTCACGGTCGAGGTCGAACGCTCCCTCCGCGTGCTCGACGGCGCAATCGCCGTATTCGACGGCGTCGCCGGAGTCGAGCCGCAAACGGAAACGGTGTGGCGACAGGCGGACAAATATCGCGTTCCCCGCATCGCGTTCGTAAACAAGATGGACCGTGTCGGGTCCGACATGGATTACTGCATGAAAACAATGCGCGACCGCCTTGCCGCAAAGCCGCTTGGACTCCAAATTCCCGTCGGAAAAGAGGAGACTTTCTCCGGCATGGTGGACCTTGTTCGAATGCGGGCCTACCGGTACGATGACGAGTCGCTCGGCGCAACCTACGATGAGATCGACATCCCCGAAAGTTTGCGCGAGACCGCTGAGAAAAGACACCAGCTGCTCATTGAAACGCTGGCCGAGGAAGACGACGTGATTACGGAGAAATACCTCGAGGGACAGGACATCAAACCCGAGGATATCGAGGCGGCAATCCGCCGGTGCACTCTGGCGAACAAGCTCACGCCTATCCTCTGCGGAGCGGCGTTCCGCAACAAGGGCATTCAGCTTCTCCTTGATGCCGTGGTAAAATACCTGCCCTCACCGTTGGATGTTCCGCCCGTCGAAGGTCTCTCTCCGACAAAAAAGAAAAAAGAAACCAGAAAAGCAAGCGATGACGAACCGTTCGCAGCACTCGCCTTCAAGCTTTCCGCCGACCCGTTTGTCGGCAAACTCACGTATTTTCGCGTTTACTCGGGTGTCGCAAAGACCGGCCAGACAGTGTATAACCCGGTCCGGAAAACCAAGCAGCGTCTCGGAAGGCTGCTCCTCATGCATGCCAACAAGCGCCAAGATGTCTCCAGCGTCCGCACGGGCGACATCGTCGCCGCCGTGGGCTTGAAAGACACCGTCACCGGCGACACGTTATGCGATATCAACCATCAAATCGTTCTCGAAAGCATGATGTTCCCGGAACCGGTAATATCCGTGGCCATCGAGCCGAAAACCAAGACGGACCAGGAAAGACTCGGTATGGCGCTGAAACGGCTCGCCGAAGAAGACCCAACATTCAAGGTCATGGTCGATTCCGAGACCGGACAAACCATTATTGAAGGCATGGGAGAGCTTCATCTTGAAATCATCGTTGACCGGATGCTTCGCGAGTTTTCCGTCAGGGCAAATGTGGGAAAACCGCAAGTCGCATATAAAGAGACCATCACCAGCTCGGCCGTCGCCGAGGGAAAATTTGTCAGGCAAAGCGGAGGCCGCGGACAATACGGTCACGTGAAAATTCAGGTCGAACCTCTGGAGCGAGGCAAAGGATTCGAGTTTAAAGAAAAGGTCACAAGCGGCGCCGTTCCGAAGGAGTTCTTCCCCGCCGTCCAACAGGGTATCCGCGAGGCGCTCGAAAACGGCGTGCTTGCCGGCTACCCCCTGGTTGATGTGAAGGTGACATTGCTTGACGGCTCATACCACGAAGTCGACTCCTCGGAGTTGGCATTCCGGATTGCCGGTTCCATGGCGTTCCGCGATGCGGTCCGGAAAGCAAACCCGGAACTGCTTGAACCGGTTATGAAGGTTGAAATTGTTCTGCCGGAGATATATATGGGCGATGTGCTCGGCGACATCACGGCGCGGCGCGGACGGATCGAGAGCGTGGAAACGCGCGGAGACACCCGGGTAGTGAGCGCTCGTGTTCCTCTGGCCGAAATGTTTGGCTATGCCACGGACTTGAGGTCCAGGACGCAGGGAAGGGCCACCTACACAATGCAGTTCTCGCATTACGGCCAGATGTCCAAGGCTCTTGCCGATGCGATAGTCGAAAGATTGACCGGATAATGTCAGAATCGGCAACCGACGCTTTTTTCGGTACAAGACAAGGAGGCTGCCTCACCCATGGGGAAGAAGAAATTTGAGCGGACGAAGCCGCACGTGAACGTAGGGACGATCGGTCATGTGGACCACGGCAAGACGACGTTGACCTCTGCGATAACGAGGTGTTTGTCGCACCAGGGGTTTGCGGACATAAAGAAGTTTGAGGAGATAGACAACGCTCCGGAGGAGAAGGAGCGCGGGATCACGATTGCGATTGCGCACATTGAGTATCAGACGGAGAACCGGCACTACGCGCACGTTGACTGTCCGGGGCACGCGGACTACGTGAAGAACATGATCACGGGCGCGGCGCAGATGGACGGGGCGATATTGGTGGTTTCCGCGGCGGACGGGCCGATGCCGCAGACGCGGGAGCACATATTGCTTGCGCGTCAGGTGGGCGTTCCCTACATCGTGGTGTATTTGAACAAGGTGGACATGGTGGACGACCCGGAGCTGTTGGAGTTGGTGGAGCTTGAGGTGAGGGAGTTGTTGAGCGAGTACCAGTTTCCGGGCGAGGAGATACCGGTGGTGAAGGGGAGCGCGCTGAGGGCGATGGAGCACGGGTGCAACGACCGGGGGTGCAAGGACTGCGGGAGCATATTCGAGTTGTTGGACGCGGTTGACAGCTACATACCGACGCCGAAGCGCGACGTGGACAAGCCGTTTTTGATGCCGATTGAGGACGTTTTCACGATTACGGGCCGCGGCACGGTGGTGACGGGGCGCGTGGAGCGCGGCCGGATCAAGGTGGGCGAGGAGATCGAGATTGTGGGCATGCGTCCGGTGGGCAAGGCGCAGAAGACGGTGGTGACCGGGGTGGAGATGTTCCGCAAGCTTTTGGACTCGGGCGAAGCCGGTGACAACATAGGGTGTTTGCTTCGGGGTGTGGACAAGGACGAGGTAGAGCGGGGGCAGGTGCTGGCCAAGCCGGGCAGCATCACGCCGCACACGAAGTTCAAGGGCGAGGTGTACGTGCTGACGAAGGAAGAGGGGGGCCGCCACACGCCGTTTTTTGCGGGATATCGGCCGCAGTTTTATTTTCGGACGACGGACGTGACGGGTTCGCTGACGCTTCCCGAAGGCGTGGAGATGGTGATGCCGGGCGACAACGTGACGATCGAGGTTGAGTTGATCACGCCGATCGCGATGGAAAAAGAGCTTCGGTTCGCCATCCGCGAGGGCGGCCGGACGGTCGGCGCCGGCGTCGTCTCCGACATTATCGAATAGAGCG
>CAYVQZ010000090.1:0-12470 GCA_964453435.1 uncultured bacterium
TCTTCCTCTTTCTCGTAGATAGCCATGGGATGCCTGATGATATTGTCGATTTTGGCTTTGCGGGCTTTCTCCTCCCTCGCTTGCTTCCTGTCGTAGGCTTCTTGGATTTTTGCCAGCAGGTCATCAATGGTGGACGGCTTCGTCAGGTAATCGAAAGCGCCCAGTTTCAACCCGTCAACGGCGGTTTCGACCGACGCATGACCGGTGAGAAGGATGACCTCGACCTCGGGATAGCTCCCCTTGATTTTCCGCAAGGCCTCGATTCCGCTTATGCCGGGCATCTTGAGGTCAAGAACGACGACATCGATTCGACGGTCTTTCAGAATCCGCATGGCGTCGAACCCATTGGTGCATGTTGCGGTCACGACTCCCCGCTTTTCCAAAACCTTCTTTGTGGTAGAGAGAAACTGCTCCTCATCATCCACGAGCAACACGTGCACTTTTTTCATTTCTTTCCTCCTCCTCATACATGAGGCGCCAGTTTGCCCCTTGCCTCTTCCGGAACGCCTGACAACGGCAACCGGACCGTGAAGACAGTGCCGACATTGACTTCACTCGACACGGAAATCTGGCCGCCGAGCCGTTCCACAATCCCGTAGCAAGTGCTGAGACCCAGACCGGTGCCCTGACCGACAGGCTTTGTTGTGAAGAACGGCAGAAATATCTTTTCGAGGTTTTCGGGCTCGATGCCGCATCCGTTGTCGGCCACCGAAATATTTACGGTATTATCTTCTCCTCGCGTTGCGGTTATCCGAACCTCCCCGCTATCCTTTCCGCGAAGCGCGTACATTGCGTTGTTGAGAAGATTCAAGAACACCTGTTGAAGTTGAGAAGGGTCGCTCTGAAACTTTGGCAGGTCGGGGTCAAGGTCCTGCACAATTCGAACGTTCTCCACCTGGGCCCTGCGCTCCACCATCGCAATTGCTTCCCGGAGAAAGGACTGGAGGTCGACCGTTTGAATGCTTGCATCCGACTGGCGCGCGAACCTCAGGAGCCCCAGCGTGATTTGCTTGCACCGGTCGACCTGGCGCCCTATCTGGTTGATTGAATCCTTGACCATCCGCAGATTCTCGGAATCGCGCAGGGCGCCATCCGCCTCCATTTCGGCGAGAAGGTCGTTGACCAGTGTTTCTTCCGATTTCATCACTTGCAGCGGATTGTTGATTTCGTGGGCGAGACCGGCGCTCATTTCGCCGACCTCCGCCAGTTTGCCTGCCACGATCAATTGGTTCCCCATCTGGCGTTTTTCCATTGCGGCGACCGTCAACTGATGGGCGACGCTCGAGGCCAGCAGAAACCCCATTGTGACGACTACGGCGCCCCCCGCCACGGTCATTCCGACGGCGATCAGAACCGCCCGAATGAGGGGAGCATACGCTTCACCGACTTCCTGGCGGACCACCAGCAACCACCCCGTCAATTCCAGTTTGCCGATGGCATACAGATGCCTGCCGCCGACGCGGTCATGCGCCACAAAAGAGCTGACACCGCTTTCGTTGATTTGGTAGTAGGGGTAGTTTTCGTCCTCATCCATGAGTCCGCCCCCCGAGCGGCGCTTCGTCTGCAGCACCCCGTGCCGGTTCACCAGGTACGCCTCCCCCGTTTTCCCGATGCGAATACTCTCGACCAGGTCATTAAAGAAGTGCGTGTCGATTGTCGCTCGGAGACACCACGACCGCCCGGCCTCTTCCCTGCGTACCGCTATCACGGAGTGAGGGCTGTCCCGGTACCCCAGAAACACATCGGAGATATAGATGTTTTTCTGCTGGACCTGGATGAACCATTCGGCTTGAGCATAGTTCTTGCCTTTCAAATCATATGGGCCGATATAGGCAACGTGATTTCCGTACTGGTCGAACACGCCGAGGTCGAAGAACGCCCCGCCCGTTTCCTTGTTCAAATGCTCGAGCACTTCGGCCAGTTCTCCGTTGTGGCGAAGTCGCTCGAAACTGTTCGAGGCAGCTACAAACTGCAGGTCGGATGATCGTTCATGCAGAAATTGCTCGACCAACTGGCGGTGCCCATCGGCGATGCGGGCCAGTTTGGCCTGGGCCTGACTGCGCAAGTTCGTGGCGAAGTAATAGACGAGGGTGCCGAACACCAGCATCACCGCGACGAAGGGAACCAGGACAACCCGGCTCAGAATAACGCGTCGAGTGCTTTTGAAATTTTCGTTTTCCATGGTCCGACGCTCACTTCCCTTCTTCCTCATCCAGTTCCTTTATTCTCCGCAGTATCCCGAGAGGCGAGCTGGTGTCGGCCATAGAAAGGATTTTCTCCATTCGTTCCTGCTTAATGTGCCACTTGTTCATTACGCGCCTCTTGTATGCATCGGTGAGCACCGAAAGCAGCCGGTCCAGCTCGCACGGTTTCTGCAAGTAAAAGTACGCGCCTTTCTTCGTGCACTCGACGGCCGACTCCGTCGAACCGTGTCCAGTGAGGATGACAACTTCCATCCACCTGTGCTCTTTCTTCAGGGCTTCGAGTGTCTGTTCGCCGTCCATGCCGGGCATCTTCAGGTCCACCAGAGCAACATCGATCGGGTACTTTCGCGCAGCCTCAATCGCTTTGTCTCCCCGGTTGACGGCAATTACGTTGAAATCTCTTACTTCCAGACGTTTCTTGGTCGATTCCAGAAACCGTTCTTCGTCATCCACAATGAGGAGGTTAATCTTTTCCTTTTCCATTGTTTTTCTGTCCTCCAGGCTTTTTCAGAAGCCTATCCAACGCCAGTATCCGAAGAAGACCCAAATCCAGAGCACGAGGAACGAGAGCAGCAGCGCCGCGAAGCCGTGCTTGAGAAAGTCCAGAACGGTGACCAGTTGTTCGCCGGTCTCCGGGTCTCTGGCGATACTGTATGCAATGGCGTTATTCGGGGTGCCAATAATCAGCATGTACGCAAATGACGATGCGAACGCCGTGGACAGCCCGACCATCAGCGGCGGTGTTCCGGAAAGCTGAGCCATCGGCACGGTAATCGGACCGATTGCGGCCACCGTTGCGCCGTCACTCATGAAATTGGTGATGACGCCGGTAAAAACGCTGGTTGCGACACATAATCCCTCGCCGCTCTTCAAGAAGCTCGGCAGAGCGCTCACAAAACTGTCAGCCATCCACAGGGCGGCGCCCGTAGCCGCCAACCCTGTCCCCATTGCGCTCGCGCTCGCATACAGCGCAACAACGTCCCAATGTATTTGATTGATGTCTCTCCATCGCAAAATACCGAGAATGTTCAGGAGCACAAGACACAACAGCACCGGTCCTCCCATGCCGTAGCGGCTTGATGCGGTGGACCACAGGATTATCAGCAATACGAGCACGGCCGCCGTGCGGTATTCGTTTTTGGTCATCTTCCCGATTTTTTCAGCTTCTCGTCGGACATGAGCGGCCACGTTGACATCCTTCACCCGCAATTTCCTGCGAAAGTAAAAGTAGAAATAGCCGGCAATGACCAACGACATGACAGGCACAGCAGGCAGACCATACTTGACCCACGTGATGAAGCTGGGCGCCATCCCATAATCGGAAAGAATGCCGAGCATGACCGCATTTCGCCCCCCTGCCGCAGGCGAACCGGGTCCCCCCGTATTCGCGACAAAGCTGAGCATGAGAATGAGCATTACCGCAAGGTTTCGGTCTTTCGCAATCCCGGCGGCGCGTACCGCGCCCGCATATACGAGAATGAAAATCGGCGCAATGAAGGCCACGAGCGCGTGCTCGGAAAGGAACGACGCGGAAACTGCCAGCAGCGGGCAGAAGATGAACGCAAGCTTTGGCAATGATGAACTCGTGCCCAGCAGCAGGATGCCGATGCGGCGGTCCAGCCCCGTCTTCGAGATCGCCGCCGATATGGCGAGCACGCCGAAAATGAATACGACGGAGTCTTTGGCATAGGCCGCAGCCACCCTGTCGGGTGGCATAATCCCGAAAAGATACATAAACATACCGACCAGCAATGCGGTGATACCCACCGGTATGGCGCCGGTCGCCCAGAACAGAGCGGCCACGACGAGCGTGCCAATCATCACACGCGCCCGAAACGCGGCCTGTATCGGGCTAAAAGAAATCCTGGCGGTCGTGCCATCCTCTCTGGTCACCTTTTTGGTGAAGCCTGCCTTATCGCTGTAGTAGTCAGATATCGTCTGACCGGCCGACATCTTCCGGTACTCGGCGTATCCCCGAATCATCTCATCCGTTTGACCATCCTTCGGTGTGCTGAGAAGCTGTATGAGCTTCCCCGGAGCAGGAGCGGCAACGATGCCGATGAACAGCAGCAGTCCCAGTATCATGAAGCCCGGCCGCGCGTTGTGAGCGCCCAAAAGCCACTGTTTAAGGCTCCCTCTCTTCACCATGGGAATTTCGTGGCGGGCCATCGCATACACTCGTTCGCGGCGGGCCGCATCGATTACTTCCACCAGTTCCTCCAACACACACGGCTTCTGCATGTAATGGAACACATCGTACTTGCCGGTGATGCGGGCGGAATCGGTGCTGCCGTAGCCTGTCAGCATAACCACCTGGACTTCCGGACGTATTTTCTTGATTTCCTTCAAGGTCTGGATGCCGTCCATCTTGGGCATCTTCTGGTCCAGAATGACGACTTCGGGGTTCTTGTGCCGAACGATCTTGATGGCGTCTTCGCCGTTGGTGGCATCCCACACCTTGTAGTCTCGCACCTCCAACTGCTTTTTCATGGCAATGCGGAACTTATCCTCGTCATCAACGAGGAGAACCCGGGCTCTTCCGTCAACCACAAAGCCCGTGTCGGTGTTGGTGTTAATGTCAGACATGTGATTCCTCCTCCGCGTGCACAGTCGGGAGCACCACCGTGAACGAGCTTCCGGCTCCCGGCATGCTTTGCACTTCGATTCGACCTCCCATAGATTCGACAATACTGAGACAGATACTGAGGCCGAGACCTGTCCCTTTGCCAACTTCCTTTGTTGTGTAGAACGGATGAAAAATCCTTTTCATTTGCTCGGACGTCATGCCCTTGCCCGTATCGTTCACCGTCAGGGACACGTACTCCTCATTGGCGCGAGTGCTCAGCGTTATGGCGCCCGATTTCTCGATTGCGTCGCCCGCGTTGTTCACGAGGTTGAGAACTACCTGGCGCATTTGGTCCGGGTCCGCCATGATTTCGGGGAGTTCGCGGTCGAATTCGCGAATGACCTTAATATCCCCCACTTCCAGTTCCCGCTCCTTTAACCCCCCAACTACATCATCGATGATCTTGTTCAGGTTAATGGGAGCAAGGCTCGGCTCGCTCTTCCGGACAAAATTCAAGAGTTTTTGCGTAATATCCCGTGCCCGGAAAACGGCCTCATCGATATAGTCCAATTCCTGGATAATCTTGTCCGGCGTGCATTCCAATCCGAACTGCGGGTCCAGCATGTCGCGTATGACTCCCGTTTCGGAGGAAATGATGGCCAACGGGTTGTTGATTTCATGGGCCACACCACCGGCAAGCTCTCCGACCGCGACCAATTTCGCCGCATGGATTAGTTGGGTCTTCAGTTCCTTCCGTGATTCGTCGGTCGCCTGCGCCCGACGAATCAGCCGGTTCGTCGCTATGGAAGTCACTGCGCCCAGCAACGCCACAATCACCGCCGTCGCAGCAATCAAGATGCGACGGGCGCCGTACATCTCCGCATACGCGACCCTCAGAGGCTGGCGGACAACAAGCGCCCACGGCGCCTCGTTCAACCAGGCATAGGCGACGAGTTCGTGGTCGCCGTCTGTCGCAACTTCACGAGCGCCGAAGCCGGAGCCTTCCAAGGGCATGTAGGGGCTCGGAGCGAGAAGTTCTCCAACCCCCGGGTCGACTACTTGGTATCGACCCTCACGGTTGATAAGAACCGTCTCGGCCACCTCTCCCTGGCCGATAGTTCGTATGAACCGATAGAACTTGTCGGGGTCGAGGGTGGCGCGCATGACGTATGGCCTGCCGTCGAACACCTGCTTCACCGCGATCGTGAAATGCGGTTTCTGACGGAATCCGTGGTATATGTCGCTGATATAGTAGTTTTCATCCTGGCTCATCAGGTTTTGATACCATTGCTCACTGGAGTAATCCTTGCCGTGAAGATATGCGTACGGTCCGGCGTAACCGACCTGAACTCCGGACGGGTCCAAAAAACCGACGTCCACAAAGGCGTCACTCATCTCGAGCAGATGCTGCAGGTATCTGCCCATGTCATCCGAGGTGGGAGGCAGGTGGAACCCGGTTCCATGAAACAAATTGAAAACATTTATTATCCTTTCCTGCAGGAAAAGGTCTATGGTGTTGCGTTGACTCTCTGCCAGTCTCATCAAGTGCTGTTTTCCGCTTTCCTTCAGAGTGAAGTTAAACTGAAAATGGAAATATGCCGAAAGAATCGCCAGCGGCACCATAAACGCGAGCAGAAGCCCAATGAAAAGACGGTGGCGCAGGTTACGGTAATATTCTTCCATCGGCGTTCCCGTCGCTGGTTTGTCCTTCCGGTTTTCCGGGCCGTCTTTGGCCCTGTTGGTCTCATTAGCCATTGCTGGTTTTCTCTCAATCAGCGGTGCAAATGAGCAAGTGTTGTGCCGAGGCTGTGAGAGATGAAATTGGCATACAAAAGGGCGTTTTTTGCTGCAAAATGCTTGGATTCCAGGAATTTTGGAGATGGTTGCTGACAGATGGTTTTACGGGGTGTTAGAAATCCTGACAGTAGGGATGCGGGAACAGGAGACTGTCCCACGATTCATGCTGAAGGCGTTCCGCTTCGGGGACATGGAATTATCGGACCGATTCACAGTCCCCTTCGCCGGGCAGTCGGGGGATGCGGGAACAACGGTCATTTATTTCGGTATGCGCCCGAAGAAGAATGCGCTTTCCTTCACACTTGTAGCGCGCCCCGCAGTGAGGTCGTTCTTGCGAGCCCTGCCCGAAATTCGGAAGGATACCGCAAGGGAAAAAGACGAAGTCACGCTGAGAGCTATGCTCTCGGAACCGGGAAGGCGGATCGGGTGTGCGGGCACGTGTGAAAGGATTTATTCTCCGCCGGTTTCCTGTTCGCCACCCTTATATTTATCCATCTTGGCGTGAAGGGTGGGCCTCGAAATACCAAGCAATTTGGCGGCGCGGGTACGATTGCCGTGAGTCAGGTGAAGCGCCTCGCTAATGAGCATCTCCGTGAATCGGTCGCTGAGGTGCAAGAACAAGTCTTCGCGGTCCGAGGAAATCAGTGTTTCGCGAATCCATTGCCTGATTGTTTTCTCTATTGAGTCGGCGCCGTCCGTCGCTTCTCGAGCGTCGGCGCGCGCGGCTTGAGCAATGTCTTCCGGCTTTATGGGATATCCCCGGCTGAAGATGAGAGCCTTCTGGAGGGCGTTCGCGAGTTCGCGCACATTGCCGGGCCATTGAAGACTTTCAATCAATGCCAGCGATTCATCGGAGAGGCCGGGATTATCAATTCCCATTTCCCCGGCGAAGCGGGACAGAAAATAGTTACAGAGCAGGGGTATATCCCCTGTCCGCTCGCGGAGGGGCGGAAGCTGCAGTGTCACGACCTTGAGGCGATAGTAGAGGTCCTCCCGGAACCGTCCTTCGGCAAGGGCGGCCTCGAGGTTCCGATTCGTGGCGGCGATAATTCGCACATCCACCGGAATCGGTTCCCGCCCTCCGAGACGCTCGATGCTTTTTTCCTGGAGAAGCCGCAGTATCTTCGCCTGGATACTCAGCGGCATATCGCCAATTTCATCGAGAAAAACGGTGCCGCCATCGGCCTGCTCGATTTTTCCTATGCGTCTGTTGACCGCGCCCGTGAACGCTCCCCGTTCGTATCCAAACAGCTCACTTTCCAGCAGCGTTTCGGGGATGGCCACACAATTGATTACCTGAAACGACCTGTTTGCGCGCAGGCTGTGCTGGTAAATTGCGCGCGCCACCAGTTCCTTGCCCGTGCCGGACTCTCCCCTGATAAGAACGGTTGCCTCGGTGGGCGCCACGCGGCCAATGGCCTTGTAGACTTCCTGCATGGCCGGGCTGCGCCCGATAATGGCGTCGGGAGAGGCCGTTTCCGGCACAACGTCCATCTCGACGCGGGAACGCATGAAGCGCCCCGCCTCGAGGGCCTGCTCGATGAGCGCGAGGATATCGGGAATATCGAACGGCTTGAGCAAGTAATCGAAGGCCCCGAGTTTGGTCGCCTCAATCGCCGTATCGGTGGTTCCATAGGCGGTCATGATGATGACCGGGAGTTTCGGCTGCATCTGTCGCATCAGCTGAAACGCTTCCATGCCGCTGATCGCCGGCAGCCGCACATCCATAACAACGAGGTCGGGCGGTTTCCGACTCACGGCCTCGATACCCTCCTCGCCCGAGGCTGCGGTTTCAACTTCATATCCCTCTTCTCGCAGGAGCCGCTCGAAACTCTGTCGCAGTTGAGCGTCGTCGTCCACTATGAGAATCGAACTCACGTTTCTTCCTCCCTGACCGGAAGAGTTATCGTAAAGGTCGTTCCCTTGCCCTCGTCCGTTCGAAAGTCGAGCCGCCCCCCGTGTTCTTCCAGGGTTCGAACGGCAATCGAAAGGCCCAGCCCCGTTCCTTCCTCTTTTGTCGTGAAGAAAGGCTCCAAGACCCTATCGCGAATCGATTCGGGAATTCCCGGTCCGGTGTCGCGAAGCTTGACCAAAATGGCTCGTCCCATGTGCTCCGCCACAGCTTCCTCTTCGCTGATTACGAGGAAGCCGCCGTCCTGCATCACATCGCACGCGTTCACGATGAGGTTAACCAACACCTCCTTGAGCAGTTCGGGGTCACCCTCGATTGCCGGCAACGAAGCATTCCGTTTTCGTTCGAGCCGGATGCCGTGGCGCTCGATTCGTTTTCCCAGCAACTGCAGGGCATTATCGACAATCTCGGAAATGTCCACCTTTTGAATTTTGAGCTTGGGCGGCCGGGAGAACTCGAGGAAATTCCGCACGATGTTGTCAAGATGGCGCATCTCTTCCGATATGACCTCGAAGTCCTCTCTGTGCGTGGGCGACAGTTCGAGCGCGCGTTCGAGAGAGAACAGCCGCATCTTGATCGAAGTCATCGGATTGCGAATACTGTGGGCCACTTCAGCGGCAAGCTTGCCCACCGTCGCCATCTTTTCCGATTGGACCAGGCGTTCGCGACTTTTCTCGAGTTCCAGGTGCGTCTGGTCGACATCCGCAATCAGTCCTCGAACTCCCGCTTTCAGAGCGGTCACGTCATTGGGAGGGCCGACGGGCTTGCTCCTCCAACCGGTTTCCCTCGCAAGGCGGCGAATCGGTTCGAGGATCTGGGTCACGAGCAGGAACGAGAGGAGGGCGGCAAGAAGCACGGCCGCCATCATTGCGCTTCCTGCAATCAGCCGGAGCCCCCGGGCCTGCGCCTGGCTGACCGCCCACGCCGATTCGAGACCGCGACCGTGAACCTTTCTGTATTCCTCGCAGAGAACAATAATATCGAATAATTTGTCGCGCACCTCGCGATGCAATTCAGCGCCGGCTTCATGTTTGCCTGATTTGTAAAACTCTATCACCCGGTCTTTTGCCGCGATGTATTTCCCATATTCACGTTCCAGGGTGTCCAACACATTCCCGGCTTCCTCCGATTGCTCAGCCTGCCTGGCGTTTCTCAAACGTTCCTCAAAAATCTGACGATACTTGCCCAGTTCCTTCAACCACACCGGGTCCTTATCCAAAAAATAATATGAAACGAATCCTCTCTGGTTCAAAAGCGCGGTTTCGAGCTCTCGCGCCGCCTCGAGGGAGGCCACATTCGTTCGGATAACATCAGTGAACAGAGCTTCTATCCTGTATGTGTACCACACCATGACGAGTCCGCCGCCAACAGTAATCAGCGCGAGAAGACTAATGTTAAGCAGAATGCGGGCACGCAGTCCGATGCGATTCAAGAACTTCATATTCGGCGTGGTCCTCTGCGACGGCAGCGATGAGAGGTGTCGAGCATCCTCGCGTTCAAGAGGTCAGGATTTATACAAACCGCCAGAGGGCATGAACTGAAATCTTCCATTCTCCTCACACATTAAACATACCATAATACCATTTACCGTTTCAATTTAGAGAACCAGCGGAATCATCAGACACACTCGCTGCGCGGCGCTATCCTTGTGCCCGCTCTTTCCGCACGAATTCACCAGTCAAAGAATCTCCCCGCTCTTCTTTACACAAACGTAATCCGCCGCACATAAATTGTCACTCCTCAAAAGAAGCGCGTAAGGTCTGAAAGTCGATTTTTCCCCTAAAAAATAAGCGATTTCCGGCCTTGCATCAGAGGGGAAAATAGTTGGCACAGAAGTTGCTCAAAATCCAAAATGCGGGACCCTGTGCAAGATTGGAACGCTACTGGAGGGACAAGCTGATGGGCGCCTTGACCTTTGAGGCTCTTAAGGAGCGAGCAGAACGAATAAAGGAACTTTCCACACTCCCCAGTGTCATCCTGAGAATCCTCGAGGTAATGAATAACCCCGTCGCCGATGCGCGCGATGTCGAGAAGGAAATAATGGAAGACCCCGTCATCACCGCCAAGGTGCTCAAAGTGGCGAACTCCGCATACTATGGGGTTGACCGAAACATCTCCAGCGTGTCCCAGGCTGTGGTCCTGATGGGGTTTGCGGAAGTGCAGAACATTGCGCTGTCGGTCTCCATCCTGAGCCGCTTCATGGAGCCAACCAGAATGTTCGACCGCCGCGAGTTTTGGGAACACTGTTTCGCGACGGCGGTCGCTGCGGACGCCCTTCAACGCCGCGTAAACGCGCAGACGAACGAAGGCTTCGTCGCCGGACTGCTTCATGACATAGGACGCATAGTGCTCGACCAGTATTTTCCCGACGAGTTCAGGGAAATCGTCACTCTTGCAGAAACACAAAAAATCTCGTTGCTCGATGCGGAGAGGAAGGTTCTCGGGGTCACCCATGGCGATATCGGGTACTGGGTGACGGAAAAATGGAAGCTCCCGAGCATGCTGACCGACAGCATATTGTTTCACCATTCCCCGTTCAGTTGCCGCGAATCGTACGTTTTGACCTCCATCATCCATGTTGCCGATGTCATATCCAAAGCATTCGGCAACTACATGAAAGGCGAATCCGTTCCTTCACCGAAAGACGAGAGCGCGTTTCGGCTGCTCAATCTCGACAGCGACAAGGTCATGAACCTTGCCGACCTCATCACAAAGAAAATGGAGTACTTCGAGATACTGGCCGGCTCGAACCCGTAGAAATCCAATTCTCCGACAATGAGCGCCGTGATGATCGCTTAGCGACCATCCCTTCCCCAGCCGCTTATCAGACCATCGAGACAGTCGTTCCCATCTCCGAACATTTGTCCTCTTTTTCCCGCGTTGGCAAGATTTGCCCTCTCAACCGACGTCCCCCGCAAGAGCCGAAGCGCTACAAGCAATTTGAAACATGAGACTTACAATCATACCAGACCGCTCCAGGGATTTGGCACACCTATTGCTCATCCGACAATCGACGGCGACCGGTGTGCGCCTATGTTTACGTCGCCTTGCCGGGGCCGCACGAATACGGAGTCGAGAACAAGGGAAGCAGTTGGAGGAATGAATGGACCCGAACGAAATTGAGAGACTGGTGAGCGACATACAGGGCTACCTCAACGAAGCTGCCAGGAAGAAAGAGAAACCCGATGAAGAAACCGCTCACGATATCGCAAAGGCCCCCGAGTCCGATGAGGAGCATGCGGGCTCTTTCATAACCGCGAAATCGCTCTCCGGACTCAAGCGATGCATGAGACTTTCCACCTACGCCTCATATGCGGTGGAGATGTTCACAATCGCTCTTTTCACCGGCGGGGTTCTTGTTCCGTTTTCGAGTTGGCCGCGAACAATCATGTTCCTGCTTGGAGTGCTCATTTTCGGGATTTTTGCGATAACCGTATTGCTCAGCCTTCAGGCGCGAATTCATTTGCTGCTCCGAATAGAGTCCAACACCCGTCAAATCGCCGTCAGCAAGTCGCGTATAGCGGAAGCTCTCGAAAAGATACACATAGATTAGCCCCCCTTTCTCCAGTGAAAGACTCGGGCCAAAATCCTCCCATAAGCGTCCTCTTGCTTCCGCTTCCTCATGAGTAGACAGTGAAGGGTCGCTTTCCTTCGTCAGATAAGATTCTTTTGAATCTGTCCCACGATTGCCCATATCACCGAAAACGGAGCGAAAGGGGCTGTGAGTGTGTCCCACGGTTCATGGTGAAGCTTGTTCGCTTCGGGGACAGTCCCGATTCTACGGCACTTCGTGCCCGTAAATCTGGGACAGCCCCCCTCCGCTTGTAATCGTGAGAGGGATTCACTGTCCCTGAAGTGTACGCAAATGAGTTATCGGACACACTCGCTGTACCCAATTACGGAATCCCCCCATTCCTTCGCTGAGCGGGGCGAAGACCCGCGCATTCCGCGGGATAGATTGGCGGACTGCCCCCGAAGCAACGGATTACCA
>CAYVQZ010000091.1:0-12391 GCA_964453435.1 uncultured bacterium
CAGCGGAACTCCACCAGGCGTACAAACGGTGGTGCGAGAAAAATGGCGAGCGCCCTGAGAGTTTTCGCTGGCTTGGACTGCGCCTCAAAGAGCGAGGTCTGACTCAGGCGCGCACCAGGAAAATGCGAAAATGGTCAGGGATTGGTCTGGCGAATACGGAGGCTCGGTGAAATTGCAGTTGGAACACGCGTTCAAGCAACCTGACAGTGCAATCCCTGGGCGGTTATACCGGAAAACGGTCCTATCCGTCACATCCGTCACCTCTCACAAGTATTCGGATGAAAAAAACGTAAGAGTGTTCTCCGTGTTGCCCCGCGTTCCCCGTGGTTGGCTCTTGGTTCAAGGTTCAAGGTTCAAGGTTCAAAGTCTTCGGTTCGCGCCATTCGCGGTTAAACAAAGGGTTTTAAGCCGCAGATAAACGCGGATGAACGCGGATGCCGGGAACACGAATGACACGAACGTCGACGAATGGCGCAAATGAAAGCTTCTTTTCTTATCATTCCCGAGAAGGCGAGAACTGCATTTGGCCACAAGGAGTTATGCCGTAAACTTTCGAAAATCCCGACAGGAATTCACAATTCTGATAGAGAATAGTACAGCCTCTGCGCTGAGTTTTCGGAGAAATGTACAACGGTGGGACGGATTCACTGTCTCCGGAACGAACGGCCCATCTATTTGCGAATGACCCGCGTATCGCAGATGCGGTCGTGTAGCGTTCGTTTTTCTTTATCGAACGCCGCCAAGATGTAGCCGATGTACAGGATTATTCCGCTGAGCATTTCCGCGAAGAAGCGTCCGAACGCTTGCAGATAACTTATCCGTTCGCCGCCGGAGGTTACCACCTTTAAGCGGAGGGCCATTTTCCCGGGAGTCGCCGCAAATTTGCCGAGGAAAAATGTGGTGTAGGCTGCCGATACCGCAATCTGGAGCAGAGCCATCAGCGCCCAGAGGCCAAGGAATTCCCTGGAGGGCGGTTGTCCCGGCTCGAGCGCCATCGAGCCCGCAAAGCCAAACTGAATAGCGCCATTGGCAACGCCCAGAATGAGCCAGTCTATGATCTTCGCCCCGCCTCGAATCCAGAACCCGCCATACTGCATGGCGCCGCGCAGTGGCGCTCCCTCTTTCACGCGTTGGGAAAGAAGCGGCCCGCAAGTTGCGCAGACATACGAATCACCGTAGCGACCCATTTCGTCAGCCGGAAACACGGCGCCACACTCGGCGCAGACCTGTGACACACCTTGCATTGCGGGGTCCCTGCCCTGCCCGACTTCGGCTCCTTGCGAGGCCACATCAGCGTAACGCCGCCACTGCGGCATTCCCTTCTGCCACACAAGGCTGTCTGCGGAGACAACGCCTGACCTCACCAGCGATTGAAGTTCCTCCTCGCTCACCGGCCCCTGTTGCTCGCCGCCGCTCACGTAATACCACATTCCCACATCTCTCTCCTCTCTGTTCCGCTATCGAGTTCGGGCCTTTACACTTTTTCTGAGGCTGGGTCACGGGCAATCATTCATGCCACCGATTCGGTCAACACTGCATGTTTCTCCAATATTAAGCATCTCGTTGTTTCATGTCAAATGAAGCAGATTATGACCGGTGTGTTCGGGAACTCGTTTTTTTTGCACGTTGAAACGAGACTCGAGGATTTTGAATGTGACAGCGACAAACCCCACAAGAAGGTGAGAAACTTGAGCGGCGGGGAGGGTGGGCGCCGCCCGGAGCTCGCGCCGTCCGTTTATAATCCCTCTCGCGGAGCAAATTGGGGACACCATGCGGCATGCTGTCCCCAATTTATCGCATCAGCAACCGCAAGAGGGATTCTTTGTTACGCTTTTTTCACTTCGACCGACACGGCGCGGTCGATGGGTTGGGTGCACCAATTCCAGCGGTAATAATTCAGGTGGCCGTATCCCGCGGCGAGGTCGAGCCACTTGATCATGCCGGGGATGGCGGTGTCGTAACTCTTCCAGCCATCGAACTGGAACGGTTCCCACGCGTGATAGATGATGACCTGTCCGGGGCGGGGTCCCTCTTGAGAACGCGCTGCGGAGGTGAGTTTCACGTGTATCCGGAAATCGTCAAAGTCGTTGTACACCCTCACAAGGTCGCCGTCTTGTATGCCGCGCTTCCTGGCGTCGTCCGTATTCATAAACATGAACGGTCTGCCCTGATGGGTGCGGGCCAAAATGTCGTCGGTTATCCAAATCGAATGGATGCTCCATCGTTGATGGCCGCTGGTCATGCGCAGGGGGTAGTCTCCCCCCATTTTCGGGTTGTCCTTATGAATGGGGAACCCCTCGCCCGCTTCCAGGAACCAATCGTGGTCGATGTAGAAACTTATCCGCCTGTTGTATGTCGGATACGGAATTTTCTTCGGGCCGGTGTGATACGTAAGCGGCACGATCGGCTCGTCCGGCTTGATGTCGGTCTGCAGATGCATGCCGATGATGTCCAGCTTGGAAATGTTCGTGAACCGTATGATTCCTTCCTTCCGAAGGGTCTTCAGGTCGGTTCCGTCCGGGAGCGTTCCGAGCTTGGCGCTCATTTTCAGCGCATCGTCAAGAGTCTCTTCCGCATTGTTGCAGCCGAGTGTCTGCCGTTCCACAAGTTTGCCGAGGTCTATCTGCCTTCCGAAGCGGGTCTTGTATTTTCGCATGCCACGCTGGTTTGACATGTGCTCCATCCTCACGGCGAGCATCTTCCAGATATCCCATTCCGGCATTGCTTCCGCCGGCGGCTGCACTGCTGCTTCGGTGAGGGTAATCCAGGGGACATGCGGCGTCGGAAAACGAGTGTCGGTCTTCTCGTAGAACCCCGCTGCCGGCAGCACCATATCGGCGAGAAGCGCAGTCGTGCTCCACCGCGTTTCGATACCGAACACGAATTCATATTTCTTCCACAATTCGGGATATATGTTTTTCCACCATCCCCGGTTCTTTCGGGCGGGACTTGTTCCGATGAAGCAATACACTTTCGGCTTCTGGTCCGGCGCAGGCCGCACGAGACCGTCCCACCACCCTTTCTCGAGGGCTTCCTTCATATATTCGTCGAAGTCGCGCCTCATCGAGGAACAATGCCATTCTTTCTTTTTCCATGTGTCGCGGTAATTCGAGTGGAAATAATACAGGAACGCGGGCGGCACCATGCCCATCGGGTCCCTGTTCGCCTGACGCTCGATTTCTCTCTGGATCATCTCCTCGGTGAGCGACGGGTCCTTCCTTTTCAGCATCATCTTTTCGAGGGTGGCCTCGCCGTACTGGAAGAGGGTGGAGAATCTGCCGCCTTCGCGGAACATGAGCAGTGTCGCGCCGTCGAACAGCGACTCGTTCCATCCTCGAATTCCGCTGCCCTTGTTGCCGACGCTGCCGGTGAGCGCCAGAAGCAGGCACATGGCGCGCTCCATCAGGTCGCCATGATAATACTTGGCGGAGTTCCAGCCGACGAGCACCTGCACGTGACCGCGCGCTTTCCACGCTTTCTCTGCGAGACGCCTGATGGTTTCGGGATGCACGCCGCAGAGTTTCGAAGCCTTCTCGGGAGTGTAGTCTCTGTCGAGCGTTTCCTTGAACGTGTCGAACGCAGGCCGGACCTCGACCTGTCGGCTGTCGTGAAGCGTCACCGTGTACGTTCCCTCGAGAGCCGGGTCGCATGGCAGCTTCAGCGTGTCCCGCGGGGCCTTGACCGGTGAGCCGGCGACAGGGTCCCAAAAATATAACTGGTCCTCCCAGCCGCCCCCCGTCATGTCGGTCTCGCGGAGAAGCTTCTTTGTGTCCGTCCTGATCAGAAGGGGAAAATCCGTCTGTTCTTTGAGGAACGCCGCGTCGTAATGCCCTTCGGATATCAGCGCCTGCGCGACACCGAGCCCCAACGCCGCGTCGGCGCCGGTCTCGATGGGAATCCACTCATCGGCGTGGATGGCCGAGGGCGAATAATCGGGCGCAATAGTCACCACTTCGGAACCGTTGTAGCGCGCCTCTGCGATGAAGTGATACGAAGGAATGCGGGTGTAAACGGGGTTCATATGCCAGATCAGAAGCAGCTTCCCGAAATACCACCCGTCGCACGAATCGCAGAACTGGAATTTTCCGAACGTCTCGTAGACCCCTTTGTTGAAATCGCCGATGGTTGAGTTCACATCGAGTTCGGTGGCGCCTATTCCGCTCCAAAAACGCATGCCGGGCAGAAACTGAATCCATCCGCCATTGCCGGGGCCCGGCTCGAGAATGATGGATTCGGGACCTTCGCTCTGTATGGCTTCGAGCATGTTATCGGCGATTTCTTCGATTGCCTCGTCCCACGAGATACGTTTCCATTTGCCTTCGCCGCGCTGTCCGACGCGCTTCATGGGATATTTCACCCGGTCCGGGTTGTACATCATATTGCTGTACGAGCAGCCTTTTTGACAGCCGCGCGGATTCCAGTCAGGCCCCGTTGCGTCTATGACGGGATATTTGCCCGCCTGTTCTTCCCGCCACACGACCCCGTCTTTCGTATAGACACGCCACAGGCAATTGCCGGGGTAGCAGTCCACGAGGTGAGTCCCATAGGTCACGGTGTCCCATTTCCATTCGTCGCGATGGAGACTCTCCCAGTTCTTATACTCCCATTTTTCGAAGACCTTATTGGTGGCGTAAGCGATTGCTCCAAGAAATCCGAGAGAATCGAGGGAAAGCGCCAACGTCGCCGTTCCGGTGATTTTCAGGAATTCGCGTCGTGTGAATCTGAAATCGGACATGGTTACCTCCTGCCTACGGCAGAGCCGCACGCGCCTTGAAGATATCGTTCTTTGGAAAGGCCAACATTTGTAGGCGGCGTCCGGGCTGTCCTCGCGATTTATTTGTATTTCATGTGAGCGCGCAGGCGCGATTCGGGGACACCCACGGTTGACCGCGAACTGAAGTGAATGAAGCTTCATTCAAAATTATACGGCCGTGACCCGCCCTTGTCAAGACCTTTGGGTCAGTTGCCGAAAAGGCTATTTGTTCCGGAAGACTACCATGCTGTCATTCTGAGGAGCAAAGCGACGAAGAATCTCTTTTTTTTGGCGCAAACCGCGAGATTCTTCGCGGGAGTTTATCCTGAGGGACTCGAAGGACTCAGAATGACAACCAAAAGCGCCCGGAAAGCTATTCCGGCAACCCGCCCTTTTGGAAAAACCTTCAGGCATTTGAAAAAAAATTAACGGCGCCGCATTGACAAAACAACTTGCCATTGCCCGGCTTTTCAGGATAAGATACTATTCTGCTGGAAGCTGTCAAAAAAACCGGAGGGAGTGACCAATGCAGGGCAATCGTTCAACTGTTGTAATTATTGTAGTCATTTTGTTGGCCCTCATTCTCGGGGTCATATTCTACCAATCATCTCTGCCGCCAAAGGAAACGGTTGAACCAAGAAAAGAGGCGGTCGAAAAAGAGCCAGTGGCGAGAGAGCCCGCAGCCGTGGGTGAAGAGGCGTCGGCAGGCGAAGCGCAATCGCCCGAAAAAGCAGAGCTGGGAGAAAGAGTTGAAGAGGAGCCCGAGACACCCCCCGTTCGGGAGAGTGTCGCACTCGTGTCGCCGGACGAGCCCGTTGCCGCGCCGCCTCCGTCATCCAAAATTGATTGCAAGGCCGATCCGCCGGCGCTCGCCCGTCAAAGGAAAAAGGCGGCTCCTGAGGGGATGGTGTATATACCCGGTGGCCCTTTCACAATGGGAAGCGGCCCCGAAGTCGGTCATCCTGACGAGTCTCCAGCCCGCGAGGTATGTGTAAGCGGATTCTATATTGGCAGGACCGAAGTCACCAACGCGGAATTCAAGAAATTCATTGAAGCCACCGGCTACGTGACGGAGGCCGAACGAGATTCGGATTCGGAAGAGCGTCCCACCTGGCGGGGCCCATATGGTCCGGAGTCGAACGCCGAAAGCACACCGGACCATCCGGTTGTCTGCGTCAGTTGGAATGACGCGATGGCGTATGCGACATGGGCCGGAAAGAGACTGCCCACCGAAGCGGAGTGGGAAAAGGCCGCTCGGGGAACCGATGGCAGAATCTATCCCTGGGGCAATCAGGAACCCGATGGAACATTGGCGAACGTCGCCGACCGCAGCGCTGGTCTGAAGTGGAGTAACAGTTCTCTCGATGACGGATATATGCGGTCGGCCCCAGTGGGAAGCTTTCCCAAGGGGACAAGCGTATTCGGTGTTGCCGACATGGCCGGGAACGTTTGGGAATGGTGCTACGACTGGTGGGATGCGAACACCTATAAGACAGCTCCTTCTCGGAATCCCACCGGCCCGGAAGGCGGTGAGTTCCGGGTAATCCGAGGCGGCTCGTGGTTCTATCATGCCGAGGGCGCACGAGCCGCCAACAGAATGTATTTCAGACCTTCTGGAAGCAGTGCGACGATTGGATTCCGTTGCGTTCAGGATGTTGACAAGCGATAGCGGAAGACGTGCGGCCACCTCTATTTATTTTTCTCAGCCTCACTTTCATAGCGTTCGTCTCGGCGTGTGCCACGACGACGACGCTGGAACAACAGCCTGAGGTAAAGGCGATTCGTTCGCGGATTGCAGAGGTCGATTTTGACGGCGTCAGCATGGCCTTCGATGTCGATGTTCAGAATCCGTATTCTGTTCCCGTTCGAAATCCGCGCGTTCGGTACACTCTCGCATTTCAGGACAGCCGGGAAATCAACTCCGAAACCGTTCTTCCCGATAAACTGCCTCCTGGCAGCGTGAGCACGCTTACGCTTCCCGTGCATCTGTCGTATGCCGACATTCTGCGCGACTCGCCAGCGCTCTCGCAAGCAACGAAGGCGGATTTCAACCTCAATGGTCTTGTCATACTTCCGATGTCGGGCCAATCCCCGCAGCTTCCTTTCGAGTTCGCCGGCGCATTCCCCATTGCCCGCCGTCTTTCGATTTCGACGGCAAAGGTGCAGCTCGCCGACGTATCCCTGACGAAGGCGACCGTTCTTGTGGATGCGGACATCGAGAATCCGAATGGTTTTGCCGTTGACATGCGGGACGTGACCTATTCGCTCGATCTCGGCCAGGTTCAGGTCGGCGGGTTGACCTCGCCGACACGGAAGATAGGAGCGGGCAAAAGGGAACGCGTGAACCTGATCGGCCACATCACTGCGGAAGAAGGTCTCATCAAGATATTGATGAACGGTATTTCGGCAATACCTACTGTTTCCGCCACCGGCTCCGTGGGGACGCCTTACGGAGACATAAGGCTTGCCGAATAGGCGCTCTTTTCGCCCGGGCAGAGTTGATTGTGATCGGAAACGCGCCAGTGGCGTGCGCGAAAAATAATCGGAAGGTCGTTCCCGGGATGAATCAGAGATTTTCGGGACTTTTGGTTGCTTCTTGACCTGGTTCCTCTTTGTCAAAAAGCTCCCGGAGGTCGTCTCTGCTTCTTTGAAAGAAACCCCTCATTCTGTCGAAGACTCCGATCTCAAACTCAGGGACGTATTGCTTAATCTCGCCCGTGAGCGCCGACAACATCTCTGGCGGAATCGTGCCTGGCTCGGATTTTATTGCCGTCTGGATCATTCGCAGCAACACTTTCTCGCACACTTGTCCCAGCGGCACACCCTTTCCGTCGGCGCCCGAGATATCGCGCAGTTCGATATCGGGCAAGTTCACCGTAGCGGCTGGTTTCACCACGGACGCAAAGACAACCTGCCCTCCTGCGATTCGCAGCCGTTCGATACGGTATCGCTTCTGTTTCGACAGCTCCCGTTTTTCGCCCTTTTCCATTTGAATGCTCTTCAGGACCGGCCCGATGTTGGCGCCGCGGAGCGAGTGCTCGACAGTGAGAGACGGGGACTCGATAACAAAGCTGTCTATCAAGACTTCATCCTGAACAATCGAAACCGGTTTCATAGCCACGGTCACCCCTTCGGCTTTCAACAATTGGACAGTTTTGAAGCCCTCGGGATTCGCGATACGAACGCCCGATAACGCCAGACGCCCATCGAGGAGCGAAAGAGACGCTCGGGACAGTTCCACCTCAACCCCGAGCGAGCGTTTGCCCGCTGATTCGATGCCTCCTTCAACGATGGCGTTGATTGTGAAGACAACGAGCAGGACAGGAACGATTAACGAAAGAGCCAGACCAACCACGACTTTGAGCACGTTCTTCATATTCATTCCTTGATAAATCAGCCGTGCCGCTTTGACAGGCGCGGTCACTGTTGCGGCTGTCGAAGATTATACTATAAAGGAGAAGCGTTCACACAAAAAAGGCCGACCCGCATTTAACGGGCCGGCCTCTTCCTGCTCACATTCAGCTTATTGGCTGATCACGTTGAATTCGACACGCCTGTTCTGAGCCCTGCCTTCGGGCGTATCATTGGTGGCTATCGGGTTCATTTCGCCTTTGCCTATCGCGATGATTCTGGTAGTTTCTATACCCTTCGAGACCATATATTCCTTGACCGCTCTGGCCCGTCTCGCGGAGAGTTCCAGGTTGTAAGTTTGGGATCCGGCGCTGTCTGTGTGACCGAGAACCTCGATTTTCATTGTCGGGTTCATCTCCAGCACCCGCACGACCTTATCCAGCACGGGATAGAATTCGGGCCGGATTTCCGCCTTGTCGTAATCGAAGCGCAGGCCTTTCGCGATCCAACAGCCGGCCGAATCGACATCGACACCCTTTGGAGTGTTCGGGCATTTATCGAGGTAATCGGGCACGCCGTCGCCGTCGCTGTCGAGCGGGCAGCCGGCCGCGTCCACCTTGACGCCCTTTGGAGTGCCGGGGCATTTGTCGAGGTAATCGGGCACGCCGTCGCCGTCACTGTCGAGCGGGCAGCCGGCCGCGTCTACCTTGACGCCCTTTGGAGTGGCGGGGCATTTGTCGAGGTAATCGGGAACGCCGTCGCCGTCACTGTCGAGCGGGCAGCCTGCCTTGTCCACCTTCACACCCTTCGGAGTGTTCGGACATTTGTCGGCCCAATCGGGAACGCCGTCGCCGTCACTGTCAACAAATTCGTGCGCATAGAAGACATCGGCAACAAACTTTTTCATCTTGTCCCGTGACTGCAATTCCGCCGCCGTCGCGGCGATTCCGCATCCGCTGTGCCGCGCGACCTCCATCATCATCTTTCTGCCCTTTTCGGAGTCGCCGACGTGAACGGTGTGGAGACAGAGGCGGTCGCCGTAGACCTCTTTCAATGCGAGTGTGGGCGTGACGGGGTCGCGAGTCAGGTTCTCACCATCACTCACCACCAGAATCGCAATATTCCCCTCGGCCAATGCGAGGTCCTTTTCCGCTTTCATCAGAGCCGACGCCAGCGGAGTGTTTCCCCAGCCGGCCTGCAAATCGCCGATAAGGCTCGATAGAGCCGTGCGGTCGTAGGTCTTCACCTTTCTGACGAGTTCCGTGTGATAGTAGGCGCTTCTGCCGAAATTCCGCATTCCGGCATTTGTCAGACCTTCGGGAATGGCGCTGTTGAAAGATGTCAAAAATGCTTTTTCCGCCTCAACCTTTGCATCTTCTTTCATCGACCGCGAAACGTCCGCGATTATCAGAAGATTGTCGACCTTCAGGTCGTACCCGGGAGACGGCGCCGGTATCGGCCCCATCGACGGGTAGGAAGCCGCCATCTGTTGTGAGGTTGCGCATGAGATGCCCGACGCGATGAAACCCAGGACTACAAACACCGTTATCAGCCTCTTCATCAAGATGTTCCCCCTTTCCTTTTTCTCACGACCATATCTGCTCCCATGCCAAACCACATTCACCTCGACAAATCCAAGGCTTTCACTGGAACCAACTATAACGTCAAAAAGCGCGCTTGGAAAGCGGGAACGAAAGGATTTGTTTTGGCGTGTCTTTCGAAAGGCGTCCGAAGAGAACCAAAACTTTCTCCGGGACCAAGACTTGCAGAAACTGCAAACCCTTTGGAAAACGGGGTTCACCAAATTGCGGGCGCGTGTTGAGTCAGGAAATGAGAATACCTTCGATTTCCGGGTCTTTCGGCTTTATCTTCACTCGAATGTCTTTCAGGTCGTGCCCTTCGGATACCGCCTCCCTGGTTTCATCGCTCAATTTTTCGAAAAGCCTTCGGGAAGCTGCAATCTGGCCTCCCGCGGCGCTGGCGCACATCCTGGCGGCCGAGTTGACCGTCGCGCCGATCAGCGTGTAATCAAGGCGAGCCTCCTGCCCGAGATCGCCCATGATCACTTCGCCGAAATCGCAGCCGATCCCGACCGGCAACAGCTTACTCTCGGGGATTGCCGCCTGGATAGTCAAGGCCGTGGTCAAACAGTCGGATGCTTTATGTTCGGGAAAATACGCGAGCAGGCCGTCACCCATGATCTTGTTGACCCTCCCTCCCGTGGTATTAATGAGTCGCGAGAAAAGCTCGTGTTCCCGGTTCAGCATGGCCACAACATCATCCGGCGGCCTCTCGGCGCTCCAGTCCGTGAATCCCCTTATGTCGATAAACATCACGGCCACGCTGGTTTTGAATCCCTGTAATCCCTGTTGCAGCACGTCGGCAATCTCCGAGTCGGCGCCATAACTGATTCCATACTGTCTGCTGAGGAATCGTCTCCGAATCGAGTCGATCAATTGAGTGGTTTTCACTGACCAAATGTTATTCCATGTGTGTACCTGGCTGAAGGTGAGGGGATTTGCGACGCCGAATTCCCGCGCCTTTTGAGTGATTTTTTCGATGAGGAGAGAGACGGTTGAAGGGCCTTCGTCCGTCGCCGCTCGCATAAGGTCGTCGAGCGAGCCAGCCACGATTTCTCTTTTCAGCCAATATTTCAGCCAGCTCTTGCCCGCTTGTGTCAATTCCTCCAACTGTTCGGGCGTGGGCTTGTTTCGCAACTCTTCCAGCAGTTTCCCGGGCTCGGCCTCCACAAGCATCTGCAAGAACTTATCGATGTTGTTCTCGATGATTCCGCCGTGCTGGGGGAGGATTCGGTTGATTTTGAGAGTCTTGATCTTTTCGTAGGCGTATCGAATCGGCTCTTTCGAGTCGACATAATGCTCGATAAAGCTTTTGGCAAGTTCAATATATGAGTCGTCGGCGTAAAGGTTCCATTCCCTGTTGAACACGGCAAAGACATCGCCGGAAAAAAGTGAGTTCGTCGCGTTGTCGTAACTCATGATGTTTCCCGCAAAATGAAGATACGGAGCATGATAGAAAACGATTCTCCGACCCGATTTCATCTCGAGCGCATCGCCGTCGCCCAGCGGCAACACTCCTTTCCTCACTCCATAGTACGGTATAAAGATGGAGGCGCGCGGATGCGTCATGATAACGAGGTCCGGGTGAAGCAAATTCTCTATGAACGGGATCAGGCCGCACAGGTCCGGGTCCTGATGATGAACCACGATATATCGTATCTTCTCGGGGTCTGTCACCTGCTCGACCTTCTGCATGATTAGATCCCTGAAGAGGGGGTGCCCCGGGCCGGGGTCGAAGAGTATTGCCTCTTCGCCGTCGACGAGAAGATACGGGTTGTTCGAAAAGCCGGCCTCATAGTCGGCGAATCCCACCCACCATATGCCGTCGGTAATTTCAATAGCTTCTGTATCGTCAAGTTTTTTCATGATTTTGTTCCTCGCGAGAATATGGTTTCTCCCGAAGGCATTGTTCCGACCCCTCCAGACAACAAGGCGTCCTCTGGCACAGGGTTCACATCAGTGCGCAAATTATCAATACAAATATAACACCTTTTACGAAATTCCGACTCTTTTGGTATTTTCGGGGAGAATTGCGCTTCACGGATTATTCCGTGAATGCGAATGAGCCGAGCATCCGCTCATATATCTTGTGATGTCGCTGTAAATGGGGATCGTTCCGCGTGAAACCTGTAAACTCGAGAAGAAAAAAATGCTTCCGTCCCTGTCGCATGACACAATGGCGATTTCTTCCTGATCGAAACCGAAAATGGAAAGTTTGAAGGCGGGTTTCCCGTCAAGGGTTGTCTCGATTGCTTCCTGTATCAGATTGTCACCGTTTACATCTTCGACTCTATAGTTTTTCACCCAGTTCTTCAGAGTTAGCTTTTCTTTATTCCCGAGAATTCGGAGTCGGAATTCGCCGGGCCAGTAGGAGTGTCCCCTCTCGAGGAAGGTTATCTTGCGTATCTCACCGTCGAGGAGTGCTTCCGTTGCTTGCACAACGTTCATTCCTTGCCTGGGCCGGGCTTCAATCACATCCCACCCACAAGGATATTTCACTTGAAAACCGAAGGTTTTATCCACAAATACGTTCCAATCTTGGTGCTTGCCGGATAATTCGGCGCTCTCCTCTTCGGGCAAGGATTTGCTATCTTGATCGGATGCAGGTATACGGCCCAACGACTGAACTGTCTGTTCTTCCTTGCCGGCGCAGCCAAGGCCAGTCAGCAAAAAACAACAGAGGGCAATGGGCGAAATCTCCCTTGCC
>CAYVQZ010000092.1:0-11943 GCA_964453435.1 uncultured bacterium
CTAGGCACCGCCCTTGCGATTCTGCCGGCGGTGCTCCTTGCGCTGATTGAATTCGCCGACCTCATTCACCCCGTCGCCACCCTGCTGGTTTTCGTGATCGGACAAACGCTGGAGGGAACGGTCATCACGCCGCGGATAGTGGGCGAATCGATTGGACTGCACCCGGTTGTGGTTATCCTTGCAATCCTTGTGTTTGCGAAGCTGATGGGATTTCTGGGAATACTGCTGGCTGTCCCGATAACCGCGGCGCTGAAGGTCTTGGCCGGCGAAGCGATAGCTCGATACAAACAGTCCAACTTGTTTGCTCCCGAATCGAATGACGACTCAAGCTCATCCTGACAACCGCACGATAAGCGCTATCGTGACCAATTACAACGGGGCCACCTTCCTCTCCGACTGCATACGCTCGCTGCTCGACCAGACCCTGAGCCCCACAGAAATTCTCGTCGTCGACAACGACTCGACCGACGGTTCACAGGACCTTGTGCGCGACAGCTTCCCGGATGTGCGGTTAATCGACATGGGTGAGAACGCAGGCTTCGCGAGGGCCACGAATGAGGGCATACGAAAATCCGCCGGCGACTTTGTGGCGCTTTTGAACAACGACGCGACCGCCGACAAGTTCTGGCTGGAGAACCTCATGCGAGCGCTGCGCGAACGCACGGATGTCGGCTTCTGCGCGTCGAAGATGCTGTTCTCGTGGAACAGGAGCCTGATTAACAACGCGGGCATCGGAATCACCGATTACGCTCTGCCATACGACAGGGGCTTTCACCTGCCCGACAGCGAGGAATACGCGAGAGACAGCCTTGTATTTGGCGCATGCGGCGGCGCTGCGCTGTTCAGGCGGAGCATGCTCGAACTGACAGGATTATTCGATGAAGATTTCTTCCTCTGCTATGACGACGCCGACCTGAGTTTTCGCGCCCAGTTGATGGGGTGCAAATGCCTTTACGCGGCCAATGCCGTCGTGTACCATGCCGGCGGCCGCACCGTTCCCTACCACGGCGAGACCGCGCGTTTTTATAGTTGCCGCCACTTTGTGGCGGTCATCGAAAAAAACCTTCCCGCCGGCATCCTTTGCCGGAGGCTGCACGCCATCCTCTGGTTCTGCGTCAAGAACACCGTGCGCTCTTTTCTCGTTCATAAGGACTTGGTGAATTTGCGCGGATACCTCTCGGGAATCGCAGCGCTCAAGCGCAATCTTCCTCTCAGAAGAGAGATACGGCGGAATACCGTCGTCAGCACCGAATACATTCGTTCCTTGATGTCTTCCAAAAGCCGGATGTTGCGAGAGACCGGGCGCCCGGCGTCCTTTTGAATCGACGGAAACGCCGCGCGAAAATCACGACAGAAATTCATCACGCTCGCGGGTAAGGGGCGCCGAGCGCGCCAAGCGTCAACGGCAGGCCACAAAGCGAACGCTGCCGGCGGAATCGCGTAATATCTCATCGAAAACCGTCAGCGCATATTTTATGCCTTCTTCGTCGTTTCCCGAACCAAGAGAGAGGCGAAGCGCGCAATGAGCGTCGTCGGCGCTCATATTCATAGCCAATAAGGCATGGGAGGGGTCGGGGTTTCCTGACTTGCATGCCGACCCGGACGAGCAATAGACACCACGCCGACCGAGAAACATCACCAGCGATTCCCCGCGCATGCCCGGGAGCGTCATGTTGAGAGTGTTCGGCAGCCGAAGCTCGGGATGGCCGTTCAGTCTGGCGCCCGGCACGAGTTCTCTTAACCCTTCCTCGAGCATGTCTCTGAGTCCCTTCACGCGTTGCATCTCGCCGCCGTTCAGATTTCTTGACGCCAGCTCACACGCTTTCCCGAAACCCACGATATTTGGCACGCTCTCGGTTCCAGCCCTGAGCTTCTGTTCCTGGCTCCCACCGTGAATCAAAGGAGAAAGCCGGATGCCCTTGCGAACATAGAGCGCTCCAACGCCTTTCGGACCATGAATTTTGTGGGCGGAAACAGATAGAAGGTCAACGCCGAGTTTTTCGACATCGACTTCCAATTTCCCCAGGCCTTGCACGGCATCGGTGTGGAAGATGACACCATGCTCGCGAGCGGTTTGTGCCGCTTCGGATATGGGCTGGACCGTTCCGACCTCGTTATTTGCGAGCATAACGCTGATGAGGATTGTTTCGGGCCGGATTGCCCGGGCCAACTCGGAGAGGTCGATGAGACCGCGCTCATCGACATCGAGGTACGTGATATCGAAACCAAATTCGGTGAGCGCCTTGCAGGTTGCCAGGACAGCGGGATGTTCGGCTTTTGTCGTAAGAATGTGGTTGCCTTTTTCCCTGTTTGCAAACGCGACGCCCTTGAGCGCCAGATTGTCGGCCTCGGAACCGCTCCCCGTGAAAATGATACGCTTCGCGGTGCAATTCAACATCTGAGCGATTTTCCGGCGCGCGCTCTCGACGGCTCTGCGGGCCTCCGAGCCGCGCTCATGAATGCTCGAAGGATTCCCGTATTCCCCCTTCAGGCAGTCGACCATGATGTCGGCGACTTCCGGCGCTACGGGGGTGGTGGCATTATGGTCGAGATATACATGCCGAACGGTTTTGGCGGCGCCGGCCCTCGGCGTGACATTCAGGGGAACGGAAGTCGTGGCGGCGCTCGAAGGCCGACTTCCCGCCGCGGGGGAACTCTCATCCTTCACCACGTCCGCAAGCAGCGCCTTGTATACGGGGAATCCGGATATCGGATCGCAGCGGGTCAGATCGGTCAGTTCATTGACGTTACACTCTTGCCACGCTTTTGAACCGAGCGGCCCTCCGCCTCCCATCGCGGCGTCTATCGCGCCGGCCATGATGTCGTGGGTAACCCGAGCCCGAAACCTCGCTTTTCCCCTCGGGCTCGTTACGTAAACCCAGTCGCCGTTGTCGATGCCGCGTTCCCTTGCGTCATTGACATTCATGGTGACTACGGGTTCCCCGGCTTCACGGTTGAGGCCCTCGACACCATGGTGCTGGCTTCGGAAATCCGTGAACACGCGCGCTCCCGAGTTGAACACGAGCGGATACTCGACGGCCATTTCCGCATTTGAGAGAGGTCCTTCGGATGGTTCGGTGTAAACGGGTAACGGATCATACCCATGTTCCTCAAGAATGGATGATGCAATTTCAAACTTGCCGCTCGGGGTATTGAAGCCCGGCTGGTTGTCGGGCCTGAGCAGTCCCTTCTCCCACTTCTTGTATTGCATCATGACGGCAGGCAGTCGGACTTCGCCGCCGGCTTGCACAACATCATCGAGGCTGTATCCCGAACCTTCGAGCACGTACTGTAAGAGCGCCTCTTCTGACTGTGGGTAGAGGCGCCCATACCCAAGCCGGTCGGCCAGTTCCGCCAAAATCAGAAAATCGTTTCTCGCTTCACCGACGGGTTCGATAATTTTTTCGCGGATTTTGAACAGCGGGCCGTAGGTCATGTAGGAAGCGACCTCATACATTGTTGTGGCCGGAAGAACGATATCCGCGAACGCGGCGTCCGCCGTGAAATGCCTGTCGATGCAGACGAGGAACTCGAGAGAACCCAGCGTTTTCTTCCAAACCTCGGGCTGAGGCCATGCGGTTATGACGGAGGCTCCGAGAATTATGAGTCCCCGGATTCTGTAAGGTTCTCCCCTCAGCACGGAGTCGGGGAGCGCGATCGCGTGTGATTCTCCCCGATACATGCTGTAAACGGGAAACCGGTCGCGGCCGAGCGCCTTTTTTATGTCCGGATTCGCAATTAACCCGTTCTTGTTTATCGGAAAAATGTTTTCCTTCATTCGGAAGACGAGTCCGCCGGGCACGTCCAACTGTCCCGCCAGCGCCCACAATGTGAGGAGCGCACGGATTGCCTGCACCCCGCTGTCGGAGTACTCAAGCCCCGAATACATCACGGGACAGGCTCCGCGCGCGCCCGCAATCCTGCGGGCAAGGCTGCGGACGGTCTCAGATGGAACCCCCGTAATCCGCTCGACGGTCTCAGGGCGGAAGTGCTGGACATAGCTCCGCAGGTCGTCAAAACCGACGGTCCAGTTCTCTGCGAAATTCTCGTCGTACAATTCCTCCTCGATGAGCACGTTCATCATTCCGAGAGCCAGGGCGCCGTCGGTTCCCGGTCGGACGGGTACCCACTCGGCGTTCGTCTCTCGGGCGGTGTCGTTTCTGCGGGGGTCGATTGCTATCACTTCCGCGCCTCGTTCGCGCGCTCGAAGTATCTTAGAATGCGCGACAGGGGGCGAGTCCGTCGCCGGATTCGCGCCCCAGACAACGATGAGTTCGGCCTGCTCGATCTCGGTATCCATCGTGATGAGCATCTCCCCCATTGTGACATGCGGGGCTATCATTGCAAACGAGACGTAGCACAGGGCGCCGACACCGAGCGTGTTGGGCGAGCCAAACGGGAAAAGCACGCTCGAAGCGGAGGAAACCGCGACACCTTTCGGCTGGAACACGTCGCACATTGCGAGTTCGAAGCTCCCCCTGCCCGTATATATTGCCGTCGCCTCCGGCCCGCAACGAGCCTTGATTTCCTGCAGCTTGTCGGCAATGGCTGCCATGGCCTCATCCCACGAAATTCTCTCGAATTCGTAGGTTCCCTTGGGCCCGACACGTCTCATGGGATATCTGAGGCGATTCGGATCGTTTACTATTTGGGCAGAGTGCCTGCCGATGGCGCAAATCATCCCGAGCGCATGGTCCGGGAGCGGTTCGACACGAACCATTCGCCCATCCTCGAGGTGAACCCGCACCCAACACCCGGCCGGGCAGATACCGCACAGGCCATCCTTGACTTCCCTTCCGTGGTGTGTATCCGAAACATTGACTTGCGAAATGTTGACAGACGTCTTGTTCATTCCTCACAACCTCTTTGCAAAAGCAGCAGAGCAAACCAATCCCGCTCATCCGTGAAAACCTTGACCGGAGCGAGACCGAAGGATTCGAGACGCGGGATAAGTTCGGCGAGCCTGAATTTCCGGCTGATCTCGACGCGTACCCTTTCACCCGCCCGAACCCCGACTGTCTTCTTTGTCGGACCGATATGAATCCCTTGATCGGCATGGAACAACGCGTCTATTTCAATCCGGCTGCGTTTCGTCGAAAATCGCGCCACATGTTCTATCTTATTCAGGTCAACGCCGGAATCGAGTTCGCGGTTCATGCGCGCGAAAAGGTTGCGCGTGAACGCGGCGGTCACACCCGCCCTGTCGTTGTACGCGGCCTCAAGCACGCCAATATCTTTGACCAGATCGACGCCGAGGAGAAAGAAGTCGCCCGGCTGGAGACATTGAGAGATTCCGGTCCAGAACACGGTGCCTTCCTCCTCGTTGAAATTGCCAAGGGTGCTGCCCAGAAAAATCACCATCACGGGAGAAAGTTCCTCGAGAAAAGGGAAAGCGCATTCGTATGTTGCATTGATTCCGGCGACCCTGACTTCCGGATGACGATGTCCTATTGAGGCGCATGCATGCTCCAGCGCTTCCCTGCTGACATCGACCGGCACATAATGCGCCGACTCGCATTTGTCGAGGTACGCCGAAAAGATATGGTGAGTCTTCACCGAATAGCCCGACCCCAGCTCGACGAGGGGTACCGGCCCGGTTAGCTTGCTTATCTCACAGGCATGTCTTTTCAGGATAGCCGCCTCCGTCCTCGTGGGATAATACTCCGACAGCGTGCAAATCTCATCGAACAGTTCGCTTCCCCTGGCATCATAAAGAAACCGGCATTCGAGCCATTTCGGCGAGTCGCTCAAAGTCCTCGTGACGGAAAGGGCAAAATCCATCACCGGGTCCTTCTTTTCGGAAAGGTTGATGATTGTGTTCTCGCCGTTTTGCAGAATGCAATTGATTTGGGTTGCGACATCTCCGTATACATGGTAATTCATGCTCGCCAATTCACCCCCATTCGTATAGCTAAAACTTAACGATGATTCCCGGCGTGCGCAAATATTCCATGTGGCTTTGATAACCTATAACCAAACCGGAAAGAGAAACCGACCTGGCTGAATTAGGAAGATATCATCAGACGCCAGCGCCTGCAATACGGTCACGCTCATAATTCCATGGACGGCCCAATGGGAAGAGAAACTGTCTCACGGTTGCCCGGCGCAGGCGTTATTGGGGGGACTTCATGCCGCATGGTGTCCCCCAATAACCCGGATTGCTTCGAACCCTAATTCCGGGGACAAGTGAATCCGTCTCACGATTGCTCAGCGAAGGGGACTCAGCGCAGGAGGACTGTACCCAATTACGGAATCCCCCGTCTTTTGCGTTGAGCGCAGCGAAATACCGCGCAGTCGCGGGATAGGTTGGCGGACTTGTCCCCGAAGCACGGATTGCCAACCGTGAGACCCACTCACGGTCCCTTACGCTGAACAATCGCGGGATGGATCGTAAAACCTTTTTTGTCGGCGAAAAATATGATAGAATCTGGACGCGGTTCTTATTGGCGATTCACGGGACAATATTTTTGAGGTGCTCAATGCAAAGACCATGGTTCCAGCATTACGACTATTTCGTTCCCACATCCATCCGATATCCGAAGATTCCCGCATATTTCATGATGGAACTTGCGGCATCGAAATACAAAGACGAGCCGGCGACCGAATTTTTTGGGGCGACCTTAACCTATCGGGAATTAAGGAACGAGGTAAACAGGTTTGCATTCGCGCTGAGAGAACTGGGAATCGAGAAGGGGGACCGCGTCGGCCTGATGTTGCCGAACTGTCCGCAAATCATCATTGCGTATTATGCGGTTCTCCGAATAGGCGCAATCGTTGTGAACGTGAATCCGCTTTATACCGAACGAGAGCTCGAACACCAGGTGAACGACAGCGGGCTGAACACCCTTGTCTGCCTGGACATGTTCATAGACCGAATCAGGAAGGTCAAGGAAAAAACATCTATCAAGAGAATTGTCGTTTCACGCGTGACGGACTACATGTTTCCCGAGATCAGGGACGGAGCGGGCGCATACGAACTTTCGGCGGGCGAATACGGATTCCTCGACCTGCTGAAAAGCGCGGGCAACCGGCAGCCGCCGATAATCGAAATAAATATCGAGGAGCCGGCGGTCCTCCAGTACACGGGCGGCACAACGGGTCTGAGCAAGGGGGCCACGCTCTCTCACAAAAACATAGTGGCGAACACTGTCCAAACAACGCTCTGGGCAAAGGAACTGATGCCGCGGCAGCAACCCATCTATCTCGTTGTCATACCGATTTTCCACTCGTATGGAATGACATGCGGGATGAATACGGGAATCTTCAGCGGCGCAAAGATGGTGCTCATCCCGAGGTTCGATATCGATGATATGCTGAACGCGTTCGAGACCCACGATGTCACATATTTCCCGGGCGTTCCAACAATATTCACCGCCATCCTGAATCACCCGCGTTCAAAAGAGGTCGGGCTCGACAGGGTCGCCCTCTTCAATTCGGGGTCGGCTCCTCTGGCCGTCGAAACTATAAATGGAATTACCTCGCTCGGCATCTCTCTCACCGAGGGCTATGGCCTGAGCGAAGCCACGCCGGTCACGCACTCGACGCCGATTCTGGGCATCAAAAAGCCCGGAAGTATCGGGATCCCGTTCCCTGACACGGACTCGAAAATCGTTGATTCCGAAGACTGGGAAAAGGAACTTCCCACGGGTGGCGAGGGCGAGCTTGCCATCAAGGGGCCGCAGGTAATGCTCGGCTATTGGAACAAACCCGAGGAAACCGAGGCGACGTTGAAGGACGGCTGGCTGCTCACCGGCGACATCGCCCGCATGGACGAGGACGGATATTTCTACATAGTCGACAGGAAGAAAGATATGATTATTGCCGGGGGCTACAATATCTATCCTCGCGAAGTCGACGAGGTCCTGTACTCGCACCCCAAAATACTCGAGGCGGCAACCATCGGCGTTCCTCACGAGTACCGCGGAGAAACCGTGAAAGCCTTTGTTGTGTTGCGTCCCGGCGAGACCGCGACCGTCGAGGAAATTACCGCCTTCTGCAAGGAAAACCTGGCCGTCTACAAGGTCCCGAAGATAATCGAAATCCGTGACGAACTGCCGAAGACCGCGGTCGGCAAGATTCTCCGGAAAGAACTCAGGGCCGAGGAACTGAAAAAGGCGAAGGAACCGAAGCAGTAAACCCCGGCATACGTAGAAAGACTTGCAGTCGCGTTGCAGACGCATAGCAACCCACCCATTCCGATGACACATTCGTTGTGAGACTGTTCCTCGAGTTGCGGCGTTTTGGAACGGAGAGGAGCCCGAATGCCAGACCGTACTTCCACCACGTCGGCTCTTTTCACCGACTTGTACGAACTCACCATGGGCGCCAGTTACTACCGCGAAAAGATGTTTGCGCCCGCGACGTTCAGCCTTTTCGTCCGCAACTATCCCGAGAACTGGGGGTTTTTCGCGTTTGCGGGACTCGATTCGGTCCTCGAGTACCTCGAGAACTTCGGGTTCACGGCAGAGGAAATCGAGTACCTCAGAACACTCGACATGTTCGAGGACGATTTCCTGAGTTACCTGGCGGACCTGAGGTTCACCGGCAATGTGTGGGCGATGCGGGAAGGAGAACTGTTCTTCGCCAACGAGCCGGTCATCGAAGTCACGGCGCCGATAATCGAAAGCCAGCTCGTGGAAACATACATTATCAACGCCGTCCACATACAATCGCTGATTTGCGCCAAGGCGTCTCGCTGCAATATCGTCTCGCAGGGAAAAGCGCTCGTGGATTTCTCGCTGCGGCGCACCCACGGAACCGACGCCGGCCTCAAGGTTGCGCGCTCGAGCCATATCGCCGGCTTTCGCGCGACAAGCAACGTTTTGGCCGGACAGCTTTACGGCATACCAGTCAGCGGCACAATGGCGCATTCTTATGTTACCGCCTTCGAAGAAGAGATTGAGTCGTTTCGCGCCTTCGTTCGCGCACACCCCGATAATGCGATTCTGCTCGTCGACACGTATGACACCATATCCGGCACAAAGAAGGCGTGCGAGGTTGGCCGTGAAATGAAGCAGCGTGGACAGCAGCTCCGCGGAATACGTCTTGACAGCGGCGACATGGCCGACCTGAGCAAAAAGGTTCGTAAAATTTTGGATGCGGCGGGACTCGCGGAAACGCAAGTTTTTGCGAGCAGCGGCTTCGACGAATACAAAATAGCGGATGTCCTCTCGAAAAACGCTCTAATAGACGGGTTCGGAGTCGGAACAAACATGGGTGTCTCCGAGGATGTCCCAAGCTTTGATATGGCGTACAAGATGGTCGATTACTCGGGCCGGCCCGTGCTCAAGCTGAGTTCGGGCAAACGCACGCTTCCTGCGGAAAAACAGGTGTACCGTTTGTACGGCAAAGACGGGAAATTCGAACGCGACACAATCGCGCTCCGTGGTGAGACCGCGCCTCGCGAGGCGAATCCGCTGCTGATAAAAGTAATGGAAAACGGGAAGCGGCTCTTTCGCGAATCGCTCGATGACTCACAAAAACGCTGCACGGATTCTCTCAAAAAGCTGCCGCAAAAGGTTGCTCGCGTCAGGAACCCCAAGGAATACGCCGTTCTCGAAAGCAAAGACCTGCAGGAACTGACAAACGCCATACAGGAGCGGGCAGAAAAACAAATAGTCTCCTGAGAGCCGGGTGACGTCGGCAACGAACACCGCTTCAGGAGGAGAGTGAAACCACCCGTTGCGTTCGGATACGTCCGTCCCACCCACCTCCATTCACACCGCACACCCACCGTTCGCATGCCCATTGCGAATTTCCAACCCTCATGCTACAATACGCCACACGCTCTGATATTGCGATTGGTTCATTCATCCGGAACAGGGAACGATGAAGGAAAATTCCTCGCCCGGTAACCGCCCGTGGCTCGCTTTCTACGACAAGCATGTCCCACAGTCGCTCGATTATCCCCCGATAACAATCTGTCAATTGCTTGATGACGCCCGACGCAGGTTTCCCTCGAATACGGCGACCATCTTCTACGGCGCCAGACGAACGTATTCCGAAATCAGCGCGCGCGTGGATGCGTTCGCCGCCGCGCTCAAGGACCGGGGTATCTCTCAAGGCGACCGGGTCGCGCTCATGCTGCCGACGTGCCCGCAGTTCGTTATCGGCTACTTCGCCACGCTGAAGCTCGGCGCAATCGCGGTTCCGACCAATCCGCTGTATGTCGAGAGGGAACTCGAGCATCAATTCAACGATTCCGGCGCGAAGGCCGTCGTCTGCCTCGACCTCATGCTCGAACGCATCAAAAACGTGTGGAAAAAGACACAGCTTCAGCACGTCATCGTCACGAGCCTGTCAGACGAAATGCCGCTCATCGCCAGGGTCGTGTTCAAGCGGAGGCTGCGGAAACAAGGCGTCAGGCCGCCGGCGGAAAATCCGGAAGGCGTCTTGCGATTCAACGACTTGCTGAAAACCGCGCCGGCGGAGACGGTCGCGGACGCCGCACATCATGAAGACGTCGCCATGCTGCAATACACGGGCGGCACAACAGGCGTTTCCAAGGGCGTCATGCTCACCCACAAAAACATGGTGGCCAACGTCGAACAGAACATCGTCTGGCGCGCCCCGGATATCGAGCCCGGCAAGAACACCATTCTGTGCGTTCTGCCCTTTTTTCACGTGTACGGATTGTGCAGCATGTTATGCTACGTGCGGGTGGGCGCCGCAATGGTCTTGCTGCCGAGGTTCGATGTCAAGGAGACCTTGGCCGCGCTGCACAAACATCGCCCGCAACTCTTCGCCGCCGTCCCCACCATCCTGGTCGCAATCAACAACCACCCTCGACTGGACAAATACAGGCTCGACTCCATAAAGAGTGTCAATTGCGGAGCGGCCCCCCTGCCGGTCGAGGTGATGGAGCAGTTCGAAAAGAGGACCGGCGCCACGATTCTGGAAGGATTCGGAATGAGCGAGGCTTCGCCCGGCGTGCATTCCAATCCCTATCTCGGGCCTCACAAAGCCGGGAGTGTGGGCATCCCTCTGCCGGATACCGACTCGAAGATTATGGACCTCGACACGGGTGACAGCGAACTGCCCGTGGGCGAAGCGGGCGAACTCGTCATACGCGGGCCACAGGTGATGCAGGGTTACTGGAACCGGACCGATGAAACCGCCGCGGCTCTTCGCGACGGCTGGCTCTACACGGGCGACATAGCGCGAATGGACGAGGACGGATATTTTTACATAGTGGACCGGAAGAAAGACATGATAATCGCGGGCGGTTTCAACATTTACCCGCGCGAGATAGACGAAGTGTTGTTCGAACATCCCAAGGTGAAGGAAGCGGTGGCCGTCGGCATGCCGGACAAATACCGCGGCGAGACGGTCAAGGCATTTATCGTTTTGAGAGACGGCGAGACCGCCACCGAAAAGGAAATCATCGATTTCTGCCGCGAGCGCCTGACCCGCTACAAGGTTCCGACGCAGGTCGAGTTCCGGCCCGAGCTCCCGAAAACGCTTGTCGGAAAAATTTTGAGGAGAGCGCTGCGCGAAGAGGAAATGAGAAAGCAGACGAGCGCGTCCTGAAAACACGATTTGGTGATTATCAGCTCTTGCATTAACACATTCGAATTCCGGCACACAATACCATTTTTTATGGAGTCGCGAGGCTTCAACTGAAAGCGATACTGCCTCTTGCCGTGTCTGTAAAGTCGAGTTCGATTGTTGTTCTTGTGGCCAAAGGCATCGAGGTCAATAATGTCTTCATCGGGGATTTTTTGAAGCAGTATTTCCCGCTCCGTGGGGTGGCCCTTGTCAAATGCGTAGACGCGACCCCTCGCCTTTTGACCCCTCGTCTTTTCGCTTGAAGAGATTTTTTTCATCCGCTCCGAACTGAATCGGATTTCAAGCAAATTCTCCCATAATGGATTGCACGTGTTAGAGTAAAGACTTGATAATCATATAAAGGCGCCTCCGGGCATATCGAATAAGGTATTATCG
>CAYVQZ010000093.1:0-11792 GCA_964453435.1 uncultured bacterium
CTAAGACGTCAGGCCGTTCAAAACCCCTCGTAGCGCAACGGGCTCGCTTGAAGCTTTCTTCTTGTTCGGTCAAGGAAAATTGCCAAACCACGCACCTTTGCCGCTTTAACCGGCGAGGAAGTCCAGCGCCAAATTCAAAAGAAGCGAGTGGCATTCAAAGCTCTAAAGGGCTGAGAGATACTGTCTGGCATGATTCCCCGTTTCGCCGAAAAGGAAAGGCAGGGACTATACAGCCAATCGCACGATTCGAATGACGTTGGAAAAGGCGGGAGCAAGTGGCGAAGCGCAAGGGGACAAAAATGGAGTATATCGGTCCAGAATTTCTGATTTTTCTCCGCCATGGAAGCGGGTTTTTAGTTATAAGCCATTCTGTTAATAGCACTTATGTATAATATTCCAAAATTGTCGGGGTTTGGCGAATTACCTTGACAAGGCGGAAGTTGTGTGGTACAATCCTAATAGACTAACTGGACCATATAAGTCCACAAAGCGAACCCCATTGCAAAACCCTTGAGGAAAGACCAAAGAAAGCAGAGGGGTAAGATGAGAAAACGTGATACGAAGGCACGGGCAAAAGTCCGTTCAGGGAAGAAAACCTCTGGTCCGGCGAACAGCAAAAACTCCAAAGCTTCAAAAACTCTCGCCGAGAAACTTCGTTCCGAGTCAGGCTCCCAAGTTGTGGCAACGGCGGTGGCATTGGCTGAGGAACAACTCGGCGATCTTGAGGATTTCGAGATAGTCCTCGAAGACACTGACGAGCAGGAAGAAAGCAAGGGGTTTAAGTTCGTGCGTGCGGGCGCTGAAGACGAAGAGGATGATTCGGAGGACGATGAGACGAATTTGGAGGAAGAAACTTTCAGTCCCCTTCCCCGAGAGCGTTCTTCCGGAGAAGACCTGTTGCGCTTGTATTTTCGTGATATAGGGCGTATTCCGCTCCTTTCCGACCAGGATGTCGTTCGCCTGGCAAAGAAGCTCGAGCGAGCGCGAAAGCGAAGAGACAAGGCGACCATGCGGAAAGTGAAGGCTGAGTTGGTTTCGGCCAATTTGAGGCTTGTTGTAAGCATTGCAAAGAAGTTCTCGAATTGCGGTATGTCCCTGCTGGATCTGGTCCAGGCCGGCAATATGGGACTCATGAAGGCGGTCGACGGGTTCGATTACAAGCTTGGTTTCAAATTCAGCACGTATGCTTCAAAGTGGATACAGGCCGCAATTACGAGGACGATTTCCAACCAGGTACGCACTGTTCGAATTCCCGTAAATGTGATTCCCGCGCTGAAGAAAGTGGATAGAACCAGCCGGAAATTAACGCGAGAACTTGGCCGCAAGCCGACGGTCAGTGAAATAGCCAAGGGAGCGGGCTTAGAGAGCGACAAAATTCGCTCGATGGCGAAGATTCCCCAGCATTCCATTTCGCTCGATTTTCCGGTTGATGGCGACAATGGCGATTGCACACTCGGGGAAATATTGGCGGACACTCATTCTCCAACGACAACCGAAACCGTTGACAAGCATTTCTTCCGCGAGGAGTTGGAGGCAGTGATGGAAGAAGCTCTTGACGAGCGGGAACGCGAGGTGCTTCGGTTAAGGTACGGTTTGGAGGATGGGACCGAGCATACGCAATCCGAGATTGCCGACCATCTTAGGCTGTCGCGCCAGCGAGTCTCACAGATTGAGAATAAGGCGCTTTTGCGGTTGCGTCACCACTCGGGGAGCCAGTCAATCAGAAACTTCCTCAACTAAAGCAAAAATAACCGGGCGGAACGTACCCCACATAATAAAGAAGGAAAGGGCTGCAATAAGTTCTGATGCAGCCTTTTTTCTTTTCAATTGAGGTCCCGGACCCACCGCTTCAGAGCAGTGGCCACAAGTTGCAAAAGAATTAGTATCTTGTTATAATACGCACACTTAGGGAACTTTTTGCCGGTTATATAATCCGCCCATAAAGCGTGAAAAAGAGGCAACGACATGACAGGAAACGAGCTTCGAGAGAGCTTTTTGGAGTTTTTCAGACGCCGCGGCCATACAATAAAACCGAGTTACCCGCTTGTTCCGCCTGACGACCCGTCCCTGCTGTTTACAAGCGCGGGAATGGTGCAGTTCAAGAGGGAATTCCTCGGGGAAATCCCGCTGAAATTCACACGCGCCGCCACATGTCAGAAATGTTTTCGCACATCCGACATCGACAATGTGGGCAAAACGGCGCGTCACCACACCTTTTTCGAGATGCTTGGCAATTTCTCCTTTGGCGACTACTTCAAGGAGGAGTCGATTGCCTGGGGCTGGGAATACGTAACCGAAGAACTCGGGCTTCAAAAAGACCGCCTCTGGGTATCGATTTTCAGAGACGATAAAGAAGCGTTTGAAATCTGGAAGAGACTTATCCGCTCCGACCGTATCGTACGCATGGGCGAGGAGGATAATTTCTGGACGATGGGACCGACAGGCCCATGCGGACCGTGTTCCGAGATTTACTATGACTACGGGCCGGAGTTCGGCTGCGGACGTCCCGGATGCGGAGTCGGTTGTGACTGTGACCGTTATGTGGAGATATGGAACCATGTGTTCACACAATTTGACCGCAAAGAGGACGGCGCCCTGGAGCCTCTTCCCAAGAAAAACATCGATACGGGAATGGGAGTCGAACGAGCTGCCGCCGTGCTGCAAGGCACGCATTCTAATTTCGACACCGACCTTTTCAGGCCGATTATCGAGTACACGGCTTCCCTGACCGGAATTGACCCGAAAGACGCCGTCGAGCAATACCGCATCATTGCAGACCATGTTCGCGGCCTTACGTTTCTCGTTGCCGACGGTGTGTTGCCATCCAACGAGGGCAGAGGCTACGTCGAACGGCGAATCCTTCGCAGGGCCTTTCAGCGAGGGCGGGACCTCGGCTTAAACGGGCCGTTCTTGTACCGCATAGTGGGGGCCGTGGTGGACACATACAAGGATGCATATCCCGAGCTCGAGGCTAAGCGGGAGCACGTGAGCAAAGTCGTAAAGACAGAGGAAGAGCGTTTCAACGAGACTCTGGCGCAAGGCCTTGTCCTTATTGAGGATATTATGGAAAACCTCAGGCAATCCGGCAAGAAGCGGATAAGCGGCGGACAGTTATTCCGTTTGTACGACACATACGGTTTTCCGGTGGAATTGACAGAGGAAATGGCGGCTTCCAAAGGATTCGAACTCGATAAAGAAGGATTCGAATCCGAGATGGAAAAACAACGGGAACGTGCTCGTGCGGCCTTCAGCGGGTACGAGACGAGGGGTGAGACTCGCCAATATAGCGAATTGGCCCACAAATTGCCCCCCACAAAATTCGTCGGCTACCAGGAACTGGAGGTCGAGGCGAAGGTAATGGCAATAATCGCCCAAGGCGAACCCGTCGAAACAGCGAAAGCGGAGGCCGAGATCGAAGTGGTTCTCGACATTACGCCATTCTATGCGGAAGCGGGTGGTCAAGTGGGCGACAAGGGCATACTGCAGGCGGGCGAACTCGCGGCACACGTTTCGGGTACAAGGGAACCCGTAGAAGGCCTGAGGACTCACACCGTGCATCTCGTAAGGGGGGAGCTGCACGTCGGCCAAACCGTGCTGGCCAAGGTAGATGAGAGTTTGCGTCGGGATACGGCCGCTCACCACTCGGGAACCCACCTGCTTCAAAGCGCCCTGAAAGAAGTTCTGGGTGACCACGTGTACCAGGCCGGGTCGTTGGTTGCACCGGACCGCTTCCGATTCGATTACGCTCATTTCACTGCGCCGGACCGGCGTCAACTCCGACGGATTGAGGCCCTGGTCAACCATAGGATACGGGAAAACATTCCCGTTGAGACCGAAATCCTGCCTTATGAAGAAGCTCAAAGCCGGGGCGCTGTCGCCCTTTTCGGAGAGAAGTACGGCGACGAAGTTAGGGTCGTAAAAATGGGCGATGTCAGCATGGAATTGTGTGGAGGCACCCACGTTCATGCAAGCGGCGATATCGGGCTTTTTCTCATTGTTTCGGAGTCGTCGGTCGCCGCCGGTGTGAGAAGGATAGAGGCCGTATGCGGGAGCTCCGCCTACAGGAGGGCGCGAGAGAGTGAAGATATCCTCGCCGAGGCCGAGTCTGCGCTGAACGTTGCACGTGAGCAAATCGTCGAACGAATACACCAAATGATTGATGAGCGAAAGAAAGCGGAAAAGGAACTGGCCCGGCTTAAAGGGGCCTTGGCGGCAGACAGGACGGATGATATGCTGGCCAAAGCCGTCGATGTCGACGGTGTCAAAGTCCTGGCCGCTCGGCTCGATGACCACGACGCACCTCATTTACGGCAGACAGCGGATTCTCTAAAGGCCAAACTCAAATCGGCCGTGGTTGTCATCGGGGGGGTCTCTGAGGGCAAGGTAATATTGATTGCGGGCGTCACGAAAGACCTCACAAACAGGATACACGCGGGAGAACTGGTAAAAGATGTGGCAAGAATCGTCGGAGGCGGTGGCGGAGGACGTCCGGACATGGCGCAAGCCGGAGGAAAGGACGTCGCGAAACTAATGGATGCCCTCGAGCAAGTGCCTGGCCTCGTCGGCCGAATGATAAAAACCAGCTAAGTGTTATGCGAGCACACGCAAGAATCCTCGCTCTCGATGTCGGAGAAAAGCGAATCGGTCTATCCGTGAGCGACCCCGCCGGTATCACGGCGCAACCCGCAGGCTTTCTCATCCGGTCTGCCCGCATCGACGAGGACATTCGAAAAATTCGAGAGATTGCCGAAAAGCATGAGGCGAAATTGATTGTCGTCGGCCTCCCCAAGATGTTGAACGGCAGCTCAAGTCCGCAAACCCGAAAAGTGGAGGACTTTATTTCCGAGCTCCGCGAACATAGCGATATTCCGGTCAAGACGTGGGATGAGAGACTTACGACGACATCGGCGGAAGCCTCGCTTATCGAATCCGGTATGCGACGAAAGGCGCGACGTCGCGTAATCGATTCCGTTGCAGCCCAGATAATGCTCCAGCATTACCTGGATTGCCATCGGAACCAGGATATCAGTATCGATTGAGGTGACGGGAAACATCAGACCATGGCAGATCAGGGAACAGAAGATAGAAACCGAGGTAACGACGAGGAATCTCGCAGGGCGACACTCAGAGAAAAGAGACGGCAGAAACTTGTCGCGGTCGCTTTTTTTACGTTCTTCATTATTCTCTGGCTCGTTATCCACTTTACGAACAGAGTGCTTACGGGTAAGGATTCCAGCCGATTCGGCGGCCCGAAGTATAAAGTTGTTGAGATTGTGCCCGGCTCGCCCGTTTCTGAAATCGCCGACAGACTCGCCGAACAGAAAATCATTTCAAGCAAGTTTTTTTTCAGACTTGCCGTACACGGACGCGGGTCCACACGGAAACTGAAGGCCGGTGAGTATCGGTTCGACGCGTCGTTGTCGCTCGTTCAAGTTCTGCGCTGGCTGGAACAAGGCCATGTGATGCTTCATCGGGTGACGGTCCTTGAGGGAAGCACCGTGAAGCAGGTGGCAAGACTTCTGGCAAATAAGGAACTCGGCGATTACGAGCGATTCATGAGCCTTGCAGAGGATCCTGAGTTTCTGCGAGAGCTGGGTATTAGCGGGCCCACTTTGGAAGGGTACTTGTTTCCCGATACCTACAAGGTTGCCAAAGGGCTTCCGGAAGAAAAGCTGATACGGATCATGGTTGACAGGTTCTGGGAGAAGTGCTCTCCGGTAATTCGAAGCAAGATTGTCAGTTCGGATATGACGCTTCACGAAGTCGTCATAATCGCTTCCATCGTCGAAAAGGAAGCGCTTTATGATGACGAGACCCCCCTCATTGCGGGGGTCATATATAATCGTCTCCGCCGAAACATGCCGTTGCAATGCGACGTGACAATCCGCTATCCCTTAGACAATTACGGTGTTCGCCTCACGTATGCGGACCTGCGCATGGATTCGCCATACAACTCCTATCTCTTCCGGGGGCTACCACCCACTCCCATATGCAATCCCGGTCTCGCGGCAATCGAGGCCGCGCTCAACCCCGCTGAAACGGACTATTTGTACTTCGTCTCAATGAATAACGGTCGTCACAAGTTCTCTGTCTCGCTGCAAGAACATAATGAAGCCGTCTACAGGTACCAGATACTCAATGAGCGCGGTTGAACGACAGACCAATCGAGTGGAACTTGTGGCTCCTGCGGGGAACTTTCAAAAGCTGAAGGTAGCGGTTGCTTTCGGAGCAGACGCCGTCTACCTGGGAGGACAGAGGTTCAGCCTTCGCGCTCAGTCCGAAAACTTTACCCACGACACAACTGCCGAGGCCATCGACTATGCGCACGCGCGCGGTGTGCGAACATACCTCCTGCTGAATATCATTCCGCACAACGAGCATCTTCCGGGAATACGAGAGGAAATAAGGTTCCTGACGCCGCTTTGCCCCGACGCCGTCGTTGTCTCCGATGTGGGCGTATTCGAACTGGTTCGCGAAATCTCCCCTGCCCTGCCCGTCCATGTCAGCACCCAGGCGAACGTCACAAACTGGAAAAGCGCAAAATTTTGGGAGCGTCTCGGAGCCAAGCGGATTATCCTTGCGCGCGAACTTTCCCTGAAGCAAATTTCGGAAATCCGGCAAAAGACAGACCTTGAACTTGAAATATTCGTTCACGGCGCGATGTGCATGGCCTATTCGGGAAGATGTTTCATGAGCAAGCACTTCGTCGGGCGCGACGCAAACCTCGGCGACTGCGCCCAACCCTGCCGCTGGACATACGAGGTTTCCGAGAAGACCAGGCCGGGCGAGGTTCTCGAAGCGGAAGAAAATAACACCGGAACACTGATTTTCAGTTCGCGCGACCTCTGCATGATCGAACACCTGCCGGAGATAATCAACTCGGGGGTCTCCGCATTAAAAATAGAGGGAAGAATGAAAAGCGCTTACTATGTTGGCATTGCCACACGGTCATACAGGCAAGCCATAGATGCGTTCTACTCGGCGCCGAACGCCTACGAAACCGACCCCGCATGGGGGAATGAATTGAGGAAAACGAGCAACCGCGCTTTTACCAGCGGATTCTATTTGGGAGAAATGCAGAAAGGGCTGACACCCAGCGGCGGGGCCGACAGGAAAAGCACCCATTCGTTCGTGGGAGTCATCACCGAGACCCGCCAGACACATGCGCGCGTGGAAGTGCGAGGACGCATCGAAAAGGGCGACGTTCTGGAGTGCGTCTGCCCGAAACGCGGCGATTTTCTTTATGCCGTGGAATCAATGCTCGACGCGGCAGGTAATGAAATCGAAAAAGCTCAACCCAACCAAGTGGTCGAGTTCGCCGGTCTCCGCGCAGAGCCATACTCGCTGATGCGAAAGCCTGCGTCTTGAAGGAAAAAGGCTGAAGAGAGTGTCCCACGATCGACGATCCGTGCGGAGGGGGCAGTCCTCCAATCTACGAATCCCCAAAATACGGGGATTCCGCAATTGGGGACAGCCCCCTACGGTGGTTTATCGGCAATATGGACAATCGTGGGACAGTCTCTGAACACCCTTTCCCCCGCCACTGCCGGCGTGGAGATTGTCGAAAAGGTCTTCCTCGCGGCATCAAACGAACAACCTCCCCTCAAGGATTGACGGCCATCACATCTGATCCAGGCTCTCCTTGAGGTCGTGGATGATATCGGCGGGGTCCTCGAGTCCCACGGACAAGCGTATTCCGCTTCGTTTGAGACCGATGGCGTCCTTCTCTTCTTCCGGCATTAGGAGGTGGGTCATGTTGTATGGATTCTCCATGAGGGTAGGCGCGTGCCCCAGGCTGACGGCAAGGGCAACGCTGTAGGAATGGTCGCCCGCGTGTCCGGTAAATCGCTCGATTGCGCGGTCATCATCCGTATCGAGTTCAAAATAGAGCATGGCTCCGGGCGAAAAGTTTCCCTTGAAGTCGCGCATCTGTCTTTTCGCGATTGCATGCTGCGGGTGCGACTCAAGCCCGGGATAGTTAACCTTCCGTATCTTGGTCTGGTCTTCCAGGAATCTCGCGATTTCCATCGCGCTTTCCTGCATCGCTTTCATTCTGACCGCCAGCGTAGGCAGGCCGAAGGTGAGCACGTTCCACGCCGCCTTCGGAGACAGGATCGCGCCGGTTTCTTCTCGATACATCACGAGAGGAGCGCGAAGGTCCTTTCGTCCAATCACCGCTCCGCCGAGGTCCACTCCGAACCCGCCCATCGCTTTGGTAAGACTGCAGATAACGATATCGACTCCGAATTCAAGCGGTCGCTGACAAAATGCTGTTCCGAACGTATTGTCAACGATCACCTGAATCTGCCCTTGTTGACCGAACCTCTTTTCAGCTTCTTCGACAATTCGGCGCACGGCGGTGATATCGACAAGGTTGACAAGCGGGTTGACCGGCGTTTCGAAATACACGACGCGGGTTTTCTCATTAATCGCGTTGGACAGCGCCTCCTCGTCATTGAAATCCAGTGAGCGGCTGCTTACGCCGAATCGGGGCAACCACCGTGTCATGAGTCCGTGGGTGTTCCCGTATATCACGTGGTGAAACAGCACTTCATCGCCGGCGGACAGGTTTACCAACAGGGCGGCCGTGACCGCCCCCATCCCGCTGGCGAATACGAGCGCGGTTTCTCCCCCTTCGGCCAAGGCGATTTTGTGTTCGAGCAGCGAGTTCGTAGGGTCGTCGAAACGCGAGTAAATATAAAACGGCAGCTTGCTGAAATCTTCCAGCTCCATCAGGAATTCCATCGGTCTTTTGCCGCCGAAAACCGATGTGTCCATGCTATACGTCACGGATGACGATATGGGCGGGACCATCGCATGGCTGTAATCGATTCCGGCTTGTTTCCAGTCGCCATGCACCAGGCGAGTCTGTTTCGTGTACTTTTCGGCTTCTTTCCCCTTGTCTGGCATAGTCGGGTCCTTTCAACCGCCTCTACGGAATCTCGCCATTCACACGCCTGAGGTTTCCCTTGCCGTCAGCGTGCCGCCATTCAGATTCTTTCGCTATACAAGGCGGGCAGCGCTAAAGGAACGGCCAGAATTTCCGTACGGCCTAAGCGCTAATTCTCCGGAACGTACGACGGCATTTCCGCTGCCATTCCCTCATATTTATAGAATTCCTCCAGCGGTCTGGCGGCCACGGAGTCGATGAACCTCTGCATGTTGTCTTCCAGTTTCCGGCTGAGTTCATTGGGCTTATGATTGGCGATAATCTGGTCGACTTTTTCGGCGCATCGGTCGAGCACGGTCTTCGACCCGGCGGCGGCCCAGGCATCGCGGACCGTATGGTCCAGTAAATCGGTGAGATGCAGTTCGGTTCTGAAGTGTTCGGCCGTGTGCATCTGATCGATATAGCTGCCGCCCCACTCCAGATTGCAAATCAGGTCAGTCGCCAGGCTTGCATCCTTCACCTCGATGCCGCGACCGATTCTCTTCACCATTCCCGCGAGCTCATTGTCGAGAACCATCAGTTCGTGCGACCCGGAGACCGTGCGCTCAAGGGTGCCCGCGCAGGTAATGTAATTTACGCCTGACATGTAGGCCATATACAGATTCATCATGCGTTCGAAGCCGCACTGGAGGTCGAGCACCTTCGAATCGGTGGTCCCCCCGACTGCGCGAGAGGGAATTTTGTACGACCGGGCCAATTGGGCGACGGCGGCAGTTATAAGGCCGGTCTCGAACGAGCCGAGCGCCACATTGCCCGTGCGCATATCCGCAACGGTCGAGCACGAACCGTACAAGACGGGAGCTCCGGGCTTGATGATCTGCGCGAGTGTGATATGAGCCAGCACCTCGGCATTGTGCTGTACGAGCAAGCCCGCAAGTGTTATCGGAGCCGTTGTGCCAGCCATCGCTTCGGGCGTCAGCATAACCGGCTGGTTGTGTTCTACAAGCACCTTCATGCCGTGCCCCTGCGCGGTGTCTATTTTCAACGGGCTGACAATGCTGGTGATGCCGACGAACCGAGGTTTCTCCATGAGCTTGTTCACACCGCCCACAACCATTGCCGTCATGTCCATCATGTCTTTGCTGGCGAGATACCCGAGCGTGCCGGAGCCGGTCGGTTTTCGCGCTTCTCGCGCCCATAAACGAATGGCCTCGACATGTATGGTTGTCATGGGAATATCGTTCGGCCAGAGGTCCATCTGGTCGTTTGACAAGTTCTCGAGGTCGTCGATCAAAATCAGGTGCTTGCGGAGGTCTTCCAGCGTCGTTGGCGCCAGGACGCCCTTCGTGTCTACCATATCGGTCGGGGTGCCGAGTCCGCAGAAATGCGTCGAACGAGTATCTATTGTGTAGCGGACCTTCGGGTCGAAACCGTACAGCCTGAACTTGCTCGGCGCCTGTTCGACAGCCCATGACACAATCTCTTCGGGAAGTCGAACAACCTGTTCCGAATCGTTCACGTCCGCGCTGCGCTGCTTGAAGAGCCCCCGCAGGTCGTCGGCCTCCACCTTGACACCCTTTGTCGAAAGAACTCTTAGAGAGCTTTCATGAATTCTTTGTAATTCCTTTTTGCTTAACACCTCGACCCTTTTTGTCCTCATTCAGCCGTTCTCCTTTTCTACACAGGTTTCGATGTGCCGCTCTCGATTGAGCGCTTGCCGACCAGGTCAATCGGCGCGGCGGCCTCATATTCCATACAGCCGCTGCGCAGCGCCCCCAAGAACGATGTCGATTTCCTCGTCGGCAAACGTGATTCCGGAAGGAGACCTGTGTTCTTTCAATGCCAGCACCCAATCGCGAGGGCTCAGGATTGTATCCAGCATCGAACCGTCGGTGGCGAACAGCACCCGCCAGGGGCCGAGCGTGTCGATGGCGAGCCGAAGCGGATAATAATAGTAATCGGCGCCGTTCATATATTCCATCTGCCAGCCCGCAAAGTCCACGTAGACGTTCGGCTTCACGCATGCAAGGTCGACGGCCTCGTGCCACCAGCCGTGTCCCGTGTGAGCTATGATGATTTTGAGGTCGGGAAACTGAGCGGCCACCGTATCGATGTACTTGGGCTGCGAGAATTTGATCTGAAGAGGCGCCGGCTCGTTTCCCGAATGAATCAGCACGGGAATTCCATATTCCAGCGCTTTCTCGTATAACGGCGAGCAGACCGGGTCGTCGGGGTAGTACCCGGCGGTCGGATGAAGCTTCAGCCCGACCGCTCCATACTCTTCGACCCCCATTGCCATGATATCTACAGCGTTTTCGCGTCGGGGGTCGACCCCTACATAGGTCAGCAGCCTGCCCTCGTGCCTCGTAACGGCATCCGCATAGAGCGCGTTTTTCTCTTCGATGCTGATTCCTTCCGACTTCGGGCATCCCAGCCAGAAATCGAGCGGCAGAATGATCGCCTTGTCGATTCCCCCTTCGTCCATTTTGGCAACCAGCTTGTCACCCGTTCGGTCGCTCAGCGCCTCCATGTTCGCCTCGAGAATTTGGGAAATGTCCGCGTCAAAATCGCCGGTTCGCTTATTGAAAAATGAAAGGCCGGCCCGCGCGGCCCCGACGAAGAATGATTCCGGATCGGAACCTTCAAAGAACAGATGAACATGACTGTCGATAATCATTGAGAACCTCCCGCCCTTTTGAGACCCGCCCGCCTGTCAGACGACGGGCAAATGGCCCGTATGAGTGTGTCCCACGATTCATGACGCAAGTTGTTTGCCTCGGGGACAGTGAGTCCGTCCGATAATTCCATGTCCTGCGCTTCGGGGGCAGTCCGCCAATCTATCCCGCAAGTCCGCGGGATTTCGCTGCGCTCAACGAAGGAATGGGGGGATTCCGTAATTGGG
>CAYVQZ010000094.1:0-11749 GCA_964453435.1 uncultured bacterium
AGCCATCGCCGTCCATGTCAACAGGGGGTGGGCCGTCGCAATCCGGGTCTTCGGAATCGACGAGTCCGTCGCAGTCGTTGTCAAGCCCGTCGTCGCAGATTTCGCGTGCGCCGGGATTCACATCCGGGTTGTTGTCGTCGCAATCCTCGGCCAGGGGATAGCCGTCTCCGTCGATGTCATCGTCGGGCGTTGCGGGTTCGCAGTCATCGTCTATCCCGTTGTACGGGATTTCCACGACGCCCGGATTTATGGAGGGATTTGTGTCGTCGCAGTCGCCGCCGCCCGTCTGCGGGTCGCGGTTGCATGCCGCGTCTTCAAAACCGTCACCGTCCGCATCCTGACAGGTCGGGAGCGCGTACACTTCGAACTCGTTGGTAGGGACGCTTTCTTCGGCGTGCGGGAATACGGTTGCGTTATTTTCATCAAATGGTGAGCCGAACCATGAGGCGGTCCATGTATAGAAGCCGGGCTCCGATGGGGCAGGAGATGAGAGCAGGACGGGAAATTGAAGCTCCGCGGCTTGGGTCCCGTCGTCTCCCATGCCGGTCGGCCCTGTCACCCTGTCAATTTCCTGTCCATTGTGGTCACGCAGTATCGCCCGAATCCACCCGTTTCGATATCCTCCGCTGAACGTAACCGTCACTGTCTGCCTCGGCTGGTAACGGTCAAGGTCGGTGGTAGCGGTCAGGTTCATCGAGTTGCGGGAGGAATCCTGCCATACGCCGTGCGCATGGCAGCCATTGCACGTCGGTGAGTCGTCGGAATGACAACTTACACAGCTCTGAGAAAAGAACTCCGACTTTGCGAGGGCATGCGCCGGGAAAACAGCAATAAGAATGAGCAGCGTCAGAAGCATTGATACACGGTGAGTTTTGAACTTCATTCGTCCGCCTCCTACAGTAACTTGAATTCTGAAACCTACAGCAAATTGCACACAAACAAAATTGCTAATTCCGCCGATACGTCCTCCTTTCCTTTTTTTCGGGTTCGTCTAACTTCAGAAAAGCCTGTAAATCATTTGTGTTTTCGGGGCGCTGCGAATTGGGGTTGTGAAACTGAATGAGAGTTTTCCGAGAGGGGTTAGGAGGTAAAATGGAGGGGTGATAAGGATTGACAAGCGGCGATGCCGGTGACAGAATACCCACAGGGAAAGCAAACCTGTTCCACCTTTCCTCGCGCCATCGACGGGGCGTCGTGGCAGATGTGCCCGTCGATGGCGCTTTTAATTTGCCCGTTGGAAGCAGGCAAATCGCATGCCAATAGTCCGATTATTGCGACGTTTTTGCACTAACCCATGCATATTCAATTGGTTATGTCATTGAAACGTCTGCGTGTCCATCCATACGTCGACCACGTGCATAGTTACGTGATTTTTTTCCATATTCTCGCTAAAAATGGTCGGAGAGATTGACATTCCCTGAGTCGTGTGGTATAATTCTCCCATTCTTGTCCATCTGACCGTGGACTAATTTGCCCCCGAACGCCTCTTTTGGGGTTGGCCGACTGCTCCGAAATGGGCTTTTGGAGGAAGAGGTTCTTGCCTGCATTCGTTGCCGGCGAAAAGGCATGGCGATTCGGTCACGAAACATTGTGGCATGAATTTTTTCTCGATTTTTCTCTAGCATATGAAAAATATTGGTGGCATATTTTTATCAGTTAGCCCATGAGACATGTGTAAGGCGGCTTACTGAAAAGCAATTGACAGCCGAAGAAAATGTTGTTCAAATTCTGCATGGAGGGCCCGAAATGAACACGAGACGGTTTGGGTTCGGACAACCAGCAGAACTGTTTGCTTATAGATTTCGCTCCGAGTCTGTGAATCGAATCCGGTTTCTGCAAAAGCGGTAGCGCAAGCGAAAAACGGTAAGAGGGCAGATGCGACGACATCGCACTTCGTACCCGGGATGCTGTCAGAATTCGGCTTTCAGATGGTTGCCCACGGTTGCATTCACTCTCACTCTCCTAATGTTCCTTCCGTTCCTTGGTCCCGCAGCATGGGCTGAAGATACCGATGAAGCTGGGTGGAGGGATCATGTTCCCTTCGATGTAAGTGGCGAATATACGGTCGAGTATCTGGGCCGGTGGAATACCGGCGAAAGCGAAGACGACCACCAGCTTTTTCAGTATCTGAGGCTGAGAATCGACAATATCGTGCCAAACAAGGTTTCCCTCCATTTTCTCGGTCGCCTCTCTGCCGAACTCGACGGTCGTGACGACAGCGACGATTTCTTCCACGATATCTACGACACCTTCGACCATGATGTGAACGACAGGGTCTATTATCTTTATGTTGATATAAAAGACCCGTTCGCAAGAGATTCGAAGCTGCGGCTCGGGCGTCAATACTCATACGAAGCGGAAAGCGTCCTGTTCACTGGCGGCAAGTACGAGCAGAGGATTGACAGGTTGCGCTTCTACGTTCAGGGCGGCGTGCGCGGGTCGCACTATACGAGTCCCGAGAAGGATGACTTTATCGCCGGCGCCGGCGGCGAGTACCAGCTTTTCCCATATACCATCATCGGGTATGACTACCTGAGAGCGGAAGAAGATTCGTTGGGAGACGACCACCACAGTTTCGATATCTATCAACGATTTGGTCCCGTCAGGGCGTATGCGCAATTCGGCGTCCTGAACAATGAAGCGGACGAACTGAATCTGTACGGAAACTACTACCAGGCTCCGTTTGATTTGAACCTGACGGCGCGTTACTACACCCTGTTAAACGAACGCGACAGGCTGTCGAACGAGTTTTCGCCTCTAATCGACATCAATGGCTTTGACACGGAAGACGAGAGGACGTTGGGTGTGTACTTCCCCTTTCACCTCGTGAACCTGTCCGCCTATAAAGGATGGGGAGAGAAGTTCGCTACAAGCGGTGGTTTCGAGACGAGATGGATGGATGACAGCGACGAGGAGAATGATTTCAACCGTGAGTATGACCGGTTCTTCGTGACCCTCGAGGTTTTCGATTGCCTTGTCAAGGGTCTCACGACGGCGTTCACGTTCGAATACTGGGACGTGGATGCCGGAGAGGACAGCATCGCGTTTGCCGTCGATGCGGAGAAGAACCTCACGGACAAGCTGTACGCCGCCGTCGGCTTTTACTATTCTCGATACCGAATCCGTTCCGTGTTTAATGATACGACATTGAGCGAAGAGATCGAAACTCCCGAATTGTATGCCAAGCTGAAGTACAAGCTGAAGGAAAACGTCGAGCTGATTGCGAAGTATGAGGTCGAGGACGAAAGCGATCTCGAAACGACGCACGAGTTGCAGTTGGGCTGCTCGATCGGGTTCTGAAAGCAGGGGCGCGAATATGAAGCAGATTTCCGGAAAGTTTTTGGTGGCGCTGGCAACCATCACCGTGGTCGTGGTGGCGGGAGGGTGCAGAAAAGGCCAGTTCTCCCTGAATTTCAGCCATGAACAGCACGTTGTCGAGAATGGACTCGAGTGCGAGATGTGCCACGTCGTCGGTGAAGGTGACGCCATGATCAAGCCGGACCACGCAATTTGCTCCGAGTGCCATGAGATCGGAGATGAGCCCTCGCAGGAGTGCCTTGTCTGCCACAAGGTGAACAGGCCCGAGGAAATCGAGGTCAGGTATCAGAAAAGGGTCGAAAAAACGAAGGAAGAGATCATATTCTCTCACGAGCGGCATTCCGGCTACATCGAAACCGAATGCAAGGATTGCCACGCGGGCGCCATGAGCAGTGTCTCCTCGAAGGATAATCTCCTGCCGAGGAAGGAGTCGTGCCTGGTGTGTCATGACGACCAAACCGCGCCTCTCGAGGATTGCAGCGCGTGTCATGTGGAATCAAGCCCGATCAACGCCACCCATAAGCTCGACTGGGAATGGCATCACGGGTTCGAATCGAAATTCGCGAGTTCCCGGTGTATGACCTGTCACCACCAGGAAACATGTATCGAATGCCACCGCGATGAGAAGCCGCGGGACCACAATAACGCATGGCGCAGAATCACTCATGGGGCCGAGGCTGCATGGAATCGGAGCCGCTGCATGGTTTGTCACCAGGAGGATTCCTGCGAGAAGTGCCATCGCAGCACGAAGCCACGCACGCACAGGGCCGGGTGGGCCGCCGGAGAGAGGTCGCGCCATTGCTCGTTCTGCCATTTCCCGATTAGCGCGGTCTCGTGCAGCGTTTGCCATAAAGAGCTCGAGCATCCGAAGAACAACGAGAATCTCGGGCGTCCCCCGCATCCGATTCCTCCCGGAGCCGAGGATTGCTCTTTATGCCACCTGGCTGCAGGTGGTTGATGAAATAAGGCGAGTTGTAGTGCCATAAAAATAAGGTTTTTTAGGAAGAGCGCATGTGATTGTATGACAACAAGAACAACAGCGCCCGCCGAAATTACCGCAACGACAGCCAATCGAAGAAATCTCCTTCGGTTTGCGCACCAGCGGACTCAGATTCGAGGAGAGTCACCCCATCGGCTGCTTTTTGGTTAGGGTCGATTAATCGCCATATGCGGCTTTTTCCGGTCGTTCGCATAAGGGCGTCAATTAATAACGGCGGTTTTCTGCCTCATGCAGCGCCGTGGTCGCCGGATTAATATTGAAAAGGAGTGGCAGCATGGTCCCACGAAAACGCTTGTCTTTGCCGTTCGGCCTTCTACTTGTGTTCTTCATAATATCCCTGCACGCGTGTTCGGGGGGCGGAGGCGGCGGTGGAGGCGTGACCGGAGAGACACCGCCGTTCGAGGGCTTTGAAGATTCTGCGCATGCCGACGCTACTGCGGAGGCTTTTAACCACTGGGACGCGGACGTTCCACCGGAGGTTCCGACGACCTGCGCCAAATGTCATAACACGGCAGGGTTCCTCGATTTTCTCGGGGTTGACGGGTCGGCCGAGAGACAGGTTGACTTTCCGGTTGCCATTGACCCTGATGCGGACAACTCACTCGATTGTGACGTGTGCCACAACGACAGGACCTTCACGTGGGACACGGTGGTATTCCCGTCGGGAGTCGAGATTTCCGTGCCCGGCCGATGGTCTCTTTGCTATGAATGCCATCAAGGACGCACCTGGACGGGCACTGTCGACGAAGAAATCGCGGATGCGGCCCCGCCCGATGACGACACGGTGGATACGGACCTCAGCTTTCAGAACATTCACTACTTTGCGGCGGCGGCCACCCGCTGGGGCGGCCAGGTCATGGGCGGATACCAATACGTCGGGCAGGTATATGATATTCGCTTTGCCCATGTCGAAGGCACGGACGTGTGCACCTCCTGTCATAACCCTCACACTCTGGAGATTTTCCTGGATGAGTGCAGCCGATGCCACACGAATGTCCAGTCCGAGGCCGACTTAGCAAATATTCGCATGCTCGGTTCTGTCCGCGACTATGATGGCGACGGCGATACGAATGAAGGTATCACATTCGAACTCGCGACGCTGCGCGAGAAAATTCTTCAAGCTATACAGGCATACGGGAACGAGGTCTCCGGAACTCCCATAGTCTATGACGAAAACACGTACCCGTACTTCTTTATCGACACAAATGGGAATGGCGTCGTCGATCCGGGGGAAAACACCTTTTCGAACGGATACAACGCATGGACCGCGCGTCTCCTGAGAGCCGCCTACAACCTGCAGTACTCGCTCAAGGACCCCGGTTGCGCGGTTCATAACGCAAAATACGTCATTCAATTGTTGTACGATTCAATCACCGACCTCAATTCCGTTCTCACACCCGGAAATCAAGTGGATATGACCAACGCGGTCCGTGTCGATGCCGGACATTTCGACGGCTCGGCTGAGGCATTCCGGCATTGGGACGCCGATGATCCGCCGGTCGTGCCGGCGTCTTGCAGCCGCTGCCACTCGGCGGAAGGGCTTCCTCTGTTCGTGTCGACAGGCACCACAACAGCCCAGCCGCTCCCGAACGGATTCCAATGCTCGAACTGTCACCCCGCCATTCCCAACTTCGCCGTCCAATTGACCGTGCCGGACGTTACGTTCCCGAGTGGGGCGGTGATCGACAGCGGAAACAACACGACGAATCTCTGTATGACCTGCCACCAGGGGCGCGAGTCGAAACTTGACGTCGACGAGGCCATCGCAAACGCCGCGCCGCCGGATGAGGATACCGTTGATACAGACTTGTCCTTCCTCAACATCCATTATTTCGCCGCAGGAGCGACCCGGTACGGAACCGAAGCGATGGGTGGATACGAGTACGACGGAAAACGATATGACGGCTTCTTTCCGCATGTGACCGATTTCAATGATTGCTCGAGTTGCCATACGGTGCATGGCCAGGATGTGCGGATAGGGGAATGCGGCCAGTGCCATGCCGGTGTGACAACGCTGGCGGACCTCGTAAATATCAGGATGCCCGGCTCCACCGAGGACTACAACGGAAACGGCAATGTTACGGAAGGCATCACCTTCGAGATTGACGGATTGAGAGACCTCCTTCTTCCGGCCATGCAGGCATATGCCACCGCCCATCCCGTGGCTGATGACATCGTGTACGATGAGAATACATATCCCTATTTCTTCATAGATACGAACGGCAACGGCATTGTCGATCCGGGAGAGAACATATTCCCGAACGGTTACAAGACGTGGACGGCCCGATTGCTGAAGGCCGCGTACAATCTGCAGTATTCACTTAAGGACCCGGGCTGCTCGGCGCATAACGCCAAGTATGTGATCGAGCTTCTCTATGACAGCATCGAGGACGTCGGTGGCGACGTGAGCGGATTGACGCGCAACGACTTCGGACATTTCGACGCCACGTCGGAAGCGTTCAGGCATTGGGATGAGGACGGGGCGGTGCCGGGGACATGCGCGCGATGCCATGCTTCTCCGGCAGGGTTCGACGCCTATCTTGCCACCTTTACGGACCCAACCGATTCTTTCCCGGTGACGTATGGCCTTACATGCGAGACATGTCATACGGGCGAGGACTTTGCCGGTGGCGCGCCGCGGAAATTCGTCTCGCAAGTGGTATTCCCGAGCGGGGTCGCGATTCAGAACAACCCGCTTGACCCGGACGGTTCGTTCCTTTGCATGACCTGTCACCAGGGCCGCGAGGCAAAGGCGACAATCGACGAGGCTATCGCCGAGGGAGACCTCTCGTTTAAGAACGTGCACTATCTCGGCGCCGGCGCGACGCTGTACGGTTCGGCTGCGGTTGTGGGATATCAATATGACGGAAAGACATACAATGGCAAGTTCGACCACTTTACGCCGACGGCCGCCCGCTGCTTCTTCTGTCACGAAGTCACGGAAGAGCGACATAAGTTCTTGCCGAGATTACAGGACTCGTGTAAGTTGTGTCACTCGGAGACCGTTGGAGACGATATTGAAACCATCCGCTTGAACCGGTTGACCGACTATGACGGCGACGGCAACAACACCGAGAAGCTCAAGGATGAAATACAAACCCTTGCTGCGGACCTGTTGCTCGAAATTCAGGCTCATGCGAATACCGTGGTGGGAGTGCCGATCGTGTACGACCCGGACGCTTATCCGTACTTCTTCATTGACACAAATGGCAATGGAGTCGTCGATCCCGGGGAAAACATCTTCCCGAATCAGTATAACGCCTGGAATGCGCCGCTGCTGAAGGCGGCTCATAATTACCAGCACTCTCAGAAAGAGACGGGCAGTTGGGCGCACAACACAGACTACATCGCCCAGTTGTTGATAGACTCGATAGAGGACCTGGGCGGCGACGTGAGCGGATATAACCGCCCGTAAGGAAACAAGCGTCAAGAAGGCCGGACTTTATTCAACTGTCCGGCCTTTTTTTTGTGGCTGGACAACTATGATTGGCCCGGTTCGACATAGCTCAACATCTCTCTCAGAATCCGGCGGGCCAGCGCGGGGTCGTCACGGTCCGGACAGTGTTGTCCTTCGGGAATATGGAGGTATCGGCCACTCTTTATCGCAAAGTGTATATTCTGCTCGAACATCAATCAACGGGGTGTACCCAATTACCGAATGCGGTGTTTTCAATTGCGGAGACATTCATTTATGGGCCGAAGGCCACGCTCCGCGTGATTCCGTGCCCATCGGAATTGATCGCTGAGCGAAGCGAGACCTCGCGTACGTTGCGGGATAGATTGACAGACTGCGTGCTTGTCTGACAAGCGATCCAAGTGTGCGAATAAATTCGCGCCAACGAGCAGAGACTTTACTGCCTCGAAAATTCGACTTCTTCCTCGTTACTGGCCGGCCCGAACGGTTATAAAGAACTGCGTCATATTTTTGGCTGCTTTGACCTCTCAATCATTTGCGGCCTCGTTCGATAACCGGCAATTCGATGTATGAAGCATGCGCCTTGTTGCGCAGAACGGTTATTGTCGGGACTCCTTCTTCGGGAATACGCGCGAATGTATCTTTGTCGTGTCCGGCAAGCGCGACCCGTATTCGGTGTCCTTTCTTTATAAGCGCGGAAACCGGATGGAGCCCAAAGCTGATCTCCGCAATTTCGCCGGGCGCAAGCGGCATGCCGTCTTTTCTCCTGAATGAATGATAGGGGACAAACATCGAGTACGGCGGCGGCTCGGAAGATATTTTCCGATGCAGCGCGCGAAATTGACCCTCAATTATGTATGTTACATTTCCTTTCTCATCGACGTCCTCGAGGTATACGAAAAACGCGCCGTCATCATGCGTGGACTTCACATACAAGGTGACAATCGGGTATCCCGTGACCTCGATATCTTCCGTGAGCGGTTCGCTCGTGTATGTGAGCAGGCGGCGGCCTTGTTCCGCGCGATTCGGATACACGACGTCGCTGCCGTCCATCTGCGTGTGCCACCGGTTTGTAGCGCCGCTCGTGGCCTCGAAATCGACAACGTACGTGTCCGCTCCGGATTCGTCCGCGGGCAGACTTCGCGACAGTGCGCTGTTCTCACCAAAATACCATCGCTGTGTCGTGCTCCCGTCGGGAGGCCAAACGTCCGTCGTTTTCCATGTATCCTCGCCGACTGTGTAATAGGTCAAAATCCTCTCGTCCATCACTCCGTTTTCGATGTCGTTCAGGTGGTAATCGAAGAAACGGAGACACTCGAGCCACTGGCCGTGCCTGCTCGGTTCGAGCGGGGCGTTGGCGGCCGCATACGGATTGCTGTCGTTCCGCGCTCCGTGACTCCACGGCCCGATGACCGCCCGTTGCGGGTTCTCATAATTGACGAACCTTCGTATCACGGCGTCTCCCTGGGCGGCGTCGAACCAGCTTCCCCAGCTAAACACGGCGACACCCGAACGCTCGATTGCTTCTCTGTAGTTGTGCGGGCTGAACACGTCGATGTTCTGGCCGTCTTCGAGTGGCGTGTCGTCCCGGTACACGGTCGCTTCTGCCAGCGCGCGCAAATCGCCGTTGCCCCTGTGTTCCTCGACCGCCGCTTTCAGCATGCTGCGGTCTCTGTCGGCGTCGGCCGGTTTGACGCCTCTCACGGCCAATCGCCCGAACAAGCCGGCGTCCTCCGGAACAATGTTGCTGTCCAGAAGGTTGTTGAAGTATGGCCAGACCGTGAGCATCCATTCATTCGGGACGCCGCCGGGGAAGGCGATGTCTCTGTATATATCGTGGTCGGCGAATTGAGGGACAATGGCTTTCACAGCGGGGTTGTTCGGGACCGCCGCAAATTCGGCGGACGTGCCTCCATAGGAAATGCCGATTGTGCCCACTTTCCCATTCGACCACGATTGCGCCACGATCCAATCGACGATGTCGCCGCTGTCCGCGACTTCCTCATGGGACCACGGGTACGGGCGTGTGCCGAACGATGCGCCGGTGCCGCGAACATCCGCGTACACGAGCGCATAGCCGTTGCCGGTGAAAAAGCGCTCGAACTCGTCGGGTCCCTGGAACCAGCTGAAGGGGGGACGGTATTCGACCGCCCTCCAGTACCGGGTCTGTTTCAGGATGGCCGGAATTCTGACATCGGGCGGAAGGTTCGCGGGCAGCATCAGGTCGATAGCGATTTTCACTCCATCGCGCATCGGTATGTACAGCGCCTGTGTGGTAAGACCCTCGTACTGAGGGCCGGAATAGCCCTCATATTTTCCGAATATGACATCTTCCGCATGCTCGGCTCTCGGGACGGCGCCCGAAGTCGAGCAGCCCCACACCGCAAGAGAGACTATCAGGCAAACAAACAGAAAGGGCAGAATCCTGGTTCCGCGTGTGATTGCTGGTTCCCGCTTGTAGGATGACATGCGCATTCTCCTCATCAGACCTTGCGTACGCAAACCGTGCCGGACAGTGCTATTGCCTGAGCAAATGAGGATAATCAGCCTCGATGACCGGCTTCACCTCTTTCAGGGTTTCCGTGAGCGCGTCCACTGCCTGGTCGACCTCGTTTTCCGTCATTGGGGTGGAAATGCAGTACATCTGGCGGCCTGCGGCGAAAATGCCATGGCGCAGCATCGTCAAGTGTATGAGCATGGGAACCGGACCAGCCTCGAAGAGGCCCATCACGGCGTCGCGTCCGTTCTGCGGGGGAGCGCTCGCAAAATGCAGGTTCAGCAGCGACCCCAGGCCGACCGCGTGACCTCGAATGCCGACCTCTTCAAGCGCCGTGTTGAAGCCGCTTCTCAACCTGTCTCCCAGCTTGTTTATCCTGTCGTATACCTCCGGCTTGAGCTCGTTTACGGCCACGATGCCCGCCGCCATCGTCAGGGGATTCCCGTTGAACGTCGCCGAGTGCATCAAAGCGCCGGGTGCCTCGGGATTGAACATCTCCATGATGTCTCTGCGACCGCCAAACGCGCCCACGGGCAGGCCGCCTCCGATAATCTTCCCCATGGCGGTCAGGTCGGGGTAGACGCCAAACATTTCCTGGGCGCCGCCGCGAGCGAGTCTCAATGTGATAACCTCGTCGAATATCAAGAGGATATCGTTTTCTTTCGTTATGCGACGCATTTCCTCCAGGAACCCCGGCTGCGGCGCAATCATTCCCATCGACCCGAGCAACGGCTCCATGATAAGCGCGGCAATGGTGTCCTTGTGTTTCTTGACGATTTTTTCCGTGATTTCGGGCGCATTGAACGGAGTCACGGTTATGTCGTCGACGGCGCTCGAGGCGATTCCCCTGTCAAGTGGAAGCGTTATGGGCTCTTCGATGGGGCCGGCTTCGGTGGGGATGGGAATGAGGCTCATCTCGCCCATGTCGTGGTTGCCGTGATAGCCGCCCTCCATTTTTATGATTCTCTGTTTGCCGGTAAACGCGCGCGCCGCGCGCACCGCCATCATTGTCGCCTCGCTTCCGCCGCTGCAGAATCGGAGTTCCTCAACCGAGGGCACTCGCTCGCAGACCATTTCGGCCAGTTGCATCTGGTTTTCCGTGGGAGCCGCGTACGCCGTTCCGAGCTTGACCTGCTCGGTCACCGCTTCGACAATCTTCGGATGGGCGTGCCCGTGAATCATCGATGTGTAGTTGTTCACGAAGTCGATGTACTCGTGCCCGTCGGCGTCGTAGACGCGGCAACCGTTTCCCCGTGTCATGTACGCCGGGTACGGCTTGTAATACGCGGCGCTTCGCGTGTCGCCGCCGGGCAAATACTTCTTGGCTTTCTCGGTCAGCTCACGCGACTTCTTTGTCCAGTCGAAATACGCCTGTTGGATAGACTCGATGGTTGCGCTCATTAGTTATTCCTCCATGATTACTTCAGCAAAAGAATTGGATTACTGACACCGTTAGTGTATCCGATAATTCGCCGAGGCGTGCTTCGAGGACAGGAGTCCGTCGCACGATTGCCCGGCG
>CAYVQZ010000095.1:0-11669 GCA_964453435.1 uncultured bacterium
TCTTCCCTAAGGTGTGGTCCTTATCTGAGGAAACCAGAGTGTCTGTCGCTGTCAGGTCATTTGGCGCATCATGACACGAGAATTGGCGACAGGTTGCTTTCTTTGAACAAATTGCTCACTCTTCGGCCTGTGGCGGTCTGCTCGTTTTGAAACGCTTATCCCCCTGACCGTCTTTTTCATTTGGCCAAAGTATACAATATCCGGAGTCGCGTTTCCACTGGTTTCGTTGACGTATCGCATAAGACGTTGCAACCGTTAGGGAACTGTGGTATCATAATGGCTCGGTGGCTCTGCGCGAAGCGCGAATCCTCTGTGTCCACGGCTCGGTTCCATGTTCCGCCACCTTCTTGTTTTCCCCGGAGCGGGAACAAGTCTCCGCCGTGATTATTTTCTGGGTTTTGGTTATGACACGTCTTTTTCAACCATACAATCGCCGCGGCGAGCTGGCTCGCCTGACAGCATTTTTCTCATGACGAAACCGCGTGTTTTGGTTCAAAAAGTCGGAGGCAGCCCCAGTCTCGCGATTAGCAGGGCCTTCGAAAAATTTCCCCATGTTTCCCGCCGCATTGAGGAATCAAAGAAGCTTTTCATAAAGATCAACGCGGTTTATTTTCATAAGCATCTCCACACCTCTCTGCCCCTCATCGAGTCCGTTCTTGCGTTTGTCCGGAAGTTCGACCCGAAAAAACAAATCTATTTGATGGAGAACTGCTCACAGGGGAATTTCACCCGCCACTGTTTTTCGGCGATCGGAATCGACGCCCTCGCGAAACCACACGGCGTTCGGTGCCTGTATCTCGATGAAGAAAAGTCAGTGCAGGTCGAGGTGGGAGAAGGTAGTACCGCTCATACGGTTCGGTTCCCAAAGATATTGTATGAGAACCTTGTGGTTGACCGCGCCGGAAGCTTTTATCTCAATATGCCGGTATTGAAAGCCCATTGCCAGACACAGATGACGGCCGGAATCAAGAACCAGATGGGGTTGCTCTATGATATCGACAAAGCGAAGAATCATAATTATTTGTTGCATCAGAAACTCGTCGATATACTGAAATTCATCAGGCCCGACTTCGTATTGGTGGATGCGCTGAAAGTGGTGGCGAGAGGGCCCATACCCCCGGCGAAGTTCATAGAAGGAAATTTGTACGAGAAAGATGTAATTGTCGGCGGGGAGGACACTGTCGCGGTAGACGCCGTGTGTGCGAAGATGATGGGATACGAACCCGAATCGATAAAGCATGTGGCGTTAGCCGCTCGGCAGGGGCTTGGAACGGCTGACCTCGCATCGATTGAGCTGGAAGGCGAATTGCCTCCCTGTGCCGAGAAGGTGCCGTGGGAGTTGGAGAGGCATTTCCCCGGCGCTTTAAAATTCATTGTGGGTTCCAAAAGAGCCTGTTATGAAGGGTGTCTCGGCCACGCCGAGCAAATTGTGGAGCTGCTCGTCAACGAGAACAATTCTCCCGCCAATTTTTCGGATATCCCGCTCACCGTGATAACAGGCAGCGGTTTCAGGCCGGAGCAACTTGATGAACTCGAAGAGCCGATCATACTTCTCGGAAAATGCGCATGCGATGAACTGCAGGAAACGCTTTACAAGAGGTATATCGGCATCGATGCTCTCAATACATGTGGCCGATGCGACAACATCATCGCGGTTTTCGCCCGCAACCTCGGAGCAGACTTGTTCAACCTTTCGCCGCTCAGCCGACTCGAGATTTACCGGCAGCTGCTTTTGGGACGATTCCGCGGATTGCGATACGCGATGCCGAGGTAACAGCGGCAGGGGAAGAGTCCGCATCGGAACGCGTTCCCGTCCGGAACAAACATCGGGGCTGAGATTTTGCTTGACGCGTTGCAACATTTTCTTATATATTGAGTGTGATGCCTCAGGGCTGATCCGGGAGCGGCAACGTTTGCCACTGTTGCTGAGCGCCCCCTCCCGACTTTGCCATCCCTTTTGAGAAAAACTTCCAGGGAAGTGGCGTCTGCTTTCGGCATAGTTGAAACAGGGCAATTAAATCCGAATGGAGGAAAGAAATGGTAGGTATAACTTCGTACGGGGGTTACATCCCAAAACTCAGGCTGCAGCGGATGGCCATCTTTCAGAGCATGGGATGGTTCGCTCCGGCAATCATGATGGTCGCCCAGGGCGAGAGGTCGATGTGCAACTGGGATGAGGATTCCCTGACCATGGCGGTCGCTGCGGCACGCGACTCTCTGGTTGGAATGGATAAGAGCAAGGTCGATGCTCTTTACGTGTGTTCGACAACGCTTCCCTTTGCCGACCGGCAGAACGCGGGAATTGTCGCAACCGCTTTGAACTTGAAGGACGACGTGCTCACTGTCGATATGACTGCTTCACAGAAAGTGGGAACGACGGGAATTGTGACTGCGCTTGACGCGATTAAAGGCGGCGAAAAGAAATCGGTTCTGGTTGTAGCAGCCGACAAACGCGAGACGAAGTCGGCATATTTCCATGAGATGTGGTATGGGGATGGCGCGGCCGCTCTAACGTTTGGAACAGAAAACGTGATTGCCGAATGTCTCGGCGCGCATTCGATTTCGCGCGATTTCGTTGACCATTATCGCGGCTCGATGAACAAGTACGACTATAATTGGGAAGAGAGATGGATTCGCGATGAGGGCTATTCGAAGATTATTCCCGAGGTCGTCAGGGGACTGTTGGAAAAGGTCAATATCGCGCCGAGCGATCTCTCGAAATTCATTTTTCCGTGCTTCTTCACCCGCGAACATCGGGGAATTGCCAAATCGCTCGGCTTCGCAGCTGAACAGTTAGTTGACAACATGCACAATGTGTGCGGCGAAACCGGGACGGCCCATCCTCTGGTCATGTTTGTGTCCGCGCTGGAAGAGGCTCAGCCGGGCGATAAAATTCTGGTGGCGAGTTTCGGACAGGGCTCAGACGCGCTGCTGTTCCAGGTGACCGAAAATATCAAGAAACTGCCGGAGCGAATGGGAATTCGGGGGTCTCTGGCAAACCGGAAGGAAGTGGATATATATCCGAAATTCCTGAGGTTCAGGGACCTGCTCCAAACGGAGATGGGAATCCGCGCCGAAGCGCCGACACAGACCGCGGTGACGGTGCTTTACCGAAAGCGCAAGTTCCTCTTCGGGTTCGTCGGAGGCGAATGCCAGAAGTGCGGCACCCGGCAGATTCCGAGCCAGGATATTTGCGTGAATCCCGACTGCGGTTCGGTTAAATCGCAGGCGCCGGTCGAGTTCGCCGATACGCCGGCGCATATAAAAACATACACGGGAGATATGCTCTCCGTATCGGTCGACCCCCCGAACATCTACGGCCTCGTCCAATTCGAGGGCGGGGGAAGGATACTGGCCGACTTTACCGATTGCGAACTCGGCGACGTGAAGGTGGGCAAAGCCGTGAAGATGGCTTTCCGGAAGAGATATCATGATAAGGAACGGGGGTTCCATGGATATTTCTGGAAAGCAATTCCGCAGGCCGAGGCATAGAGGAGGAAAGATAGATGGCTACGGGAATAAAAGATAAAGTGGCAATCATTGGAATGGGTTGCACAAAGTTCGGCGAACGATGGGACGTCGGCGCCGAGGAACTCATGGTCGAGGCGTTCACCGAGTGCATGGAGGATGCCGGGATTGAAAAAAAGGATATCGATGCGGCGTGGCTCGGCACCTGCATGGACGAGGTGAATGTCGGCAAGAGCGCGCTTCCTCTCTCTATGGCGTTGCGGCTGGACAAGATTCCGGTTACCCGAGTAGAGAACTTTTGCGCGAGCGGCACCGAATCGCTGCGGGGCGCCGTATATGCAGTCGCTTCGGGCGCGTACGACATCTGCCTTGCAATGGGGGTGGAAAAACTGAAAGACACCGGCTACGGCGGCCTCCCGGGAGGCGGCTCGGCGTCGGGGTCGCTCAGTTGGCTTTGGCTGCCCGCGCTGACCGCGCCGGGCTCATTCGCTCAGCTTGCGAGCGCGTACGCGGCGAAGTACAAGGTGCCGGACGACGAACTGAAAGTGGCGTTGGCGCACGTATCGGCCAAAAGCCATGCCAACGGGGCCCTGAACCCCAAGGCCCACCTCCGAAAGGCCGTGACCGTCGAGCAGATTATGGCGGCGCCGATTATTGCGCATCCTCTCGGATTGTTCGACTGCTGTGGAGTGAGTGACGGCGCTGCGTGCGCGATAGTCACGACTCCGAAGATTGCGAAGGAGCTCGGGAAGAAGGACTTCGTTACGGTGAAGGCGCTTCAGCTCGCATTAAGCAGCGGAGAAGAACTCAGTTTCAACGAATGGGACGGCGACCATTTTCTCACAACCGAAAAAGCCAGCTTGAAGGCCTACGAAGAAGCGGGAATCAAGAATCCGCGCGAAGAGATTTCGATGATGGAGGTGCACGACTGTTTCTCCATTACCGAGTTCGTAACAATGGAAGATCTGCATATCTCGCCGAAGGGAGGAGCGCTCAAAGACGTGATGGACGGTTTCTACAATCTTGACGGCGGCGTGCCGTGCCAGGTTGACGGCGGCTTGAAATGCTTCGGGCATCCGATAGGCGCCTCCGGAATCCGCATGGTCTACGAAATGTATCTGCAGCTTCATGGCCGGGCGGATAAGCGACAACTCAAAGACCCCAAGCTTGGGCTCACTCACAATCTCGGCGGCTTTCCCTTCATGAACGTCTGCAGCATAGCAATTGTCGGAAAGCACGGCGTATAGGCCTCTGAGCAGATTCGTAAATGGCGGGGAGGTGGATTGTCCCCGCCATTTATTTGTCTCGGGCCGCCACGATGGATCGGCTGGTGTGTTTTACCGATATGAAAGTGGTTCAACAGTGTCTGTTGGCAGTGTTATACCGCCGGCGTCGTTGTTCGAAGGGGGGAACTCCAGCACGACCCGCCAATCCGTAAGCTCCATGCCAACGTCGAGTTGGCTCCTCTGCTGCACCGGCGCTTGAACGGTGCGCCTGAGATTTGTGTATGCCGAATACTCTCTCTCCAGTATTTGTGTTCCCTCAAAGAGAAGTTTCTGTGACATGAGTCCATAAAAAACTATAAACGTTACGATATATTTTTTCATTTTCGATTGCCTCAAAACCGGTCCGCTTAATGTTCTCTATAATCTCTTATAAGTTTGTCTCCGCCGGGCAACAAGGGAAAATCATTTCTTTAAGCATTTCCCCTTTTTGCTTTCCCGCCCTCTCTCTGGTAATATGAATGAACGCATTTGCATATTGCAGATATCCGGAAAAGGCATTTGGACGCGCTGCCTGTCACAGGAGAAATCACACATCAGGGGTGCGTTTTTCCGCCTGGAGGCGATGTGCCCTATTGCTTGATGAAGAAGGCTTTGAGCCATGCGTGAATACACTCATATCGAGCTGAACGTTGAAGTACAGGCCATTGGCGGGCATTACGTATTGGACAAGGAAGCACGGATGCCATATGACGGCAGGGAAGTGCTATATGTAGTGGGCGCCGGAATCATTGATACATCGTGCTGTGGCATGGGGGGATGCCGATACGCGATTGTGCCCGGCTATGTAATCGATTGGAAGGGGCGGACCAACAAAGACGGTCTTCCCGTTTCCGAGGTCGACCCCATTCGCGATGAGAAGGCGCGAAAAGAGATACGACAATATATCGAACGGTCGGAATTCGTTCAGCACGTCGAGTTTCATTGAAAATCCTTTCCAATTCAGAGCCACGGTGTTCAGTCATTTTTTTGCTCGCGATTTCTTGAGTCGCCTGGTGAGGGAATTCGCGAGAAGCATTTTAAAATCGGTTCTCCGTTTTTTGCTCGAAAGGACGGACAACGCAGGCAATCTGTCATTACCCGTGAAAATGGTTTCTCTGGAAATGGATTTCTTCGCCGACGGTGACGCTGGGCGTGTTTAGGCGTCTCCGGAATTGAGGCGGGATCACGGGTCACCGAACCGTGGGACACTTCCGATATTCCCTCCGAAACTCTCTTTTGCATCCGGAAAGTCTCTCTGATATACTTCCAAGCGCTTGAATCAAGGCGATCCATGCGTCGATGTCTTAACTGCCTGCCTTACGCATTTTCAGGAGCGATTATCGGCTCAAAGGAGGAAGACTATGGTTGGTATAACTTCGTACGGCGCCTACATTCCCATTTGGCGCCTGCCGCGTGAGACAATCGCCAGGGAATGGGGGATGCCTTCTGTTCCCGGCGAAAGGGCGGTGGCGAATTTCGATGAGGACAGCCTTACAATGGCAGTGGCCGCAACAAACGATTGCCTGAATGGCGTCGACAGGAATTCAATCGACGGCGCCTTCTTTGCCTCGACTACGTCGCCGTTTCTCGAAAGGGCGGCGTCGGTAACGATGGCTGCTGCCGCAGACCTTCGACGCGATATCCTCACGGCCGACTTCACGGACTCACTCCGCGCCGGAACGCAAGTTATGAGGGCGGCTGCGGATGCGGTCAAGGCCGGGACAGCAAAAAGCGTGCTCGTCTCCGCTTCCGACACACGGATGCCACCGCCCCGCTCTCCGTTCGAGATGCTGTTCGGCGATGCCGCCGCCGCTTTCATCATCGGGGATAAGGACGTGGCGGTGGAGATTCAGGGGTTCCACACGATGTACCACGAGATTGCCGATGTCTGGCGCGCCGAGAAAGACGAATTCGTGAAGGCGTGGGAAGACAGGTTCGTGATCGAAGAGGGCTTCTTGAAAGCGTTCAAACAGGCGGTCTCGGACTGCATGAAGAAATATGACTGTACGCCGGAAGATTTCGCCAAGGTCGTCTCGTACGCGCCCGATTACCGCAGGCATCAGCAGGTGGCGAAAATGTTGAAGATCGAGCCTTCCAAGCTTCAAGACGGCTTGTTCGGCTTTGTCGGCCTTACCGGGTGCGCTCACCCGTTGCTCATGCTTGTGGCGGCGCTCGAGGATGCGCAGCCGGGCGACAAGATGTTGCTCATCAGCTATGGCAACGGGATCGACATCTTCATTCTGCAAGTGACCGAGCATATCGAGAAGATACGTGACCGGCGAGGCGTGAAGGGTCACATCGCGCCGAAAAGAGAAGTGCCGGATTACGCATCCTATGCGCAGTGGCGAGGCATCGTCAGCGCGGAGGCGGCCGCGCGTCGTCCGGCCGCTGCTCCGCCCTCTTCCTCGGCTCTCTGGAGGGAACGCGATAAGGTGTTCAGGCTCCACGGCGTCAAATGCAACAACTGCGGCACATTGCAGTATCCGCCGCAGCGCGTGTGCACCCGCTGCACCAAAAAGGACGATTTCACACGGGTCAGGTTTTCCGACAGGAAGGCGAAGTTATTCACATATTCGCTCGACTACATTGCCGGCAGCCTTGACATCCCGTTGGCCGTCTGTATCATTAATTTCGACGGTGGCGGCCGGATGCTGTGCGCGATGACAGACCGCGACGTTAATGAAATCAAAATCGATATGCCGCTCGAGATGTCTTTCCGGCGATTGGGGACGATCGGCGGGGTGCCAAACTATTTCTGGAAATGCATTCCGACACGGTCATAAGAAGGGGGTGGGAACAATGAGGCAGTCGATACGAGACAGAGTAGCCATAATCGGCATGGGCTGTTCGAAGTTCGGAGAACGCTGGGAAAGCGACGCCACGGACCTGATGGTGGAAGCCGCCTACGAGGCGTACGAGGATGCGGGCATCGACCCGAAGGACATAGAGGCTGCATGGCTGGGAACCGTGCAGTCGGGCATGACCGGACAGCCGGCGGCAGCCGCGTTGAAGCTTGATTATATTCCGATCACCCGGGTTGAGAATGCATGCTGCACTGCCACCGACGCTTTTCGGAACGCGGTGTATGCGGTCGCTGCGGGCATCCACGACATTGTGCTCGCCATTGGCGTGGAGAAATTGAAAGACACCGGTTGGACCGGCCTGGGCGGGTTTGGCATGCCGGGCAGCTCGATGGTGGACGTCAACACTCCGCCACCGGTCCAGTTCGCCCTGGCGGCAACGCGATATTCGCACCACTATGGGGCGCCGATGGAGGAGCTGAAAAAGACCCTGGCAAGAATTGCCGTCAAAAACCATAAGAACGGCGCGCTGAACCCGAAGGCGCATTTCCAGCGCGAAATCAAGCTCGAACAGGCGCTGAATGCTCCCATGGTTGCCTGGCCGCTGGGACTGTTCGACTGCTGCGGCGTCAGCGACGGTTCGGCCGCGGCGATTCTGACGACGCCCGAGATCGCGAAGAAATTCCGCGACGACTTCGTGCTCGTGAAGGGTATCGGCATGGCTGTCGGCGGCCAACAGGGGATGCTGCAGGACGATTACGACTTCATCCATTTCGAGGAGAACGTCCGCGCCGCCAGAATGGCGTACGAGGAAGCCGGTGTCAAGGGCCCGCTCGAGGAAATCGACCACGCGATGGTTCACGACTGCTTTACGATTACCGAGTTGGTGATAACGGAGGACCTCGGCTTCGCGCCAAGGGGGAAGGGACCCGAGTATCACGAGGCCGGAACCTTCGACAAAGACGGGGAGCTGGCCCTCAATGTCGATGGCGGGCTGAAATGCTTCGGGCATCCGATCGGCGCGAGCGGTATCCGCATGATTTACGAAGTGTACAAGCAGATGCAGGGTAAGGCCGGTCCTCGTCAACGCAAGAACCCCAAGCTGGGCCTCACACACAACCTCGGCGGCAGGCCCGGCTCATTCACCTGCACTGTCGCCATATTCGGAAGATAGAATCGACTCCACGCTGACAGTTTTCAACTCCGCCGCTTGTCGGACTGACGAGCGGCGGATTGCTTTTCCTGCTTGCTTCGGGTGAAGGAAGAGCTCAATCTGTTGGACAAATACAGCGTTAGCCAGGATACCAGCGAATTCATGCTCCGTTTCTTTTGGAATTGCGAGGCGCGAGGGGTGGCATTAGACCGACTCGCCTTATCTCGGAAGCGGCCACAAAGTTTTGGCCTCAATTCGCATTTTCGAGGCCTCACCTGCGGCTCTCATTTGCTTGTTGTTTTTCGGCCATGGCGGAAGCGGCTTCAGAACAGGCAAATTTTTTTAATCCATAGTAATAGACACTCAGAAGAGCAATCACGATTCCTCCGGAAATCGCAGTCTCGTAGCCGATCTTGCCGTCGGCGAGGGCTTTCGCTACGAGTGTCGCGCCCAAGATTCCGATCAAGAGAGACACCCAGAAAGCTTTGACCTCGGCCAGCTCGGCCCTGACATGGCCGGAGATTTCGCCGACGGCCATAGACTCCACATAGCGTACCATCGAGAGCATAAGGAGGTAGGGAAGAGGCGCCAGCAGGAGATACTCCAAGGCCCTCACCGACATTTTCAGAGCAAGGACATCAGGCGAATATGCCTCCGTATGCGGAGGTATCACCTTGAAGAAAATTGCGATCGCTTTGCTGAATTCATAAAAACCAGCAGCAAAGAGAAGAATCATTACCAGACACGCGACGCCCGTGCCCAGAAACATGGGCCAGCGGGAAAGGCGATTTAATAATATGTAAAGGGCGCCCGTGCTTGTTGGTGTTTCTTTTGTTCTCGTTGGGCTAATTGAACCCCCACCGGCTTCTTCATTCATCTTGTGTCTCCTTGAATAAACGTGGCGTCTTTCAGGGTTTGCATCGACCGGTATCTCCGGTTCTAACGACACCGCTGGCGTGTTAAGAGTCGCCTCGCTGCAGTTTCCATGATTAATCGCTTCCTCCTTTCCGATGACTTAACTGTATATTATAACGAACTGTTCATATTCAATGCGACGTTGTCCTCAACTTCGATAGTTGACGGCGGCGGACGCGTCTCAATATGGCCTTTGCGCAATGGAATTCGGAAACCGTTTGATGGAAAACGCGGGTTTTACACTCCTATGCATCGATGTTATGATACCCGCAAAGCTGATGAAAATGCCAGAGAGATATTGAACCGAAGAGAGGAAATCGACTATCATGAGGCAACGACAACATTTGAACAATCCATTTCTGTGTGAGGAGGTAATTTACTGAAGCCGGAAATCAAACGCATTTTGGAACCCGGGGTGATCGCCGTCGTGACTGGTGGATACAAAAATTTTCGTGCAGTCGTATATTATGCTCAGAACGTCGAAAAGTGTGAGAGACCGGATGCAAATTCAACCGTTACCCGGCGGACCCTTCTCACAAAAGAACTGAACAGACAGAACCCCTGGTGTGACAGGACGTCCCTGAAGAATTGAGGGCTGTTGGGGCCGTTCAAGATAATGCATGCCGAATTGTTGCTTTTATGAAAGGAGGCTTTATGGCCGAGCAGGAACTTCTCTATTCAGTTGACGCGTTGCCGCCGCCAAAGACAATCGAAAAGGCCATCCAGGTCGGCGTATCAAAGATAGACCTGGATTTCGTGACTATGCTGATGCTGTCGGTCCTGGCAGGCGCCTTCATATCGCTGGGCGCGGTTTTTTCAACAACGGTCACAGCGGGAGCGCACGGCAATATCTACTATGGAGCGATTCGCCTGCTCAGCGGCATAACATTCAGTCTCGGGCTTATCCTCGTAATATGCGCAGGCGCCGAACTTTTCACCGGCAACAATCTCATCGTTATGGCTACCCTGTCCGGCGAGGTGACAATCAGGCAGTTATTGCGAAACTGGGTGATCGTATACACCGGCAATTTCATCGGCGCGCTTGCGACCGCCGGCTTTATCCTCCTCTGTCGGAAGCATGAACTCGGCGGCGGTGTGATCTGGCTCAATGCCCTGAATATAGCGCATGCCAAATGCGTGGAACCTTTCTCGACCATGTTTGGTCGGGGGATTCTCTGCAATGCGCTGGTTTGCCTGGCGGTTTGGTTGTGTTACAGCGCGCGCAGCATGACAGACAAGATATTGTCAATCATTTTTCCCATAACGGCGTTTGTCGCAGCAGGCTTTGAGCACTCAGTCGCGAATATGTATTTTGTGCCGGTGGCAATATTTGCGAAGGCTACCGCGCCGGGGAGCTTCTGGGAGCAAGTCGGCAAAACAGCCGCCGATTATCCAGCCTTGGGCTGGCAGGCTTTCTTCATCAAAAATCTTATTCCCGTGACACTTGGCAACATCGTGGGCGGTGTGTTGCTTGTGGGCGCTGTCTATTGGCTTGCCTATAGGAGAAGGGAAGGTTTGAAGATACGGCTCTGAAGCGAGAATCGCGCGAGGAAAGAGAATTAGTCACATCCGTAAGCTAATTTCGGGATGTGGTTGTTTTCGAATCCGTTCTCTTTGGGGACGTTCGATGTGCATTCACATAACCGCAACTCGATTTTCGGAAGCTTGTCGATTTTGTAAATGCGAGCGGTAAGAATAACTCCGATGCGGACTTTGCCAAAACGGTTCAAATGAGACTGTCCCGTGATTGCCAAGCGAAGGGGACTGTGCCAGATTTACGGGCACGAAGTGCCGTAGAATCGGGACTGTCCCCGAAGCAAACAACCTTCGCCAAGGAATCACGGGACAGACTCAAATGAGGGGTCCTGACCGCTGGAAGGACGGGGGACGTAGGAGGCCAAGACGCTTTCAGGCGTATGTCATGCGTGTGTCGGCGTGTTGAATACGCCGCAGGAATATGCTAGAATTAACGCTGGTTTCAAAGCTGGAGTAGCTCAGTCGGTAGAGCACCTCACTCGTAATGAGGATGTCAGGGGTTCGAGTCCCCTCTCCAGCTCTTTTTGTTTA
>CAYVQZ010000096.1:0-11341 GCA_964453435.1 uncultured bacterium
AGAGGGGACTGTGAATCTGTCCGACAATTATGAATGTCAGCGAAAACGAAGCGCAGGGGGCTGCACCCAATAACGAATTCCCGTCTTTTCTGCGCTGAGCGAAGCGAATTCCCGCGCAATCCGCGGGATAGATTGGTGGGCCGACCCCGAAGCGCAGGACATGGAATTATCGGACGGATACAGTGAGAATCGTCTGTCCCTCGAAAAACGGAGAGTTTCGGGCGGTCTCCGAAACGGAGCCGGGTGCGGTAGGCGGGGCGCTCACCCATTCCTCAGAGTTGTTCTGAGTCGTCGGACATATTTACAAAGCCGGGTCTTTTCCCAACCGCCAGGTGATTTTTAAAAAAATAAGTGTGGGGTTTGCCCATTTGCGGAGGAAGTAGGATGGATGGAAAAGCCCCAAAGAAAATCTACTTCTCCATCGGAGAGGTCAGCACAATCACCGATGTCCCCCCACATGTCCTGCGCTACTGGGAAGAGGTCTTTCCGTCTCTCAAACCCCCGAAGAGACGGAACGGAAGCCGGGCATACCGGGATAAGGACATCGAAAAAATCCGTTTTATCAAGCGCCTCCTGTACAACGAGGGCTACACGATCAAGGGCGCCCGAAAACGTCTGCGGAACGAGACCGTAGAACAGCAGACGGTCGAGAAATTCCAGTCCTTCCCCGACACCCTTTCCGACATCGAAAAACGGCTGGAGAAAATTCTCGAGATACTGGATTCCGACTCCTGAAAGGCCTCCCGTAAAAACATTCCGGCCAGCTGTTCTATCATTCTGAGAAGGCGCTGGGTCTTGCTCCGCTTCTCGTTGCCTGTTGCATTTTCGTCTTCGTTGAAGTACAATGATTCTGTGGAATGAGCATGCGGCATTTATGATGAAGCGCCACAGCGATTCCACTTTTTCGGGGCGTGGCGCAGTTGGTTAGCGTGCTTGACTGGGGGTCAAGAGGTCGCTGGTTCAAATCCAGTCGCCCCGACCATGTAAGTCATTCGAAAAAGGCCGCTTGTGAAGTTGTATGAGTGGCCTTTTCTGGTCTTTCTCACTCCTGTCTTGCCCACACCGTGTCGCACAAAACTGCATATTACTTCATGGAATCCCGCTTTTTGCCAGTTAACCGCGCCTGCTCGACAGGAGGTCACGCGGGATTTCCACTTCAATATTCTGTCTCCAGAGTCAATTTTTAGGAGATGATTTTTGATTTGAATAACTGGCTGAAAATATAAAGCGTCAGAGCTTCACTATGAAAAAATGTTCTAAAGACAATGCTTCCAAGGGCTCGGACACTGGAGGAGAGGAACCTTTCATTCCAGTCCTCGATTTGTATGTCGACCTGGCTGCGTCTGTAGCTATTCATGAACCATTGTTTCCCTGTTTCTCTCCCTTTATGGTTTTCCATTGATCTTCCCTCTCGGTTTCAGGCTTCAAATGTTATTTGCCTTTGTTATCTCGAAACGTCGATTGCAGAATGTTTACATTGTCCGCTTCGACTACCTGCACACGGACGCCGTAATTCTTGAGAGCTTGTTGATGCTCTTCGGCAAGCCCATCATCGGTGATAAGACGATCTATGTTTTCCCGCGAGGCAAAGGTTCCCAGGGACACCTCTTCCCATTTGGACGAATCTACAAGAGCCACTCTCATTTGTGCGATCCGGAAAAGTGTCTTCTTCACATCTACTTCTTCCTGATCGACTTCACCCAAACCAAAATCGAGTGACATGCTCCGTGCTCCCACGAACGCCGACCTGAAAGTGATTCGCAAGCTCATCCACTGAGAGGGTTTCATACTTCTCCAACAACTCAAGAGTTTCGTCATTTTTGGAACGCACACAGGCTGTCAAGGCGCGCTTAAGGTCACCGGCTCTTCGTTTTCTCTTTGACAAAGAAGTATCGTTATGATTTAATTGGATTACCCGGCACGCGTCGCTGAATATCGGAGCATGCGGAATTGGCAAGGTCTGTAGAACCTCTTTCGGGAACCATGTCAAAGATCGCTCGCGCGCTTGGAAAAGCGGAGACGGAAAAACACAACAGGTCATCCATGGCGATGTTGGATGACCGGAACGCAGCATGGCGATTATCGAGAGCGGCCACGCTCATGGCGGAATCTCTCACCGTTCAAGCTTCCAAGAACGGTCACGACAGAGGAACTGATTTAGAGCGAACGCTTGAAGAGGTTACGCAATTGCGGAATCGCGTCTCCGAATTTCAGGAGACGAACAGGCTGCTGACTTCGAGCCTCGCCGCGACAATTCATGCCTTCAGGTCTCGCCTCAAAACCGAACCCGAGTCTCATGCTTCCCTGCGCTTCGAGGATTTCGACACCGCGGATTTGGAGGCTCTGATATTCATAGGGCGCAAGAAGGGGTAGCAACGGGACAAGCTTACGTCTGAAAAATCTTTTCCTCGGGGCATTACTCAGGCATCTCTCTCTTTCTCGGTGAACAGGCGCCGTCAGCCCGGGAAAGGGTGACAGGTGTGGCGGGAAGGATGCTTACATGGCAAGAGCATATTGAACATCGATAATTTTTGCGGCCGAGCGTTCCACCAGAATCAGAGCAATCTCTCCGCAATCCTCCGGAATCAAATAGAATCTTTTGCTCCATTCGTTGTTTTCGCCAATCATGTGTCCCTCGATCAGTTCTCCGTCCTCGAAAAGCACTTGAACGGGATATCCTCTTCGAGGCTCGTGAGGCCGCATGATTGCGCGGCGCCGCAACGGCTTTTTTCTGGCAAGAAACGAAATTTTCTTGACCTCCGAAAAGTCGATTGCCATTCGCGCGTCCGAATATGGAGCCCCCTCCGGGAAGAATACGAAGCCCGGAGCCTCTATATCCCATGACAGGAGGGTCCCCTTTATGCAATTCCCGTCGGTGAATTCCACGATTGTCTCCCTGGATATCTCCGGGCCTTTATAGCGCAAAAGAAATGCGCCCATTGATATAAGGTCCCCGCTCACAATTTCTTTCTTTTTTTCACAGGGCGCCCCGTTTATCCCGACCCCCACGCCGTTCACGGGTTGAATGAAAACGACCACTCCGGCATCGGTTCTGGTGGCTGTAATCTCCGCGTGGGCAGCGGCGATGGATGCATGCGGCAACACGATGTCGGCCTCGCCGTTTCTTCCGATTGTCAGGGAATTCCCCCCCCTGAATCTTCCCATTCGCTTGAGATTGTAGCTGTCTTTTTTGCAGCCGGCCGGCCCTGTCACGACTTCGAGCGTTCCCGCAAGCTCCGTTCTTCCCAAACCCGATTTCCGGGCCCGACTCAACAGCGAATACCCGATTTTTCCTCCCAAGACCAGCGCGACAAGCCAGGCGAAAAATGGCTTTTCCGTAGCGAGCACTCCGGCGAACTGTTCGCGGATGAAAATACCGGCATCTCGCAGGCTCTTCCAAATTCGCTCATTCATTCTGAAATTGTTTCCTTCCGAGACCGGCGTTCGCTTGGAAGGGGTATCGCGGATAAGTTTACTACTATTCTCGGGAGTAGCCGTTTCAACCGCCGTGTCGCGTTTGGCGAGTGTTCGTTTTTCGGACCTGACCCGTCCTGCAACAGCTACGCGAGCAGGTGTGATTCTCAGCAGTTTATCGGATGGAAACACAAAACTCACCTTGCACACGTATTCTCCCGGCCGCTCGGGCAACTTCAGCCGGAACAACTGCTCCCATGGCGAGCCTTTGCAGACAATTATTGACGGGTCGACGAAAATCTTCTCCGTGTAGTTTCCACGTTCTTCATCGACCGCCTCAGCCACGACCGAAAAAGTCGTCCCCCAGATTGCCGGGGTGTTCGGTTCGAACCGGACCCGCAAATTGCTTGTCGGGTTTGAGGAAACCATGCTGCCCACATCATTCGTCAGAGGCTCGACCGTCAGAACCATGTCAACGCGTTTGGCCCAATCCACGAACCAGTCAACGTCCGATTCGGCTTCCGCCTCCATCGGAGAGTCAAAGGAGAACCACTCCTTATCGGGAACCCTGTTGATTTCTTTCTGCTTGAGCGACTGAAAAGTGAGAATATCTGCAATCTCGCGGGGCGGGTTGTTTTTGCCGTCGCTCAACCACAGCAGCAGACGCTCCCCCTCTGGATTCTCCTCGTAAAACTCTCGCAACTGGCCGAGCCCCCGTTCCATCGCCAGGGGCAGGTTCGTACTGTATTCGTTTGCCTCAAGCTCATCTATCATCCTCACCAAGCGCGCGACGTCATATGGCGACTTGATACGCTTCCGCTCCAAAAGATGCGCAATACCTCCGAAGGTTATCAGGGTGACCCGGTCGCCCGCCTTGGCTGATGAGACAAGTCGCTTGGCCTCAATTTGGGCGCCATCGAATCGGTCACGCATGCTGACGCTCACATCGATGACAATTATCAAATCGCGGTTTTCCCTCTCATCTGCGCGAAGAGAGAACGGGACAAGCAGAATTAGTAAAGCGCCGAGCAAAATCCGCAGACGTCTCAGGTCCATGGCGTGACTCGGTGACGCTGTCCGACAACTTCCACAGGCAGACCACCTGCTGTGTGACGCCCCTCGCATGGTGCTTTTGAGTTGCAAACCGGTTCGAGGCGCAAACGCGTTTTGGGTGGGTCGGGCCGGTCTTTTAGCGCACGTGTCGTTGGGTTTCTGTTCGCGGCGCTTCGCGCCGACCGCTCCCTTCGATTTCAGCGATATCAGCGGCATCTGTCGAAAACTATGTCCTTTCAGGGAAACAAATCGGAACATATTCCCTGAGAATGGTTGCTGAAATAACATTTCTCTAGTTGCAATCAAAATGCCAATTGCTCATTACTCTCCCGCCGACCAGGCGCATGACCGAAATTTTGTGATTACCGCCCGAAAAAAGAGGTTTTTCGCAAACAAATTCTTTGAAAACTGCTCCCTTCGGCCCGTTCCATATCGGCTCCTCCGATTATTTTGAGCCCGGAAAAGGAGACAAAGTGTATGAAGAAAACAACAAACAAGGGTTAAAAGTCTGATTTTCACATCATTTATATCGATTATTGAATCACCCTTCTTCCGACTAAGCAATGCATTATCAAAGATTTATATATATCATAATATTTTGGAACAAATATTGCTCCTGCTAATTACTAATTACGCTGTAGCACTGATTCACAAATATCTCCCTAGCAAAGGTCCCGCAAAGAATCAGAACAGGGGAGCAATCTCATGAAGCGGATTTTCGTGGCGGTTTTTATTATCGTTGTCGGCATGTGTTCCCCAAGTCAGGTTGTCCATGCGATTACGGTTGATGGAGACCTTTCTGATTGGGGGTTGGACCCCAGCGCTTCCGACTGGACGCCCGATCCGGGCATTGTGGGTATCGAAGAAGACAGCACCGACTGGTATGTCGGGCCGGGGGTCGGGGGCAATGAATTCGATGCCGAGGGAATGTATGTCGTATACAGTGAACCTGACAGCAGCTTATGCATAGCAGTCGTCACGGGAACCCCTCCGGGGGGAGCCACGTACAATGGCATCACGTATCCTCCCGGAGACATCGCAATCGATTTTGGCCAAGACGGGACATACGAAATCGGGATCGAGACCACAGGGTCTAATGCAGGGTCCGTGGTTTTGAATCCCGATTGGACCATCCCAACTGATTTTCCCGATTCGGGGCCATCGAACATGGTTGACGGCACAGGAACCGAAGTCGCCAGCGTGCCTCTAGCGTACAACGACGACACATATGCCGGCCACTATGTAATCGAGGTGAGTGTTCCGGTCGGCGCCTTCGACAATTTGTGGGGCAATAGTTTCACCGTCCATTGGACAATGGAATGCGGGAACGACCTGCTCGATGTCGATTACACCCCGCCCGTGCCCGAGCCTTCAACCGTTCTGCTTTTGGGAACAGGCCTCCTTGTGACTCTGGCGGCGCACCGAAGCAGAAGAAGCCGGATTCGGTAGCCACCCCTCGACGCGGTTTGAAGACTTCTCTTTTTTCAAAACTGCTGGTGGTATTTTTTGCTTTTCCTTTCGCGCTCCGGACCTTTCATTCGCTGCCCTGCTCAACCTCCCCATTTGAAGGTCGACGTCTTTCCGCGCTTCTACCGATCGGACATGCAGTAAATTCAGGTGGATACCAACTCTCCCAATCAAGCAGCGAGAGCAGAGCCTGCTCTTTATATCCCCCTTGATATGCATCTTTCGTGAGGAAATGGTTTATAATCTTAGAGGTCTTTGCCGGGCGTCAGGAAATAGATGCGGCGTTCGACCCCGGTGAGCCATGTTTTGGGGACAGCCAGTCTGCCCCCCATGGCTCAATAAATGAGTTATTGGGGGACACCATGCGGCATGGCGCCCCCCAATAACCCGCATCAACAACCGCGGGGCAGATTCTCAGTCCACCTGCGATGGCGTCCCGTCAAAATTCGCAGTTGCGGAACCCTTTCAGTTTGGCGTCGTTTGTTTGTTGTAGAAGCTTCAGGAGGATTCAAGAAGTGATAAGCAGGCTGATTTCAGATTGCCCGGCGCTCGAACCCGTCATGAACGAGTTACTCGAGGTTTCGGAGTACCTCTGGCAGAGGGGATGGGCGGAGCGCAACGCGGGCAACATTTCAATAGATGTGACCGAACTCGTAGCGGAGTTGAAACCCGAACTGCCAGACGGGAAAAAGGGGATATTCGGAAATGCCTATCCCCTTCTGGCAAACCGCAGTTTTCTCGTCACGGGCTCGGGCAGGCGGTTCAGGGATGTTGCGAAGGCGCCGTCGAACAACGTCTGCATACTGAGGATTGGGGAAAAGGGGGGTTCGTACGAGCTTGTGTGGGGAGGCGAGTCCGGCCCCGATTTCAGGCCGACCTCGGAATTTCCGACACATCTCAGGCTGCACGAGTTCCTGCGCGAGACCAACGCGCCGGAGAGGACCGTCTTGCATACCCACCCGACGGACCTCATCGCGCTGACTCACATGCCGGAATATCGCGGGGAAACCGAGTTGAACCGGGTACTGTGGCGCGTGCATCCGGAGGTAAAGGTGAACCTGCCCAGAGGAGTCGGCTTCGTGCCTTATGAAATTCCGGGGTCCGAGACGCTCGCACAGGCAACCGTCACGGGCTTCAGGCGAGGACACCCTGTCGTATTGTGGGAGATGCACGGCTGCGTGGCAAAGGCGGCGGGTCCGATGGTCGCGTTCGACCTTATTGACATCGCAAATAAGGCTGCTACCATTGTGTTGAAGTGCCGGGCGGCCGGCCATGCGCCTGCGGGCTTGAGCGAACAGCAGCTCGAAGACCTTGTGAAAACGTTCGGACTGGAAGGATGACGTGATGGGAGTTCCCCGCTTCCTCGCATTCGACCTCGGAGCGTCGGGCGGACGCGGAATCGTCGGCAAGCTGAAGGACGGAAGGCTGAGCACGCGTGAGATGTGCCGCTTTCCGAACGGAATGATAACGGTCCGAGGTCACTTGCACTGGAACATATTCGAGTTGTTTGAGCGGATAAAAGAGGGTTTGAGCCGGTGCGCAGGGACTGCATCCGAACAACCGCTGAGCGTGGGTATCGACACGTGGGGAGTCGATTTCGGGCTTTTGGCGCGCGACGGAAGTATTCTCGGCCTGCCGTACGGTTACCGCGACCATCGCACCGACGGCGCGATGGAATCGTTTTTCGAAAAACTCCCGCGTGAGCGCGTGTACGAGCTGACCGGAATCCAGTTTTTGCCCCTGAACACGCTGTTCCAGCTCGAAGCGATGGTGCGCGAGGGGTCCCCGCTGCTCGAGGTGGCGACCGACCTGCTCTTCATTCCCGATCTGATTACTTACCTGCTCACCGGGGTGAAGGCGACCGAATTCACGTTTGCGACAACTTCGCAGCTTTATAATCCCAGAACGGGAGACTGGGAAGATGAACTGCTGGCGGCCCTGGGGCTTCCGCGAACGCTGATGCAGGAAATAGCGCTGCCCGGAACCATGATAGGCGAGCCGACGGCGGAGGTTCGCGCCGAGACCGGCATCGGGCGGGTTCCCGTCATAGCGGTCGCCACGCACGACACGGGCTCGGCCGTGGCGGCGGTTCCGGCCGAGGGCGAGGACTGGGCGTACATCAGCTCGGGCACATGGTCGCTCATGGGAGTCGAAACCAGAACGCCGATCATCACCGACGAGTCGCTTCGGCTCAATTTCACCAACGAGGGCGGAGTGGAGGGGACGTACCGGTTTCTGAAAAATATCACCGGGCTGTGGCTGCTCGAGGAATGCCGGCGGGCGTGGGCGGCGGAACGGGCGCTCGAGTATGATGAACTGATGGCGCTGGCGCGCGCGGCCAAACCGTTTTGCGCGATGGTCGACCCCGACCACCCCGAATTCCTGAATCCGCCGGATATGCCCGAGGCGATACGCCGTGTCTGCGAGATATCGTCACAACGAGAGCCGAAATCGCATGGCGAATTCGTGCGCTGCGCGCTGGAAAGTCTCGCGCTCAAGTATCGCCATGTGCTGGGTCAACTGAGGCGGGTCTGCCCGAATCCGATTAACAGAATCCATGTAATCGGTGGCGGCGCCAGAAATCAGACGCTGTGTCAGTTCACAGCCGATGCGACCGGCCTGCCGGTTATCGCGGGTCCGGCGGAAGCGACAGCCGTCGGCAACATAATGACGCAGGCGCTGGCTCATGGCTTCGTCGGCTCGCTTGCGGAGATGCGCGAGGTCATCCGGCGCTCGTTTGAGCCGATTCGGTACGAGCCGCAGGAGACCGAGAAATGGGATAAGGCGTACGCGCGATTCAAGGAAATCGTGTCGACTCGGAGCTTCAAGAATTAATATCGAATTCAGATTATGAAAGCGATCTATTTTGAGGTCAATGTAGCGAAAATCATCGCGACGAAGACGCTCGCAAAAATATCCGATTCGGTCTATTTTTCGCCCATTTCACCGGTTCGGTACGGCGAGGCGCCCGACCAGGAGCTGCCGGGACCCAACTGGGTTCGGGTGAAACCCGTCCTGGCGAGCATATGCGGCGCGGACCTTTCGCTTTTCTTTGTCCAAGCGAGCCCCGCCATCTCGATTGCAGCGCTGCCGGGCACGCCACGGGTCTTCATGGGACACGAACTAGTCGGACGCGTTATAGAGACCGGGGACGGCGTGACCGACCTCCGGGCGGGCGACCGGGTCGTTTTGCAAAAATATCTTCCGTGCTGCTCCATGAAGGAAATCCAGCCGCAATGCAATCCGTGCCGGGAAGGGAACTATACGCTATGCGAGAATTTTGCGGAAGGTCCGCGCTTCGACAATCTCGGCGCCGGCTTCAGCGACCATTTCCTGGCTCATCGCTCCCAGCTCCTAAAGGCGCCGGATGAGGTCTCTGACGAGACGGCCGCGCTTATCGAGCCGGCGGCGGTTTCCCTTCATGCTGTTTTGAAACGCCCGCCCGGCAATGACGAAAAAGTGCTCGTGGTCGGCGCGGGCACAATCGGGTTGAACGTAGTCCAGTTTGCCAAAGCGATTAACCCGAATTGCATGGTCTACGTGCTTGAAAAAATTGATTTTAAGAAAGAGCTTTGCCTCAAACTGGGCGCTGATCATCTCATTGAGGGAAATCCGTACGAGGCCGTTGCCGGCGCGACCGGCGGCAAACTCTACCGGGGCGCCTTGAAAAATACAACCACTCTTGGCGGCTTCGACCTCATATACGATTGCGTGGGATATTCGAAGACCATTCATGACTCGCTGCGATGGTTACGGGCCGGCGGCGATTATGTCATGATCGGAAACCAGCTTGCGCCGGTTACATTCGATCAAACACCGATATGGCAACAAGAACTGCGTATCCTGGGGGTGAATGCCCACGGATGCGAAGTGTATAATGGCGAACGAATAAGCAGCTTCGATCTCACTCTGAGATTGGTCCGGGAACGGAAGATAAACCTCGAGGGCTTCATAACACACAGGTTTGCGCTGGATGAATATAAAACCGCCTTTAACATGGCCAGGCAAAAGAGCGAACCAGTCATCAAAGTGGCGTTTGAGATTAGCGGTTGATTCCGGATGCGCTCCTTCTGCCCTTGCAGGTGACCGATACAACCGGTCCTAATGAAAACATGGAAAGATTCATAGACAGGCTCATATTCATATCGGTTTTCCTCGCCATCATATTCCTGATGCATCTCTACTCGTTTGGCAGGCTCTCCTCTCTGTTCGGCATAAGAAGGAATCTCTGGTATTATGTGACAATCGCTTTACTCGCATCCTCCCTTGTTCTTTCGACCATTCTCTGCAGGGTATCGTACAACTTCGCAACACGAAGCCTCTACCTGATTGCGGCCTGCTGGTTCGGCGTCCAGTTTATTCTCTTTGCCGTGGTTCTATTCTATGAAATTCCGAGGCTGGCGCTGCGTTCAGGAGGGCGCCCCGCAGGCATCGCAATAATATCCTGCGTGACTGTTCTGTCGTTGGCGTCGATGGTCAATGCGCATTTTATTCGCATAAAAGAGGTAGAGATTCCCGCCTTCGGCAAGGAAGCAAAGGCCGTCTTATTGAGCGACATCCACATTGGAACCATCTGGAGCGGAAACCATCTCAGAAAGATAGTCGACAGAACCAACTCCCTCAAGCCCGACGTGGTATTCATGACGGGCGACCTCGTCTCGGGCGGCGCGGTGCTCAGAGAAGAATCACTCGCGCCGTTGCGCGACTTGGAGGCGAAAACGTTCTTTGTCCACGGCAACCATGAGCACTATGAGGGAATCGAGGAAATCGAAAAGGCGCTGCTCGATGTGGGAATTCGTGTTTTGAACAACGAAAGGACCGACTTCGAGGGGATCGAGATAATAGGGCTTGATTATCCGACCGGCGAAAACCATATGGAAACCATTTTGAAGAAGATGGATATTTCAGAGAACAAGCCGACGGTTTTGCTGAGCCATGCGCCGGCCGACCCGAAGAACGACAAGGTAGAACTTGTTCTGGCCGGTCACACCCATGCAGGCCAGATTTTCCCATTCAATTTTGTCGTCAGGTCGCGCTACAAGTACATAAAAGGGCTGTACACATTGGGGCCGACGCGGCTGTATGTCACGCCCGGCACAGGCACATGGGGCCCGCCGATGCGACTCGGCTCGGTGAACGAAATCACGCTCCTGAGACTTCGGCAATGACGATTCGGCGTCCTTACGACATCTGAAAAAGCCGACGCAAAAACTAATAGAGGTGTATTCGGAGAAAGATGAGAAAGACAGTCTATCCGGAGGCCTCTGGTGTCGATGAAGCGCAGCGTCCACCCCTTGCCTTCCCGCCTCGCTTTCACTCTTGCAAACCTCAATTTCGTTGATTGCAATGTGGCTAATCCGAAGTTCCTAATGTGTTTTTGTAGTAAGTGCCTTTAGTTTGGGCGGTT
>CAYVQZ010000097.1:0-10852 GCA_964453435.1 uncultured bacterium
CTAGACTCGCAATTTCTCACCGGCCGGGACCGCCGTTTGCATATCGATAAGAATTTGCCCATCAGGGGCCCGACTCACCTTCAGCCATGGAAGAGAAGAGGGCGCCGGCCCCTTTACAACCTCACCGAACGGACCAAACCGAGAGCCGTGACACGGACAGTCAAAGCCGCCCGGAGTCTGTGTGATGATGCAGCCCAAATGAGTGCAAATGCCCGAAACAGCAAAAATACCCTCAGCATCCCTGAAAACAAAAGCCCGAGCGGAAGCAACCCATCTGCTCTCTCCAACAGACAGATCATCCGGCCGACCCACCTTGACCTTGCCGGATTCACCGGGTATGACCGCCGGGAACGGCATGCGAGCCATTCCAACAGTTGCCAGCCCCAGCGTTGTCCCGCAGGCCCAAATGGCCGCGGTCCCCAAGAAATCACGCCGTTTGACCGCCCGGGGTTTTCGAAGGTCCTTCATTGCAATTTCTCCTGAAAACAAAATCGCTCCATCGTGATTGCGCCCGTTGGACACCGTTCGGCACAGCAGGCGCACCGGATACACCGCTCCTCGTCTTTGATAATCGCCGTCAGCGGTTTTTCCGGCTCAATTTCAGAAATGCGCATCGCAAGCCCTTGGAGAATCGAATTCTGCTCGAGATTCTCCAGACAAACGAGCCGCAGGCAAAGGGTCGGACACACATCGGCGCAACCGCCGCAGAGAACGCATTTTTCGGAGTCGAAAACCGTGTTAATTCCGCAGTCCAGACATCGGGAAGACTCTCTCCCGGCTTGTGCTTCCGAATAGCCGACTTCCACGGGAGCGTCCTTTGTTTCGACACGGCGGTCCGCGCTGACCGTCGGAACACCGACGCGAGCAACACGTTCATAACCTTTCTCGCGCCTGTATCCGGGGACCTCAAAATGAAATTCCAATATCTCCGCAGACAATTGTATGCCGGTAAGGTCGGCGAAAACGGACCTCGCAGCTTTCTTCCCGCTTGCGATTGCGCCTATCATCAGTCCTGGCCCGTGAGCGACATCGCCGGCAAAATAAATCCCCTCCGCCGTGCTTTTCAACGTCGAGGGATCAACGGCGGGAATTCCTCTTTCGCTGACCTCCACCCCCTGAGTCTCGGGTTCCATGAAAGAAAGGTCGGAAGCCTGTCCGACTGCCAAAAGAACAGTGTCACAGTCGACCGTCGTCTCGGCGGAGGGATCGAATTTCGGGGAAAACCGTCCGTTCTCATCATAAACACAAAGAACCTTTTGAAAAACCACCCCTGTGACCCTGCCCTGCGAGTTGCGCTTGATCTCCTTCGGTCCCACACTTGTATGAAGAACGATGCCTTCCTCCGCGCCTTCCTTGATCTCAACGTCATCCGCAGGCATCTCCATGAATGACTCGAGGCAACAAAGGTGAACCTCGCGGACATCTTCCTGCCGAACCGCCGTCCGCGCGGCGTCGAAATACGCCTGCCGGACTACCGTCCGGCCAACGTCATAGGCAACGTTTCCCCCGCCGATTACCACAACTCGTTGTCCGAGCTCAACCGGATTTCGAAGCGCGATGTCCCTCAGAAAATCCACGCCTCCCCTCACGCCCGGTCCATCCACTCCCGGCACTCGGAGACTTCGGGATTTTTTGGCTCCGACGGCCACGACTATCGCATCAAATTCCGCCCGCAGGGAGCTAAACTCTATATCTCTCCCGATTTCGGTTCCGCAGCGAATTTCCACTCCGAGCGATTCGATGGCTCCGATTTCGGCGCGGATGATATCGCGAGGCAGCCGGTACTCCGGCACGCCCAAGTACAGCATTCCGGCCGGAACCGGTTCCATCTCGAACACCAAGGGCCTCAATCCGAGGAGGGCAAGATCATGCGCGCAAGCCAGGCCGGCCGGGCCGGCCCCGATAATCGCTACTTTTTTCTCACCCGGCTTCTGCGCCGAAGCTCCCTGCAGCAGCCACATGAGTTCATCCCGCGCCTGGCAAAGTCGAGGTTGAATCCTGGCTTCAAGCCAATTGCGAAAATAATCGCCGTGTTCCTTCGAGCTTTCCGGCCCGAATTTCTCGGTTACAAACCTCTTCAGGGCTCGAATCGAGATCGGATTGTCAAGAGCTCCCCTCCGGCAGGCGACTTCGCAGGGGGCGCCGCAAATTCGTCCGCAGATAGATGCTAACGGGTTCGGTCCCCGCGCAATGAGGTATGCTTGCTCGTAGTCGCCTTCGGCGATAGCCCGCACGTAGCCTCGGGCATCGGTGTTCACCGGACACGCGTTCTGGCAGTTAATCAGTTCGCGCCAGTAGGTGAGGTCGGGTATTTGGATTTTGAACTCTGACATCGCGTCACCGGTTACCGAACGGTCAAAATTACACTATTTACGATACTAAATAACGTAATAATGCCAAAAAAAATTACCCGTGTACAAACTGCCGGTCGAATTTGTCCAATGTAATCTCCCGATACAATTCTCGGGTCTGCCTCTTTATTGTGTCCAGTTGCCTCCGAATCTTGCAGCGACTGTAGAAATTGCAGCGCTTGCCCGGCCCCAATTCGCATCGCCCGGTTATCACGGGACCGTCAATCGATTCGATAATGTCTAAGAGGCTGATGTTTTCGGGTTCGGTTGCTAAAAGGTACCCCCCTTGCGGACCGCGATGGGAATAAACAAGGTGGCTTCGGGACATTCGTTGGAAGATTTTTGCGAGGTATCCCTGTGAGACCCCCAGTTCTCTTGCTATTTCTCCGACATCCATCGGGGACTCGTCGCCTCTGTTTGCGAGATAGACCAATCCGTGGATGGCGGTGACGGCGGCTTTCGATATCTCCATTGCGAGGCCCTATTCTATCTATTTACGACCCTATTATGCGTAATTATAACCAACCGAATTTGGTTTGTCAAGGCCTGAGGCAAATTTTTTTCTGTTCCATTTTCCCGCACCGTCAAAGTGGCGCGATTGCTCATATTACTGAAAAGCCGGCGCAGGGAAAAACTGTTCCTCCAAACCGCCTGGTTGCCTGGTTGTCTTACATATCCTCTTTGTATTATTATGTAGCGCGGCCGAAAGAAACCCAGAAAAGCTCCGGACTTTGACGAACCCGGGATGATTCGGCTGCGACCGTCAACCAGAATCCGGTGTAAACACAGATTGTTGCCTGTCGATGCTGACGGAACAGCCCCATTAGAGGGGTGGGAAATAGTACAAGTGAAGCTACCCAGTAAATTATTTATGACTACCGAATGACCAGTTGGTATCGCAGAGAATGTAACCGTTGAGGAGACTGTCCTCACGACATTAGGGGCCAACAACCATGCTGTCGGTTTATGTGGATATCGATGTTTGGAAGATAGCGCTCACACAGGCTTTGATGAAGCTGACAAAGAATGCGGTCTGGTGGCCGCTTTCGCCCGTGCGAATGGCCGAGCTTCCCGACCCGACATTGCCGGGTCCGGCCTGGGTCAAGGTGCGGATTCATTCATGCGGGCTCTGCGGGAGCGACATGCATATGTTGGAGTTGGACATGAACCCCCGCATCAGCATTACGGCCATCCCGGGGCTGAAGAGAATCTTTCTCGGGCACGAGATTTATGGAACGGTGCTCGAGGCCGGAACGGACGTGAAAGACCTCCAGCCGGGAGACAAAGTTGCCTTTCTCGGATTCTTCCCGAATTGCAAAGCGGCAGGTCTTGACCCGTGCGGCCCCTGTGCCGAGGGAAACTACACACTTTGCCTCGTTCCCCAGAAGGCGACGCTTCCCATGAACCGGGGAGGCGGCTTTTCGGAGTATATGGTGGCGCACCGTTCCCAGTGGGTCAAGCTTCCCGCCGAGTTTACGGAGGACCAGGCCCTGATGACCGAACCGATAGCAGTCGCCGCGCATGCCGTTTTGAAGCATCCCCCGGCGCCCGGCGCCAAGGTTTTCGTCATCGGCGCGGGCACAGTGGGACTAAACATTGCGCAGGTGACCAAGGCGATTCAACCGGATGCATCGGTCACCGTGCTGGCCCGTTATGCGGCCCAGGAGGAGATGGCCAGGCGACTCGGGGCGGACCATGTCATTCGTGGGGTTGACCCGTATAAAGCCGTGGCCGAAGATACCGGCGGCAGTTTCTTTGAAGGTATCATGGGGAGCCGAATGATACTCGGAGGGTACGATGTTATTCATGACACGGTCGGCTCAGGCAAGACATTCGAAGACGCTCTTCGGTGGGTCAAGGGACAGGGAGCAATCGTTCTGAGCGGCGTGCAGTTGGCGGCGTCGAAAATTGATTTTACCCCGATATGGCATCAGGAAATCAACGTCACGGGAATTAACTGCCACGGACAGGAACACTATGGCTCTGCTTCGAGAACCTCTTTCGAGTGGGCCATTGCCCTGATTCAAGAAGGAAAAGCGCAAACCGCTCCGTTCCTCTCGCACCGGTTTCCCCTGAGAGAACTCCGCAAAGCGATAGAGGTTATGAAACAGAAAGGCAGGGAACCAACTTACAAGATTGTTCTGGAGGTTTCGGGAGACAAAAATTCCCAACACGCCTCCGCCTGATTCGACCGATTCTCGTTTCCTTCCCAAAATATTCCGAGTCGCAACGAATCTATGTCACGTGATACGGATAGTACCCGCGGGCGATATCGAACCGTCCGAGTTGCGCGCCTCCCAACCAGAGCTGAATTTCCTTCACGTCGCGCCAGTATTTCTCGACATGATAATCACGGATATATCCATAGGAGCCCATCAACTCCATGGCTTTATTGGTGACCATGATAGCCATTTCGGTCGCATAATTCTTGCTCATGCTGGCCTGGCAAAGCAACGCGTCGGAATGAGCCGGCCCGAATTGTTGGGGATGACTCAACATATAAGCGACTTGCAGGTAATGAGCGCGCGCGGTTTCGATGCCTGTCGCCATTTCGGCAAGCATGCCCGCCGCGATTGAGTGCTGCCTCACGGGTTTGCCCTCGGCCACCCGGTCTCCCGTGTACCTGAGTACTTCCTCGAAAGCTCCCCGGGCGCATCCGACCGCCGAGGCGGCGCTGACCACCCGGCCAATTGTTAAATTGCTCTTGAGCGATTCGGCGTCAATCCCCGGCCCGCCTGCCCGATACGACTTGGGCACACGAACATTGTCGAAGTAGATGTCGGCGTTTCGGTCCGACTGCATCCCCGCCTTCACCTCGAACTTGCCAAATGTCAAACCCTTCGCGGCTCGGGGAACATAAATCAGCGCGATGCCCTCCTCGCCTTTGGCGGGATCGGTCTGACATACCACGCAATAAAGACAGGCTACGCCGGCGCTGCTTGGAAAGCGCTTGGCGCCATTAATCACCCATTCGTCCCCATCGAGGACCGCACGTGTATGAACAGTGCGGCCGCGCAGAGCGGGGAGATTCTCGATGTCACACCCGCCCGCAGTCTCGGTCATGGCAAAACATGCGAGCGCGGGGGATTCCGTCTCGGACAGCGATTCAAACAGCTTCAGCACCTCCGCGTTCCCCGAGCGAACGGCGGGAGCCAATGCCCACCCGTTGACTCCTGCGACTATTCCTATTCCGGCATCGCCACGCGACATCTCTTCGAGAACGACGCACGAGGTAACAAGAGACGGTCCGCCATCGCCATCATCCGCCGCCTCATCACGCGCCCGCACGCGGAAAACCCCAAGGTCTGAAAGCTTTCTCAAAATTTGGTTGATGATAATGTGCTCCGTATCGTCGTCCAGTTTGTCGCGCACCGGCATGATTTCCTTGTCGACGAATTGGCGAATCATCTGAACAATCATTCTGTCCTGTTCCGTGACAATTAACGGAAAGTACTCCATAAGTGTCTCCTCCTTCTGTTCATGATAGGGCTATTTGCCGACGAGAATCGGCGAATAGGTCGGGGTGTTGTCCTTCGCCCCTCCACGACCCCTGGGAATCTGTCCCACGATTGCCCGGCGCAGGGGACTGTCCCAGATTTACGGGCGCGAAGTGCCGTGGAATCGGGACAGTCCCCGAGGCAAACAACTTGGGTCATGAATCGTGGGACACACTCCTGGGGGCGGCGCCAATTATATCACAAACCCCGAACACGCCGTTATCGTTTTTCCCGAGAGCACACCCCAAAGTTCCGCTGGTCCCCTCGCCGGTTTGCCGGATGAAATGAATTCGGCGGCGGGAACGCGCGATGCTCCGCATGTGACAAACCGCGGCGAAGAAGTTTTCGGGGACGAAAAAGAGTTTTTGTCTTGACGGCTTTCGAGCAGGTTAATTTTGAGCAAAAGTTTCTTATTGCCTCGCTCTGCTTGTTTCACGTGTTGATAAACTGAATGGCGGTCATATTCTTAATTGTAATCATTCCGCTTGACTTTTCGTGGCCATTGCCGCTATAGTAACTCTCGGCGTGGGTATTCCCCTCCATCGGCTATCCGGCGCGAAACTCAATGTCGTGGGTCCGGCGTCGGCATACAGATGCAGGTCCTTCCCACCGAAAAATTTGTTCATTCACAGCCAGAAAACATCACACACACCCCGCAGTAGCACGGACGTCTGTGCTCGGTAGAAGGAATTCATGCTCTCCGCAAACAAGCCGCTGATTCCGGCTGAGGAAAAGAAAAATGGGCGCATTTGACGAACTGGCCAAGGTCTCCCGAACTCGGGAAAACGACTACGTGAGAGAATGGAAAAAACAGGGGAAAAAGGTAGTCGGATATGTTTGCACGTATCTGCCGGAAGAGTTGCTTTATGCCGCTGATATTCTTCCATATCGCATTACCGGCAAAGGCGTCAGTGACACCTCGCAGGCCGACTCGTATCTGACGAGGGTTAACTGCACGTTTTCGCGATGCTGCCTGGAACTCGCAATCGGCGGCCAATACGATTTCCTCGACGGCGCCGCGTTTGTCAACGGGTGCGACCACATAAGGCGCGCATTCGACAACTGGAAGGCGCATAAAAAGGCTCGCCCGTTCATGCACCTCCTGCCCGTTCCGCATCTGATTTCTGATGACGGGAGAAATTGGTATAAAGAAGAGGTCCTGACCCTGAGGAAGGCTTTGGAGAACCATTTTCATGTCGAAATAACCTCCGAAAAACTGTCGGATGCAATCGCAGTATACAACCGCACACGCTCCTTGTTACGTCAACTTTACGACCTCAGGACGAAAGACAACCCGCCGGTAACCGGCGCTGAGGTGATGACCATTCTTTCCGCCGGCGCAGCCATGCCGAAGAGAGAATTCAATAAGATTCTCGAAAACCTGGTCGAAGAAGTCCGGACAAGGGAATCGACGCCGGACAAACGGATCCGATTGATGGTTGCGGGCAGTATGATGGATGAGCCGGATTTCATTGCGAACGTTGAGGACCTTGGCGCAATAGTTGTGACGGACACTCTCTGTTTAGGAACGAGGGCATTTTGGGACCTGACAGACGAATCCGGCGATCCGGTCGAGAGCCTCGTTGACCGTTACTATGTGCATGTTCCCTGTCCCAGGATGGCAGGGCAATACAAAAAGCGACTCGGTTTTGTCAGGGAACAGGCACAGCGAGCCCGCGTCGATGGAGCGATCCTCGAATACATCAAATTCTGCGACCTTCACGGAACCGACAATGCCCTTTTAAAGAAAGATTTGGAGAAAGCGGGCATTGCGGCAATCGAATTGGAAAGACAGTACGGCCCCCTCGCCGATGCCGGAAGAGTGCGTACAAGGATTCAAGCATTCCTGGAAAGAATTCGGAGATAAACGATGACCACAGAAAGAACCGATGCCGTTCAGAGAATCGTGGAAGCATTCGAGATGGCTTCTATGCTGCCCGAAGATATCGATCTTGAATCTCCCGAGATGCAGGGACTGATCGCCATGATGCCGGAGTCTAGAAGAAATATGTTTTTGGCCAGCGCGAAAGACCCGGATATACGAAAAATGTCGGCGGTCTTCAACCGTGGACTCGGCAAGTACTGGCGGTCGCTCCTCTCCGCAAAGGAAACGGGGAAAAAAATCGTTTTCGTTCCTTTCAATTTCGCTCCCGAGATATTCCATGCGCTGGACATGGTTCCCGTATGCGTCGAGGTCCTCACCACAATGGCATTGACGCTGGAGGAAGGCCTCGAGGAGTATCTTGACCTCGCGGTGGAACGCGGCCTGCCGGATACGATGTGTTCGGCCCAGCGAGGAGTCATCGGATTGTTCGAGGCCGGACTCCTCGAAAAACCCGATATCCTCGTGAACGGCGCGCTCGGCTCATGTGACCCGAATTCCAAGGCCTCCGAGTACATGGCGGAAAAGTTCGATATTCCAGTATTGTATCTCGACATTCCCTATTATCATGATAAGCGCGCGCTGGACTATTACGCCAAGGGCTTTAAGGACATCGTCAGGGCGTTGGAAGAAATGTCAGGACATAGGCTCGACCCGGGCCGGCTTCGTGAGGTCGCGGACTACACAAACCAGGCGTCGGAACTTTTTTTTGAAATAAATGAGCTGAAGAGAAACGTGCCGAATCCGGTTCCCAATTACTATAACATGCATCATACCGGAACAAAATTCACAATGGCGGGTACTCCCGAGGCGGTTGAGTACTACCGAACGGCGCTTGATGTCTCAAGGGACCGCCTGAAAAAGGGCAAACACGTTCTGCCGGAAGAACGTATCCGCCTTTTCTTTCTGTATACGGGCTATTATTTCGACAACTCTCTGTATTCATGGTTTCAGGAAGAAATCGGGGTTTCCTACATCATGGACGTTCTCACCGCCTTCGATTTTAATCCCATCATTGACACATCGAGCGTAGACACCATGCTGTACGGACTTGCCGAGGAGATGCTGAACCTGCCCATGACCCGCCAGCTCAAAGGGGGTTGGGACATGCCGTCAAATTGGCTTGACGATTGTCTCTACTACGTTGAGACCTACAAGGCCGACTGCTGCGTGTTCACCGGCCACACAGCATGCAAGCAGGCGTGGGGAGTCTTCCGGCTGGTTGCGGATGAGCTGAAAAAGAGGCTCGGGGTGCCGTCGCTCAGGCTCGAAGGCGACGGATGGGATTCACGAATCACTCCGATGTCGGTCATAAAGGAACAGTTCGAGGAATTCTTCGCGACACTTGGTTAGGATACGAAAGATGATTGTAGCCGGATGTGATGTGGGTTCGCTCACGGCAGAAGCCGTGATAATGGATAACGGAGCAATTCTCGGTTCGGAAATCATCAGGGTACGACCCACCGCGGAGCAATCCGCGAGAGACGTCATGGATAGACTGCTCGGCCGACTCGGCATGTCGCACAACAATGTACGGTATTGCGTGAGCACCGGCTACGGGCGCGAGACCATACCGTTTGCCAATGACAACGTGAGCGAGATATCGTGCCATGGCCGCGGAGCGTATTGGTTGCTGCCAACTGTCAGAACGGTAATCGATATCGGTGGACAGGACTGCAAGGTGATCCGGATTGATGACAACGGATTCCTTGAAGACTTCGTCATGAACGACAAATGCGCCGCCGGGACAGGCAGGTCCCTCGAGCTTATGGCGGAGGCGCTTGGCGTCGACATCTCGGAACTCGGGCCGCTCTCTCTGGAATCAGCTACCCCTGCGGTTATTACGAACCAGTGCAGCATTTTTGCGGAAATGGAAATTCTGCACTACATGTGCGAGGAGAGAAGCAGGGCAGATATTGCTGCGGGAATCAACGAATCGATGGCGCGACGCGTGAAAATGCTGGCGGGAAAAGTCGGCGTAAAAAATGAAATCGGAATGACTGGGGGCGTGTCGAAGAACATCGGCGTGGTCAAGTGTCTCGAAGCAATGCTCGGAAAAACATTTGTACACTTCTCGGAGGACCCTCAAATCATCGGAGCGCTCGGCGCCGCAATTTTTGCCTCGGAAAAAGCAAAATAGTACTGGAGGATATTCGAATTGATATACGCCGGCTGTGACCTGGGAACCGTTTCAGCAAAAGTTGTCCTGATCAAGGACGGTTCTATCGTGGCGCAGGAAATATTGCCGTATAAAAACCTGCCGCGGCAGGCAGCGGTCACAGCTTTCGACAACGCCCTCTCGAAGGCCGGTCTCTCTTCTGACCGGATCGCCTACTGTGTTGCGACGGGCTTCGGCAAAAAGCGAATCCCATATGCCAATGGCGACATTCCCGAGATTGTCTGCGTGAATCGCGCAATGCGCCAAGTCCACCCTGAAGTTCGCACCGTCATCGACGCAGGCGGTCAAAGTATCCGGGCGTTCAACATTGGAAAAAACGGTCGGGTCATCGACACGACGGCCAACGAGAAATGCGCCGCCGGCACCGGAAAATTCATCGAGGTCATGACACGAGCCCTTGAGTTGCCATTGAGTGACTTGGGGAGGCTTACCCTCGAATCAAAACATCCTGTCTCGATAACCAGCCAATGCGGCGTATTCGCCGAGAGCGAGGTCATCACCTACGTGAACGAGGGGAAAGACAGGGCGGACATAGTGGCGGGAATCAGCCGCTCGGTTGCCGGGAAAACGGCGTCTCTCGTCCGCAGAATCAGCGTGGAAGAACCGCTGGCAATGGTCGGCGGCGTGGCAAAGAACAAGGGCGTCACCCGGTATCTGGAGGAGGAACTTGGCCTGAAGCTTCTTGAACTCGATATCGATCCGCAAATCGTTGCAGCATTCGGAGCGGCTCTCCTTGCGATGGAAAAACATATCCCTTCATAACCGCCTTTCGGAAAGACAGGAACCATCCTGAAAATCCGAAACGTGAACCGTTGCACATATGCAACCGCAGAACGTCCCAACTTCTGCACATTCGCAGTTAACCCTTGTCGTTTATGCGGACGGGGGGTCCCTGAACCGACATTCCATCCTCAGGTATTCCAACAATATTGTGAGAATCGGG
>CAYVQZ010000098.1:0-10721 GCA_964453435.1 uncultured bacterium
AATTATCGGACGGATGCGCTGTCTTCGAAGCGCAATTACCGTGAGCATGAACCGTGAGACAGGTTCCCGGTAGGCGGCTTCGGTTCGGCGGGTCGGCACGGCAATGTGAGCTGTTGGCATAAATAATGCTCACGAACCCTGGGGAAAGGGGCCGGGGAAGGCAGAATCCCCCCTTTTTCCGCATTTTTCCCGCTTGTTTTTGCGCCTCGCGGGGAGTTTGTGAAGATAAACAGAAATGAATGTGGTTTGATTTTACCGGTCGCCGTACAATTTTTGTCCAACGGTGAGAGAACCACAAATTGCACGAACAAGAGATACCGGACCACGGATTTACACGGATTAGCGCGGAGAAAAGATAAAAAGAAAGAAATAGACCACGAATTACACGAATTACACGAACAAAAGAGAAACGAACCACGGATTACACCTGTCTGCGTGCAACGCACAGGCAGACGGATTAGCGCGGATTGAAAAGAAGGACAGGGGAATCCGCAGATTGCGCAGATTCTCGCAGATGAAAGCATGAAAAACAGAAAAGCGACATGAAACCACGAATTACACGAATTACACGAACAAAATCTGCGCAATCTGCGGATAAAGACGTTCTTATTAATCCGTGAAAATCCGTGCCAATCCGTGGTTAAAAGAAGTTCGTGTAATTCGTGTAATTCGTGGTTAAGCGAGAAAGGAAGTTCGTGTAATTCGTGGTTAAGCAAGGAAGGTTGCTTCGTGTGATTCGAGTTCAAATCGGTTTTATCGGTCACAAAGAGAGCCACTTTTTAGTTGACATGAGGCGCCCGTTCATATATAATTCTGTTGTAAACGTTTTGATTTCAATATTTTGGTTAACATGGCCGCCCGCATTTTTCGGAATGGGGGAGACCAGTGTCACGGTGAATTTGGTAAAGGGGGGAGAAGTGGCGTTCGCGCCACGGTTCCATGCTTCCGTCCGGCAAGAAAATCGGCGTTGACGCCGGTTCCGCCATGATAAAACTGGTGGAACTCGGGAAATCCGGAGGCGCCGTCGCACTCGCGAACTGGTCGGCGCTGCCGTTTCGGGTGCCTCCGAACACGCCGCCCGAGGCGGCGCGGCAGGTTCAGGCGAAGGCCATCGACGCCGCCATCAAGAAGAGCCGGTGCAAGTGCCGCAACATCGTTGTCGGCGCGCCGGGCAACAACGCGTTCATCCGCAACATCAAGCTTCCACCGATTCCTTCCAGCAAGATCGACCAGATCGTACGATACGAGATTCAGCAGACGATTCCGTTTCCGATAGAAAACATCGCTCTCGACTACCAGGTGCTCGAGCCGGACGAGTCGAGCGAGGTCGAGGTCATCATGGTCGCGATGAAGGGCGAGGTGGCCGAGAATTTCATCCGCGACATCGAGCAGGCGAAAGTGAACGTGGGCATCGTCGACTCGATTCCTCTGGCGCTGTATAACTGCTACGTGTACAACGAATACTCGAGTAAGGAGGACTGCACGGCGATTGTCGAAATCGGCGCGTCGACCTCGAACATCCTGGTCGAGCTTGGCGGAGAGATGAGATACTGCCGCAGCGTCAGCATCGGCGGCAACGACATCACGAACGCGATCGCGAAGGAATTCAACATTCCGTTCGAGCAGGCGGAACGGATCAAGATACAGAGCGGGCTCATTTTTCCCGAGTCGCAGGAAGCGAAGTTCTCCGCGGACCAGGTTCGCGTGTCGAAAACGGTGACGGGCGTGCTCGACCGGCTTTTGGGGGAGATAAAGCTGACGATCGGCTATTTCCGCTCTCTGAGTGGCGCGACCGCGATATCGAGGGCGGTCATCGCCGGCGGAACGTCGATGCTGAAGAACATCCGGCCGTTCTTCGCGGACCGATTGGGTGTGAAGGTGGAAATCCTGAATCCGCTCAGGAAGGTGGCTGTGCCGGAGAACCTTGCGAATGCCAAGAAGATCGCTCCGTTGCTGGCTACGGCAGTCGGGCTGGCCTTGCGGAGTTCGCAGGAGTGCTGCCAGTTAAAGATAAGCCTGATACCGCCGGCCGTGCGGGCGGCGAAATCGCGCCGGACCAAACTGATACTGAATGTGGTGAATGTGCTGCTGCTTCTCGGTATCGTCGGGCTGTTTCTGTGGCGGATGATACCGGCAATGGACACGCACGACGCGATGCTGGCGGCGTTGGACAAAGAGATAGCGCGGTATGAGCAGTTCGAGGATGAATTGAAGCGGCTCAGAAACGAAAAGGCGCTGCTGTCGAGCGAGTATGTGCTGTATTCCAAGTATCCGAAGCTCTCTGTCGACCCGCTCACACCGATGGCGATACTGGCGGATACAATCCAGACGAGCGCGTGGGTCAAATCGATAACGGTCGGCGCGGAATCCGTTACGGTCAGCGGCAGCATCAAGAGCGACACAAAGGTCGAAGAATTGCGTCAACTTTCCAACCTTCGTCTCGAACTCGAGAAATACTGCACGGAAGTCAAAGTGAAGCAGCAACAGAAAGAGGGCTCCGGCCCGTTGAATTTTGTGCTTGAACTCCGCGGTGTTCCCGAGTTGCCGCAGTATCTGGCGAAGCGCGAGGCGGAGCGGGAAGCCGAGGAAGCGGAGGAGGCGGAGGAGGAGGCCTCAGAACGAGCGGAAGAGGCCACCTCGGAAGGAAAGGCGTAGTTCCGGACGCCGGCCGTGGAGAAGTATTATGGACCCGAAACTTATACGCAAATTGGTAGTAAGCATCAGCGGCGTGGTGGTCGCGATCGCTCTTGTGGTGGGACTTTATCTGCTGTATCTGAAGCCCTACGTCACAAAATGGAGAGAAGCGAGAAACGAGCTTACCACTCGCGAGAGACGGCTCGAGGAGCTGCGAAAAGCGTTCGGGAACCAGGAGAATCCTCAGGCGGAGTTGCGGGCGCTCCAGCAGGAAATCGAGAGCTTGAAGAAAGCGAACGAAGCGTTGGAGAAAGTGAAGACGCCGGGAAAGGAGAACTCGGATTTCCCCGAGGAACTCAATGATCCGGAGCCGGAGATACGGGTTGAACTGTTCAGAGAGTATATGAGGCCCGTGATGGACGTGACCAAGGATAAGATCAAGGAGAAGCTCCGGAACGCACAGATTTCGCCTCCCGAGATCAACCTGTATGCGGACCTTCGCAACGCCGATGAAGCCGCCTATTACACGAACCGTGCGGCGGGACTGCAGGGTTTGGTGGATATCATGACCGAGGCGCGCCGGCCCGACGGCGCCTTTGTGTTCGACAACGTGAAGCTGCTCGATTACACCGAGGGCAAGGCCCATCGGGAAGGGGCAGTGAACCTGATGCACTACAATATCGAGTTGACGCTCGACACGAAGAACCTGGTGTCGTTCTTGTACGAACTCCAGGACAGCAACCAATTCTACTATATCAAGGAGATGAAAATAGAGCCGCGCACCGTGCGGAGGTCGGCCGAACAGCAGTTGAAGGTGAGCGCCACGATAAACACGACGATGGTGTTCGAAAGCCAGGTGGCGGAGCAGGTGAAAGCCGCCGCCATGAAGGTGGCGTCGCCTCAGAAGAAGGGGGGCACCGGCGGCGGATGGATGGCCATGGTCGCCTCAGCCATGGGCGAAAGCATGGAAAAAGAAAAAGACAAACCGGAAAAGAAATGGTATGAATTTTGGAAATGGTTTAGGGACTAGACAGATTGAGCTCGATTCTTGCAATCCTCAAATCGATATACGAGCATAAGGAAAAAATCATACTGGGGATTCTGATTCTTGCATTTGTCGGTGTTGGCTACGTCCAGTTCAAAAAGAGGGGGTCCATCCATTCAAGCGGCGCCGATGGCGAACGCACGCCGGAACAGATCGTTCGCGAGGGCTGGAAACCGGCGCCGCCACGAAAGCCGGAATCGTTCGGGGTCCCGAGGTTGAGCGCTCAGTATTCCTTGGAAACGTATACCGACCTGGTGGCGAAAGACATTTGGACCCCGCCGGAGGTGAAACGGCCGGGTTCGGAACCGAGGGAAGAGAAGTGGGCGAGCATTCGGGTAAAGAGCATTTTTGACCCCACTCAATCCGGCAGCTACATCGCGATAATAGAGGTGGACAAGCGTTCGAGGATTGTGCGAGAAGGCCAGCAGTTCGAGGGCTATGAAGTCAGGCGTATCGACGCCGTGAGGAATTGCTTAACCATCAGCAGGCGCGGATCGGAAGAAGAAAAGGAATTCTGCAAAGAAGAATAAGTCCGATAAGGGAGTGGAGGAGGCTTTTCGGTTATGGAAAAGAGCTTGCTTGGGCACAGGGGGAGAACTATTAGGCTGATTCTTTTCGCGGCTTTCATTATCGCCGTGTTCTTCATCCAACCAGCCGCGGCGGAGGGAGAGACATCATCCGGATTATCCGAAGAAAAAGCGGCCGAATATCGGGACCACCTGGAGAACGGGAGCCGGTATTACGACCAGGGGAAATATCGGGAGGCAATTGCCGAGTATAACCGGGCTCTCCTCCTCGATCCGAGCTCCGACGAGGCAAAAAGCGGCATCATTCGTGCAAACCAGAGAATAGCGGCCCGCTCCGAAAAACCGGAGAGAGGCGCCATAGAACGTGACCGCCTGAACTTCCACCTGACAAAAGGCACCGAATATTTCGATGAAGAGAAGTACGACCTCGCCATCGCCGAATGGAACCAGGCGCTTCAGATAGACCCCGAAAACAGTCTCGCCCGTTCGCTCATCGAAGCCGCCAAACAGGCGAAAGTCGACCTCCTGGTGGAGAAAGGGCACGACGAGTTCTTTGCGGGAAATGTGGACAAAGCTATCGAGATTTGGGAAGAGGCTCAAAGCATCGCCCCGGCGAGCCAGGTGCTGAGGGACCTTCTTGCGGACGCCTATGTCGTGAAACACGAACAGGAAATGGCCCGCATCCAACACGACAACCAGGTGGAGTCGTATCGGCAGACGGAGTTGGCCGAACAGATATTTACGTTTCCTGAAGGCGCGAGCGCCGACGGAATCAAGCGAAAGGATGTTTCGCTGCGTCCGAGGCCGCCAACGCCCAGGGAATTCGGGGCGCGAGAGGCGATACTGAAAGAGCTGTCCCAGCCCGTGGCGTTTGAATTCGAATGCGAATCGCTGCGCGGCGTTCTCAAGTTCCTCACCGAAATAACGGGCATCAACATCCTGGTCGATGAAGCGGTTTTCGATGAGTTCGGGAAGGATCAGGACTGTTTCGGGAACAAGGTGGATCGAAAAGAGATATTCGTGACAATCCACGTGAGCGAACTGCCGCTGGAGTCGGCGCTCAACGGGATGCTCCGGCAACACGGTCTCGGCTTCTCGATCGAACGCGATTTCATCTATGTCTCGACGCCCGACGTTCTGCGCGGATCGTCATTCGAGCAACTCGAGACGCGGTTCTACCATTTAAAAGACGTAAGCCGAATATCGGTTCCGAAACTCGAGACATCGGGAACCACCGGAGGCGTCTCGCTCGGAGGCCGCGCGCTGAATCTGGCATCGGGACAATCCCTTATCAGTCGTGTCAGAGAGATTAAGGGAAAGGACCTCATGGAGATCGACCCGATGTACCAGGCCTTGTCGGTGCCCAAACTCGTGAACTTGTTACGGACGTTCGTTCCGGTCGTTTTGGACCCCTCAAAGACGGGCCAAAAACGGGCCACGGCAAAAGTCGGCGATGACAAGATGTACGGCGGCTTGGATAGGAGCGAGGACCCGTTTAGACTATTTGAATCAGCCAGGATGCTGTGGGCGGATTCGAACCAGCGAGAGATTCTCTCTCTCATCGATTACGACCCTCACACGAACACGTTGATCGTTCGCAACACCCCGACCAACCTCGATATGGTGGAGGTGTTTCTGGACCAGTTGGACCATGAACCGCGCCAGATATCGGTGGAAGCGAAGTTCATCACATACAGTATTCTGGAAGCGAAAAAGGTCGGTATCGACTTCACATTCGGAGGCACGAACGCGATCGGGAGCTTCACCGACATCGCCGAGTTCAGCGCCAACGCAATCTCGGACGGCTCGTTCCTCAACCTCGGTTTCGACACAGATATCGGGGAGGGTGTCACGGGAGACGTCGGGGACCGCGGCGGAACAATCCAGTTCCGGTACACAAAGGCGGACGGAGATTTTGTTCAGGCTACCATCGACCTGCTCGAAGAGCTCAGAAATACCCGCGTGGTTTCGGCGCCACGAATAGTAACGCTTCACAATAAGCCGGCGGTTATCCAGGACGTTCTGACCCGGTCGTTCAGGAGCAACCTCTCGATTGACACAAACATTGTTACTCCCGAGGCGGGGCAAACGACAACCACGACGAGCATCGACCAGGAATTCACGGATGTGACCGAGGGTGTCACCCTCTCGATCACGCCCCAAATTCTGAAGGACAACCAGATTCGCCTGTTCATAATGCCCGACGTGGCCCGCATCGTAGCCACCGACACGTTTTCAGTGGAACAGGGTTCGCAGGATGCGGTATTTGTCAACACCGTCACGCGGCCACAGGTTCGGCGCCAATCGCTGTTCAGCAACTTGGTCATAAACGACGGCGACACAATCGTTGTCGGCGGCCTCATTCAAAACACATCGAGTTATCAGAACACCGGCGTGCCGTTCTTCCGGGATATCCCGCTTATAGGCCGCGTTTTTGAAAACGAGGCGGAAATCCGGGATGTGGCGAACCTTCTGGTTTTCATCAGCGTCAACATCCTGGATACGAGAGGCGTTGCATATACAAGAATCAAATAGGCAACCCTACCGTCGTTTCACCCCCTGTGTCTCCGGCGAGCCAGGGGGTTTTTTGCTGTGAGAGAAGGCCGTGCCAGTGAACAAGAACGGTGAAGAATCGGTTTGCGCCTCGATTGCGTTTGCGGCATATGAAGCGGTCCTGGCGACGGGATTCATCGCATTCTTCACGCCGTACGCGCTCATCAAAATGACTTACGCGCCAGCGTACCGGGCGGGAATCGCCCAACGGCTGGCGCTGAGAATTCCCGCCGGCGCGGCGGAGCGCGGGGCCGGTCCAATCTGGGTTCAGGCGGTATCATTGGGCGAGGTCAAATCCGTCGCTCCCCTCGTCAGGAAATTGGCCGAATCGTATCCGATCCCCATATTTCTCACCACCACCACGGCAACGGGCTTTCGTGTGGCGAACGAAATGCTCGGGAACAGGAGTGTCGTCTCGTATTTCCCGCTTGACTTCACTCCCATTGTCAAGAGGGCGCTCACCAAGGTGCAGCCTCGTGTCATTGTTCTGTTTGAGACGGAGATTTGGCCCAACTTCATTCGTGCCGCAAGTTCATCCAAGATTCCGGTTATCATCGTGAACGGCAGAATCTCGGAGCGGTCGTTCAAGCATTATCGATTCCTGCCGAACGTGTTTCGGAACGTTGTCTCCAGAATCAGTTTTGCCGGCATGCAATCCGGGGCGGATGCGGAAAAAATTGTGGCGCTCGGCGCAGACCCCGAGAGGGTGGATGTGTGCGGCAACATGAAGTTCGATGCGGCGCCGGGGCCGCCTTCGAACGAGGAGGTGGAACAACTTCGAAAGACGTTGTCACTGGAAAACGGCGCCCCCCTGGTGGTTGCGGGCAGCACCCATGAGGGAGAGGAAGAGGCGATGCTTCGGGTGTATGGCGAGATTCTGGACGCGTTGCCGAGTGTGCGGCTGTTGCTTGCCCCGCGCCATCCGGAGAGATTCGAGCGCGTCGAGACCTTGATCCGACACCACGGGTTCGAGGTGCAGAGAAGAAGCGGCTCGCTTGAGGCGCGGGGAAAAAATTCCCGGGCGGTCATTCTCCTGGATACTATCGGAGAACTTTCACGAGTCTATGCGCTGGCCGCCGTTGGCTTCGTGGGCGGCAGCCTCGCGGCAATCGGCGGCCATAACATCATCGAACCCGCCGCCGCGGGCGCGCCGGTCGTGTTCGGCCCTCACATGTTCCACTTCGAGGACGTAAAAGAGGCGTTTCTGTCGGAAAACGGCGCCGTCTGTGTCGCAGATGAAAAGATGTTGGCAGAGCGCATGCTCGATATATTGACGAATCCCGAGACGGCGGCGCGGCTGAGAGAAAACGCGAAACGCGTCGTCGATGCGAACCGTGGCGCGACCGACCGATATTGTCGCGCAATCGAGAGGTTTTTGTAGAGTGTCCGGAGGAATTCGGGCTTGAAACAGTCGTCGCAGTCGGTTCACCGTGAAAACCCGCCACCCCTGCGGATTGCGCATAGATGGGCTCTCATCGTTATCCTTGCCCTTCTCGTATTCATGGTTTACGAGAACGCGCTGTCCAATGGTTTCGTGTTCGACGACGTGTCGACAATCGAGAACAATCCGGCAATCCGCGATATCCGCTATGCGCATATCTTTTTCATCCGCCCTTTTTTCTTCGTCGGCCAGCGGGGAATCGGGCCGGTGGATTTTGACTATTACCGTCCGATGGTTCTGATGTCGTACCTGGCCGATTATCACCTGTGGAGCACGGACCCGCGGGGATATCATCTCACCAACATCCTGCTTCACGGGATGGGCACAATCATGGTTTTTCTGCTTCTGGCCAGGCTGGGAATGAGCGCAAGGGCATCATTTATTGCAAGCGCGCTTTTTTCCGTCCATCCGGCCCTGGCGGACTCCGTCGCCGGCGTTTCCGGCAGGTCCGACCCACTCTGCGCGCTCTTTTTTCTTGTCAGCATTTACTGTTATGTTTGGGCCCGCCAGAAGGAGGCAGGCGCAAGAACCGCCCTGTTCTTGTGTTCCTATGGCTCATTCGTCCTCGCTCTGGTTTCGAAGGAAAACGCGGTCGCTCTTCCCATTATTCTCACTGCATATGAATTGCTTCGGCCCGGCGAATGCGTCGAGGAGAAGCTCATCTTCCGGGTAAAAGCGCTGGCGCCGATTTATGCGGTTGTCCCTTTTTACCTTGGGGTTCGGGCCGCTGTGGTCCCCACTCTGACCGCGTTCCCACAGGATTCGGCGGAATTCGGGCAAAGAATATTGACCGCGCTGCACAGCATTGCCGCATATTGCGTGATGATGGCGCTCCCGCATGACCTCGGCTTTGAAACATTCATCCCGATGGTCAACTCGTTCGACAATCCGGTTGTCATTATAGAAACCGCTTTTTTCGCCCTTATGGCGGCCGGCGTGGTGGCCGTTTCAAGAAAATTGCCTCGAGTCGCTTTCTTTGTCTTCTGGGTGTTTGCTTGCTTTTCGCCGTTCCTGTATTTCTTTCTTTTCCATCCGGAACCTCTATTCTTCACGCCGCCCCATTTTTTGTACTTTCCGGCAATCGGTCTTTCGGCATTGTGCGGTATGGCACTGGTGCGCGCTGCAAAATCAGGCCAATCGCGCCACGGCACATGGCAGCAAAAAGCCTTCGTCGCCGTGCCGGCGCTGGTGGTCTTTCTTTTCAGCGTTCAGACGATTCGGAGAAACATTGTGTGGCGGGACAATCTCACCTTCTTCTCCACCATGGCAAGGCATGCCCCGGAGAGCGCCCGAATCCGGATCGGATTGGCGAACGCGTTCCTGAATGCCGAGCGGCCGGGCAGCGCCCTGTCGGAATACGCCAAGGCGTATGAGCTGGCAAGGGACGGGGTTGGTTCCGATACCGATTCTTTCGCGGGGGCCGCCGGAGAAGTTTCGGAACAGACAGAAGGGCGAATCCGGGTCGTCAATCACTATGCAGCCGGAGCGCTCGCGGGAATGGGAGATGCTTATCGTATGCTGGGAGAGACAGACAATGCCATCCGCAGCTACTCGATGGCGCTACGCGAAAATGCCTTCGCCGCCGCGATCCATTTCAAGCTCGCCCGAATCTTCGAGGAAGCGGGCCGCTTCGAGGATGCAATCGCAAGTTACGAGCGGGCCTTGAGGGCGGACAGAAATTTCACCCAGGCAGCCACTTCCAGACAAATCGCTCTGACGAAAAAAGAAGTTTATGAACAGGCCAGACGCGTCTACCTCACGACTCTGCTCTCGCAGCAACGCGACTCCGCCGACGCTCTTTACAGTGAGGCCATCATGTTGCGGGTAACCGGAAAGCAGGATACGGCGATTCACCTGCTCAGGGAAGCGGTCGAAAAGGCTCCCCTCCATTTTGCCGCGAATCTTGCGCTCGGCCAGCTTCTTTTTGAGCGGGGTGAGCATGTGGCGGCATTAGCCAGTTTCAGCGCCGCGTTTGCCAGCGAACCAACTTCGGCGCTCGCCGCATACGAAGTCGCAGTTACCTCTCTGGCGCTCGGAGATGTAATCGCCGCGCACGAGTGGGCGGTCCGCGCATACGAGCTTGAGCCCGATGAGTTTTACGCGGAATTTCTCGGAAAGGTAAAGCAACGCCTGGACAGCGCCCAATTGGAAGAGCCGGACTCATGAGGGCCGGAGACTGGGAAAAAAACACGCAAAGAATCTGCCCCCGAAGCGCGGGTTGCCCAGCCGTGGAGCAGGCTCAGGTTATTGGGGGACACCATGCGACATGGTGTCCCCCAATAACCCAGCCAAATATCGCGCCGGAATGTGCGAATTCATTCGCACCCGCAAAGGGCTTTTTCGGACCTTGATATAAGTGCGGACAACCTCCCAGTCCCGCAATTATTGGAAAGATTCACAGCGCGAGGCGGGCCGCAACCGAATCTGATCTTGGGCTGTCTGCTAAGATTTCCCGCAGACAGATGAGACCGTGCGTGTGAGGCCTTCGGAGAACGTGACGAGGGGGCGGTATCCGAGGTCG
>CAYVQZ010000099.1:0-3427 GCA_964453435.1 uncultured bacterium
CCCCGTGGTCGGCTTTTGGTTCAAGGTTCAAAGTTGAAGGTTCAAGGTCTTCGGTTCAAAAAGCTCTTTTCCCGGACTCCCGTTTTCACGGGAATGACAAAAGGAAATTAATGGCTCTCGGAACACCCGCTCGACAGGCTCAGGGCAAGCTGAATACGAAGGACTGGAATTGGACGAATTATGCGAAGGAAAAACCAAAGACCTGTCTTAACCACGAATTCACACGGATTATGACCGCTGCGGAAAAGCCGATTTACCCGCGGATAAGACATCATGGCGTTATTTCACCCGTGTGTGTCTGCGTGCATCTGTGGCCAAAACAAATTAGTTTTAAGCCGCGGATCCATTCGACGGAGTTTATCCTGAGCAAGGTCGAAGGGCTCCAGGACTTCCCCAAAAAATGGCGGGTCGAAATTTCTAACGCGTTCATTTTAAATGCATGAAAGATTTTTGGAAGTGAACGGGTTGGGTTTTCGAAAAAATTGGAGGCACTTCGCGGTGATTCGCGGTGATTGCCCCTTGACTGTCACGGCGACTTATGCTATACTGGGGTCGCAGCGGGCGGGATGTCCCTTTCTTTCAGCATTTGCAAGTTCAGCAGTTCCAACTGATACCGAAGTTGCCGTAAGAGCGGGATCAACGCGGGAGCAACCTGTCAGAGGTTGAGATGCAGAGAAAGTGGAACCTGATAATTGTCCCGAACTCGCCCGGGCAGAATATTTATAGCTTTCATATTTCCCTTCGGTCTATCGCAGCCGCGGTTGCGGTAGCAGGCGTTGTATTTGTCCTCGCCATAGCTTCTCTCACGTATGCGGGCTTCAGTTGGCACCGGCATCGAGCGGCTCGCATATCGCATCTGCAAAAGGTGATCGAGACCCGCGAAGCCGAACTCGCGCAATTAAACAGGGAATTCACGGTGCTGGAGGAACTCGAGGATAAGTTGCGGACGATTGCCGGCCTCAAGCCGAGAGAACGTTCCGAGATGGGTTCGATTGTCGGTGGGCAAGGCGGGCCCGATTGGGAAACGACGTTCCAGGAGTCACAGACGCTCGAATCACAAAAGGCGAATGACGAGCCTTGGCTGCAATACTCCGTCGATGAATTGCTCGATGGGTCTTTGGACCTGAAGGACAGCTTCTCGCAGGTGCTGGACATTTTTGAGCGCGAGAAGGCCAGGTTGCAGAGCGTCCCTTCGATATGCCCCGTGGCGTCACAGGAAGCGTGGATTTCTTCGGGTTTCGGATACCGGAAAGACCCTATAACGGGAGAGAGACGGTTCCATGAAGGATGCGACATAGTGGCTCCGCGCGGAACGCCCGTGATTGCCCCCGCCGACGGCATCGTGTCGTTTGCCGGTTGGCGCGATGGGATGGGCCGGTTGGTCGAAATAGAACACGGGTACGGGTACAGCACGGGTTACGCGCACAACAGCAAGCTTCTTGTGAGAAAAGGGGATATCGTGAAGCGCGGCGACGTGATGGCTCACGTTGGCAGCAGTGGCCGCAGCACGGGTCCGCACCTTCACTACGAAGTTCGTCTGGACGGCAAGCTTGTCAATCCGTATCAGTACTTGGTGGAATGAATCCCGCACCGGCCTCCGGGCCATTCAACTGACGTAGTCCCCGCAAAACAATTTCCGCATACTATGGAGTGGAGGTAAGAGTTTTTCCGGGCCGCACAAATGGAATGAGAGGGGGTGCACGCTACCTTTAGGTGCTGGCCGGTCGTGGGCGCCGACGGCGTTCATGAAGAGCACCCGGAAAACGGACGATGGATTTTTTTGGCAAAAAGAAACATAGCATGGATGATGGCGAGGCGCCAATGTTCAAGAGCACTACGGAAGAAGAGAAACCACTATTGAAGGGCAAAGGTCAACAGGATATGGTAGACACCAGCAAGGTTGACAGTGTGATTGGTCCCGGTCTGATGGTGAAGGGCGACATCCACTCGAAGGGTACGCTCCGCGTCGATGGCAACGTGGAAGGCACCGTGAAAGCCGACGCCGCCATTATCATTGGTGAGAAAGGCGTTGTCAAGGCTAACATCATAGCCAACCACGTCATCATCGGGGGAACCGTCAACGGCAACGTCACCGGACGCGAGAAAGTCGAGATACTTTCGACGGGCCGCATGTACGGAGACGTGACGACTGCGGCTTCGAAGTTCGTCGTTGCGGAGGGCGTCATCTTTGAGGGAAACTGCTCGATGAGCCAAACGGACGAGTCGAAGCGGATTCAGAAGATGCCCCGGGCCGAAGAGAAAGAGAAGCAGGAGGTGGGCGCCGCAGGCAAAGGCGGAGCCGCCTGACCTCTCCGCGGCGCTGCGATGTCCTCTACCTCAACGCCTCGCAGGATACTTGCGCTGATGAGCGGCGGCGTTGACAGTTCCACTGCCGCTGCCGTGCTGTGCCAGGGGGGCTTTGAGGTCATCGGGATGACCATGAAGGTCTGGGATGACGCGAGTCCCGGCGATGAGGTCACCCGGCGCTGTTGCTCACTTTCCGATATTTGCGATGCGCGTCGTGTCTGCGCCAGCCTTCGCATTCCTCACTACGTCTCCAACGCAAAAGGGGCTTTCCGCAAGTATGTCGTCGACCCCTTCTGCGAAGAGTACCTCTCTGGTCGCACACCGAACCCGTGCGTAGTGTGCAACACCGAGATTAAATTCCGCCTGATGCTCCGTCGCGCCCGCGCGCTTGGGGCCGACCATATCGCGACGGGCCACTATGCGCGAGTGAGGAGAGACCAGGAAACCGGCCGGTATCTGCTCCTCAAGGGTTGCGACCTCCGAAAGGACCAGTCATATTTCCTCTGTGGTCTCACCCAGAGCCAACTGTCTCACGCGCTGTTTCCATTGGGAGATTTGACAAAATCGAAGGTTCGGGAAATAGCCGCCGGCCTCGGCCTGCGAATAGCCGACAAACCGGAAAGTCAGGAGGTCTGCTTCGTTCGCGAAACCGATTATCGCGCCCTGCTTCGCAGGATCGCGCCGGACCGTTTGCGCCCCGGTCCCATCGTAGACGTGAACGGAAACATACTGGGCGCTCACGAGGGAATCGCGAATTACACCATCGGCCAGAGGCGAGGCCTCGGAATCGCCCACCCGAGGCCTCTTTACGTGGTCGGCTTCGACGTCGGGCGCAACGCGGTCATTGTCGGAACCTCGGAGCGCGTGTGGGAAAAGGAGATGACGGTCGAAGATGTTAACTGGATAGCCGTGAACCGTTTGAGCGCTCCGATGCGGGCGAAAACGAGGATTCGCTATAAACACGAAGCAAGCGACGCCGAACTGAGTCCCTTGGAGAACGGAAGCGTGCTGGTGCGCTTCGACCGTCCGCAGCGCGCCATTACACCGGGTCAATCGGCAGTCTTCTATGACGGCGATGTCGTCGTTGGAGGCGGGATTATCGGGGCGGTCCGCAGAGAGT
>CAYVQZ010000099.1:3527-10344 GCA_964453435.1 uncultured bacterium
AATCCATGTCCCCGGAATTAGGGCTTGGGCTTTTCGGCAAAATGAGCGACCGTGAATCCCTCTCACAATTCCCTGCGTTGTGGAATTGTGAGAGGGATTCACGGCGCCTCAACCCTATTCCCTTCGGATCACGCGACGACGGCGGCCTTCTTGCTTTTTTCTTTCTCGTATATCTGGTAGGCGTCGACGACGGAAGCTTTTTTGTGAATAATGGAGCGGACGGCTTTGATCATGCCGACCGGGCTGTCGGATTGGAATATGTTTCGGCCCATATCGACCCCGGAGGCTCCCCTGCTGACGGCGTTGTAAGCCATCTCAAGAGCTTCGCGTTCGGATATTTTCTTCCCACCCGCGATGACGAGAGGGACGGGACATCCTTCAACGACCTTTTCGAAATCGTCGCAGTAGTATGTCTTGACAAAATGGGCGCCCAGCTCGGCCGCTATGCGGCAGGCCAGCCCAAGATACCGGGCATCGCGCGCCATCTCTCTGCCGACGGCGGTCACCGCGAGCACCGGAATGCCGTACCTGTTGCCCTCGTCCGCCAGTTTTCCGAGCGCGAGGAGCGTCTGCCGCTCGTATTCGCCTCCAACGAAGATGGACAATGTGATGGCGGACACGTTCAACCGGATGGCTTCCTCGACACAGGTCATGAGACCCTCGTTTGAGAGCTCCTGCAATATACTGGTTCCGCCGGAGACCCGCAGTACAATGGGGATGTCGGTATTCGGGTCGATGCAGTTTCTGAGCACACCGCGGGTAAGCATGAGAGAGTCGGCATACGGGATAAGCGGCTTAATAGTCTCGCCGGGCTGTTGCAGTCCCGTGGTGGGACCCTGGAAATAGCCATGGTCAACGGCGAGCATGACCGTTCGACCGCTCTTCGGCTTGATGATTCGAGAAAGGCGATTCTGTATTCCCCAGTCCATTCCCTAACCTCCTTTTGGTCGCTCATCTGTTTTGTCACAGAATCCTGCCGGAGCCTTACAGCCGTAATTTGTTGGTAAAGTGATTACACCCCCCAACCTTTTGAGGCGCGCTCGGCCTATCTTTGCGGCTCGATTATTACCTTCAACGATTCCTTCGCCTCGGCAGTCAGCCGGAACCCCAATGAGGTTTCGGCAAGGCTGAGACGATGCGTAATCATGTCTCCCGCTCTCAGGCCGCTGCTCCGCAGAAGCTCGACGGCGATGACATGGTCCGCCGGGCTTCCCGCATACGACGACGTGAGGGTAACTCCGTTCCGGAAAAAGAGCTCGGTTACGTCGACCGGAACCTGGACGCCGGGGTCGGTCGGCGCAAAGAGCAGGACCGTGCCGCCTCGGTCCACCGATTCCAGCGCCTGGTTGATTGCGCTGAGCGCGCCGGTGCATACAAACACCACATCGGCTAACTTGCCGTCGTTGCGCTCGCGGACTTTGGCCGGGACGTCCTCGGCGGCATGGACAGCGGCGTCGGCGCCGAAGCGCTTCGCGGCGTCGAGCCTGTACTCGACAACATCTGTCGCCATGATGCGGCCCGCTCCCGAGGCGCGCGCAAGGTGGACGTGCAAAAGGCCTGTGAGGCCGCTGCCGACCACGAGCACGCTTTGGCCCGGACGGAGTCGCGCAATTCTCTGCGCTCGAAGCACACACGCCAGAGGCTCGACGAGGGTGGCCTCCTCGTATGACACTTCGTCGGGAAGCATGTAAACCCCTCTGTCAACGTTTATCGGAGGGAGCCGAACGAATTCTGAGAACCCGCCGGGGTCGAAGTTTGTTCTCCGGAGCGTGTCGCAGACGGTGTGCCGGTCGGTCAGGCAGTAGTGACATGTGTTGCACGGCACATGATGCGAGGCTGACACACGGTCCCCAACCTTGTACCGGTCGACTCCCGGCCCGACCTCGACAATCTCTCCGGCGATCTCGTGGCCGAGCACCAGCGGGGCTTTCTTGATGCGGTACCATTCCATCACGTCGCTTCCGCATATTCCGCTGGCTTCGATGCGGACCAACAATTCACCCGGCCCTATTTTCGGCGCGGGCCTTTCTTCGAGGCGGACATCGTTGTTGTTGTAATACATTGCAACGCGCATGGCTAAATCATATAAGGAGCGGAAGGGTTTGTCAACCGGGGAAGAGGAGGTTCTTCAATAGTGTGGGAGCAGAAGTTCGAGTCGTTCCTTCAGGCCGGTGGACACAAGAATCCTGAAGTTGTCGGGATCGTCGGTCTCATGGAAGATGAGCACTCCTTCGACGTCCGGCAGCCGCTCTACCAGTTGGATTCCGTTTTCCGGACCCAGGACGAATACGGCCGTCGAGAGCGCGTCAGCCGACATTGCGGTTTCCGCAAGAACCGTCGCGCTCAAGACACCTTGAACCGGTTTCCCCGTCCGGGGGTCGAGTATGTGACAGTACCGTTTCCCGCCGATTTCCACGAAGCGCTCATAATTTCCGGACGTGGCCATGCCCCTGTCGGATACCGGAAGCCGCGCTATTACTTCGTCGAGTCGCACCGGATGCCGGATGCCTGCCTGCCAGAACGGCCTGTCGAGAGGGGTTCCGAGAGCATAGAAGTTTCCGCCCGCATCCACGATAGCGCTGGAGACACCGCGATTGCGCAGGACGTCTATTGCACGGTCGACCGCGTAGCCCTTGGCGATTCCGCCAAAATCGAGCGCCATCCCATCCTCCCGAAATCGGACGGATTGCGTGTGCTCGTCCACCACAACCTTGTCAAACCCGACGAGCCGCATCTCCGCTTTCAATTCTTCCTGCGTCGGGACCCTGTCCGCCGTGCGGCTGAAACCCCACAACCGCATCAGCGGGAACACGGTTGGGTCGAAGGCGTGCCCGCTGAGGTCGAAATACAGCCGGCAGGCGGTGGCAACTGTGAGGAAATCCGGTCCCACTCGAACAGGTCCGGCAAAAGCGTTCCGGTTCACAATCGAGATTTCGCTATCCTCCTTGTAGGCGCTCAGGAGCCGGTCGATTCGGCGAATCTCGTCAAAGGCCGCCCGGATCGCAGAGCGGGAACCGCCGGGTCCTTCAACCGTAATCGTGAAGGTGGTTCCCATAATGACCGCCTGTTCCTTTCGAGTGGCGCTGTCGCTCGTCGCCTCGCAGGCCGCGATCATAGCGACAAAGAGCAAGCAGGCCAGGACACGGGTGAAAGACATTGGGGATATCCTTTTGTGACGCCGCTGTGTGAATGTGGCCGAGGCTTCGGCAACACATCCCTCGGCAGCAGTCTCGAACCCGCGAGGTCCCGCATCAATCATTCGCGGAACAGCTCTCGTTCGCGGGCAAAATTCGCGGACAGTTCAGTTCGTCTTGACGACATGAATATTCTGGGCGATTTCCCGGTCAATTGCAAGCTGGGTCTCGCCGAGAATTATCACAAGGGAAGGCTGCCGCTGGTGAACTCTGACAACAGTGCCGGGCAGCAACCCGAAGGCGGTGAGCCGGTCGAGGCGTGCGTGGTCTGCGGTTTCGACGTAAAGGATTTTGCCGGATTCTCCGCTGCGCAGTTGGTCGAGAGAGAGAACAAAGGGGGCGGCGGTTCGTCTTTTGTCCCTGCAGCACGGACCGGGGGGAATCTCGAGGCCGTGCGGACAGGTGCGGGGGTGGCCGAGTATCGTGCAGATGCTCTCGACAACGCCCGGCTTCAGGATATGTTCCAGGGCGCACGCCTGGCTTTCCAGTTCGTGGTCCTCGTGAATGAGCAGGACATCGCTCAGGAGACGCTCGGCGAGCCGGTGCGCGCGGATGAGTTTTTCCGCCTCCTTCCTGCCATTCTCCGAGAACGCGACCTTTTCGCCGGTCACGGTGATGAGGCCGGATGAGGCCATTTGACGGAGCAAATCGTCAACATCGACATCCTCTTCGTGTTTCTCGCGCAGGCTTCCGATGGTGGTTTCTCCACCCGCCTCCTTCAGGATGTAAATGAGCTCCAGCAGTTCATCGATATCCGCTTTGCTGTAATCGACCGATGGCGGCTGAAAATCGCCGGGTTGCCGTCCGGAGCGCCATCGGTTTCTGCGTCCGCCCCATCCCACTTAGTCTTTCTCCTTTTTCTTCATCCGCTTTCTGAGCCAGCCGGCGAGTTTCGATTCTTCGGGCATTCCGAACCCGCAATTCGGACAGCAAACGAGCCTGCATTCCCTGCGCACGACACAGCCGCCGCACAAATGGTCGGACGGCGTGAATTCGGTTCCGCAAAGGGAGCATCTCACAGTTTGTTTCTTCTCCGTTGATTCCATGAAACACCTTTCTCCCCCATCCTACCCCGAGTAACCCGACGCGCGCAAGAGGAAATTTACGATCCCCCCCACCAATATGGCAATAGGAAAAATCAACGACAACATCGCGAGCGCCTTTTTCATGCCGTGCTCCTTGATGATCACAAAAAAGTTTGCGATACAGGGAATGAACAGCGTTATGACAACGAGGCTGACGATCGCCTGTATCGGGTCCAGCGCGCCCTGTTCGTACAATCGGTATAAACCCGCCGCTCCATAGTCGCGCCGCAGGAATCCCATCACGAACGCGACCGTGCTCTCGGCCGGGAGCATCAGGAAGTCGACGACTACCGGCTGCGTGGCTCTGACCGCCGCATCGAGGATTCCCAGCCGGTCGGCAAGGAACAAAACGAAGGTGCCGAGCAGAAAAAGCGGAACAGCCTCTTTAAGGAACCATTCGACCCGGGAGACCGTTTTCAACAGGACGTTCGAGATTTTCGGGAATCTGAACGGTGGAATCTCGATTATGAAGTCGGAGCTCTGGCCCGGCACCAGTTTGCCCGCCAGGAAACCGACGACCAGCAACTGCGAGACAATGACGAGCACGAAGATTGCGAATGCGCTCAGCGATATCTTTCCGAGAATGCCGAGAATGACGCCGAGCTGAGCGGAACACGGGATGGCCAGCGCGAGAAGAAACGTTGTAATGATGCGCTCTTTCTTCGTATCGAGAATTCGTGTGGTCAATGTCGCCATCGTGTCGCAGCCGAGGCCGAGAACGATCGGAAGCACCGCCTTGCCGTTCATTCCCATCACCTTGAATATCTTGTTCGCCATAATCGTGAGGCGGGGCAGGTAGCCGCTGTCTTCGAGAATTCCGAACGCGAGAAAGAAGAATCCCACAATGGGAAAAACGATTGCGATCGCGTAGGTCAATCCCATCGTGATGAGGCCAAACTCGCCCACGAGTAAATCCCGCACAAAGGGAATCGGCGCCCAGCCTACTGCGGTTGCAGCGGCCGGGTTAATGTAGTTCCCGAATATGACGGATTCAATGAAATCGACGCACGTGCCGGCCCCGAATTTGCCGACAAAAAGATATATCAGATACAGGACAAAAGCCAGAATCGGCAGACCCCATACCGGGTGCTGTGAAAGGTCGCCAAATTTGTTCATCAGCGATGACCGTCGCTTCGGCTCGGCCGTCATCACCTCGCGGAGCAATGAATCGATTTCCTCCAGACGCTGTTTCCCGATGAGATAGGCAAGGGGGTCGCGAAAATGCACCTGTGTCTTCCTGACTATATCGTGAATTGCCCGGCGCTGGTCTTCGGTGCAAACCTTCGCCAACCACTCGTCCAGGCTAGAGTCGCCTGCCAGAATCATAGTCGCCATGGATTCCTTTGAAATGGGGGAGTCGGGAAGGATTTCGGCGAGCTCTCCTATCGCGTGCCGGATTCTCGGGTGATAGGACACTTTGAATCGGCACGGCGAGGCGGATTCGAGCGATGATAAAAGCTTGTTCAATCCCCGCCGTTCCGTGGCCACTGTTTCGACCACGGGAACCCCGAGACGCTCGGAGAGCATTTTTGAATCGACTTGTATTCCGGCGCTTTTTGCTTCGTCGGCCATATTCAAGGCGAGCACCATTGGCACTCCCATCTCGGCCATTTGCGAAGTCAGTATGAGCGAGCGCCTGAGATTCTTCGAGTCGGCAACCTGGATGACGGTTTTCGAGTTTTCGGAAAGAAGCATGTCCCGGGCAACCTTTTCGTCTTCTCCGCGCGGAATCAGGCTGTTTGCGCCGGGTGTATCAATGACCCGATAGGCGCCTCCGTCGAAGCTCGAGTTTCCCTTCGCGATCTCGACTGTGGTGCCGGGGTAGTTCGAGACGGTAACATACTTGCCCGTGAGGAGGCTGAATAAGACGCTCTTGCCGACATTGGGGTTTCCCACCAGAGCGATGGCGGGTTTCGCGGCGGAATCATCCAGCACGATTTTATTTTGAGTACGGTTTCTCATAATGGAATACGGGTCCGCCTTTTTGCGATTGCGACTCTGTCTCAACATCCGGCTCTCAAAACTCGCCGGCCTTACCGACACTTGTCGCAACGGCCGAATATACGCAAACTATGTCTTTCCGGCTGAAAACCCATCCGGTCACACACCTTCTGCTGGAGGGTCTCAATGAAGCCGTCGTCAAACTCGATTATGCGTCCGCACTGGGTGCAAATCATATGGTCATGGTGCTCGTGTCCGACGATATGCTCATATACCCTTTTCGACTCCGTCAGTTGCATTGCCCGGATCAAGCCGCTTTTAACCAATAGGTCGAGCGTTCGATACACAGTCGCCCTGGATATCCTCTTTCCCTTTTGCCTCAGTATGTCAACGAGTTCATCGGCGTCGAAATGCTTGTGGATTTCGAAGACAACCCGGAGGATTGTTTGTCGCTCGGGCGTGAGTTTCAACCCTGTTTTTTTCAGGAAATCGTGAAAGATTGTGTATTCGTCCGTCATCGGCCCGCCTTAGACTGAGACTCAGTCTCTGTTAGCTTATCACGCCGACTCCCTGCTTGTCAAGCGCTTTCGCGAAATT
>CAYVQZ010000100.1:0-9284 GCA_964453435.1 uncultured bacterium
TGACAAGGACCGCCCCACGGAGCGGGAAAATATTCCTTCTAAAAATTTCCCAAGGGAGTTGTTGACCTCGATACCTCTGGCAAAAGAAAACAATCGAACTCGACCTTACAGAGACGGCAGGGGGGAAAATCAATGCTGGCTAAAGCTTGGCGACTGCAGATTGTGTCTTCGGAATATTCCCCAGAACAACATTTATCCTCGGTTTCTGTCGTTCTGGCTGCGGCAGTGTCGCAAGTTCTCTTCGGTCCGGCGGACCTTGGTATTAGCGGCTATTTGACCGGATCTACACCAAGGTCTTTGCATATTTTCTTCGCCAGGATGTCCGCTATTTCGGCGTGTCTCGGAATTGCAGAGCGTTTATTCAGACCGGGATTATGCCACCATGAATGTTTGCCGCCTTCTCTCAATAGCTCGCAGCCTTGGCGCGAAGATGCTGGAGCAGTTTGCGCCTCTTCATACGGCGATTTTTTCTTCCGTGTACCCGCTGCCAGCCGCCTTCAGCGCATCGCGACGATTGAATTCCAGCGCCTCCTTGAGCGTGACCTCCAGGGTTTCTTTCACTTCCTCATAGGTTCGTTCCTGACAATTGACGCCGGGAATCTCTTCGATCCAACCAATCCACCAGTCGCCTTCCTGTTTCAGAACAGCTGTATATTCGCTTTTCATCGTCCAAACCTCCTTTATTCACAGCGCCGCCCATTAACTCATGAGCCATCCATCATTAACACTATATGGCAGCGTTCGTAAGGGGCGCAAACATGAAATCAATGCGTTATGCCGATTACTGGTTGAGAGTACCACATCCCGGTTTTCAAGTCAATGAAAGTAAAGGGGTCAGATCTACGCATTTGACAGCTTCCATTCGCAAAGCAGGAATAAGACCGTTCGCGTGGGATAGTCTTCCCCGTGTATTCCCGCGCGCCCCGTGGTCAAAAGTCTTTCATCCGCGGGAGGAGTCAGCATCACTGTCAGCTGAAGCCTGGCGAGTCCACAAAAAAATCGCGTGTTCCCGGAATTCTGGAGCCCTTCGAGTTTCTCGGGATGCGCTCCCGCGCAGAGTCTGGGGATTGATTGCGCCAAAAAGGAGAGATTCTTTGTCGCGTTGCTCCTCAGAATGACAGCATGGAAACTGTCCCGGTGATTCGTGGCGAGAGTTGTTTGCTTTGGGGACAGTCCGCCAAACCAAATTCGTGGACGGCCGCTTCGGGCGCCTGTTTTCCGGTGTCGGGTTTTGTGAATGTGCCCTGTGGCTGTCTGGCGCTGCAAGGACTTTGCGGTCCGCCCGTATGAGTGAGCGCGTTTTCTTCAGAACAACGATGCGGCTTTCAGGGCGAGCGCGCTGTTCTCGCCGTCCTCGATCATGGACGCCCGCGCGTCGCGGAACATCTTTTCGATGACGTATTCCTTGCTCAGGCCGTTTCCGCCGAAAATCGAAATCGCCTCGCTGGCGACCTTGAACGCGGTCTCCGTGCACAGGACCTTGCCCGCGATTGCATGCTGGAGCGAGCCGGGCGGGTTCATCACGTTGTAGCGGGAGAGCCTGCGCACGTATGCGCGCGCCGCCTCGGTGGCCACGAACATGTCGAAGAGCTTCAGCTTGATGTTCTTGTGCTCGAAGATGGGAACTCCGCCCTGCACGCGTTCCTTGGCATAGGTGAACGCTTCGTCGAAGGCCGCCTGCGCCAATCCCGAGAAAAGCGCCGCCATGCCGCCGTTGGCGCCGGTCAGGATTGTCTGAACCATGTACGTTCCCATCACGGGGTCACCGACAAACATGTATTTTTTGGGGAGTCTTACTTCCTCAAAATAGATCTCGCCCTGGTTCAGCGGACGCTGTCCGATCTTGTCGAGCGGTTTCCCCTTGGTGATCCCGTCCAGGTCGAGCGGCACGATGGCGATGCCGGTTCCGCCCATGCCCTTGGACGTATCGAGTCCGACATGCAGGACGGCGTGGGTGGCGATGGCGCCGTTGCTGACCCATGCAGCCTTTTGCCCGTTCAGGATGTATTCGTCCCCCTTGAGGACGGCCTTCAGGGACGGGGCGCATGTCGGCGCGTCGGTGTCGGGGTGGCCCGCCAGTATCCAGTCCGAGCCGTGTTCGGGTTCGGTGAGCGCCCAGCACCCGATCATGTTTGCTTCCATATCCTCGCAGTAGTCCCGCGCGAGTTGCTGCAGTTCGGGCTCGGGCGACATGGCGGCGAACCGAAACGGGAAGTTGCTGACTCCGAAGGAAATTGCGAGGCCCGGATCGCCGTAGCCCATCTGCTCGGCGATCAGAACGCCGGTGAGCGGGTCCCTTTCGCCGGCCAGTCCGCCGAGTTCCTGAGGAATGGCGGCTTTATGCAGTTCGAGTTCGCGTTGTTTCTTGAGCACATCCCACAAGACCGAACCCTTGGCGATGACATCATCCGGATTCGAGAGCTTATCGAGTTCGATACCGGCGGGACGCATCACCTCGATGGCGAATTTTTTGGTCATGTCCTGGACGGCCCGTTGTTCTTCAGTCAGCGTGAAATCCAGTTCCAGATATCCCATGATTCACTCCTTTTTGCAGTTGGTTTGTTGCGCATGGACGTCTTCGGGCGCTAATTCGGGTGAGACATTTTCAATCCGCGCCATATCATATAGTGTTCGATGCCGGATTACAAGATGAGTCGATTCCTGCAGGGCATGATCGGTTTGCGGGTGTGAAATTATCCGACACGAAGTGTTGTATGGATTAGGAGTAGTGATGTGTCCGATAGTTCTGCGTCCTGTGCTTCGGGGGCAGTCCGCCAATCTACGAATCGCCAAAGGACGAGCGATTCCGTAAATAGTGACAGTCCCCTGTCGGGCATTTAAGGTCAAGGGCATAATCGTCGGACAATCTCGCAGTTCCCTTCGCTCAGCTTTCGGCAACATGTGCAATCATGAGGCGCTTTTACAGTGCGCGTTACGGCAAACGTGAGTGAACAGGGGTAGGGGAAGGGACTTATCTTCCGGTTTTGAAGGGCGCCTCTTCGAGCGGACCGGCGCCGGTTAGCACCGCGTCGGCGGCGCGCCTGCCGCTCTCCATGGCTGTCGGAATACCCCCGAGGAAAAGAGACGAGAACGCCTGGTAGCCGGCCATGTAGAGGCTGCGCACGGGAGTCCGGACGAGTTCGCGAGGCATGTAGTCCCGGTTATCCTCGAAGTTCCACGACCAGCCCGCTACGGCCCCGGCGCTGCGGCCCCCGCGCTCTTCGTATGTCAATGGCGTGGCGATGTCCGTGACCTGGATGGCCTGCTGGAGGCCGGGAACGAGCTTTTCCACTTCGGCAATCAGCGCGTGAGCGAGACTGTTCTTGTACTGCAGGTATTCGGGAACTCGCCTCCGCGGGGCCGGCCGGAACTTGAGGAAATGGCTGTGTTCGGTCTCTGTCCGAATAACGAGACAGGCGCAGCCCTCGGGCGCCAGAGAAGGGTCGTTTGCGCTCCACAATGTTGCTTCGAGTTCCTGGCATGCCAGTTCCTCGGGGTTGATTCGCTCGGAAGCCCAGTTCGGCTTGGTCGCGCAACCGCTGTCGGAATATCTGTGTGAACGATAGATCACCCTGCCGGACTCATCGAAAGCGCTGAGGTCAACCCCGGAGGCGTCGAGGCCGAGGCACACTTGAAGATTGGACATTGTCTGTTTCGCGTTTGATATTGCGCTGAACCAGTTTTCGGGAATTACGCCGGGCTCTATCATGCGCAGAAACGTGTTCTTGTAGTCGGCGTTCGATATAACCGAAGCCGCCTCTATGTTGGAACCGTCTCGCAAAGTAACTCCGATGGCCTTGCCCCGCTCTATTCTGATTCGGGACACCTCGGCGGTGAGATTGATTGTGCCGGGGGCGGCGCTGTTTTTCGAGACCGCCCTTGCCAATCGTTCGCACAATGAGCGCATCCCGCCGAGCGGATAGTAGATTCCTCCGTTCGCGAGCAGGTCCCACATGGCCGCGAGCATGAACAGCGATGAATAGGGTTCGTTTGTCCCAACGCTGCCGAGGATGCGACGCAAGCGCCAATCTGTAACAAAGTCGTCAAGGTAATCGGCTGCCGAACATTTGGAGATTTTCTCCAGAAAACTTTGGTTCTGAGCCTGCCGGGGTGACTGCATGGCGGATGCGATTTTCTCCATGTCGGAGAAGAAACGGGTTATGGAGTCTTTTTCATTCGGCGCAATAAGAACAAGCTTTTCAGCCAGGTCGGGGAAGGGAAGCGAAATTGGGATGCTTAAGCCGAACGCATGAATCTTGTAGTCGACCGGTTGAACAGCAAAGTCTGTGCCTTCGCCGAGAAGGTTCAGGGTGTCGCTTACCAGCTTGCGGTTGCCGAAACCGAGCGGCCCCATCGGAAACGAGAAACCGCGACGTTCGAAAATGCAGGCTGTCCCGCCGATGTGCGCGTTTCTCTCCAGAACCAGCACGCGCAGGCCCTTATTTGCCAGGTGCGCGGCGGCGGTGAGTCCTCCGATGCCGGAACCGATAACGATTGTGTCGAAACATGGTTTCATATATTCAGATTATAACATTACAAAGGGCGAGGAAGGATATCTGAGTGTGTGAGTGTGTCCGATAATTCCACTGCGAGGTCTTCTGCTCAGGGGACAGTCCCGATTGTATCCCGCGGATTGCGCGGGACCTCGGTCCGCTCGGCGAAGGACAGGGGGATTCCGTAATTGGGTACAGCCCGCTTCGCTCGCGTTTCGGCAAATAATGTGATTACCGGACAGACTGAACGTCTATTTTTGGAAATCTGCTATTGTGCGGCAGGCGTCTTCGAGTATCGTGGCTCGGTAACGCGGAGATACATGACGGCGAGCGCCGTGGCCGTGCAGAATATCGAAATCATGAAAACGGAGCGATAGGAGACGTTGTCGGCGAGGAAGCCGGCGAGCAGGGGGCCAATGGCCGTGGCCATTTCACCAATCGAGTTTACAACGCCGAGACGCATTGGCAGTCCCGCGGCGTCGCCGAATTCGAGGACCATATTCGACATCGACATATTGAATCCGCCGACCCCGGCGCCCAAAGCCAGGAACACCAGGACCGCCAGCGTATATGACGGCGGAGTCAGAACCAGCGCGACCAGGGCGAGCATCCAGACGGTTACAGAAATGATGAACACCTTCCTGAACCCGCTTCTGTCAGCGACTCTTCCCATCAACAGATTGATGGATGTCTGGGCGATGAAGTAGCAAAATGTGAGTTGGCCGAGTTGATGGCCCGATATCGTCATCCTGTTGCCGGCATAGAGAATCAGGAACGGGTTCGACATGAGGGCAAGCGAGCCGACGGCGCGACAGATGCAGTAATTGGCGAAGTTCTTGTCTTCTCTTACCTGCACGGGAATCGAGCGAAGGCGGTCGAGCAGCGGGACCTTTTTCAGGACAACCGGCGTTGCCGGCTCGCGCGAGAGTGCGAAGCACATAAGCCCGATGAACGTGAGAATGAACGCCAGCAGGTAGGTGGAGGCGTAGCCGTGAGGGAATTCGAGATTCTCGATCAATGACCCGCCGACGAGCGCAACGACCGATGCGCTGACTCCCCCGACGAACTCGCGAAGCCCGATAAAACGACCGCGCCGGTCGACCGGAATGACCTTGGCCATGACCGTGTTGTAGACGACGTTCTGCATGCCGAGAAACATATTGAACAGCGAAAAGAATATGAAGAAGGAAATCAGGTTCATTCGCGGGGAGAAGAAGAATCCGGCCATCGCAATGAGAAACACCTGTGCCCGCATCGACATGCCGATGAGCACGGCTTTGTTTTTCAGGCGGGCCTGATGTTCGACGAGCGAAGCGATGAGCGGCGGCGTGATGAATCGTGCGAGACCCCCGAGCGAGAGCAGCACCCCGACAATCAGGTTCGAGCCTCCCAGCTTGTATATGTAATCGGGTACAAAGGTGGGCGCAAAAATGAGTCGCCAGCCCGTGGTGCCGAACAAGCCGTAGAGAAGGTTAACGGCGGCGTTCCAACGGAAATTGTCTCCTACGTAATCATCGAACTTTGTCTGTTCGACGGAGCTGTCCGTTTCTGTCTGTTCCGACATGAGAACCTGTATTCCAAATGAAAAAATCGGGTCAAAATGAGGATGAACAAATATAGCAGATTTGGTCGGCTTTGTCTCTCAGAAAACGGGAGGTCAAAAGACAGGGGGGAGCGTTCGTGTTTCCTGAAGATTGGATAACCGAAAACATTTCTGTCATCCGGCATCGAGGATTCCAGATATCTATCAGCCCTGATGCGCAGGGTGGTTTTGTGTGGGGGAATGCTCGTGAAAATGGCCCGCCTGATGCAGCCGGTTGTGGAGCGCTCGGCGCGCCGATGTGAGCGCGAGGCGCATGCGCCTGTATCTCTCGCTGTCGGCGCGGGTACTCACCGTGTCGATATAGGCAAGCGCGCCCTCGATTTGCTTGAGGATGGTGACCGCGTCGGCCGCCGCGTTCTCGCATTGAGGGAACGGGAAGTGGGGGATGACGACGGCGAGTTTTTACCGTCTACTGGCGTATTCATCCTGTTCTCCCATATTGGTTCACAGTATTGGTAAGAAACAGCCGGCTCGACAGAATCAGTGGGGGATGTTTGTGTCCATCGTGCTTATTGGGAGCGGTGTTTTCTCCCGCGAGCTTTCGAGTCCACGTTGCGCCGTTTCCTTGACGGAATCAAATGCGGTGAACTCGGGGTGAGCGGCGAAATGGTCGAGGGCCTCCTCGTAGTGTTGGATCGCCCGGGTTCTGAGGCCGAGTCGGTCGGCCAGGATGCCGCTCGAGACGAGGGCCAAACCGCGCACATCGAATGGCGCGTTCGGCTCCGTCGCATCTATCAGAACATCGTATGCGGATTGGGTGTGTCTTAATGCGTCGTGAATGAGCGCATAGCCGAGTTTGAGTCGGCGGGGGTCGAGGGTGGAAACGTCCGATTCGAGCAAGTTCTCCCATGCGTCCAATGCTTCTTCGTACTTTCCGTTCTGATGCAGTTCAAGGGCTTTTCGAGCGGCCCGGATTTCCTTTCGTTCCTGCTCGAATGCTTCGCTCGTGAGGGCCGGGCTTGCGGCGAAGGTCGGGCGTTCGGCGCTCGGATCGAACGTGAACGGCACGTACGCCCCGAACGGAGCGTGCGGTTGTCTTGATGTCGAGTGCCAGAGAGTCCGCGAGGCGGGATGAATGACGACCGGATTCATAACGGAGAGGTTCCCGACAGTCGAAGCGTTGGCGTAGGGTTCGCCCGTGCGGTCCCGCAGAATATCGACTGCAAGCGCGGGGGTTAATTCCCCCGCGTGAGGGCGGACTGCGTTCTCCATTGCTTCTCGACGTTGAAAAGAGTCCGGATGGCGGTACCGGTCATATGGAATCATCTCCGGTGTTCGGGCATGGTTCGCCTGGCCGAACCAGTCATTTTCCGGCCGAAAGACCGCACACTTTGTGGGGGTGAATTCGGCCATCGCGATATCGCCGGTGGCGTCTGCGAGCACGAGGAACGCCGATATGCCCCGGCGCCGCGGAGCTTCAATGATTTGAATCGCTTCCTCGACGGTCCTTGCCTTTTGAAGCGCCAGCCGGTGCACCCATGCCGGGAAACAGAGGCTCACCTGTGGGTCGCTCACGAAAAAGTTGAATGAAACAGCGAGACCGGCTTCGTTCAATCCCGCCGTGGGAAGACCCACAAGCGGCCATCCGACAAAAATATGGTCGAGGTCGTCACCCTCGGGATGATAGACAGCCACCAGGGGCCGGCGGCGTCCGAAGCCGTCGTACCAGTCGACGTTCCTGCCGATGAGGGCTTGTCCGTCAGCCGTGGCGCTTCGTGTGGCGGCAAAGACGGTCGAGCCTTGCGACAGGCTGAGAAGCGCTCGCAAGACATTGCGGCGCGGCACACCCAGACCCCCTGCTATGCCCGCGTTTTCCTCATGGAAACCACTGTCGTCGGCAAGCGGCCCGAGAGCGTTGTGAAGCCGGATGACACTCTGATTGAAGAACCAGCCGGCCACTCCCGCTTCTGACACCATTCGCTTGTAATTGGCTAACTGGTAATCGTACACGCGGCGGAGGTCCGGCCCCAGCAGCTCCGCCTGCTGGCGTCCCATTTCGCGGTATGAACCATAGAGATGAAGGACAATCAGGTCGCCGACGTCTTCCCGTCGTGGTTCCCCCGCTGAAGCAGTAAGGGACGATAGAAGCAAAAACAAAATTGCGAGCAACGCGAACAACTTCTTCATGATGTTTCTCCTCAACCCCGACCGCGAGCGTGGGCGGCGCGTTGCGATCTCCCTGTGCAGACGGACTGTGGATATCAGCCGAATACGAACTCTTGTATTGCGGAGAAATAAAGGTCGGCTCCCCAGTAGAGCAGGTCGTTATGTCCGGCGTCCGGTACGATAACGAGCCGTTTCTGTTCAGCGCCGCATTCGTTGTACAGTGTCTCCCCGTTTCGGACCGGAATGATTTGGTCTTCTTCGCCGTGGATGATGAGCGTCGGAATGTTCAGCTTCTTAATCTTAGCGGCGTTGTCGAAGCCGCCTGCTCCTTCCTTCAAATGCTCCGGCAGGGCCACTCCGCTCAGGCGCTCGATGAGTCCGAGCGCCGAGGCGAAGCCGCTTTCGATGATAAGTCCGCTGATTCCGCCGCTCGCGCGGGACAATATCTCGAGTGCGGCTGCGCTGCCAAGCGACCTGCCCATGATGTGGAGGCGCGAGTGATCGACCCCGCGTTCGGACAGGACCTCGCGCAATTGTTGATATGAAGTCACGGCGTCGTCAAGCAGGGCAGACGCCGTCGGACTTCCGTCGCTCTTGCCGTAGCCGCGATAGTCGACGACGAGAAGTGAGACTCCCATTTTTGTGTAATAAGGCGCGAAGTCATCGTAGTCGGAGGCAATCTCCCCGTTCCCGTGAAAGAGCACTAGGAGAGGCGAATTCCTTTCTGCAATGTGAAGACGGCCGCCGATACGAATGTCTGGTCTGACCCGAAAGAAGATATCGTGGTCGTCGACGACCTCCGGATTGGAATCTCGTCTCGGATAGAACATGAACCTCAGGACGGCCGGCTGGTCGAGCAGAGCGCAATCCGAACGGAGCACCATACACCTCCCGATGGTATTCTACGAAACAGCGATTTTGGGAGTGTCCCGCGATTCATGGTGAAGTTTATCCGCTTCGGGGACAGTCCGCCAATCTATCCCGCGGATTGCGCGGGACTTCGATTCGCTCAGCGCAGAAAAGACGGGGATTCCGTAATTGGGTACAGCCCCCTGCGCTTCGTTTTCGCTGACATTCATAAT
>CAYVQZ010000101.1:0-8846 GCA_964453435.1 uncultured bacterium
CTGCCTTACAAGCAGGAGGCCACTGGTTCAAGTCCAGTACCGCCCACCGTGTCTTGGTCTGCGCAAGCCTGCGCATGAGGCTTCAAGGCCGAAGCCGCAGGCGTTTTTGTCGGAGACCCATCCAGGCCGGCTTGTTCGCACATCATCTCCCGCCGCTGGAATTATTTGTTCTCATCGGTAATTCCTTTCCGCACACTTTCGTTCGCTCACCCGCTCGCCGGTCTCATTCGATGAAAGCGGTTTGTTGCAATCACCCATGCCGTATGGTAAACTTGTGATAGAAACGTACGTAAGGAGTGCAGCTTCCATGCTTCACCTTGTGACATATCCGGCGCCGGTGCTCCGAAGGACGGCAAAAGCCGTGAAAGAAGTGAGCGGCGAGCTGATCAAGACCAGTGACGAAATGTTTTCCATCATGTACGAGAATCACGGTATCGGGCTGGCCGCGCCTCAGGTCGGCTTGTCGAAGCGAGTCCTCGTCATGGACCTGCGCCAGGACGGTCTTCCGGTATACGTGATGATAAATCCGAGGATAACGCAGCGGGAGTGCCTGAGCGAAGCGGAGGAGGGCTGCCTGAGTCTTCCCGATGTATTCGCGGACGTAAAGCGCGCCGAGCGGGTTGTTGTCGAATATGTCGACCGCGACGGAGAAGAGCGCACCCTCGAAGCGGAGGGCATGCTCGCGCGCGCGGTTCAGCACGAAATCGACCATTTGAACGGTGTTCTTTTTGTGGACCGGCTGGGAGAGAGCCGGCGGCAGACCGTCGCGCCGCAGCTGCGCGAACTCGCGGAGAAGGCGAAGGAGAAGAGCAGGTAACATGCGCGGTGAGGCGGGCGTGATAAACAGGCTGGTCGAGGAATTCCGCCGGTTGCCGGGTGTCGGCCCCAAGAGCGCGCATCGGCTGGCTTTCCATATCATCAACCTTCCCGAGGAAGAGGCAAACCGCCTCGCGCAGGCCATTATCGACGCAAAGCGGAACGTGCGTCTCTGCTCCGTGTGCTGCAATATTACCGAAACCGACCCCTGCGAGCTGTGTTCCGACTCGCGTCGTGACCAGTCCGTCATTTGTGTCGTCGAAAAGCCAAGTGACGCGGCTTCCTTCGAAAAGGGCGGTCGATACAGGGGGCTGTACCATGTGCTGCACGGCTCTCTCTCTCCTCTCGACGGCATTGGTCCCGACGATATACGCATCAAAGAATTGCTTGCCCGGCTGGCGGACAAAACGGTCAACGAGGTCATCGTGGCGACGAACCCCAACACGGGCGGCGAGGCCACCGCGATGTATATCAGGGAGGTCGTCAGGCCCCTGGGAGCGCGCGTGACGAGAATCGCCCAGGGAGTGCCGGTGGGCAGCGACCTCGAGTTCGCCGACGATTCCACGCTGAGCCACGCCCTTGAAGGCCGGAGAGAGTTGTGAGAATTTTTGAAAAGCCCCTGGTCGAATGCCCGGACATTCGGTCCGGGCTTTTTCGCTGAATGCGCGTTTCCCTGCAAAAGGATGTGCGAGACGAACCAGCGCGGAAAAATGAGGGAGCTGATCGACGAGTTCCTTGCCTGGCTGAGTGTCGAGAGAGGACTTGCCCGGAATACCGTCGTCTCCTATGCGTATGACCTCGAACAATACCGCGCATTTGTCGAGGATGACCGCTGTATCGACATATCGACCGTCGCCTCCCGCGATATTCACGACTACCTGTTCTGCTTGAAATCGAGAGGACTCTCGACACGCTCGATGGAACGGCGCCTTGTTTCCGTAAAGCAATTTCATCGTTTCCTGCGGCGCGAGCGACGTCTGCCTCATGACTGCACGGCGAACCTGGACAAATTCAAGGTTTGGCGAATGCTGCCCGAGGCGATAAGCCCGGCGGAAGTGGAGGTGTTGCTCGCCCAGCCCGACACGAAATCCCGGCGGGGAATTCGCGACGCGGCCATGCTCGAGTTGATGTATTCCGCCGGCCTGCGGATTTCGGAGCTGATCGGTCTCAGGCACGACGATTTGATGCTGGACATCGGCTTCATACGGTGCCGCGGAAAAGGCGGAAAGGAGCGCCTGATTCCGATTGGCGAGGTGGCTGTTCGAAAGGTGGAAGAACACTTGGAAACCAATCGGGAGGACGACTCCGAGTTTCTTTTCCTCACGCGCCTCGGCAGGCCGTTCTCGCGGCAAGGCTGCTGGAAGATGATTCGGGGCCACATTCGAGTGGCTGGTATTCGCAAACGGGTTACGCCCCACACGCTCAGACATTCTTTTGCCACTCACCTGCTGTCGGGGGGAGCGAATCTCAGGGCGATACAGGAAATGCTGGGGCATGCAGACATCGCCACCACCCAGGTTTATACTCATGTTACGAATGAACGGCTGAAGCAGACGCATCTTCGCTGTCATCCACGCGGATGAAAATCTCCTTTTCTCGGACCTATGTCGGGCATTGAAACAAGAAACGTCGTTTTTGGATACACGGAGCGGGCGCTCTTCGAGGGGTTGACCGTCTCGGTCGGCAGCGGAGAGTTTGTCGGCCTCGTCGGACCGAACGGTTCCGGCAAGACTACCTTCTTGAATTTGCTCACGCGCGTGCTCCGCCCCCGTGAGGGACAAATCCTCGTTGATGGAGTCGACGTGCGGTCGATGTCCGCCCGGGCTCTCGCCTCCAAGATGGCGGTCGTTCCACAGGAGGCGACCTTCATCTTTCCGTTCACCGTCTCCGAGACCGTTCTTATGGGGCGCGCCCCTCACCTGCGCTCGATGCTGGAAACCGACGAAGACTTTCTCATTGCTCAGGAGGCGATGGAAATGACCGGGGTCGCGCATCTAGCCGACCGGCCGGTCACAAACCTGAGCGGCGGAGAAAAGCAGGGAGTGCTGATCGCCCGGGCGCTCGCGCAGCGGCCCACCATCCTCCTGCTCGACGAACCGACCGCGTTTCTGGACATCAAACATCAGGTGGATATTTACGACATTCTGACCCGGCTGAACCGGGGACGCCAAATGACAATCATTGCGGTCTCGCACGACCTGAACCTGGCATCGAACTACTGCAAGCGTGTCCTGGTGTTCAAAGAGGGTCGCATGCGGTTCGACGGTCCTCCGGAGGAGACGATAACGGCCGAGTCCGTTTGGGACGTGTATGGAGCCGACGTTGTCGTCCGGAAGAATTCCGAGACAGGCCGGCCGTTTGTCTTACCTGTCCGTTCCCGGAGAAGCAGTGGCGGAATCGAAGGCGCCCCGAGATGAAAATCGTCCTGGTCAATCCACCTGAGATGATAGCCGGCGAGGAAGCTGGGGCGGGGTTTGGCGCTCGAACCTTTGTGAAGCAACTGCGAGTGCTCCCGCCGCTCGGTCTCGCGTACATCGCCGCCGTGCTGCAAGGGGAATCGCACGATGTCGAACTGATCGACGCAAACGCGCTGCGTCTCGAGCCCGTCGAGCTTGTTCGGCGAATCGGTGAGTTCTCTCCCGAGGTCGTCGGTATAACCTGTGTCACGCCTCTTTTCCCGATAGTAGTCCAGATATGCCGCGCGCTCAAGAGCCTTCCGCGACCGCCCGTCATTATAGTCGGCGGTCCCCAGGTGACAATCATGCCCGAATTGACGCTGCGGACTCCGTGCTTTGATTTCGGCGTCGAAGGCGAAGCCGAGGTCGCCATGCCCGAGCTTGTCCGGAGAATCCGGTCGGGAGCCGACGCCGAGGGCGTCGGCGGAGTGATTTTCCGGGTGAGCGACCGTGTTGTCCGCAACGGCGCTGCGGCTCTCATGCCGATTGACGAAATTCCGATGCCGGCGCGGCGCATACTGCCAAACGAGAGCTATTTCGACATGACGACCGAAGGCCGCCGCGTGTCGTCGATCATGACGGCCAGGGGATGCCCCTATCGATGTTCGTTTTGCGAACGATACATCCGGGGAGGTCATTACCGCGCTCGCAGCGCCGACAACGTCGTCGAGGAACTGGAGGAGATGGTTCGGCGGTATGGCTGCACGGAAGTTGTCATCTATGACGACACGTTCACCGCGAACCGGCGGAGGGCTGCCGACATCTGCGAGCGGATACTCGAGCGCGGCCTGAGATTCCGGTGGGATTGTCGCACGCGGGTGGATTGTGTGGACCCGGAGCTGCTGCAACTCATGGCCCGCGCCGGCTGCTCGCGGATATCGTTCGGTGTCGAATCGGCCGATCCCGCCGTCATAGAACTATTCAACAAGAGAATAACAATCGACCAGGTGGAGAGCGCGTTCGCCTGGACGCGGTCTGCCGGCATCAAGATTCTCGGATATTTTATGATTGGCGCCCCCGGGGAAACGAGAGAATCCATAGAGAAAACCGTCGACCTGTCCCTGCGGTTGAATCCCGATTTCGCCTATTATTCGGTCGTCGTGCCATACCCGGGAACCGACCTCTACGATTCCGCGCTCGGGAAGGGGTTTATTCCGTTCGACTATTGGAAGGAGTACGTCAAGACCGAGGGCCGTCTCGCAGAGCCCGTGCCGATGTTCGAGCATGGAGACGTGACGCGCGAATACCTGCTCTCGCGGTTGCGGTCGGCGTATACACAATTTTATTTTCGACCGGGTTATATCATGCGGAGGCTGTGGTCGATCAGGAGCCTGTCGGATTTCATCTGGCATGTGAAGATGGCCAGGGCTACGGTGATGACCTAGACGTTTTTTCGCGCAGGAGGACAGGTTGACGTCCCGTCGGCCGCCGGTTCGTTCGTCGCGGAGGGAAAATGTATCGAGAGTACGTTGGCAACCTGCACATCCATTCGACATACTCGGACGGAACGGCCACCATCGAGGAAATCGCCGCCGCCGCCGCGCGCGCCCGGCTCGATTTTATCGGAATCAACGACCATTTCAAATTAACGGGATTGCAGGAGGGCAAGGAAGGATGGCATAACGATGTCGCGGTTCTAATCGGGGTGGAACTGAACCGAAGATATAACCATTACCTTGCCTACAACATCACCAAGGACATTCCTTCCGATACGGCGAATCCCCAGACCGTTATCGACGCCACGAAGAAACAAGGCGGGGTGGGTTTCATTGCTCACCCGTTTGAACTGGGCAGCCCGATCCATGACGGCGGGCATGCGTTTGTGTGGAACCGCTGGGATGTCCAAGGCTACACCGGGATTTGCATCTGGAATTTTTCTTCTATCTGGAAAGGCAACGCTCGCAACCACCTGCTGGCTTTTTACTATTACCACAACATCGCCGCCGCCAATCTTGACCCCCTTGATGAAACGCTATCCAAATGGGACGAACTCAGTCAGCATCGGAAAGTCGTTGCAGTCGGAGGGTCGGACAATCACGGCGTCAAGTTCAAGTCTCTCTTCGGCCTTATTCAAGGCAACGTGTTCGACTATGAATATGTGTTCCGGGCCGTAAACACACATATTCTCCTGCCGAAGGAAATGTCCGAGGACTTTGCCGTGGCAAAAAAAGAGATATATGACGCGTTGGCGAACGGAAGATGCTTTGTGGGGTGCGGTCTCTTTGCCGACCCGCGGGGGTTTCGGTTTGAGGCGGAGACAGCCGGCGGCCTCATCCCCATGGGCGGCGATGCGCGCCTGAAGGACTCGCCCATCCTCCTTGTGCGAGCGCCGGCAGAGGGAATCATCCGATTTGTGCGGAAAGGCGAAATAATCAGGTCGGAACGGGCGAGTGCGGCAACGCTGCGTGTCGAAAAACCGGGACCCTATCGCGCAGAGGTCAGACTTCCGAACGGCCGCCGCAAGACGCGCGCGTGGATTTTCTCCAATCCCATCTATGTGGTGTGAGTCTCCCGCTCCCGCGACAACTGTCTCAGGTTGATTGGCTTTCGGAGGCCCGGCGCCGGATTCACCTCGCTTCTTTCGCTGTCAGGGTCAGAGACAGTTCTTGTCTTTTCCGGAGCACTCCGACCGAGAATTGCTCTCCCACCAGGGCGCTTCCGAATGCGCTCATCGCGTCATCCGCATCGTTCACGATTCGCTGGTCCACACTGGCGATTACGTCGCCGGGTTTCAGGCCCGCCTCATCGGCGGGGCTGTTAATCTCGACCGACCTGACGAAAACGCCTCCCGCAGGCAGGCCGAGCGCCCTGGCGGTCTCATTGTCGACGGTGATAAGGGTGAAGCCGAGCCACGGTTCGCGCACTTTGCCGTGTTCTTTCACCTCGTCCAGAATTTTCTTCACCCGATTGATGGGAATTGCAAATCCGACCCCGAGCGAACCGCCTGACCGCGTGAAAATGAAAGTGTTGATGCCGATCACTTCTCCGTCGGCGTTTACAAGGGGGCCCCCGCTGTTTCCGGGATTAATTGCGGCATCGGTCTGAATCATGTCGGTATACACTCTTCCGCTGCCTCCGGGTTTGAATGACCGCTTCCGGGCGCTGACCACGCCAACGGTCACTGACGGATGAGCGTCTTCCAAAAGTCTGCCAAAGGGGTTCCCGATGGCTATTGCCCATTCGCCTATCAACAGATTGTCCGAATCGCCCAGCGCCGCATACGGAAGGCCGTCGCCTTCCACCCTGATAATCGCTATGTCGGAAGGCTCGTGAATGCCCGCGAGCGTGCCGGAAAGTTCGAGACCATCAGGCGTTATCACCGTTATTTCTTCTGCCCCATGGACCACATGTTCGTTCGTGATAACATAGCCGTCGGGAGAAACAAGCACGCCGGAGCCAATGCTCGGAATTGTCTCCCGATATTTGTAATATCGCCGGCGCGGAAAGAAATCCCGAAAGAAGAAATCGAAATAGTCGTCATACAGCGGATTCAGCCCTCGCACGATTCGTGTTGTAACCACTCCGATATTGACCACCGCCGGGCCAACCTTGTTTGCGGCGGCGACTATGGCGTTGCGACGCGACCGCGAAACGGCCTCGTTCGACGACGTCGCGGAGGCGGGTCGCCCCTCCATCACGACAGCGCGCGAATCCGAACTCGGCAGTTTCAGCATCGCCAAGACTAAAATCGCGGCAAACGCGAGAAGAAATGCGAGTCCCGCCGCGCTCATCGACCGGTTCGGGACCAACCTCTGTTTCTTCCGGAATGCTATTTTGTCCATCATGGTTTTATCCTTACTATCCCGTCGTTTTCCCGCATGGCCAAAAGGCGGAATCTGTCGGTTTCCGCCGCGAAGTCGATATCCCGCTCGAACCCGAGCCGAACCAGGTTTCGGCCATGCGCGCTCGACGTCTTCATTGTCCGCGCCAAGTCGTTTCGGCAGTTTCTCCAAATAGAAACGGCCTCCCTCGTCTCCGCAATGCCATGTGCGCCCAGTCGCTCGAGCATCATGCCGCCACACGCCGTATCCTCTAACGAGGGCTTGCCGCGGGTGCCCGCGCACAGTATGTATGTGTCCCTGTTCTCGCGCTCCAGGAATCGAATGATTTCGGACGCGTTCAGAAAACAGCCGACAAGCAGCAGGTCAGAGTCGGCGCACCTTTTGATTGCCCTCGTTCCGTTTGTTGTCGTGAACGCGAGGGTGCGCCCCTGAATCATCTCCGGCGCATACTCGAGCGGCGAGTTGCCGAAGTCGAACCCTTCCAACTTCACTCCGCCTCGTTCGCCGCCGAGGAGAGAATCGCGCTCCTTTGCAATTTGTCTGGCCTCCTCCGGGGTCTCTACCGGGAAAACGGCGGAACACCCGTTGGCAAGGGCCGTCACGATCGTCGTGCTCGCCCGCAGAACATCTATCACTACACAAACGAATCCACGGACGGCGTCCGGGCTTACGGATTCGGTTGTTAGTGCGACCCTCAACTGCGCCATTTTTCACCCGCCGCCCGGCGCTTTTTTCTGCGGAACAAATGAAAAAACCAGGTCGCCGGACAGTTTGTCCGTTGAAAATTCCACCGTATTCCCGGCGAACAGTGTGATGCACCCGATATCGTTTCGGGAGAGTTTTCGTTGAAAGCTGCCAAGGGCGTCTTCAACTTCAAGACTGTGTTCGCTCACTTTTTTCATGGCAACAAGGTCAAGATATCGGCCGACACAATCAAAGTGCATGGGAACAACATATTTTGGCTTTATGGCCTTTGCGAGTTCGACGGCGTAGTTTATGTCCATGCCGTCTGCGCCCTGTCGAAAGGTGCGAAACGAACAGGCGATCTGGAGAAAGGCCACGTCGATTCGTTTGCCCTGAAGAGCCTCGACAATGCTCCAGTCGAACCGGGTGTCGCCGCTGAAGTACAAGTTCCTGCTGCCTTCGACGAAGAACCCGAGGGAATTCTTCAAGGGTGGATGCAGCGCGGGAATCGCGGTTATCCGGAGATTCTCGAAGCCGCAGCTCTGTCCCGGGCGCATCTCGCAGAGATTGGTGATTCTGTTCAATTTGGCCCGAAAGACAACGCTCCGGGGACCGACGACTTTTGTTCCGAGCCGGCGCGCGATTTCGAACGACGCTGCGCTGAGGTGGTCGGGGTGGTTATGAGAAACCAGCATCAGATCACACCTGTCCAGCGAATCCGGCTCGATTCCAAGTGGATAAATCCTGCGCATAAATAGATAGTATCGAATTCCGGAATTGGTAAAGCACGGGTCGGTCAGGACCACAATGTTGTCAATATCCACTTTGAAGGTTGATTGCCCGACGGCTTGTATTTTCATAGTTCTTAACCGTTGAAATGAGCCTTCACAGAGACAGTTCCGCAGGCGTCCCGCCACCGGTTACCAAGTGGATGATACCAGAGGCTCTTTCCCGATTTCAAGACGATACCGTTCTCCCCTTCCGGCGCATGGGCGCACGACATAGAAGTAGGTTTTAGGCGCCGCTTTCCTCTTATCGGGATTTTCATGCTGCGGCTCTCATAATGTTAACGGTAACAATGTGATACGGGGCGAAAGGGACTGTCCCA
>CAYVQZ010000102.1:0-2733 GCA_964453435.1 uncultured bacterium
GATTTACGGGCACGAAGTGCCGTAGAATCGGGACTGTCCCCGGAGCGAACAACCCTCAGAATCAATCGTGAGACACACTCGGAAGAGGGCTTCGCCCCTGCCTCCCGCTCTTATTGACGGAGAGTTCCGAAATGGTATATTCTTGCCTGCGGCTCGGAGACAGCGAATCTATCCCATGGTTGGTGATGCGGGTTATTGGGGGACACCATGCCGCATGGTGTCCCCCAATAACCCAAGCCGAGAGCATCGCCCCATAAATCCATGTCCCCGGAATCAGGGCGCCGGCGTTTCGGCGGGAAACGTAATTGTCGGGCGGATTCAATAACCCGCATGGATATTTTCGTCAAGCAGGAGAAAGGATGCTGTCATGAATGTGAATTTGAGAATCGACGGCGGCACGATTGCGACTTCCCGCGGAAAGTTGCGCGCGGGACTCGCGATCGAGAACGGCAAGATTGCCGCCATAGGAATGGAAAACAGGCTCCCGAAGGCCGACCGAACAATCGACGCCTCCGGCAAATACATTTTGCCCGGCTTGGTGGACCCGCACGTCCATTTTCGCTATCTCGACACGCCCATCGACGAATCGTTCGGGCTGATGACGCGCTCGGCTGCAGCGGGCGGCGTGACGACAGTGCTTCCGTTCATCGCATCGATGGAAAGCCTGGTTTCGAGCCTCGAGGTGTTCAGGCAAATCTATGAGCTCGGCGCCCACGTGGACGGCTCGTTCCACGCGATTATCTTCAAGACGGAACAAATCTCGGAAATCCCCGCTCTCATCGAGAAGGGGGTCACATCGTTTAAGTTTCTCCTGCCCTACAAGGGCTCCGAGGCTCTCGAGGGGGTCGAGGATATCGATGAGGGCCTCATCTACCTCGGAATGCGTGAAATCTCCAGAGCCGGCGGGCTGGCAATGGTTCATTGCGAGAATCCGGACATCTTTTTCCGGCTGCGCGACCAGGCGCTCGCGGGCGAAACCACCGACATTCACTGGCACGATGCGAGGCCGAACGACTGCGAGGCGCACGGCATGGCCACCGCGGCGCATCTGGCCAAACTGACACATTGCCCCCTGTATATCGTTCACATATCGATCAGGGAGGGCGGCGAGATGGTCCGCCGGTTTCGCGCCGAGGGCGTGAAAGTCTGGGCGGAAACGTGTCCCCAGTATTTGACGCTCACCCGATTCGACACCGACAAGATATGGGGAAAGGTGAACCCGCCGCTCCGCGCGAAAGAGGACAATGAACAACTGTGGCGGGAACTCGGCAACGGCACAATCGATTGCATCGGGTCCGACCATTGTCCGCTCTCGCCCGAGGAAAAAAGCGATTTCTGGAAGGCCAAACCCGGCATGCCGGGGGTCGAGACAACCCTCCCCCTGATGCTGGACAGGGGCGTCAATTCCGGACTGCTCACGATGGAGCGGCTCGTCGAGGTGTGCTGCGAGAACCCGGCGCGCATCTTCGGGCTCTACCCGCGCAAGGGAACGCTCGAGGTCGGCTCGGACGCCGACGTCACCGTCATCGACCTCGAAAAAGAGGACTCATTCGATCTCAAGAAGATGCACGACGTGTATTCATACAGCGCATACAACGGCTGGAAAGCGAAGGGCTGGCCAGTTATGACCATCGTGCGGGGCGAGGTGGTCATGGAGAACGGAAAGATTACCGGTCGGCCCGGCCACGGCAAATTCGTGGAGAGGTCGTTGCCGCCGACAAGATAGGGCCGCAGATGTTCGGACGCGTTCACGGTCCGACACCGCGAAAGGAGAAAAATGAGCAAGCTGACAATTGCCGGAATACAGATGGGGCCGTATCCGGGCAGCTACGCCGCGAACCTGGAAAAAGCGGTCGAATCTCTCGGCCGCGCCGTAAAAGAGTTCGAGCCCGATATAATCTGCTTTTCGGAAATGATGACCGGGCCGTATTTCTGCCGCGTGTACGATGACAGCTATTTCAATCTCGCCGAACCGGTCCCGGGACCGCTGACGGAAGCCATCGGAGCCGAGGCAAAAAAGCATCGCGTGAACGTGGTTGCGACCGTGTTCGAGGAAGCCGACGGCGACCGCTACAATACGGCGGTGATTCTGTCGCCAAACGGCGAACTGATTGGAAAATATCGGAAGACGCACATTCCGAAGTCGGGCTCGCCCCTCATAAACAGTGACGAGAAGTACTATTTCAAGCCCGGCGACGAGCTTCCCGTATTCGAAGTCGCAGGCGCAAAGACAGGAATCCTCATATGCTTCGACCGTTCGTTCCCGGAGAATTTCAGGGTGCTGGCGCTGAAAGGCGCCGAGATCGTCTTCGTGCCGGTCTGCTCCTGGGGAGCCCGCGCCCCGGCGTTCCACTCCGAACTGCAGGTGCGCGCCCTTGAAAACCAGTTGTTCGTCGTCGGAGTGAACAAGGCCGGCTTCGAACAGGTTGACAAAGAGGACGGCGGCCGCGACCACTTCGGCGGCAGTTGCATCGTTGGCCCGCTGGGAGAAATGGAGGCCGCCATCGGACCGGAGCCATGGGGAATCGTTGCCGCCACTATCGACCTCGACAAAAGAAACTTGATGAAGACGACGCTTGTCGACTGGCTGCGCGAACGAAGACCCGAACTCTACGGAGAGCTTACAAGGTGAACGGATCGCCCCTTCTTGGGAAACGAGAATGCGATCGTGTTCTTCGATTCTCCAGCGCATGGTACCCAATTCCGGAATCCCACTGCCCTTCAGCGTAGGGG
>CAYVQZ010000102.1:2833-8628 GCA_964453435.1 uncultured bacterium
CCTTCAGCGTAGGGGACTGTCCCGGATTTACGGGCACAAAGTGCCGTAGAATCGGGACTGTACCCGGAGCGATCCGCTTTCCTTCGTTGAGCCCAGCGAAATCCCGCGAACTCGCGGGACCATTCCCCGGTCCGAAGGAGGAATCCGGCCATTCCTTCGCTGAGCGAATCACGCGCGTCGCGTGAGAGACCGGAGATAGAATCGGGACCTTCCCCGAAGCGGACAAACTTGGTTATTGGGGGCGCTATGCCGCATGGTGTTCCCAAACCATCATCCCCTTTTCTGTGGGGGGAAAGAGGGGGATTTGTATCCGTCGAACGATTGCTCATGTTGCCGAAAAGCCGGCGCAGCGGGCTGTACCCAATTACGGAATCCCCCATCCCGCAGGAATATCTTCAAGCGAACACTTCCCCATCAACTGTTTGCGTTCTCGCAATGCCCGTGACATGTTTGTAATGAAAATTTTGTGAGCGCTCTGTCTCTCCGCCGTCTCGACAAAAAAGTAATCAGCCGTCGAAACGGCCGGACCGCGGCCGCATTGGCGCAATTTCGTATCCCGCACTTGAGGCATGGCGAAAAGCGGTTCGATACCGAACAGGAGGTTACAATGGCATACGAAGCGAAAGACTTCAGCAAATTACTCGGGATGGAAGGCTTCAGCGACACGCTTCTGAACAACCACTTCACACTCTACCAGGGCTACGTGACCAATACGAACAAGAACCTCGAGCTGGCCGAGAAGTTCCTTAAGGAGGACAACGCCTATGCGTGCGGCGAGGTGAAACGCAGACTCGGGTGGGAGTTCAACGGGATGCGACTCCACGAGCTTTACTTCGGCAACCTCGGCGGCAAGGGCGACCTGAAAAAGGACGGTCAGCTGGCAAAGAAAATGGCCGAGGATTTCGGCAGTTACGAGGCCTGGGAAAAAGAGTTCAAAGCGGTCGCCGGAATGCGGGGTATCGGCTGGGCAATACTGTATCTAGACACCGTAGGCGGCAAACTGATTAATTTCTGGATCAATGAGCACGACGTCGGCCATCCCGCCGGATGCAGCCCCCTGTTGATACTGGACGTTTTCGAGCATGCCTTCATGACCGACTACGGCTTGAAAAAGGCCGACTACGTTGCGGCGTTTTTCAAGAACATCAACTGGGACGCCGTCGAGAAGAGAATGAAATAAGCAAGAACGGTTTCACTTCGATAGTTCGGAATCGGAGGCGCACATCCTGTCAAAGGGAGGTGCGTCTCCTTTCGTTTTTTGGTTCGGGAACATTTTCTTAACCCCATCATCTTTGTGCATAATAAATGAAAGGGGTGAATGATGATGAAATACGACAAGAATAGCCTTTTCGACGAAATCGAGCGAAGAAAAAACAGCCTGTCTTCATTGTCGGATGGAGACCTGGAAAAAGAAGTTTCACACACGCGCAAGCTTCTCGAATCCAGTCTTCCCGCGTGCTTGCGAAGGAGAACCGAAACCATCGTCTCGAGCAAATCAGCTTCCGACGTCGAGAAAGAAATGGAGCGCTTCAGTTACGAGGCCTACTGGCTTAAACTGCTGCTCGACTACGCGAAGCAAGCGAAGAAAGAGGTCGAGAAAAGGAAGGCCGCCTGAAAGGAACGATATCGAGCCGCAAAGACCAACAACGTGAGAGGCGCGGCTCTGCGCTGGCGCAAATTCTCGAGCGCATCGTATCGTCCCACTCGAATCTGTCTCACAATTGCCGAGCGAAGGGGACTGTCCCCAATTACGGAATCCCCCGTCTTTTGCGTTGAGCGCAGCGAAATCCCGCGGACTCGCGGGATAGATTGGCGGACTGCCCCCGAAGCACGATGTTCCGAATCGTGAGACACACTCACTGTCCCCGAAGCGAACAACCCTCAGAATCAATCATGGGACAGTCTCACTCGGGAAATTCGGAACCGCGCGTATGCGCATGAGGCAAATTGAACGGGTTCAGACTCTCGCGTTTCGGCTCTCGATGTTCGAGAAGTCGGGGACGGCCTTATGATACTCGGTGTTCTGCTCGAAGGCATAGGCGGTCCGGAACAGCGTCTGCTCGTCAAACGGTTTGCCGATAATCTGCAGGCCGATGGGCAGCCCGTCCGAAGAAAACCCGCAGGGAAGCACAATGGCGGGTAATCCCGTCAAATTTATCGGCAGCGTGAAGACATCGGAGAGATACATCTGCAGAGGGTCGTCGACTTTCTCCCCGATTTTGAAAGGCGGTGTCGGTGTGGGCGGTGTCAGAACGACATCGCACTTCTTGAAGGCCTCTTCAAAATCGTTCTTGATCAATGTCCTCACCTTCTGCGCCTGCAGATAATAGGCGTCGTAATATCCGGAACTCAGCGCAAACGTCCCCAGCATGATTCTTCTCTTGACCTCAGGCCCAAACCCCTCGCTCTTGGTTCGATTGTACATGTCGATGAGGTTCTCGCTGTGGGCGGTGCGGTATCCGTACTTCACGCCGTCATACCGGGCAAGATTCGAACTCGCCTCGGCCGGCGCGACTATATAATAAGCGGAGAGGCCGTACTCGCTGTACGGCAACGAGATTTCGAAGCTCGTGGCGCCGAGTTCCTCGAGCAGCGATATCGCATGCTTCACGGTGGCGGCGACCTCGGGGTCCATCCCCTCGATGAAATACTCGCGCGGAACTCCGATTCTGAGTCCGCGCACATCGTTTACGAGGCTCTCGGTAAAATCGGGACACGGCAGTTCGGCCGACGTCGAATCGCGCGGGTCGTGCCCCGCAATTACATTCATGAGCAGCGCGGCGTCGCGAACGTCTCGCGTGAGAGGCCCGATCTGGTCGAGCGACGACGCGAACGCCACCAGACCATAGCGCGACACGCGCCCGTACGTCGGTTTGAGTCCGACGATTCCGCAGAAGGCGGCCGGCTGTCTGATCGACCCGCCCGTATCGGAGCCGAGTGCCAATATCGCCTCGCCGGCGGCGACCGCCGCGGCCGAGCCGCCGCTCGAACCGCCGGGAGTGCGCGACAAATCCCACGGGTTGTGGGTAGGCCCAAACGCCGAGTGCTCCGTCGAGGAACCCATGGCGAATTCGTCGAGATTTGTCTTTCCCGCAAAAACCGGACCAACCTTCTTCAGCCGCTCGACCACCGTGGCGTCATACGGAGAGACAAAGCCTTTCAGTATCCGCGAAGCGCACGTGGTCTCTGTGCCGAGCATGCAGAGGTTGTCCTTCAGCGCGAGCGGGATTCCCGTGAGAGGATTGACCTGTTTTCCCGCTTTCAACTCCTTGTCCGCTTCCTCCGCCTTCTTGAGCGCCTCATCGCGCAGAACCAGCAAGTACGCCCTGACCTGCGGGTCTCTCCGCTCAATGTTTTGGAACACCCGCTCCGTGACCTCGACCGAAGTGGTCTCCCCCGCAACCATCATTGTGTGCAGTTCGTGCGCCGGAAGCAGTGTCACATCGCGAGTATCCCGCATGAGTCCGTCCTATTCGATAACCCGGGGCACCACGAAAAAGTTGTCATGCCGTCGGGGGGCGTTTTCCAGAAACTCCTTGACCGGCGAAGGCTCCGTCCTTACCTTGTCTTCCCGCATCGGCGTCTTTTCAAAAAACATGTGCGATGTCGGAGGCACATTGCCGGTATCGAGTTTGTTGAGCTGTTCGACGTATTGCAGTATCTCGTTGAGCTGCGCAATGAACCCCTCAAGCTCCTCCTCGCTGAAGGTCAGTCTCCCAAGCCGCGCAACGTGGTCCGTTATTTCCCGACTGATCTTCATGGTCCTTTCTCCGGCGTGCCGTTGCGGTCGGTTCGGCTTTCGAGCGCACGTTCCACAAGCGAGTAAATATGATTGATTTCGAAGGGCTTTTTCAGGTCGGCAAACGCGCCCAACTGCAGGGCTTCGTCGAGTATCTCCTGCAAGCCATGGCCCGTCATCACGATAACCCGGCTCTCCGGGCAAAGGTCTTTCAGCCGCTTGTACACATCGAGACCGTTCAGTCCCGGCATCCGGATGTCGGTAAATATCACGCTGTACGAGACGGTCTTCGCCTTTTCCAGTCCGCGCAAGCCGTCCTCAGCCGTATCCACCCGGTACCCCTTTCGAGTGAGCACGTCGCGCAAAAGGTCCCGTATGAACTGCTCGTCGTCGATTATGAGTATCCTCGGAATTTCTCTCGGCATAGATGTCATTGCGGAGAATTATACAGGATGGACGCTGTCCTATCAAGTGGTTTTTCGCCTGTAAAATTCGAGGTTATTGTCAGGAAACACGACTTTGACTGACCATCGCCGCTGTGGTACGATTGGCCTGAAATGCGAAAACGAATTCTCCTTATCGCTCCGTACATTCACGACTTCGCCGCGTACGACCTGTGGCTCAAACCGCTCGGGCTCCTCTATGTCGCGGCGCACGCCGAGGCCGCCGGGCACGATGTCCGAATCGTGAATTGCCTCGACCGCCTCCATCCGGCCGCCTGCACGGTTCGCCAAGCCCGCGGCCAAGCCAGAACATATGGCGGGGGCAGAGGCAAATTCAGTTTCGAGACCATTCCCAAGCCGGCGTGCCTAGCGCATATACCCCGCGAATACAAACGGTACGGCATCCCGATTACCGCGTTCAGGCGGGAGCTTGCGGAAGGGCCGCCTCCCGATGTCGTCGGCATCGGCTCGATGATGACCTACTGGTGCGGCGGACTCGCGGAAACCGTGCGGCTCGTGCGCGAAACCTTTCCCGGAGTCCCTGTCATCGTGGGCGGAATCTATGCGACGCTGTGCTCCGAACACGCGCGCGAACACATCGGCGCCGACACCGTGATTCCCGGCCCGGGCGAGCGACAATTTCTGGAGGTTCTCGGAGATGTGACCGGAAACGGATGCGAAATCTCGGACGAACCGGCTCCGCGCAGGCCTGCGTACCACTTGCTTCGCAACCTCGACTCCGTAAGCATGCTGACCTCGCGCGGGTGTCCCTTCTCATGCGAATACTGCGCATCGCGAATTCTTCAGCCCCGATTTTCTCAAAGACCCGTTACGGATGTTGTTGAGGAAATGGCACACTACTCGACCGATCTCGGCATATCGGACATCGCGTTTTACGATGACGCGCTGCTGACAAACGCAGACAGTCATATCAAGCCGATTCTGCGCGAAGTAATTAAAAGAGGACTGCGGCTTCGGCTCCACACGCCGAACGGTCTTCACGCCAACCTCGTCGATGAAGAGACGGCGATGCTGATGAAAAGAGCGGGCTTCGCCACGATACGGCTCAGCATCGAAAGCGTGAACGAACACCGTCTCAGGGATTCGTGTTCGAAAGTCAGCCCCGACGGCTTTCGGCGGGCAGTCGCCAACCTCCGCGCCGCGGGCTACGCGGAGGGAACCCTCGAGGCCTACGTGCTCATCGGTGCGCCGGGACAGCGAGCGGAAGAGGTAGAGGAAACAATGCGCTTCGTCAACCGCGAGGGGGTGCTCGTCCGGCTTGCGGATTTCTCCCCCATCCCCGGAACGCCATATTTCGACACGGCGGCAAAAACATACGGCCTCGACCTTTCCGAGCCGCTGCTTCACAATAGCTCCGTAATGCCATACCTCGTTTCAGGCCTCAGGGACCGGTATGAGGCGCTGAAGCAGATGGCCAGGTCGCTGAACAGGACATGTGACCGTGTCCGATAATTGCTTCCGAAGGGGGACTGTGAGTCTGGCTCACGATTGTGCATCTTGCCGAACAACAGGCTTTGGGGGCTGTACTCAATTACGGAATCCCCCCATTCCTTCGTTGAGCGCAGCGCAATCCCGCGGACTCGCGGGATAGA
>CAYVQZ010000103.1:0-8506 GCA_964453435.1 uncultured bacterium
TGCTTGATAATCTTATGTAATGGAAACCATACCGCCCCCAATGGACACGGTTGCCCTCGATAAAGAGATACATCGCCAACACATACAAAGCCTCAGCAACGCCGACCAGATACAGGCCTTCTTCGCTCTCCTCGGTTACAACACCGACGTTCGGGTCGAACAAACGCCGGCGAGCCTCGGCATATCGCCCGACGTCGTCGTTCGAAAAATCAGCCGGATTGAACTAATTGCCGAGCAGGAGGGCATGTTCTATGTATACCTGTTCGAACTCGATTCGGTCACGGTGGCGGCGACCCGCGCAATAGCCCGCGCATTCCGCAACCGCGCAGGCAACTATCTCCTCGTACTCACGAGCGACTATGAGCGGGTCGATTTCGTCCTGGTAGAAAAGCTGTTACCCGTCGGGGTTGCTCCCACCGCCATCGGCCAGAAGCAGGTCGGCGTCCGCCCGCGTTCGCTCACGGTCGAGCGGCGCAATCCCGAGCGCATCCAAATCCGAGTCCTCAGGCGGTTCACCTACACCGAGCCCGACCCAATCGCCCAATACGAAAAACTGCTCTCAGCGTATTCGGTGGCCGATTGGTCCGAAGAACATTTCAACAACCGCGCCCTATTCGCCGATTATTTTCTCAAGGAACGGCTTCCCTCGCTTCCCGAATGGAAGGAAGACCCCAAGCCCGCATACTCGCGTTTCCGACAGCTTTACGCCCAGGCGGCCTCGCGCTGGGCGAACAAGAAGGAGGGCGAACTCAGGAATGGCCTTCTGATTCCGACGTTCGAGACCCTTGGGTTCAAATATAAGGTCGGGAAACCGCCCAACGAGACGAGCACCGAGCCTGACTTCCTGCTGTTCTCTCCCGACAACGGCCAGGAACCCGTCGCCCTGTGCCTCGCCTATCCGTGGGGCCGCACCCTCGACGGGAAGGACCACAGCCAGCGGGACGCCGAGACCCCCGACGAGAATCCCGGCCAGATCGTGGTAAGTCTGCTCGAAAAAGGCCAGGCCGACTGGGTAATCGTCACCAACGGGAAACACTGGCGGCTCTACCACGCGAAGGCCCACTCGAAAGCCACCAACTATTACGAAATAGACCTCGAAGAGACGCTCGCGCAAGTCGAGGACGCCGCCGACTCGTTCCGCTACTTCTGGCTCCTGTTCCGCCGCCGCGCATTCGAGCCGATACCCGAGGAACTCATACCCGAACCCGACAAGGCACGCCCGGAGAATTTCCTCGAACGGCTCCTCCGCGAAAGCCACGATTACGCAAAACGCCTCGGCGATCGCCTCAAGGACCGCGCGTTCGAGGAAATCTTCCCGCATTTCGCCGAGGGCTTCATCGAGCATATTCGCCAGCGCGACGGCCTCGACGCCGACCTCTCACAGCCCGACCTCGACCGCATCTTCCAGGGCACGCTCACGTTCCTCTACCGTCTTTTGTTCCTGTTGTACGCTGAGGCAAGAGACCTGCTGCCCGTCAAGGAAACACGCGGCTACTATGAGAAGAGCCTGAAAAAGCTCAAGGAAGAAGTGGCCGATGCCGCAAAGACAATCAGCGACGAAGCGCCGGACGCATTGAAGAGGAAATACCGAAACGACAGCACGGCTCTCTATGAGCGGCTCGCAGAGCTTTTCGCTACCGTTGACCGGGGCGACCCGAATGTCAATGTCCCGCCTTACAATGGCGGATTGTTTCTCACCGATGTTGGAGATGATGGTCAACAATCTGCGGGGACGCAATTTATTACGTCCCCGGGCGCGATAAATCGCGCCCCTACAACCAAAATCCCCAATGGGGAAACAAGGTTCGTGGAGACGCCTAATGACCAACCACCCGCCGAAACGCCCAACGACCAATCGCGCCCGGGCACACCAAATGATCATCCGCCCGTCGGAACGCCCAACGATCAACCGCCCGTAGGGGCGCAATTCATTGCGCCCGAAATCGCGAACGCCCGGTTCCTTCAGGAAAATAAAATACCCGACCTGTTCCTTGCCCGCGGACTCGACCTGCTCGCCCGCGATGAAGACGAGAAAACCCACAGCCTGGTCTTCATAGACTACAAATCGCTCGGCGTCCGCCAGCTTGGGTCGATCTACGAGGGACTCCTCGAATTTAAGCTCCGTATCGCCCCCGAGAAGATGGCCGTCTGCAAGGGCAAACGGACAGAGGAGGTAGCGCCTTACAAGGAGGCGAAGCAGAAGAACCTCAAGGTCCTCACCGAGGGCCGCGGCGCGCAGGCGAAGGAAAGAGTATTCAAGAAGGGCGCGGTCTACCTCGAAAACGACCGCCGCGAACGCAAGGCCACCGGCTCGTACTACACGCCCGACTTCATTGTCGAGTACATAGTCGAGAACACCGTCGGCCCCGTTCTCGAAGAAAAGTTTAAGGAGGTCGAGCCGAGACTCCGCGAGGCGGAACAAGCCTATCGCAACGCAATCAAGCGCCGAGAGGCTTTTGTCAAAAAGGGAATGAAAGGCGACGACCCCGAGAAGGTCGCCACCACCTACGAGCATGTCGTGAGGGAATTGTTCGACGTGAAGGCGCTCGACCCGGCGATGGGGTCGGGCCATTTCCTCGTCGAAGCCGTGGACTTCATCACCGATAAGATGCTCAACTTCCTGAACGGGTTCCCGTGGAATCCCGTCATCTCGCAGACCAAAACCATGCGCGATACGATCCTGGGCGAGATGGAGGACCACGGCATCACGATAGACAAAGGCCGCCTAACCGACGTGAACCTGCTCAAGCGCCATGTGCTCAAGCGCTGCATTTACGGGGTGGACCTCAACCCGATGGCCGTCGAACTGGCAAAGGTATCGCTCTGGCTCGACTGCTTCACCCTCGGCGCGCCGCTCTCGTTCCTGGACCATCATTTGAAATGCGGCAATTCGCTGATTGGGGCAGATGTGGAAGAGGTTCGGCAGGAGCTCGAGGGCGGCCAGGGGTTGTTGTGGGGAAGCCAGTTCGCGGGACTCATGATGGCCACCGACCTCATGCGCTCCGTCGGCGAGCTTTCCGACATCACGAGCACGCAGGTTCAGCAGTCCCGAACTCAGTATCGCAAAGCGTGCGACGCGCTCGCCCCGTTCAAGCGCATCCTCGATGTTCATGCAAGCCAATGGTTCGGGAACACGCCGTATAAGGTCGGCCAGGGCAGGAAAGCCGAGTTCAGAACGCCTTCCACCGAATTTTTGAAGAGTCCCGAATCCGAAGTCTGGCTCAAGAATCCGGAGGACACCCGGGCCTTGGGAGACCCGGGAACGAGGGTCGTCAACATTGCCCTTGCAGCCGCCGAAAAGAACAGGTTCTTCCACTGGCAACTGGAGTTCCCGGAGGTCTTCTACGGTGTGCGGCAGGGAACCGAGCGCGTGGTCGAGCGGAAGGACAACGCCGGCTTCGACGCCGTCATCGGCAACCCGCCATATGTCCGCCAGGAAACACTGGGAGACCTGAAGCCATATCTGGAGGCTGCTTTCTCAGAAGTCTATAGCGGCATCGCCGATATCTACGTGTATTTTTACGCACGCGGCCTCGGAATACTTCGCAAGGGCGGCAGGTTCGGGATGATTACCTCGAACAAGTTCATGCGGGCGAACTATGGGAAGTCGTTGTGTTCGTTCCTCGGAGAAAAGCACGGTGTCTGCGAGATTATCGACTTTGGCGACCTTCCGGTCTTCGAAGACCCAACTGCCTATCCCTGCATTGTCCTCTGCACCGCGAAAATCGCTCCTGAAAACGGCCCAAGATTCACTAAGGTGGCTGCACTCCCTGTGGAAGACCTTAGAAATCTTGTGATGGAAAATGGGAAGGAGATTTCCCATTCTGCCATATCGGGTTCAACCTGGTCGCTCTCAGAGACAAACGAGCAGGTCATACTGGAAAAGATGCGGGCAATCAGCATCCCCTTGGGAGAGTACTGCGACAATTCAATTCGCAGAGGTGTCTTGACCGGATTCAACGAAGCATTCGTGATAGACCGGGTCACCCGCGACCGCTTGATTTCGGAAGACCCAAAAAGCGCCGAGATCATCAAGCCGCTTGTCGTCGGCCAAGACATCGACAGGTACGAAGTGAATTTCCAGGACAGGTACTTGATATTTACAAGGCGGGGGATTGCGATACGAGAATACCCTGCAATTAAGCGATATCTGGAGCAATGGAAAGCGCAATTGACACCCAAGACCTCTTCCTCTGAAAAAGGACTAGGCCGCAAGCCTGGAAATTACCAGTGGTACGAAATCCAGGACACGATTGACTACTACGCCGATTTCGAAAAGCCGAAGATCATATATCCCAATATCTGCAAAACCCCTGAATTCTATTTTGACCATCGAGATGGGTATTTTACCAATCAGAAGTGCTTCATAATCCCAAATATTGACCTCTATCTCGTGGCATTCTTGAATAGCCAACTGGACCTCTTCTTGTTCCGAACGATATTGCCCAAATTGAGAGGAGACTTCTTTGAGCCGAGCCTTGTGTTCTTCAAAGATTTCCCCGTCCGTCGCATTCATTTCACGACACCAGAAAGCGAGCGGGAAAAGCTTGTCGGGCAGTTGAGCGCACTCTATCAAAAAGGCGCGGATGGATACCCCGAAATCCTGAACTTGGTGGAGACTTTGCTGCCGATGGACGCCGACGGCAAGCTCCTCGCCTTCAAGCAGGGCGCCACGGGCGCGGAGGAAAAGTCCGATGTCGTCCACGATTTCCTCTCATTCCTCGCCGAGCAGATGCTTGAACTCAACAAACGAAAACAGGCGGAGATCAAGCGATTCATCGCATGGCTTGAAAAAGAGCTTAGGATAACTGCTGGCAAATCTTCCGTAGGGGCGCACGGCCGTGCGCCCTTACAGGGCATCAATGCGCTCACCGGCAAGACCGCCATCCGCGACTACCTCGGCGACTACCAGAAAGGCGAGGAGCCGCTCCCGTTCAAGAAGCTGATCGACACGCTCCACAAGAACAAGTCCCGCATCGGCGTTTCGCTCTCAGACCCGCATTTCGTTGCGCGCCTCGAAAAGGAATACGGAACCAGCCTCGAAACACTGCTTCCGATAAAGGACCGCCTCGCCGCCACCGACCGCCTCATCGATCAGATCGTGTATCGCCTCTACGGCCTGACAGAGGAAGAGATAGAGATAGTGGAAAGGAAGAGATGAAGGAGGGCGTGATGAATTACGCCCGTTTGGGGGGAGTGTGCGGTTATGGGTATGCGGGGCGCGGGCGTGATGAATCACGCCCCTACGGGAAAACAAAAACCGCCGATGTAGGGGCGCAATTCATTGCGCCCGCGCAAATCGCCCGCATCCGGTAATCGGGCGTGATAAATCACGCCCCTACAATGGCATGTGGCGCGGCGCGGTTTGGGGCAACCGAAAAATGCGGCGGGTTTCATTACCACCGCGATACCCGAAAACCCGCCGGTTTCGGGCAACGCGAATGGATGGGACGGATTTGGGCGCGGCCGGGTTACCCGACGCATCAATCGGGCGCAACGGACGATGTGCGACCGTAGGGGCGCAATTGCGCCCGATCAACCTAAACTATGGTGTCGAATCATTCCGATATGCCGCGGCGGCGATCTATCCGCCTTAAACATTACGACTATTCGCAGGCAGGCGGTTACTTCGTAACGGTTTGCACGCGGAATCGCGAATGTCTGTTTGGCGAGGTTGCCGACGGAACAATGCGGTTAAATGACTGCGGCCGGGTGGTTCAACATGCATGGGACGAATTGCCGGCGCGTTTTCCATCGGTGCAGACGGATGCGTTCATTGTTATGCCGAATCACATCCACGGCATTATTGTGGTTATTGTAGGGGCGCAATTCATTGCGCCCGATCAACCAGGTGTAACGAAACCCCCAACGCCAGGAAACGTCGGGGCGCGATTCATCGCGCCCGCCCCCGCATTGGGGAAAATCATCAGAACCTTCAAGGCCGTTACAACGCGGCGGCTCCGGGCCGCCGGCCTGGCTATGTTTGCCTGGCAGCGCAATTATTACGAACACATTGTCCGAAACGAAAAGGACCTGGAAAAAATCCGGGAATATGTGGTAAACAATGCGTTGCGCTGGGTCGAGGACGAATATTATAGATAAAATGCATGACATGCGACGCCCGCGCAAATCGCCGCATCCGGTCAATCGGGCGTGATGAATCACGCCCCTACAGGGACATATGCCGATGACTCGTTTGCGGACGACGTTGAACGGATCTGGCAAATCACACGCCGCCGTAGGGGCGCAATTCATTGCACCCGCCATGCCCCCGTCCAAATCGGGCGTGCCCGATCAACCAGGTGTAACGAAACACACGGCGCCAGGAAATGTAGGGGCGCAATTCATTGCGCCCGCGCACAGAGCAGGAATTGAACCATGAAAACCGTATATTTTCTTGGAGCGGGAGCATCCAAAGCATCCGATTTCAATCTCCCCGTCATGAACGAATTCCCCGCCTTGGCGGATTATCTCAGGAAGGTGTTTCCCGGCCAGTCTTTCCATGACCTCAATCTCGAAGAAGTCATCACTCACATGGAATTGAGCCTCGAAGGCTTTGGGGCGCAATGGGAACCACTCGAACCAGATCTCCTTAAAGCCCGGCGGGAGTATGATGCTTATCTCCGGGAGTGTCTCGATTATGCAGGATATTTCGCAAGTGACCCTCATCAGATTCCCAAGCCAATAAAGTGCTCTCTGCATAAGCGCCTATTCAGTAAGCTCACTTCAGAGGATACGTTAATCACTCTCAATTATGACATGATAGCTGATTTCGCATTGTTGTCGGAAAAAGGCGATTTGGGCAGCGTAGAAGATGGTTCTATTCTCCATAGAAGCTATCGACTACTTGGAAGCGGCGAGGCTTGGGGCACAAGTAATCCCTCCGTAGATTACAACAACCGAGAGCAAGGGTTTTATCTAAAGCTGCATGGCTCGATTGACTGGGTTTGTTGTCAAGATTCAACTTGTCGTAATCACAGGATATTCTTTCGAGGCTGGATTGGGACTCCGAAGATACGTTACTCTCCCGAAAACCCTTGCCTTATGTGTGGGTCTGGCCTCGTATCGGTCATTATCCCGCCAGCCATGAAGAAGTCATTCGAGAAATTTCCCAAGATGGGACTCATATGGAATATGGCTTACAGAGAACTGAAAGTCGCTGACCGGTGGATTTTGATCGGGTGTTCGTTCCCCGAATCCGACTACTACCTGCGGTGGCTGCTTCGGGAAGCCTACCGCAACAACCCACATCATCCCGAAGTGACAGTCGTAAATCCAGACCCGAAGGTATGTGATACAATGCGCAGAATCCTCGGCATCTCCGAGCCGCACTTTTGGTTCAACGACCTGCAAGAATTCGTGGAAGCAATATAACACCAGCAGTATCTGAGTGATGACAAAAGCGACATTTGTGGCATATGTTGATGAATCCGGCGACGAAGGATTCTCCTTCGAAGCCGGAAGCTCGAAGTGGTTTGTACTCTCTACTGTCGTCACTCGAAAACAGCGGGATATTGAAACAGTTAAGCTGGTTGACAGAGTACGCAATCTGCTGAATAAGCCCGACAAGAAACCGTTGCATTTTCGCGATCTGAAACATGAACAGCGTCTTCCCTTTGTTGCCGCTATCGCTGAGGCAGAACTACGGACCATATCTGTGCTCATTCATAAACCATCGCTCAAAGAGCCGGAGAAGTTTCAGGAGCGGTATCGCCTCTATTTCTACGCGGTTCGCCTTCTCCTTGAGCGAGTGTCCTGGTACTGTCGTGACCATAAGACCCCTAACGACGAAGGTGACGGAAGCGTAGAAATCGTTTTCTCTAACCGTTCGGGCATGTCCTATAGCGAGATGAGAGAATATCTCACACATCTGCAGAAACAAATGGATTTTAGTGATATAAGGATAGATTGGTCAGCCATCAAGTTGGACAAAATAAAGGCTTACTCGGCAGGTAAGCGCATGGGACTTCAGATCGCGGATGCGGTGGCAAGCAGTTTCTTCTACGCGGTTCAGCCTAGCCGGCATGGCTTTACCGAGGATCGGTATGCGAGAATGCTGAAGCCGATTGTGTATCATAGGCAGAAGCGATACCGGGGATATGGCGCGAAATTCTGGCCGAAAGAGACGGACGACCTGCTAAATAGCAAGGAGTATCTGAAAGGAGTCGCTAACGAGTATCAATAAAAAAAGCAGGCACCGGGCCTCAGGGTCCCACCCATTCGGGCTGCCGTCCTCGCGGACGACCTGAGAGTATCCCGCGCATACCTGCAATAATAAAATACCATACTATGCTCGCAATGTCAAGAGTTGTCGTGGCAAGGGTGTGCGACATTAATGGCGCCGCAGCTCTCTTTTTCCTGTGGCTGCCTCATTTCTGAGGGTAGTGTGCGCTTTCAGAATTCGATGAAGGAAGACGCCGTTCTCCGCAGGGGCACGGCGCGCCGTGCCCCTACAGAGATATGTTCCAAGCGACGATCATGTCGCACACCCCAGTGGCAATCGCTA
>CAYVQZ010000104.1:0-8417 GCA_964453435.1 uncultured bacterium
GTTCGAGTAATGGGCTTTCCGGGACAAGATGAAGCATGAGGGCGAGGTCTGCAACAGATTGTGGATACACGAATTCGACGAACAGGACGAATTGCGCGAAGGGAACAGATCGAAGAACCTTAACCACGGATTGGCGCCTGTCTGCGTGCAACGCACAGGCAGGCGGATTATCACGGATTAAGGGCAAACACAGCAGAGACGTGGGAGCCGCGGATGAGCGCGGATTATTTCCTTTGCGTTCTTCGCGTCTTCGCGTGAGAACTCGCGCCCCTGTTGTTCAAATCCCCCTCCGTCCCCTTTTATGAAAGGGTGAGAGACAGACTGTGCGAATGAATTCGCGCCTGCAGGAGAACCGGAAATGTGAGGATGAGCGCATCATCCTCACATTTCTTTCGTGTCTACCGGTCCGCCGGCTCACGGAAGGGAAGCGAGTAGTTGCTCAATATCTCGTCGAGGGAATATTTGTCGTCCATGAGGAGACGATAGCAGAGGAAATCGAACGAGCCGAACAGCATGTAGCTCTGCAGTTCGGGGTCGATGGCGGTGTCGGGCAACAGACCCGAGCCGCGGGCTTTTCCTATGTCCCCGGTCAGCGGGTCGAGTATCTTTCGATAAATCGCCTGGATGCTCATTTCCGGGCGGCCTTCCTGTCCGATCGATTCGGCCCGGATAATATCGAATATCTTGTGATATCGCTTGTAGAACGAGAAGTAGGCCCGGGCGCGCTCGCGCATCCGGATGAACAGGTCGGTCTCCCCCGCTATCCGCTCCTCCGTGCGGGTGAGAACGCTGACGAGATGGTCGATGACGGAAACGAACAGGTCGTGCTTGGTCTCGAAGTAGAGATAGAATGTTCCCTTTGAGATACTGAGCGAGTCGGTGATGTGGCCGATATGGGTGCGGTGATAGCCCTGCCGCGAGAACAGTTCGAGCGCGGCGTCGATTATGCGCCGGCGCTGTTCCGCTCCCCTGGGACCGAGCTCCGGCCCGTTTCCGTGCCGCCCGTCGCGCTCCGCCGACCTCCAGCGCTCGCCGAAGCGCAGCCTCACTTCGTCGCGGATGGCTGAGACAGGAAGCCCGTGTTCCTCGCGCAGCCTCCTGATGAATCTCAGGCATTCGAGGTGGGTATCGGAATACAGCGCCATCGTGCGGCCGGTTTTGAGGGGAGGCGGAAGCAGGTTTTCCTTGAGATAGTAATGTATGGTGTACCGGCTCACTCCGGCCCTTCGGGCGAGCTCTTTGATTTTCATCCATTTGGTTGCAGTCGAAATGCGGGCGCTCATCAATCTAACTCCACAGTATCAATATACAGTTAATATACAATATTCGAACTGCCTCATTATACACAATCCGCCGAAAAATGCAAATCAGCCCTTAGAATAGCAAATAAGTCCCTTGCGGCCCTTGACAAAGCCGGGACAATATGATTGGATATTGCAGGCGAATCATTGGTATCCTATTGTATATTAAAATTTCTGAAAGGCGGCGGAAATGTCCGAAGGGAAACCGGAAACAATCGCCGGCGTGGAGAACGTCTTCGACGACGAGGAATCGCTCGAGGAATACTCGGCCGACTCGAGCTTTGCGCCGCGGGTCAGGCCGGGACGCATATTCAAGCCACGGACGGCGGAAGAAGTGAGGAGCATTGTCAAGTGGGCCAACCAAACGAAGACGCCGCTCGTGCCGGTCAGTTCGGGGCCGCCCCATTTTTACGGCGACACGGTCCCGGGTGTCGGCGGGACGGCAGTCGTCGACCTGAGCGGAATGAAACAGATTGTTCGAGTCGACCGTCGCAATCGCGTGGCGATGGTCGAGCCAGGGGTGACATTTGGCGAGTTGATTCCCGCGCTGAAGCGCGAGGGGCTCGAGCCGCTCATGCCGCTGGCGCCCCGGAGCTCGAAATCGGTGGTGACGGCGTTCCTCGAGAGAACTCCCATAACGACGCCTCGGTTTCACTGGGAGTCGCAAGACCCCCTGCTGTGCGTGGAGGTGATTTACGGGAACGGCGACTCTCTGCGGACCGGTTCGGCCGCCGGCCCGGGCACGCTGGAGGAACAATGGGAGGTTGGGCGCGCCCAGATGAGGGGAATGGGACCGTCGCAGGTGGATTTCACGAGGCTCTTGCAGGGGGCGCAGGGGACGATGGGAATTGTCGTATGGGCGACCGTCAGATGCAAACCCGCCGCCACGGTGAAAAGGCTGTCCCTCGCGCCGTCGGAGGACATCGCTCCTCTCATCGAGATGGCGTATGAAATAACGTACAAGAAGCTGGGCGAGGAACTGTTCATCCTGAACAGCGCGAACCTCGCATCGCTTCTCGAAGGCGACGGAGCCGAAATCCGGCGCTTGCGCGACCGGTTGCCGCCATGGGCGCTCGTTCTCGGAATCGAAGGCGCCGGCCTGCTGCCCGAAGAGAAGGTTGCCTATCAGACGGAGGAATGCGCGGAGCTCGCGCAGCGCTGCGGACTGGAGTTGAAGACCGCGGTTGCGGGCGCGCGCGCCGGGCACGTGTCGCGCGTTCTGGCCCGGCCCTCCGGTGAACCGTACCGGAAACTTCGGCTTCGAGGCGGCTGCTGCGACATCTTCTTTCTGACCACGTTGGATAAGGCCGCCGATTTCATCGGGACGGCGCGACAGTTGGGCGCCGACCGTGACTACCCGCTCGAGGATATGGGCGTATATATCCAGCCGATTGTGCAGGGAGCAAACGCGCACCTCGAATTCAATTTTAATTTCGACCCTCGGAGTCCGGCCGAAACGAGAAAGGTCAGGGAGCTCGTTGAACGAGGCGGCGAGGTTCTCGCGAACATGGGCGCGTTTTTTTCGAGGCCCTATGGGACATGGGCGCGGTTCGCCTACGGCCGCGAAGCGCAATCGGTCATCGCGCAGAGGAAGCTGAAGAGCATATTCGATCCCAACGGAATATTGAATCCCGGCAAGTTATGTTTCTGAGTTGACAGACGTTTCGTCAGGAGACAAGAGAGATGGCTCTGGAACAATTCAAGGAAGACATGCTCCGGTGCACGAGGTGCTCGTATTGCAAGTGGGTCCCTCACCAGGTCATGTCCGACTCCGAGTTTCTGTCAATATGCCCCAGTATCGACCGGTATAATTTTCATGGCTGGTCGGCCGGAGGAAGACAGATTGCGGCGCTGTCGCTGCTTACGGGCCGAACCACCCTCGAAGACAAGACCCTCGACATGATTTACCAATGCCAGATGTGCGGCGGGTGCGATGTTTCCTGCAAGGTCGAGAGGGATCTGGAGCCCTACGAGGTCATGCAGGCGCTGAGATTCAGATGTGTCGAAGAGGGCGAGATAACTCCCGAACACATGGTTGTCATCGAGGGGCTCAAGCGCGAAGACAACATGATGATGCAACCGAAACAGGACCGGGGGAACTGGGCCGCCGGGCTGGATGCGAAGAACCTGGCCGAAGAAAGCGCGGAGGTTCTCTATCATGCGGGCTGCAGGTATTCCTTCGACGAAGAACTGTGGCCGATAGCGCGAACAGGGTTGAACCTGCTCGTCGGCGCGGGCGTGGACGTCGGCATCATGGGCGCGCAGGAGACATGCTGCGGAGGGCGCAGTTACGAGATGGGCTTCGCCGGGGAACTGACGAAATACGCGCAACACAACACCGAAGCGTGGAAATCTCTCGGGGTGAAGACGGTGGTCACGCCATGCGCCGACTGCTACCAGGCGTTCAAAGTTCTCTACGACAAGGTCGGCCAGAACCATGATATCGAGATACTTCATATAACGGAATTCGTTGAACGGCTCCTGCAAAACGGAAAAATCACGTTTTCCAAACGTCTTCCCCTTTCGGTGACCTACCATGACCCGTGCCACCTTGGCCGGCTCTCGGAGCCGTGGGTTCATTGGAAGGGCGAGCGAATGAAGGTGAACGGGCAGATGGTGATCCATGAGCCGCCGAAGAAGAAGCGGTGCGGCGCAAACGGCGTCTATGACGCGCCGAGGAACATTCTCACGGCCATCCCCGGCATCGACTTCGTCGAGATGCGCCGCATCAGGGAATATGCGTGGTGCTGCGGGGCCGGCGGCGGAGTGAAAGAGGCGTATCCCGATTTTGCTGTGTGGACCGGCGCGGCGCGGTTGGAAGAGGCCCGCGCGGTCGGCGCCGAAGCGTTGGTGAGCGCCTGCCCGTGGTGCAAAAGGAATTTTCTCGATGCCGCGTCCGAATCGGATTCTCCAATCAAGGTGTACGACATCATCGAGCTTATCGACCAGGCCATGTGACACGGAGGGGGAAGATGCCATTTTCCCGCGAAGCTTATCGCGCTCTCGAGGATATCGTCGGGCCGGAACACATCACCGACGAGCCGACCGTTTTGGACACGTATTGCTTTGTCTGGGGGAACGAACTCATCTTTGGCGAGAAGTTCTCGCCGAGGCCACCGGCGGTCGTGCTCCCGAAGACCGTCGAAGAAATACAGGCCATCGTGCGGGTGTGCAACCGGTTCGGGATTCGGTACCGCGCGCATGCGACAGGCTTCGAGACCTCGGCGATGACCTCGGACGTTCCGTTCCTCCCGATAGACATGAGGCGCATGGACAGGATTGTCGAGATAGACCAAAAGAACAGGATTGGGGTTGTCGAGCCGTATGTCTCGCAGGCGAGGCTCTTCCTGGAGACGATGAAGGTGGGGCTGCGCCCGAATATGCTCGGGGCCGGCCCGAGCGCGTCGGCGCTGGCCGGAACGGCCGCCCACTTCGGGAGCGGCCCAACGAACATCAGCACCGATTTCGGGGGCCGAAACCTGCTGGCCGTCGAATGGGTGTTGCCGGACGGCGACATTCTGCGCCTGGGCTCGCTGGGGACGGGCTCCGGCTGGTTCAACGGAGACGGACCCGGTCCGAGCCTGCGCGGTGTTCTGAGGGGATACGGAGGCGCGAACGGAGGAATCGGTATTTTCACGAAGGTCGCCACGAAGCTGTATCCCTGGTATGGCCCTCCCAGACTGAAGGTGACGGGGCAGGCGCCGATTTATTGTATGGAGGTTCCGGACAACTTTGCGGTGCATTGCGTTATTTTCCCCGGAAGAGAGCAACTGAGCGACTTTCTGCATCTGATGTACGAAGAGGCCATAGCGTTCAGCCTTCAGCGGTTCGGGGCGGGCATTGTCGCAATGCTTGCAACCGAATCGAACGACGAACTGTGGCAGTTCATGAAAAACATTCCCGAGGACCAGAGAACTGCGCTCGCGTTCAGCGCCATCGTATTGCTCGACGCCGCTTCCGCCAGGGAGATGGACTACAGGAACCGTTGCTTCGAAGCGATACTGGAAAGAACACGGGGCATGCTGTTCCCGCTCGACGACAAGGCAAAGGGGCTCCTGTTCAACCTGTCGGTGACCGCCCAGGGCATGAACAAAGCGGCGTTCAGGGCGACAGGCTCGTTCATTATCTCTCCGGTCGGCGAGGAATCAATCGATGCAATGGCCACGCTGACACGCCTGTCCGCCGAAGAGATAGTGAAGGAGGGCCAGGAGTCGGGCCACATCATGCAAGTGGGTCCCGAGCCCGCGTGGGGCGTCGTTTACGGAGACGGATGCGCCCACATAGAGATTCTTACGCTGTATGACCCGGCAGACCCCGCGTCATCGAAGAAGACCGCGGAACTTCTCGAAAAAGGGGACAAAAAGATTGTCGAGTGGGGCCTGGGCATAAACAGCCTGGAGAACGCGTTGAGTTTCAAGGAATCGGCCCTGAAAGCGGCTCGCCCTCACTCGGATGAATTTGTCGGATGGATAAAGAAAATAAAGAGGGCGTTCGACCCGAATGACTCTGCGGATTCGGCCTTCTACGTGTCGCCGGAGGAATACGAATAGGCCGGCGGAAGCGGATTCCACACGAATTTTCTCACAGCGGAACCACTCGACTGACGCTCAGGACAGGTTTGCATGGATCCGGGAACACGAATTCGACGAATTGGGCGAATTACACGAAGGCGGGAACAGAGGGGTCGGAGCTGCGGATGAACGCGGATTATTTCCTTTGCGTTCTTCGCGTCTTCGCGTGAGAACTGGCGCCCCGTTTGGAGAAATCCCCCTTTGTCCCCCTTTCTGAAATGGTTGCTTCGGGGGCATCAACGAATTATCGGACAAACTCTCCTTCCCCCGTGACCTGTCCGCTACTCTATCGTTATGATTTCGGCGTGCGGCGGCTTTTTGGGGTCAAGAGTGAGCAGCGCGACCGATGCGCTCGAGTCGAACATCGGCCTGCTGGCCGAGCCCGGGTTCAAGCTGAGCATCCCGTCGATAAACCTGGCCTCCGCCCGGTGGGTATGACCCCATATGAACACGTCGGGCCGCTTGAGGCCGACGCGTGTGTTGAACATAGTGGGACTGCGGAGAAGCATGCCCCCGTTGTGCGTCATGAAAATATCGTTTCCGTCGAGCAGAACGCGTTGGTCCTCCGGATATCGCATCCTGATATCGTGCGGGTCCATGTTGCCGTAGACTGCGATGACCGGCGCAATGGCGCTCAGCTCGATAATCATGTCCGTCGAGGTTATATCGCCCGCGTGCAGGATATGCTTCACGCCATGGAACACGTCAAATAGTCGGGGATTCAAAAAATCGTGTGTGTCCGATATAACCCCGACTTGCATGATGGGCAATATTGGTTCCTTGTCAAATAGCGATGCGACTCAGAAGCTCGCCTACGAGCGCGGATATCTTCACCCGCTCCTGCCGCATCGAATCGCGCTCGCGAAGGGTGACTGTCTCGTCTTCGAGCGTCTGCGAATCGACCGTGATTCCGAATGGCGTGCCGGCCTCGTCCTGTCTCCGGTAGCGGCGTCCGATGGACCCGCCGTCGTCATAGAAAATCTTCAGGCGAGGCCTGAGTTCGTCCGCGATCTTCCTGGCGACGTCGGGCATGCCGTCGCGGTTAACCAGCGGCAGAATGGCCGCTTTGACGGGCGCCAACTTCGGTGACAGACGCAGAACCCTGCGTTCCTCCTTTGTGCCCGGGTTCTCCACCTCGAACGCGTCAATCAGGCATGTCAGCAGAGTCCGGTCGACGCCGGCCGATGTCTCGATAATAAACGGAATATATCGGTCATTGATTTCCTGGTCGAAGTAGGTGAGGTCCTTCCCGGAGTATTCCTGATGCCGGCGCAAATCGAAGTCGGTCCTGTTGTGAATACCCTCGAGTTCCTTCCATCCGAACGGGAACTCGTACTCGATGTCGAACGCTTTGCGGGCATAGTGCGCCAATTCGCCCGGGGAATGCTCGTGATAGCGGAGCCGCTCCTTTCTGATGCCGATGTCGAGATACCACTGGAACCGGCGTTCCTTCCAATATTCGAACCACTCCTCGTCGGCGCCGGGCCGAACGAAGTACTGCATCTCCATCTGCTCGAACTCGCGCATGCGGAAAATGAAGTTGCCGGGTGTTATCTCGTTGCGGAACGCCTTGCCGATCTGCGCTATCCCGAAGGGAATTTTCTGGCGCGCCGGTCCCATCACGTTGAGAAAGTTCACATAAATGCCCTGCGCCGTCTCCGGCCGGAGATACACTATTGCGGCGTCTTCTTCGACCGGTCCCACAAACGTCTTGAACATCAGATTGAACTGCCGGGCCTCGGTCAATTCGCCGCCGCAGTCGGGACATTTCCCGCCGTTTATCTCATCGGCCCGGAACCGGTGCTTGCATTGCTTGCAGTCGACAAGCGGGTCGGTAAATCCTTCGACATGGCCCGAGGCCTCCCACACGCGCGGGTGCATGATAATGCTCGCATCCAATCCCTCGATGTCGTCGCGGTCCTGGGTCATTGTCTTCCACCAGTACCGCTTGATGTTGCCCTTCAGCTCCACCCCGAGCGGACCATAGTCCCAGCAGCTATTGATGCCGCCATATATCAGGCTGCTCTGAAAAATGAAGCCGCGCCTCTTGCAAAGCGAGACCAGCTCCTCCATTTTCTTTTCGGCCTCGTTCAGCGCCTTCTTGGCCATGCGTCCTGTGGTTACCTCCCTGGCTCGAATTCAATCATCTGACCCGCGTATCGTATTATTTATCCCATGAGTTCAAGAATACTTTTCGTGATCTTCATGCGGCGCCTTGCGCACATCCGGATTATGCGGCACGCTTGCCGTGCCCGATGACTGCAGGCGGTCAACCATGGAACCGGCTCCCGCTGGCTGATAGCAAAAAGCCCTTCCCGCCGAAATCCGCGTGATTCCGACGAAAAGGGCGAACCTGTCTCTCGATTCACCCTCAGTGAATTCTCGAACCGGCTTTCCGCCGAAACCCATTATAATATCACCGGTTCCGTATGTCAATGGGCGGATAGGCGAATGCGAATTTCAACAGGCGACAGAAAACAAATTATGGACGCAAATGTGTCTTCGCGGCTTCCTGTCTGTGTGGTTGCAATCTTTCCCTCGCGGG
>CAYVQZ010000105.1:0-8241 GCA_964453435.1 uncultured bacterium
GGTTTTTAAAGATTTTTCGGCGAACTCCTCCTCAAACTGTCGAAAATGAGTGAGACGGATTCACTGTCCCCTTGAGCAGAGAACCGCTATAGGAAATTATCGGACACGCTCGATTCATCGTTGAGACCCCTGCCGCACACGCATGGTGCGGTCGGAGCGACGCACGCGCACCCCGGAATATTTGCGCCGCGAAGGGCCGAGCCGTTCACCCGACCGACGCGCCTCTTTCACAATTTCGATAATGCGCCGTTTCGTTAATCCGAACCGCTCGGAAAGAGCTTCGTAGATTTCGAGATGGCTGCCGAACAGCGGACTGGAACGGCATTCCTGAAAGTAGCGAACTATCTCTGCATTGCGCCTCTGGTAGTAGTCCTCGCTGAAGTATAGAACGGCGCCCGCCCGGCATTCGTGAGGGATATAATCCATAATTTTCGCCAGAAGCTCTTTCGGGAGAATCTCTTTTGCGTTGAAGTACTCCGCCATCTTCGGGGTTCCCGCCGCTCCGGTTTCTTCTTACAATGTCATCCTTTTACGGGCCGTAACGGTCCCGCAAATATGTGCGCCAAAGCGTCTGCCTGTCGGTTTCCGAATCGGCTGACAGCGCCAGCTCGCGCGGAGAAAACCTTGCCATTAACCACGCAACGAACCTGCGCCTGTCTTCGAGCCCGTATTCGCTCAGGTGCGTGTCCCATGCCTCAAGCTGGCATTTGAGTTTTGGAAGGTTTTGTGGCGACACAATTTCACACATATCAGGCTCCAAATTTATCGCTTATAGCTATTATTATAGCATATAGCGATTATCTTGTCAAGCCCCCGGTCGCTATTTCCGCCAAAAACCGCCGCCCGTCTTGACAATTCGCCCAACATTGTATAGAATCAAACCGGAAAGTGAGGGCCAGCTTGCGAATCGGCGACCGCATCAGGGCACTGAGAAAATCGAAAACCCCCAAAATGACGAGCTCGACTCTCGCCCAAAGGGCTGACATTTCCCAGTCTTATGTCATCGAGATCGAAAGCGGCAAAAAGAACCCATCGCTTGAGGTTCTCTCTCGAATAGCAGAGGCCCTGGAAGTATCGCTGATAGAAATAATATCCGGACCCGCACCCCGTCCCATTCCCGAGCGCTACCGCTATGTTCCCGTAATCAATCGAGTTTCCTGTGGCGAGTGGATGGAAGTCGGCGATATGGAATTTCCTCCCGGATTCGGCGCAAATTACGAGCTGACCGATTCGAGCGACCCGAACGCGTTTTATGTCATCGCCGAGGGCGACAGCATGGTGGGAGGGAGAATCAAGGAAGGAGACTATTTGCTGGTCTCTCCGAACATGCAGTGTGAATCGGGTGACATTGTGCTCGCGAAATCGGACGAAGGAGTCATGGTGAAGCGCTACGTTCAAAAGGGCGCACAGGTGATGTTGGAGCCGTTGAATCCTTCGTATGACCCCATTACCCTGGAAGGACGAAGTGACCTGACTATCTATAGGGTGGCGGAGATAAAGATCAAGTTGTAGAAGCCATGCATCGGAGGAGGAAATTCACGGGCGGAGGCACATGAGGAAAGAAGCGGAAGCACGAGTCAAGCCGAAAGTGGTCGTGGTCGATGTCGACCCGGGTCGCGCGAACGAGGTGGCGCGGTTCCTCCAGGAAAACGATTTCGACGTCGTAAGCTATTTCAATCCGCGCGGCGTGCTTGGGGAGATTCGCCGTTTGAGCCCGGACGCTGTTGTCGTTGAGGTCGTTATGCCGGGCATATCAGGCTTCGAGATTGCGGCCCGAATGCAAGCCGACAGCCGTCTTTCGCGAATTCCCGTCATCTTCACCACCGATATTCAAAACTCGGGAAGCGAGTACCAGGATTATTTTCCGAGACCCCTCGACAAACCCCGGCTTCTGCGCTCGTTGCAGAAGCGAATTTCCGAACCGTGAAAGTTTCTCACGATTGATCAGGACTTGCTGATTTCGGGGACACGGAATCACGCGGAGCGTGACCGTCGGCCCATAAATCCATGTCCCCGGAATGAGGACTTCGGCTTGTCGGCAGAATGGAAAATCGTGGGATTAATTCATCCTCCCCCTTCGTCGCGTTTTCTGCGCAAGGAGCAACCGAGGGGTCCACTCACGGTCGCCAACCTGTCGGGCCGGGCGGATGATTCGCGTGATTCGCGGGATTGCGGCTACCGGAGTCTGTGTGTGTCTCTCACGATTTCCACCAAGTGACGAACTCTCAGCCGGTTTTGCGTTCCCGCTTCGTCTCTCGATGAAGGTCCTCCTGTCGCAAGCCCTGCTCGCAGTTGCATGATGCACGAGGGGCACGTGGTGGCAATCACGGCGGCGCCTGAAGATTTCGCGTTGGCAAGCTTTCGCTGGAGTATTTGGACCGATAAGTCCGGGTGCTCGACGGCGAAGGCGCCGGCGCCGCCACAACACCAGTCGGATTCGTTCATTTCCAAAAAATCGACCGAGGGCAGGGCCCTGAGGACGTTTTGCGCTGTCGCCGAGAGATTTTGATGTCTGCTCAGGTGGCAGGGATCGTGGAACGTGACGGTCAACGGCGGTTGCCCCGCATCGTGGTCTCGATAAAAGGCTCCTTCCGAGCTTATCCCCACGGCGTTCGCCTTGAACGCTCCGAAGGGTTCCGACATATGTGATGAGATACACGGCGAATGCCGGTTCCCCATTGCCGAATCCCCGCTCCTTTCGGCTTTCATGGATTCACGAGTTGTCGTGGGAGCGAACGTCGGGGGCCCGTCCGACACATTTCCCGTCTCGCCAACGGTTGCCCCGAGTATCTCAACGATGTCCCGCACCCGGGAAGAAAAATGTTCTGCACGGGCCGCCAATTCTTCCCCGCACCTTCCTTCAGCCTCGAGCATTTTCGGGTAGTCCTTCAGAAACGACGCGCAACTTGAGCAGTCGGTTACGACAATGCAATCGCCGGTGTCCGAGAGCATCTGGAGGTTTTTCAGCGCCAGGTTGCGTGCGGCGCCGAGCGCTCCATGGGCAAACGCAGGCAATCCGCAGCAGACGTTTTGCGCAATGTGCGTCTCATAGCCGGCCGCCTCCAGGAGGGCGATGCTTGCCTCGCCCGTTTCCGGAAACATGAAATTCGTTCCACACCCTACAAAGAAGACAGCGTTGCGAACTGGTTTTCCGCGGGCCTTCCTTCTTCCCGCGAGCCGTTCCCTGAGGAAGCTCTCCGGAATCTCGACCAGCAGCCTGCTCGCTTGTTCGAGTTTCTTTGCTGCGGTCTCCACTCGAACCGGGGCGAGCCACCCGAGAACGCCCAGCGCGGACCGAAGCCCCTTGAACGCCGCGTCTTTCTTCGTTCTCATCAAGCGAAGGCGGGCGCCGAGCCGGTCGGGGTCGGTCAAGAGACGCTCGAAGACGTACTTGTAAGCGGGCGATACACCGCGAAGCCGCCTCCCGGTTCTCCTGCCGGCCAGCGCCACTTCGTCGGTGCGCACACCGGAAAAACAGACCTCGACACAGGCGCGGCACAGCAGGCAGTCCGTGAAGAACGCCTCATCCTCGCGAGCGAATTCGAGAGTTCCCGAGACGAGTCCCTTCGCAAACATATTGCGACCGCGCGCGACGGAGTTCTCCAGATGCGACACCTGGTACACCGGACAAACGCTCTGGCAGAAACCGCATCGCCCGCACCGCGCAATTTCGGCGGAGAGTTCGGCGAGTTCCCGATATTTGTTTGTGCGGTCTGTCATATCTTCAGTCCGGGATTCATCACTCCGACCGGGTCGAAGCAAGCCTTGATGCGGCTGCTCCATGAGCCGGAATTGCGCGTCCTTGTTATAAACGGAATATCGCTTCCCGGTCCGGAAGCGGCGGACAGCACGGTGATGTGCGAGAAAGAAAGGCGCTCTTGCAGTCTTCGAAATATGGTTTCGCTGCTGACCAGGTCGGAGTCCGTCGGTTTCGGATAGTTAATATAGATACATCCTCCCGCCATGTTGGCCATGTAGCGGGCCTTTGTCGGCCATTCGCTTTCCATGGCTGTCAGCTCGTTCAGTGTCCGAGCGATTTCGCCGCATCGAACGCCGGCGCAAACACTCAGAAGCGATTCCGACCAGTTCGAGGAGTAGCACATTCGGGCCAGTTCGGACACAAGCGAGTCATATGCTGTTCCCGTATGCGTTTCGGAGACCTCGGCCCCGTGTTGAGCGCACACGCTGGTCATGGTGTCGATCTGGCGCCTGACGGCCGCAGGTCCCCCTTCCGCGCCGAAAAATAGGGACAGACCCCATTTTTTTGAAAGGGCGATGAGCGAGGGGCTCAATCTCAAGCCCAATATGCTGTTCGCTGCGCCGCAGGCTTGCCCGAGTTCCTCAAAATTCGCCACAACCGCCGCGCGTGTCCTCGCGAGCGGCAGGAGCCGGAACGTCAAGTCGGTTATGACCCCCAGGGCGCCCCATGAGCCTATGAGCAATTTCCCGAAATCGTAGCCGGCGACATTCTTTATGGTTTTCCCGCCGGCTGTAAGCGCCCGCCCTTCCGCGGTCACGAACGTGAGCCCGAGCACGAGGTCGCGGGCTGCTCCGTATAAATGTCTGCGGGGGCCGGGCAACGCAGAGGCGGCGACGCCGCCGAGTGTCGCCTCGGGGGGCGCGTCGAGCGGGAGGAACTGCCCGCGCTCCGCCAGACTTTTCTGCAATTCTTCCAGCGTCAGGCCCGCCTGGACGGTCACTGTCAGATTAGCAGCGTCGTGTTCGCCGATAGAGCGCAGGCGTTTCATGTCAACGAGCGCTTCCGGCGCGGGATTCATGGGGAGCGTCCGGAAAAGAGTCATCGAGCCGACCGCCGCGAAGCGCGTCCCGTTCTTCCCGAGTTTCGAGAGAAGCGCCGCGACCTCGTCCGGATGGGAAGGGCTATAGGTTCTTATTCCCGGCGGCCCGTCCGCGCTCTCAATACAGCCGATTGCATCGCGCGGTCGTCCACGCCGTTCGGGTTCCGTCGTGGGGGGCAGGATTTTGTTCGGATTGCAGACACCGTTGGGATCAAGCGATTGTTTCAGTTTTCGCATCAGCTCAATCTCGTCTCGCCCGAACACCAGCGCCATGGCCCCGATTTTTTCGGAGCCCACGCCGTGCTCGCCGCTGATCGTGCCGCCGACGTCTGCGCACGCCCGCAGAATCTCCTCGCTCGCGCAGTGAACCCGCTCGACTTGGCGCCGGTCTCGCGAGTCGAAAAATACGAGCGGATGCAGATTTCCGTCGCCCGCGTGAAAGACGTTGCCGATTTGCAGTTGATATATTTCTCCGATCTCGGCGATTCTGCGCAGGACGCCCGGCAGCTTTGTTCGCGGAACAGTTCCGTCGGAGACCGAATAGTTCGGGAACAGTCGCGCGACCGCGCCGAACGCGCCGCGCCGTCCGGCCCATAGCTGGTCTCTTTCCCGTTCGTTCTGTGCCGTGCGCAATTCGCGAACGTTGTTGCGGCGGCAGATACGTTCGATTTCGGCGACGGTCTCTCCGAGCCCCTCCTCGATGCCATCGACCTCGATTATCAACACGGCGGCTGCGTCCGTCGGATAGCCCGCGCGCAGCGATTCCTCAACCGCGCGTATCACCAGATTGTCCATCATCTCGAGAGTCGCCGGAACTATTCCGGCGGCGATAATCTCCGACACCGCGTTGCTTGCCGTTTCTGTCGAGTCGAAGACCGCAAGCATGGTTCTCGTTGCCTGCGGAACGGGCAAAATGCGACAGGTTATCTCTGTAGCGATACCCAGCGTTCCCTCCGAGCCGACGAAAAGGCCGAGCAGGTCGCAGCCGGGCGCATCGGGCGTGTCCGACCCCAGGTCAATCAGTTCGCCCTCGGGTGTCACAATTCTGGCGGCGAGAATGTTGTTCGTCGTGACCCCGTATTTCAGGCAGTGCGGGCCGCCCGAGTTCTCGGCCACGTTTCCGCCGATTGTCGAGACCTTCTGGCTTGCCGGGTCGGGCGCGAAAAAGAACCCGAACCGCGCAAGCGCTTCCTGAAGTTCGAGATTGGTCACCCCCGGCTCCACGCGAGCGGAAAAGTTCTCGGGTTCGATGCTGAGGATGCGCTTCATCCCGCCGAGCGCGAGCACCGCTCCGCCCACTGTCGCTATCGAGCCGCCACTCAGGTTCGTGCCGGCTCCGCGCGCCACGTAGGGAACTCCCTCGCGGTGGAGCAGCTTCACAATCTGGGCAACCTGGTCCGATGTCTGGGGAAGCAGCACGAGGTCCGGTGTCGCACTGTGAAGGGACGAGTCGTAGGCATATGCCGCGAGGCCCGCGGCATCGTCAAGGACTGATTGCGAGCCGACAATGCCGCGAAGGCTGCGCTTAAGCCACCTGCTGTTCATGCCGGGAGTATGCTTCCATTGCGGCGGCGCTTGCAGCGCCGGGAGCCGTTTTCAAACCTTCCGCGACCAGCGCTTCTTCGAGCGCTGTAAGGAAAAGGATGACGTTCTGCTTTGTCGACGAATGACCCATTAACCCGATTCTCCACACCTTCCCTTTGAGCGGTCCGAGTCCGCCGCCAAGCTCGATTCCGAACTTGGAAAGCAGCCGTTTTCGCACGCCGAGGTCGTTCACGCCGTCGGGAATTCTCACCGCATTCAGCATGGGAAGCCGATATGTTTCTTCGACAAGGAACTCGATGCCGAGAGTTTTCAGGCCTTCCGCCAGGGCAAGATGGTTCAAGCGGTGCCTGGCAAACCGGGCATCCAGCCCCTCTTCCATGATGATTCGCAGCGATTCCCGCAACGCGTAGATCATCGAGATGGGAGCCGTGTGATGGTAAAAACGGTCTTCTCCCCAGTATTTTTCAATCATGCTCAAGTCGAGATACCAACTGCTGACTTTGCGCTTTCGCGAGTGCAGCGCGTCAATGGCCGAATCATTGAACGACACCGGCGACAGGCCGGGCGGACAGCTCAGGCATTTCTGGGTGCCGCTGTAACAGGCGGAAATCCCCCACTTGTCCACCTCGACTTCACAACCACCGAGAGACGTTACCGTGTCGACCGCGAGCAGGGTTTCATGTTCTTTCGCGATGCGGCTGATTTCCTCGATGGGTTGCCTCACTCCCGTTGACGTCTCGGCGTGCACGACCGCCACGACTTTGGCCGGGCTCGATTTCAAGGCGTCTTTCACGGAGTCGGGGTCCACCGGTTTGCCCCACTCCGCCTCCACCCGGCTCACTTCACAGCCCAGTCGCTCGGCGACATCGCACATACGCTCGCCGAAGAGGCCGTTCACGCACACGAGAACCGCGTCTCCCGGCTCGAGCAGATTGCAGAAGCAGGCCTCCATGCCGGAACTGCCCGTGCCCGAAATGGGAATGGTGAGCCGGTTTTCCGTTCGGAAGAGCTGCCGCAGAAGGTTCTGGACCTCGTTCATGACTTCGAGGAAATCGGGGTCAAGGTGACCCACAAGCGGGGTGCTCATTGCCCGCAGCACACGTGGATGAACATTGCTCGGACCGGGTCCCATCAGTATCCTCAACGATGGATTCAGCTCGCCAAAACCGCTTGCGCCGCTCTCCTTCATCTGCTCAGACCTCCCGTAAATATCGCTCTCTTATCCGATTTAAATTAATGCAAACCGCCCCGCTGACGGGTTGACAAAACTTTTTCGAACTACGACAGGGTATAGCCCCTCTGAGATTGTCCCACAATTGCCAAGCGCGCAGGGGACTGTCCCAGATTTACGGACACGAAGCGCCGTAGAATCGGGACTGTTCCCGAAGCGCAGGATATCGAATTATCGGACACCCTCACTGTCCCCGAAGCGAACAACCTTTACCATAAATCGTGGGACACCCTCCTTGGCTTCGTTTGTACAACCATGGGATAGATTCACTGCGCAGCGCAGCCGCAACCAGGTTATTGGGGGACACCATGCGGCATGGTGTCCCCCAATAACCCAAGGCTTGTTAATTCCGGGGACACGGAATCACGCGGAGCGTGACCTTCGGCCCATAAGTCCATGTCTCCGGAATCAGGGCTTCGCCCGTTCGGCGCAACGCGCAACCCTGAGACGGATTCATTTTTCCGCCGCCTCTTCAGCAGTCGCCTCCGTTTCGGCGACCTCTTCTTTGTGGATTTCTACGACGCTCACGACTCGGACGCCTGCCCCCTTGAGGATTTTCTGCACCTCGCCCGCGCGCGCGTCGATAACCTTGACCATCAGGTTGTGTTTTGTCGGCATAGCTCCTCCGTTCCTCTTGCTGTTCGTTGCTCGAACGACCCTTTCGAG
>CAYVQZ010000106.1:0-8188 GCA_964453435.1 uncultured bacterium
CGTATTTGACAAATCGGATGTCGCCATAATATGTTTGAAAAACCTGACATGCGACAGATTGGGAGGTTTGGGCCGGGACGTTCCGTTACTGTATACCGGTGCTCATGAAGCACTGTGAAAGGCATGGCGGAATTGTCGCCGACAGGTATAGCAAGCCATCTTATGATACAGTGATCCAGCAATCTTGCGTGCGGGGCGGAGCGCGCTCCGCGGGAAAAGATTCGCCAAGAGAAGAAACGGTTTCAGGTCTCCGATTATCTTGAACGTGACGCATATTCGTCGTGTAGATGGATATGACCGGGGTGGTGAACAAGTGTGAACTTATTGTCGCGGTTTGGTCTCCGGACTCGGATAATTCCTGTCTTGAGCGCATTGGTATTGAGTGCGATAGCGGTCAGTTTGGGAATTATTTGGTCCGGCCATCGCATGGAAGCGCTCGTTACGACTGTCATCCAGCCGAGTTTGGCCGCGGTGGAAGCAGGCAGCGATTTGGAGGCCGCTTTGGTTCGCCAAAGAAGTTACATGTCCTATTATCTTCTGGAAGCTCACCGAGACTGGCAAAAAAAAGAATTAGAGAAGCGTCGACAGGATTTCCATGAACGACTCAAAGAAGCCCGGGTAATCGATCAGAGTGAGGTTTCAAGAAAAACGCTTGATCGAATCGAATCAGAGTATGGACACTACAGAACCTCCGAAGACAGGGCGCTCGAGTTCTATGAAGCCGGAGACCTCGACGCCGGGATTAATCTTCACCAGAAGGCAGGAGACCGGTTCTTCGCCATACTCAGTCTATGCAGGGAGTACAGAGATATCCACGGGCGAAATCTCAATGTGGCGTGGTCGGACTTTTATACCCACGGGACGCGTCTCAGGCGCATCGCTCTGGTTGGTGTCTTGGCTGTTGCCGTCACGGGCGCCCTGGTGTTTGTTATTTTCATTCTTCAGGTTCTCAAACCGCTTCACAGACTTGTGACTGAGACAGAACAAGCCAATGAGTCAGCGGCGGAATCGGGCGATGAGGTCTCTGCGCTCAAAAACGGCGTTCATGGGCTGATCGATGACATTGACCAGACCAAAAAGGCGCTTAAGGAAAGTGAAAATGGCTACCACGGCATCTTTGAATCGGCATCAGACCTCTTGTTCTTAATAGACCTTGATGGCAGAATTTTGGATGCCAACCCGGCAGCCTGCTCAGCCTGCGGGTTCTCAAGAGAGGAACTCCTGGAAAAAACGATGCACGAGAGCGTTGACTCTGAGCACCTCGGTCTCTTTCATGCCGCCAGCGAAGACCTCGTTGGGGGAAAGAGCTTCTTTTCGGAATCCGTGCATATGCGCAAAAAAGGAGGCGCCTCATTTTCTGTCGAGATCAGATTTACGCCGCTGCTGCGTGAAGGTCGAGCGGTTATACTTGCCGCCGCACGCGACATTACAAGCCCCATGCAAATGGATGAGGCGCTCCGAGAGCGGACGTATTATCTCGAAGAGCGAGTTAAGGAACTGAATTGCATCTTTGGCATTTCCGCTCTTACCAGCAGGCCCGGCATTTCAATAGATGAGATAATTCAGGGAACGGTTAATCTTCTCTGTTCATCTTTGTGGAATCCAGAGGTCGCCTGCGCGCGGGTAATCGTGGAAGGGAAGGAATATAAGAGTTATCATTTCAAAGAAAGCATTTGGAGCCAAACCAGCAAAATCACTGTGCAGGGGAAGCAAGTCGGCGCCTTGCATGTCTACTTTTTGAAGAAACGACCCGAGACGGAGAAGGGCTCTCCCCTTCGGGAACAGAGAAATGTGATCGATCTTATTGCTGACCGCCTGGGTGGAATCATCGAGCGCAGGCGCGCCGTGGAGCAGATTCGGGTTCTCACTGTCAAGCTCATGGAAGCTCAGGAGGTCGAAAGAAAGTTGATCGCGCGGGATATCCATGACAGCATCGGTTCAGGTTTGGCCGGCCTCAAGTATCGTCTCGAAAGCGCGTTACGCGATATAGGAGCGGCTCCAACCCCACAGAGGAAATTGTTGGAAAAGGCGATTTCAGCAACTGAAGACGCAATTGATGAAACCCGGAGAATCTCGACAAATCTGAGACCGACGGTTCTGGATGATATGGGAATACTGGCGGCAATTAATTGGTTTTGTCGGGAATTTCAGGAGACTTATCCGGGTATCCGCATAGAGCAACAGATCGCCATCGAGGAGAGCGAAGTGCCCAACCGACTTAAAATCGTAATTTTCAGGATACTTCAGGAAGCCCTGAACAACGTTTCCAAACACAGTCGGGCAGACCTTGTGCGCCTGCGCCTCGAAAAGGGGATGGGCACAATAGAATTGTCAATTGAGGACAACGGTCAGGGATTCAAACAAGAAGAAGCGTTAACCGAGCAAAGCTATTTATCCGGGACCGGTGTTACGAGCATGAGGGAGCGAACCGAGCTTTTCGGAGGAGCCTTTCACCTGACATCCGCAGAAGGCGAAGGAACCAGTATTCGGGTGTCATGGCCAACATGAATAGATGACTATTTTGCGACCAACCCTTTTTCGATGGCGTAGGCCGTTAAGGCCGCTGTATTATGGAGACCCAGTTTTCTCATCAAATTGGCGCGGTGCCTTTCCACCGTCTTTTTGCTGATACAGAGGTCTTCGGCGATTTCTCGGTTCTTGTAACCTTCACCAATCAACTTCAGGATTTCTCTTTCTCGCTGGGTGAGGGTATCCCATGGCGAACCGGGCTTCGAGGTTTTCCGCCCTTCCAAGTATCCTTCCAGGATTCTTCCGGCAACTTCCGGACTGATATAAGGCTTTCCCGACACCACGCTTTTCATCGCCGCCAATAGCTCGGTATAACTGGCATCCTTTAAACAGTAGCCGTCTGCGCCCGATTGGAAGGCTGCGTGAACATGCTCCTCGGATTTCTGGACGGTCAACACCAGGATTCTGGTTTCCGGAGAGCGCCGCTTAACCTCCTTAATGATCTCCAGCCCATTCATCTTCGGCATGGCGAGGTCTAACAACAAGAGGTCGGGGTTGTGTCGTTCGGCGCACCTGACAGCATCGAGACCGTCTGCCGCTTCTTCCACAACCTCAAATTCCGTGCTGGAACCCAAGAGCGAGCGCAGACCCTCCCGCACTATTGCATGGTCTTCGGCTATGACAATCTGCTTTTTTTCCCCCATGGTGAAAATCTCAGAAATACGATTACTCAGAACGGAGCATCTGTTTCTGCCCTTCTTGGTTGCAGCCCCCGGCCCTATCTCGCCGAACCGACCATTGGCCCATTATTACCATACATTCGTGTGTTCCTTGCGTTATGAAGGCTGTCACCAGGGACAGAAAACCATAATGCTTCCGGCGAACCGACAAGGGATATCCGGAACTCCACTCGTATTCCGCCGTTTGGAAGGACCGCCTGCTCATCCCCCCTGCACACAAATACCCGCAAAAATGCATACATATACCTTCTCAAATGCATTTTTTTACCAATATAACATGTTGAAAGGTTCTGGTAAAGTGGAAGCGTATACAGAGCGCTCCTTTTCCCAAAAAGCCACTGGGAGGATTCCAAATGCCTGGAATGTAAATTGTTGAAGGCAATACCTTGACGTGCATGACGCACTGCTTTTCGGAGAAGGCGCAGGAAGAATTCAAAATGCCCGAAATACTGATTGTTGAAGACAACGGCAAATTTCGGCAAACCCTCAAATCCATGATACTCGAACGATTTCCCACCGTGTCGGTCATGCAGGCGGCAAACGGGAAAGAGGCTATGGAAAGGGTTGATGGCACGCGCCCCCGTCTCATCTTTATGGACATCAGATTGCCGGGGCAGAACGGTTTCGAACTGACGAGACACATCAAAAATCTCCATCCGGACGTCCGCATAGCCATACTTACAAGTCATGACCTGCCCGAATATCGAGAACTTGCTTATCAAAGCGGGGCCAACCATTTTCTTACGAAAGGGAAAACGAAGTCTGACGAGATATTGGCGATAGTCCAATCCGCGATCAACGACTGAAGCGTCCGGAGCTCACGTGCCGTGAAGTGGTCACTCTGTCCGAATCCTTCCCGGTGTTCGACAAAGGCGAACAGGGCTTATGAAACAGAAGGCGGCGGCGCCGACTTATCCTTTTGTGAAATGCCGGCATTGTGGAAAGGAATATGACCCGTTCGTGGCGGGATGGTGCGAATGTGAGGCGCGGGTTGACCGCCCATCGAAAGTGTGCCCCTGCCGCATGCAATGTATTTGCTCGCATCCTGATTACCACGGCGAAGAGGCGTGGGGTAAGCCGCCACGGTCTCTGAAAGAACGAACCGGAAACACCACATTTCCTTGGGATAGCTTTGCCTGACCGAGGAGCATTGTCGAAATCTTGTGAAAGAGGCGCATCGAACGGCGAAGATATTTGCAAATCGATGGAGTTCTTGGGGATAAGGAGGGTATTGGAATGGATCAGGCTATCCTGAAAGTCTTATTCGAGGAAAGGGATGTGAAAGTCATTTTCACACAGGAGTTCGAGGGCCTGGCCGCATTCAGACATATCCGTGACATGCTGCCTCCTGTCGGCCACATTGAGCGGGTTGTGTTGGATTTTTCGAGTAATGGCTTCGTCAAACCGGTGGAACTGTGCTGCCTGCTTGAAGAAATGGCTGCCGTTCCGCATTTTGGAAAGGTGAAAATCAACATTGAAGGACTCAAATGTGCGCCGGCGCCGAGCGGTTTCTGAAATACGCCGGGGACGCAGTCTATTTTGCGAGCACAACAGGGGTGAAGAGACAGAAACATCTTCATTCCGAAAAACACCGAGACGGGGCAAATCAAACGGGGCGGAATGCAATATCCGCAGATGATCACTTGGCGATCGTCACAGAGAGGAATAGCGCCATGGAGCAGCAGGATAGGATGGTCGAAGATGGAGCGAAAGGGGACGTCTATGAATGTCCTTTTCAGAAAAAAGACTGCAACGACTACTGCGGTGTCTTTGATAAGGCGCATAATCGATGTTCCCTGCTCACTATTGCAGAAGCACATATGGACATCGCCATCGGCCTCAAAGACATGATGGAACAAAAGAAAACAAACGCCCAAACGAGGTGGTAACTGGCGTTGAGGTAACCGCGATGGTTTATTACGGCCATGGTAGCATGTGCGGCGCTCCGGGACGCATCGAGCATCGCCAAACTTCTCCTGGCCACCGAGAGGCTGGTGACAGAGATACCGGAAAAGAAAAATAGCCGGCTATCCAAAGGAAGAGGCAATATGTCCTGGAGTGACGCAAAAGATTCCAACTCTGACAGCGGCTTCCTCAAAAGCAATGATAAATGCAAGAAAGTTTTCACTTTCTCACGACGTCATTGCGCGAGATAAGGAGTGCCAGAAAAATGAAAAACATCGTTTTTATCGAACCCAGAGCGCCCGGCTTCCACATATACAGCAAATGGTCTCTGCCTCGCCTTGGAGCGGTAATGGTGGGAACCATCCTCAGGAATCTCGGCCATGAGGTCACGGTTTATGTGGAAGAGATTCATAAGGTGGACAAGGACAAACTCTTGTCTGCCGACATTGTGGGAATCTCGACCATTACGTCAACCGCCCCAAGGGCGTATGAAATAGCAGATGAGGTGCGCGACCACGGAATAACCGTTGTGATGGGAGGCGCACACCCGACCTTTCTCCCGGATGAGGCGCTCGAGCATGCCGACTACGTTGTCCGTGGAGAGGGGGAGGAAACAATCGTAGAACTTCTGGAATCGCTGGACGGAAAGCGACCCTTGGACTCAATTGCCGGACTTTCTTTCCATGACGGAGACCATGTAGTCCACAACCCCTCGCGAGAATTGTGCCCCGATCTCGATTCGCATCCTTCGCCCGACCTTTCCCTCATCGCCGGGTTTGGGGCGGGCGCCCGGAGCTTTTTCAAATGCAAACCGATTGTTCCGATACTCACGTCCAGGGGATGCCCTTTTCATTGCAAGTTCTGTTCGGTCACGCCAATGTTCGGCAGGAGATATCGCTTCCGCTCAACCGACAAGGTTATTGAGAACCTTCGCCCCTACGCAAACCGTACTATCTTCTTCTACGATGATAACTTCACCGCCAGCAAACGACGCGCGAAGGAACTACTGCGTCGAATGATTGATGAAGGAATCACTCCGGCATGGACCGCCCAGGTGCGTGTCGACGTCACCAACGACGACGAACTGATGGGTCTCATGGAGCAGTCAAATTGCTCCACCGTTTATGTTGGGTTCGAATCGATTAATCCGAAGACCCTCGAGCTGTACTCGAAGGAGCAAACGCTTGAAGATATTACCACGAGTATCAAGAAGTTTCACGACCACGGGATACGCATTCACGGCATGTTCGTGCTCGGCTCCGACGAGGACGACGTGACCATCATTCGCGAGACCGCTCGCTTCGCCAAACGGTTGAAAATTGATACGGTCCAGTTCCTGATTCTCACTCCGATTCCGGGTTCCAAAATTTTTGAGGAGTTCGATAAGGACAAGAAGATCTTCACTTATGATTGGGAATTCTACGATGGCCACCATGTCGTGTTCAAGCCCGGCAAGATGGTCCCCATTATGCTGCAGAAGGAGGCCATTCACGCGATGAAAAAGTTCTTCTCTTTCGCGCAAATGGCCAAGGACTTCTTCAGGGGGGACCTTCGCGACGTTATTGTCAAAGGATACGCCCACCGTCTCATAAGACAATGGGAGCGATTCAACAAGGACTTCAACTGCAAACTCAGGAACGAACTCTACGAAGACCTGAATGCTCGCATAAGCAAAATAACCAATAAGCTTAAGCATCGCACGGTCTGGGATTGAGTGCGCGGGGTCGCGCTTGCCTTGACCTGCTTGACCGTGATGATGGCGCCGAAGCTCTCCCCGAATGCGAACCTGAGGACTCATGTAAACGTGAGAAAGAAATTTGCTCCCTCAATTAAATTCCGGAGTCAGGTCCTCCCAAAGGGCCTGACGGGAGAATGAAGATGCGACTTTTCCAGTGGCTTTCCGGAAAGAAGGAAAGGGAAAAAAGGGAGAAGAAAAAGCGGGAAAAGTACGAAAAAATGCCTGATTTCAAGAAAATCTTTTGTTCTTTGCCCAATATAATTAAAGCGGCAACTGTTAAGCCAAAAGATATAGAAACGCAGCATGTCCCTTCTGTTCAAGATCGCGCTGCGGCCAAAAATGATGCCGAAAAGAAAACAAAGACAGCGGCTTCCAAGGACAAGACGGATGATATTTATACAAGAATCGAAACAGCTAAGAGCAAGAACTTGGAGATTATATGGCTTCTTCAAACAAACGAAGATGTCTCATTTAAATCTTTACGCGAGCTGATTGAGAATTACAGGAATGAGCAGGATAGCGTCTCCATTAAGGGAATATCGGTTCATTATGTTTCTGAGGGGAAACTGCACGAGATTTCTTCTCTAAACGAGCAGGATTTGGACGGTCTTGCCAAAAAGCTGGAAGGTAACAGATAAGCTGTTTCCTCGGCGATGGAAACGCAGACGCGATATCTGCCAGGGCGTATTCCTCCCACGAGGAATTCTACACGTTTCTCCAATCGCTTGAGGCAATAGAGATATCCGCCGCCGAAAAGGGCCCGCTTTATAATGAGCGCTGCCGGCGGCGTGTATGATGAATATTTGAAGCGAATAAAGTTTTCGGAGCGCCGAATAAGAGACTGTGCGGTGAAAACAACACAGATACTAATTGGGAACAGGCTTTTGTGACAGGAACAGAAGTCAGAGGAGTAAATTATGGCCTCGATACTCGCAGCGCTGAAGACGCTTATGAATAACGCAAGGGCCTTGTTAAAGAAAGATGTGAATGCAAAGGATGAATGTGGTCGAACGGCCCTGATGAGAGCAGCGCATCATGGCAGCGCCGAGAATGTGAAGACACTATTGGATATGGGCGCTGATGTAAACGCAAGCGACCTGTGGGATGTGACAGCCTTGATCATGGCTGCGGCCCTAGGTCGCGATGACATCGTGCTGCTGCTCAGGGAGGCCGGGGCCAAGGAATAGCCTTTTAGACCCCCAGGCATTTTGCATGAACCGCTTATCAAGGCAAAGACAGGCTTTGTATGTTGTTTTCTGCGGTGGGCGGAAAAATCTGACAACCTCTAGTCAATTCATGAATCACAAACAAACCGGCATTGAGGAAGAAAAGAAGA
>CAYVQZ010000107.1:0-8122 GCA_964453435.1 uncultured bacterium
TTAGTGGGAGTCGGCGTCGGTGAGCCCGAGGTAGCGCAGAAAATCTTGCTCGTCGCCGTAAGTCTTTCGCCGATTCCATCTTCGGACTTTTTCGGCATAGCGCTGGTCCTGTCGCAGGCTCCAGAGATGGAACTTTTTCAAATCGCGTTTTCGCATTTTACCGTCAAGGGTGTGCGAGCAAACACATACCTGATTTAGCTCGATGGTTTTGATTCTGCGTCCGGTTTGATCCAGAGTCAGGATGAAGGGATGTTCGCGGCAAACCAACGGCCTGTGTTCGTATGCGACACATCGGTTCGCCCGGAGAAAGAGGCACTGGTTGCGAATTTCCCGCAGGCACATGGCTTTGCGGTCTTTTTTCCCGGGGCCGAATTTAACCCATGTTATTGTTCCGGGACAGACCCCGAACCGGGAAGGCTCTATGAAGTCAACTAATTTTTCCGGCGGCAGCCCTGTCCCGGCCATGAGTCGGGCAACGTCTTCATCTGTTACCGGTATCCACAATTTGCAGCACGTGCCGCACCCCTTGCAGCGGAAGCGCAAAAGTTCTTCGCCTTGTATACTTTCATTCCGGGCGGCGTTCTTCTTTTTCTTTGTTTTCATGATGAGCCTTCGCGGATCTCGAAGTCAATCGGGACACGCCAGCGCCGAAACAACAACTCTTGTGCGGCACGGGTGTCCCACCGTTTCGGCCAGAGGAAGGACACATCGACGGCGACATGGCCCTCGTTTGAGGGTACCGAAACAATGCATCTGTGTCAAGGGGCGGATTGCGGAGGGACCGGATGTGACCGAAATCACAGCCGGTCGGAACATCGGGAGGACATATTTTAAGAGGGAAACATAATACTTTTATGATGAGGAAATGCAGAAGGAGATGGTACAATGTCGGAGAACAGGATCGATGCGGACTGGCTGATCGGCGACGTTCTCGATGCCCACCCTGAAACGTTGCAGGTTTTCAAGAAGTACTTCGGCGAGGGCTGTCTTACGTGTCCCGGCTCCAGGCTCGAGAGTATATCGTTTGGGTCGACAATGCACGGTTTTGAGGCCGAAGCTATTGTGAAGGAGATCAATGAGCGCATTTCCAGGGGTAAATGATGGCGTCCGAGAATAATATTCGTCCCGCAGAAGAATTTTATGACGAACTCGGCGAAGCGTACGAGCGGATGATAAATTGGAAGGAGCGTCTGAGACGGGAATCGCCCTTCTTTCGGAACCTGCTCCGGGACAGCGCCGCGAAGAGCGTGCTCGATTGCGCATGCGGCAGCGGACAGCACGCAGTGGAGTTTGCCTGCTGGGGATACGAGGTATGGGCGTGCGACATCAGTGCGAGTTTGCTGCAGTTGGCCGAACAAAACGCTGCGAAGGCGCGGGCGCCTGTCAAGTTCTTCAAGGCCGGGCTTACAGAGGTGCGGGCGAGGCTTCCAAGGGGCAGAACGTTCGACGCGGCAGTATGTTTGGGAAATTCTCTTCCGCATTTGGCAACACAGAGAGAACTCGACCGTGCGCTGAAATCAATAAAACGTTCTTTGACGCCGGGAGGCGTGTTTATCGCCCAGATTCGCAATTACGAGAAAATTCTGAAGCAGAACCTTCGATTCATGCCGCCAACCTCAGGCCGTGTAAAAGGAGAGGAATGTATTTTTTTTCGCATGCTCGACATTCTCGGCCCCCGGCGGGTCGATTTTCATATAATTCGTTTTCGGCGACGGGCCGGAAAGTGGGATTACGAGGTCCAAACAACCCGTCTCCGCCCCATCGTAAAGAAAAGTCTTGAGGCGGCGCTGCGGCGCGCGGGCTTTTCGACCATAAAATACTATGGCGACTACTCTTTTTCTCCATTCGACAAGCAGGCCTCGAAGGATCTGATAGTAGTAGCTCGGTAGAGCGGGTTGCTCCGAGCGAAACCGATTCGGAAACCTGCCCTTGATTGATTTTTGTGTTTCCCGATTTTGAGCGGCAGGCGCAAAGATGCGGTGGGTGTTTTGTCTCCGCCGGTCGCTCCCTCGCCTTCTGATTCCCTTGCATTCTTTTTCTGAAATAAGGTACAATTTATGTGCGCGTTCGTTCGCGCTACGTGCGTTTGCTCCCGGCATCTGCGCTGTTGGGTGAACGCGAGAAGAGGGCAATTTTTTTTGGATTACCAAGCAGGGATAAAATGAGGTCTTCAAAGCTGAATTTTCCATTTACGGCAATTGTAGGGCAAGAAAAAATGAAGTTGGCCCTCGTGTTGAACGCAATCAATCCGAAACTCTCGGGTGTGTTGATACGGGGGGAAAAGGGCACGGCAAAATCCACAGCGGTCCGCTCGCTCGCTGTTCTTCTTCCGAATCTCAGAACCATTAAAGGGTGTCCGTTCCACTGCGATCCCGACGATTTCCACAAGATGTGTATTCAATGCAGGGAGAAGGTTGAGGCACGCATCGAGCCGGAAGTGGAGAAGAGACAAACACGGGTCATAAACCTGCCCGTCAACGCAACCGAGGACCGCGTCGTCGGAACACTGGATTTGGAACATGCTATCAAGAAGGGTGAAAAACGCTTTGAGCCGGGTGTTTTGGCCGAGGCGAACCGGGGCATTTTGTATGTGGACGAAGTAAACCTCCTCGATGACCACATTGTTGATGTGCTGCTTGATTCGGCGGCCATGGGGATTAATTCGATCGAGCGCGAAGGTGTTTCGTACACCCACCCGTCCGAATTCATACTGGTGGGAACAATGAACCCCGAGGAAGGCGAATTGAGGCCCCAATTGCTGGACAGGTTCGGCCTGTGCGTCAATATCGAAGGAATCTCCGACCTGGAACAGCGGGTCGAAGTCGTGAAGCGGTGGGTCGCCTTCGAGGAAAACCCGGAGGCATTCATTGAAACGTGGAGAGAACCGGAGATACAACTGCGCGAGCAAATCATTTGCGCACGCGAACTGCTGCCGGAGGTCCGCATATCGGAGGACATGCTGAACAAGGTCGCGCAGATATCACTCGAGATCGGGGTTGACGGACACCGGGCCGACATTATCATGATGAAGACAGCGAAAACAGTGGCGGCATTTCATCAGCGAAGCGAGGTCACCTACGAAGACCTTGAAGAGTCCGCCGATATGGCGCTGCAACACCGGGCGCGGCGCAAGCCCTTCGAGGATGTCGTAATAGACCGCGACCGCATCGCCGCGGTTCTCAGGCAAAACCTTGCGGTGACCGAATGAGAAAGACAAACGGCACGGGGTGGGAGTCTCTCGGCAAGCCGATTTATCCTTTCACGGCAATCGTCGGCCAGGAGCAACTCCTCCTCGCTTTGATACTGAACGCGATCAATCCCTCGCTTTCCGGGGTGCTGGTGCGGGGGGAAAAGGGGACAGCCAAGTCAACGGCGGTGCGCGCGCTGGCCGACTTGTTGCCGGAGATAGAGGTTGTCAGTGACTGCCCCTTCGGCTGCGACCCGCGACACAGGCAGAAGATGTGCCTGAGCTGCCGCGAACGTTTATCCGCAGCGGGCTTGCTGCCGGTGGCGAACCGCAAGGTCGAGGTTGTGAACCTGCCGGTCGGCTCCACCGAAGACAGGGTGGTGGGCAGCATCGATTTCGAATATGCGCTGCGTGCCGGCGAGAAACGAGTGGAAACGGCGGTACTGGCGGCAGCCAACAGAAACATTTTGTATGTCGATGAGGTCAACCTCCTCGATGACCACATCGTAAACGTATTGCTCGATGCCCTCGTCACCGGAATCAACCTCATCGAGCGTGAAGGCATCTCGTTTGCGCATCCGGCAGAATTCGCGCTCGTGGGCACAATGAACCCCGAGGAGGGGGAACTGCGGCCTCAACTGCTCGATCGGTTCGGCCTGTGCGTGGCCATAGAGGGAATAACGGACCTCGAATCGCGGGTGGAGATCATAAAACGGCGGGAAGAGTTTGACGCCGACCCGGTGGCCTTCTGCAAAAGATGGGCACCACGCCGGGAAATCCTGAGGAACCAAATACGCAAAGCGAGAGAACTCCTGCCTCGCGTGTTCGTATCCGACCGCACGCGCGCTTTTATCACCCAAATATGTGTGCTCAACGAAGTGGACGGGCATCGGGCGGACATTTTTATCGAAAAAACGGCCAAAACGCTCGCCGCCTTCCGCGATCGACTCACCCCCACGCTCGATGACCTGAGCCAGGCGGCGGCGTTGGTTCTGCCACACCGTTCCCGGAATGCGGACCTCCCCAAGAAGTCTCTGGAAGATTTTCACCGCATGCTTGCTGAAGAACTGGCAAAGGAGGAAAAGCTGGGTCAGCGAAAAGAACTGCTCGATGACGCGGACGGCCATCAGGTTGAAATCGACCCCGAGCAGATGATCCTGGAAGACGATGCCTCTCTGCAAGAAGGCAACGCGGCCTGCGCCGCGAACGTCGGTGACAGCGACGATGGGCGGCAGTCGCCGGAATATGCGGGCACATTCGAACCCGGGACCGACGCCCAGATGTTGGGAAACGACGGCGCCGTTCAGGACAAGAATTTCAAGGAACGCCTGTTCACTGCCGGCGAAGCATTCCGCGTGCCGCCGGTTCTTCTGGACAGAGACCGGCTGTTACGCAAGAAGACGGGACGTCGGATGCCGACCCGCACCCTGCGAAAAACAGGGCGTTACGTTCGCAGCACTGCCGAGCGAAGGAACAACGATATGGCCTTCGACGCCACGATTCGGGCGGCGGCTCCTCACCAGAGGAAGCGCGCGAGGCGTGATGTGGCTATCGCAATCGAAGAATCGGACTTGCGCGAAAAGGTCCGCGAAATGAAGGCGGGCAGCCTGATGCTGTTTGTCGTCGATGCAAGCGGTTCGATGGGCACGCGTCTGATGACAGAAACCAAGGCGGCAATGATAAGCCTGCTCCTCGATGCATACCAGAAACGAGACAAGGTGGCGCTCGTGACCTTCAAAGGCGAATCCGCGGAAGTGCTTCTGCCACCGACCAACAGCGTGGATCTCGCAAAGAAACTGCTCGAAGATTTGCCAGCCGGCGGCAAGACACCTCTCGGCCACGGCCTGCTGAAGGCCCACGAACTCCTCTTGAATCATTTGCGCCGTGACAGCCAGACAACGCCGCTGATGGTGCTTATCTCCGACGGCGAAGCGAACGTGGGTGTCAGACGGGACAAGTCGTACGAAGGCCCCGGCTACTCGGCGCTGCTGGAGGAATTGTTTACAATCGCCAAAATGATACGGGAAGAGACCAGGATTAAGACGCTGGTCATCGATACCGAGGAGCGTCGCTTTTCGGTGTTCCGAAACACCACAAGTTCTCCCTCCATGGCTCAGCGAATCGCCCGCGCGATGGATGCGCCGTATTGCAAGATTGAGGATTTCCGGGCAGGCGGCGTCATCAGGGCGGTCAAAGACCACATTGGCTGAGCGCCTGAAGCATTTCAACGGATAAATCCGCGTCTACGGAGAGATTGTGGCCGTCGAGACGCCAATTCGCATATCTTGCATTATCGAATGCGGTGTCACTTACACCGATTCTTTAATCTGCATGATTCGTTCGCGGGCATACAGGGCATACTTGCTGTCGGAAAACTCTTGCATGAGGCGTCTCAGGATGGCGATGGCGGAGGCCGGGTCCTTCCTCCGGTGCAAATGCGCGTCTGCAATCCTGTTTATTAATTCACAACGCTCGCCCTGCGGCAGCTTGCTTCCCACGGCCAATGCCTCATCCATGTATCTCACAAAACTGTCGTAATCACCCAGCTTATAGTGCAGTTCCGCTAGCTTGATTCGAGGGAGAGGATTCTTTTTCTGCCTTTTAATAACTCGATTATAAACCGCTACGGCCGCCTGATAGTCGCCGTCTATCTCGTATCTGCGGGCACGGCCGAGCGCCTCATCCCCTTTTCCACCCGTCCCGCCCAGCATGAATCCGGCGATTCCGTTCGAGAGATTCCCGGCATATAGCCACGCGATGATAATCGCAGCCACGATCCCGCCATAAACGGCGATGGCAAGCCAGAGGTTATCGATCGAGGGTCCGGCAACGAGTATCCCGATGATCAGCACAGTAAGCAACATGCCTATTAACACGGCGTCCGACTCCGGGGTTGTTTCGCTGCAACTCGCATTTTGTGGGAGATTCTAACATCATGCGGGAACGTCGTCAATTGCGGAAGGGGTGGATTTTCGCGTCGCTTGGCGCAAACCCAAACGGGCGTTTGGTTTTTTGTCTTGATGGTTAAATATGTTCATCAGATTGCCCGACCCGCCTCCGAGCGAGCGCGTGGCCGAGAAAACCAACGGCTGTAATGCCAAGCAGTACCCAGAAGACAGGTATCAGGGTGAGCATGTAAATGGAAAGAATGTGGACATATGGGTCACGAAAGTTTGCGATGTTGTTTCCTGCGCACCGCCATTCCACATATGCAAAAAGAAGCAGAGTTGCAGTCAATCCACCTCTGCCTGCCGTTTTGAATATGCCTTGCAACATGGTTCTCGCACCCCGCTATGTGATTGGCATTGGCAAAAGCCTGCCACAACAGGAAGCATTCATCCATCTCTGCTTGGTTGAGCAAAACTCCGTCTGAACAAAATTGTAGTACCTCATTATGGAGTTGTCAAATAGCGCCGGGCGCACGCCAAAGGCATCACCGCCGAAGAAACGTTGAAGAATGTTTGGGCGAAAGCGCACGAGTTGACAAGCGCCTCCAATTCTCCAACCCGGTTTCTATCTTCGGCTTCTTCTTGGATGAACTCGCGCTTTCTGGTATACTTTTGCTCGGAAGACGGTAAAGCCGTCTGGCGGATTCGAATTGTATGACCCTCTACGCGTCTCCCAGTACTGCGTATCTGTGAAAGAGGGAGCGTTTTTATGGAGTACCTTGATTACCTGTTAGATCGTTTTTCGGAAACTCCCCAACACATTGTTATCAAGGCCGACCTGTTTCGCAGGGGAATTGTATTCGATTGTCAGTTGGAAGAGCTTGCCATGAGGTCGTGCACAACAGGCTTGTCGACGAAGGACAATCGGCAAGTGATACAGGCGCCAAGTCAGTTCCACTTTTCTGATAACGACACTACGGTTGACGTTGTGCTCAATGACGACAGCCCTTATCGTGTCATCGAGAAGGAGGCTGGCGATTACAGGCTGTACATTGGGAATCGCGACCTCGGCCAAATCCATTTCACGCCTCGACCGGGATATTTGGACCGAACGGCGAGCGACGGAATTCCGTGCCAGGATTACCTGGTTCAACGCGGGCCGTACTGCCTGCTGGTTACCCCGGTTAATATCTGCGCGTATTATCGGGGAGGGGACGCATGCCGCTTCTGCGCCCTGTCGGTGGTGATGGACCATGAGCGTGAGAACAAGAGGCTTCCGATGATACCCGACTACGCGGCGCTGGCAGAAGCGGTCGCTATCGCGCGTGAACACATAGACCTGAAAGAGATCAAACTAAACGGAGGCTCTCTCTACAATTTAAACAAGGAAGTGCTATGCATTGAAGAGTGTCTGAGGCATATCCTGTCTGCGAGCGGCCCGATCGAAGAAGTCACGGTGTTTTCGCAAGCGCTCGAAGAGGACCAACAGAAGCGGGTGAAGGATGCCGGCGCCACCAACGTGTTCTTCGATATGGAAGCCTGGAACGAACGGCTCTGGGACCAGATCGTGCCCGGCAAAGCCAAGACTGTTGGGCGTTCGGAATGGCTGAGGCGGCTGGAGATGGCCGTGGATGTCTTTGGCGCGGGTCATGTCGCGTGTAATTTTGTGGCTGGTTTTGAATCCGCTCCGGTCCCCGGGTTTCTCTCGCAGGATGAATCGTTAAATTCGTATCTCGAGGGGTTCGACTATCTGACCGAACGAGGTGTTATCCCCTCCTTTACCGTCTGGATTCCTCTATTCGACAGAGCGAGCGCGCCCGAGACGGCATATTATCTGGAGCTTGGCGAAGGATTGCACAAATCGGTTCTTCGGCAGGGCCTGTATCAAGACTTGGGATTCTCCGGTTTCGGGACGGACCCACCGACTCTGGGTTTGTATTGCTACTATTGCCGAAGCATGCAATTCGCTCAGGACTACCCCCGACTAATCAATCGCGATACCGCCCACGTCGCCACCGGTTAGTGTCTGCGACCGCAACAAATTTGA
>CAYVQZ010000108.1:0-7500 GCA_964453435.1 uncultured bacterium
TGCTACTACTATCTATGCTTGCGCTCATAAAGACAAAAAAAAGAGGACATTTCTATCGGGCTAAACTAGAGGACATTTCTATCGGGCCTTGACAGCGCTTTCGCGAAATTTGCATAAAAAGAAATGTCGAAATGGGCAAGCCGAAACATGAGCCAGACGTCAACAATGGGTATCTGACTGAGGACGGCGTCGTCGGTTTTCGCCCTGTCGTATCCGTGCCGGAAGCGGCGTTTTCTTCATTAATGTAAGTACCCGAACCGCCCCGTGATGCTCCGTTTTTGCCGCTGGTTGCGATACAAAGTTGTAAGTCGTAAGTTGTAACTGCTTATAATAACCAGGCTTAGGTCGCAATGCCCATTTTTGGCACTGTTATTGCTCATCCGATCTCGAAGATTCGTTATCGGAATTTGATGTTTGCAAAAGCACGCGTGTGCCGCGAGAACCTGTCGGAGAACCCTCCGGTTGGAGAGCGGTAACCGCAAACAGAGAGAGCGAGATGACAACCGTAAACGCCAGGCTGGGCGATTTTCTGCTCGAGCGCGGCTTGATATCCCAAAAGGAACTCGAGCACGCGCTGGCTCGGCAGAAAGAAGTCCTGAAGCCATTGGGTGAGATATTGTTGGAGATGAAACTCATCGACGAGGCGAGACTTGCCCACGCCCTGGCCGACCAACTCAACATTCCCTATGTGGACCTTTTCACGACTCCTCTGCAGCCGACGGCGGTCGACTTGATACCTGAGCACCTTGCCAGGAAGTATAAATGCATTCCGATACGGGTTAACAACGGATTTCTCGAAGTGGCCATGGCGGACCCCATGGACCTGGATGCGCTCGAAGAGATGTCGAAAAGCGCGCGGATGGAGATAAGCCCGCTGATTTCCACGCGGGCGGACATCCTTGAATCGATTGAGGTTCACTATTTCACCCGAAATTTCCGGGCGTCCCACGCGCAGAAACTGGAGAACGAAATTCGGAAGGAGATCGAGGAGGAAACGGAAGACGAAAAAGCGGCCCGCATCATTGCAATCGTTTCGAACAAAGGGGGAGTCGGAAAGACCCACACAGCGGTGAATCTTGCGACCTCTTTCTCGTCAATGAAGATGAAGACTCTGCTCATAGATATAGATTTGGGCAACGCCAATGTCGGCATAAAAGTGGGCATTCATCCGAAGCATACCCTGATGGATTTTCTCAACAAGGAAAAGGACATTTTCGAGATCGTCACGCCGACACAGTACGGGTTCGATTTCATCGGCGGCCAGTCGGGTGAATCGAAGCTTGCCAATCTTGCATATGTCCAGAAGCTGAAATTCATTCGCAATTTTCGAGAGGTGAGCAAAAACTACGATGTTGTGGTTTTCGACCTTGGCGCCGGAATCGACAACACGGTTCTCGATTTTGCCCTGGCGGCGGACGAGGTCATAATCCTGACGACACCGCAGGACATTGTCTCCGGCTACGCATGCCTCAAGGCAAGCTTTTTTCGTTTCAAGGATTTGGAGCTTCAGCTCGAGAAGAAAGTCAAGAACTATGAGAAGAAAGATTCCTTCGCGCCCAAGCTCATCATTAACCAGGTGGAATCGACGGAGATGGGACGCAGGGTCTTCGACAAGATCAACGCGACCGCGCACAAGCATTTCAACAACGAGGGCCAGTTCAAGCTCGAGGTGGGATATCTGGGCTTCATTCCTTATGACCGGGACTCGTTCAGGCAGGCCGAGAAAATGAGGAAGCCCTATGTCGTCGCCTTTTCGGGCCGCACCGCCTCCAAGTGTTTCCAGCATATAGCGCAGCAGCTCCTGAAACCGCCGTCATTGCGTGACCCGATATCCGGTCCGCAGATAACAGCGCGTTCGGTCGAGAAAGATGCCCGCAGGCCGACAGCGCCTCCCAAGCCCGCGCCCCGCAAGAAGAGCTTCCAGCGATTTGTCGAGATTCTCAAAATCAAATTCTGAGAAATTGTTGCGGTGAACGCGTTCTTTCTCCGTCTCGTCCATAGCGTTTAAGAGCTTTCGTTTAATCCTCAGCCAAGCAACCGTGGCCAAAGTTTTTCCGTCACCTTGAAGGGGAGTACCGAATCAACCCTTCCCCTCGATTTGTGGAATATCTACCTTTGAATTTCTCGACATTTTGCGGTATCCTTTTTGCATGGGAAGGGAGGTCTTTTTTGGGCCTTGGTTACGCTACCGTAACGGGGGGACCAGTTCCCACTTGAAGAATCCACGGGGACTTTTTCTGGGTCAGAGTTCGGAAGATGTGAGCAGGCGGCATTACGCGGCGCTGCTGGCGTATGATGATGATATAGAGCGGGTTCGGCGGGGCGACCGCGCTCGGGCAACCCGGCGTGTGCGCGCTCAATCGAGTTGTTGGTCTTGCGAGACCGCGGTTTGCGTGTCATATTGTGAAAAGTTTGCCATTCCGTCACCCGTTTCGGTGAGGTTTCCGGCGGCGAAATAACCCTTATGCTCTCGCCTTCATCAGACAACGAACAACTGGAACTTCGAACGAAAGCTTTCGGGTACGAACTTTACTCTCATATCGAGAAAAAGGCCCCGTCGGTCTTCAAGGCGCAGTGGTGGGAGAACCAGATTCTGGAATGGTGCATGCGCAATGACGCGCTGAGGACACAGCTCCTCAGGTTCGTGGACGTGTTTCCTTCGCTTCGTTCCCCGCGCATGCTGGTGAGTCACCTGCGGCAATATTTCCCCCGCTCGGAAAGAGCGTTTCCCGCCTTCCTCCGGCTCGGAATCGACCTTTCCAGCCCCGCGCCCATTACCCGCTCGATTCTTTCCCGTGAAACGAGGGTGATGGTCATGCGTATGGCGCGGAAATTTATTGCGGGCGCGACCATCGATGAGTCGTTTGACGTTCTGCGGGAAACAAGAAGCCATGGAATGACATTCACGCTTGACTTGCTTGGCGAGGCCGTGGTGAGCGAACTGGAGGCCGAGCGGTACAAGGAGGGCTACATCCGGGCGCTTCGGGAGCTATCGACACGATGGTCGGAACTCGAAGGGGAAACGAGGACGGGCGACAGGCCGAACATTTCTCTCAAACTGTCTTCCCTTTATTCCCGATTCGACCCGTTGAGCGAAGCGGCGACGAAAGCCGCCGTGAAGCGCAGGCTGCGCGAAATATTCGTGGAGGCGCGAGAGCTGGGCGCTTTCGTCAATGTTGACATGGAGCAGTATGAATATTGCCAAATCACTCTCCGGATATTCTCGGAACTTCTCCTCGAGGAGGATTTCCGCGATTTCCCGAATGCGGGCATTGTAATACAGGCTTACCTTCGCGAGAGCGGGCGGATGCTCGAGCAACTCCTCGAATGGGTTCGGCAGCGGGAGGTCCCGGTTACCGTTCGACTCGTAAAGGGCGCGTATTGGGATTACGAGGTCATCCATGCGAGGCAGATGGGATGGCCGCCACCCGTCTTTATGTCGAAGCAGGAAACCGACGCCAATTTCGAGCGCCTGTCAAGAGTCCTTCTGGAGCATCATCCGAGGGTGAGAACGGCGATAGGCAGCCATAATATCAGAAGCATCGCGCGCGCCGTGGCGTGCGCAGAGTCCGTGGGGCTTCGGCCCGCCGACCTCGAATTTCAGATGCTCTACGGAATGGGTGACTCGATAAAGAAAGCAATCCTCAAGACGGAGTATCCCCTCAGGGTCTACACCCCTTTCGGAGAACTGTTGCCGGGCATAGCTTATCTCGTCAGGAGAATCCTCGAGAACACATCGAACGAATCGTTTCTCCGGCAGGACTATTTCATGGAATCATCTCCCGATGAGTTGCTCCGGCAGCCGCTAAAACCCGCTCCGACGGAACCGGAGGGCGGAGCGGTTGCCGCGAAAAGCCCTTCCCGTGGAGCGCGGTTCCGGAATGAGCCGACACTCGACTTTTCCCGCGAAGAGGCGCGCCGGGATATGGCACGGGCGCTTGAAGAAACGGGGGCAAGGCTGGGCGAGTCGTATCCGATAGTCATCGGCGGCGAGAAAATCGAAACGACAAACGTCGCCGTCTCAATAAATCCGTCCCATAAAAACCAGGTTGTCGGCGTAGTGTCGCAGGCAACGGTCGAGCATGCGGAGCAAGCTCTGGCAAAAGCCCGGAGCGTGTTCGAAACCTGGGGAGCGACAGGTCCGGAACAACGCGCCGAGTTTCTGCTTCGGGCCGCGGACATCATGGCGCGCAAGCGGCTTCAACTCGCAGCGCTGCAGGTGTACGAGGTTGGCAAGAGTTGGCGAGAGGCCGATGCCGACGTCGCCGAGGCTGTCGACTACCTCCGTTATTACGCATCCGAAATGGTCCGGCTGGGTTCGATCTCACTTACCGAGCGGCTGCCGGGAGAGAGAAACGAATACGTGTACCGGCCCCGCGGGGTTGGGGTGGTCATAGCCCCCTGGAATTTCCCGCTCGCGATACTCACAGGCATGTCATCCGCGGCGGCGGTGACCGGAAACTGCGTCATCATGAAACCCGCCGCACAATCCGCGGTGATCGCGGCGCATCTCATGGAGATATATGAAGAGGCGGGTTTGCCTGCCGGGGTGGTCAACTTGTTGCCGGGCCGGGGAGAGACGGTCGGCGAACACTTGGTGAAAAGCGCGGAAGTGGATTTCATAGCCTTTACGGGGTCGCAAGAGGTTGGGACGCGAATCAACAGGCTTGCCGCGGAGAACCCGTCGCGCCGGGGAATCAAGCGTGTCGTGGCGGAGATGGGAGGAAAAAACGCCGTCATCGTTGACGAGACCGCCGATCTCGACGAAGCCATAACCGGCATCGTGGCGTCCGCTTTCGGATATCAGGGGCAGAAATGTTCGGCCGCCTCGAGGGTCATCGCATTGGAGAATATTTTTGACGCGTTGCTCGCTCGCATGGTCGAAGCGGCGAAAAGCCTGAAGGTCGGGCCCTCAGAAGACCCTTCAAGCGACGTTGGGCCGGTTATAGATGAAGCGGCTCTCGGGAAGATAATCCGGTATATTGAAATCGGCAAGCGTGACTGCAGGGTAGCCCTTGAGACCGATGTTTCCGGTTTGAAGGACGGATACTATGTCGGCCCGACCATTTTCACCGATGTGGCACCGGAAAGCACGCTCGCACAGGAAGAAATATTCGGCCCGGTGGTCGTGCTATTGAAAGCGAAAAACTTCGACGACGCCCTGCGGATTGCCAATGACACTCAGTACGGGCTGACGGGAGGAGTTTATTCAAGAACGCCGGCCAATATCGAAGCGGCAAGACACCATTTCAACGTGGGCAACCTTTACATTAACCGAAAGATAACGGGCGCAATCGTTCAGCGGCAGCCCTTTGGCGGATTCAAGATGTCGGGTATCGGCTCGAAAGCGGGCGGTCCGGATTACCTCGTTCAGTTTTTGCTCCCGCAGACCGTGACCGAAAACGTGATGCGCCACGGATTCGCCCCTTTGAAGTGAACAGGACATGTACAGCGAGACAGTGGAAATTTCGGGTCACATCATAGACTCGCTCCTGTTGCCGAAGATTCTCGACGACATCGTGAGACATGAGGTCGATTTCGAAATTGAAGACCTGAAGGTGGGGAAGAGAAGCAAAGACCCGAGTTGCGCCCGCATACGTCTCATGGCGAAGGACTCCGCCGCTCTCGAGAAAATCCTGAAGAGGATACGCCGCCATGGCGCAACGCTGGTGGATGAACAGGACTGCATGCTGGAACAGGTGTCGCAGGATGGCGTTTTCCCTGACAATTTCTATTCCACGACGAACCAGCAAACCTTCATTCGTCTCGATGGTCGTTGGGTGGAAGTGGACTGGCCGGAGATGGACTGCGGAATCCGCGTCTCGCCCGAGCGACACCGGGCCATGTGCGTTCCCTTGAGCGACATTCGCGAAGGGGACTTGGTTGTGGTGGGACACAGGGGCGTGAAAGTCGCGCCCATGGGCCGCCCTGCCAGGGAAGATGTGTTCGGGTTCATGTCGAGTTCGGTGTCCACGGAGAAACCGAAGGGGGCGGTGGTGAAAAATGTCGCCCGATGCCTTCAGAACGTGCGGTACAGCGGCGGGAAGATTCTGTTTGTCGCCGGACCGGCGGTGGTTCACGCGGGAGCGGTGAACCATTTTGTCAGACTTATCGAATCGAACTATGTCGATGTGCTCTTCGCCGGAAACGCGCTTGCTGTTCACGACATCGAATACGCCCTCTACGGGACCTCTCTCGGAGTGTATCTCGACAAGGGCATACCGGCGGAGCACGGCCACGAAAATCACATGCGCGCCATAAACACAATCAGGAAATACGGGGGAATCAGGGAAGCGGTTGAAGGAAATGCGCTGGCACGGGGAATTATGCATGCTTGTGTGCGAAAAGGGGTCCCGTTCCTGCTGGCTGGTTCCATTCGCGATGACGGCCCGCTGCCGGAGGTAATCACCGACGTGGTGAAAGCTCAACGGGAGATGCGGAAGATGGTACGGGGCGTCAGCGTCGCCGTGATGATAGCGACCACGCTCCATTCAGTCGCAGTCGGGAACCTGCTTCCTGCAACGGTGCGCACGATTTGCGTCGATATCAATCCGGCGGTCGTAACCAAACTTGCCGATCGCGGCTCGTTTCAGGCGCTGGGCATCGTGACGGATGTCGAACCGTTTTTGAGCGAGCTGTGTACCGAACTGAAACTGGCCACGAGCTAGCGCGCTGAAAAACTTTATGACCGTTTCACTGTTCATGTGTCCTCCCCATCATTTCGACATCGAGTATGAGATCAATCCATGGATGAGCCTGGAGCGAAAAGCCGACCGCGCGATGGCGCGGATGCAATGGCAGAGACTCTATCGGTTCCTCACGAGAGACCTGGGGCAGGCCGTGCATCTCATCGAGCCCGTTGCAGGGTTGCCCGATATGGTGTTCACGGCGAATGCGGGGCTGGCTCGGAACGGGAAGTTCGTGTCGAGCAATTTCCGCAACAGTGAACGAGCGGGAGAAAGCCCGCATTTCGAAGAATGGTTCAGGGAACATGGCTGCCTTGTGTATAACCTGCCTTCACACTATTATTTCGAAGGGGAAGGCGACGTATTGTTTGCCGATGACGAAAACGCGTATGCCGGCTACCTGATACGGTCCGACGTGAACGCCCACGCGAAAGTCGCCGACATCCTGGGCGTCCGCATCGTGTCTCTTGAGCTTGTCGATCCCAGGTTCTACCATCTGGATACGTGTTTCTGTCCGCTGACTTCGGAAAGCGCAGTGTATTACCCGGAAGCGTTCGATCAGTACGCCCTCGAGGTGATCAGGGCGAATTTTCCGGACACGATCGAGGTTACTCGCGAAGAAGCAGAGCAATTCGTGTGCAATTCGCTCGTCGTCGGAAAGCATTATGTTCAGCCGAGGGGCGGAAGCAAAAAGCTGCGGGCCGCGCTTGAATCGAGGGGGTACGCGGTCCACGAATTCGATATGACCGAATTCATGAAGGCGGGGGGCGCAGTGAAATGCCTGGTCTTGCAGATCAAGGACACAGGACCGGGA
>CAYVQZ010000109.1:0-7491 GCA_964453435.1 uncultured bacterium
GGACTGTGAAACTGTCTCACGGTTGCGCATTTTGCCGAACAACAAGCTTTGGGGGACTGTGCCCAATTAAGGAATCCCCCGTCCTTCGTTGAGCGCAGCGAAATCCCGCGGACTCGCGAGATAGATTGGCGGACTGCCCCCAAAGCAGGGTATCCCGAATCGTGAGACACACTCACTGTCCCTGAAACGAAATTTGGTTGCGGCTCTGCCGCCCTGTGTAGCCGAAGAGAAAATATATGCGCTTGTTTCCCGACAACGCCGAATCCCTGCCATCACATACCCACGCGCGACACGAGGGACTTCCCGTTTTTCCAAATCGTCTGATTATTTGTCTTGTTTTGCGATTCGCAATCTCTGCTGCCGCAGTTCCTCGATAACAGGCGGAATAGCGTATGGACCTCGGAGACAGAAAAGCTGAGCGACTGCTGAACGAACTGGCATACGCTCGCCGGCGGATTGCGGAACTGGAACAATCCGGCGCCGGCCACAGGGGCGCGGAGGAAGCGCTAAGCGCGTCTGAAGCAGAAAACTATCGCGCCATCTTTAACGCCGCGAACGATGCCATTTTTGTGCATGATATCGAGACCGGCGAGATTCTCGATGTCAATCAGAAAATGTGCGAGATGTACGGATATACCTTGCAGGAAGCCCGTTGCCTGAACGTCGAGTCCCTGAGTATGGGCATCCCGCCGTATACCCAGGAAAATGCCATGTGGCTGATACGGAAAGCGGCGAAGGGTCACCCGCAATTATTCGAATGGATGGCCAGAAACAAAAGCGGAAACCTCTTTTGGGTTGAGGTGAGTCTGAAACGCGTCCCGCTCGGGAAAAAGAATTACATGCTCGCTATCGTTCGGGACATCACGCAGCGAAAAGAAGCGGAGGAGGCTCTGCGGGAAGCCAAGGACCGGCTTGAGGAAAAAGTCGAAGAGCGAACGGAAGAACTGAGGAGAAAAAATCAGGAACTGGAAAGCTTCGCATATTCCGTTTCCCACGACCTTCAGGCTCCATTGCGGACGATTCAAGGCTGTTGCCGTACCCTGCTTGCCGAACTCGAAGGTCAGATTCACGACAAGCAGCGGCAAAATCTCGCAGCAATAGGAAAAATTTCCGAGCACATGAACCGCCTGATTGAAGATATGCTTTCCTATGCTCGCCTCGGGACACTAAGCTTCTCCAAAAGCGACGTTTCTCTGGAAAGTGTCATAAACTACTCGCAGTTCGAGTTGATCGAGGAAATTCGCGCAGCAGGGGCGGAAATAAAGTTTTCGAAGCCGCTGCCTGTTGTTAAGGGCCACGAGCGCACCCTCGTGCGTTTGATGACCAACTTGTTGAAGAACGCTATCAAATTTGTTCCGGCGGGACGACAGCCCGTGGTTCAAATTAAGGCCGAGAAACGAGATGATTTTGTCCGCGTCGTCGTTCAGGACAATGGAATCGGCATTCCACCCCAATACAGGGAGAAGATATTCGGCATGTTCGAACGGCTTCATTCACGGGAAACGTATCCGGGCTCGGGTGTGGGCCTGGCAATCGCGAAAAAGGCGGTCGAGCTGCACGGAGGCCGAATCGGCTGCGACTCGAAGGAAGGCTACGGAAGCGCATTCTGGTTTGAACTGCCAAACGAATAGCAATCCGCACACTGAGGCTCGGAGCGATGACAACCAATACATCCCAAACACGTGTCGCCGAATTGCCGGGCGCAGCCATTGGCGCGGCCATTGGCGCGGCCATTGCAAGACTGCCCGACAACCGTTCGGTGTAGGTTACGTGCAGGACATCGGCCTCTGCGCGGAAATTCAATCGAAGCTGTGAGACGTGATATGGGGAAAATCGTCGCGCGCGCCTTTCGAGTCCGTCTCACGATTACCAAACCGCAGGGGACTGTCCCCAAAGCGTCCCTGTTTCTGCAGGCGCCAATTCATTCGCACACCGACGCGCTATTTAGTCTCCCCCTTTCATACAGGGGGAAAAGCGGGATTGGAAATTCCGGGGACATGGATTTCTCGGCCGAAGGTCACGCTCCGCGTGATTCCGTGTCCTCGGAATTTCCTGTTCGACGATTACATTTTCTGCGAAAACACAAGCGCAGGGGACTGCCCCTGAGCAGAAGACCACCCGGTGGAATTATCGGACACGCAGCCCGCAAAGCACGGTGTCTCGAATCGTGGGACACACTCGTTTCTCCTTTTCACAAAACGAGACGTGGCAGATGACCGGAACCAAGGCAGGAAAGAGGTCGCTCGGTGGACTCGTCGCCACCGCGCTTGCGCTGGTTGTTTTGCTCTGGAGTTGCGACGATCCTCAATCCGAATTGAAACGGTTGAATATCTCCTCCAATCCGGAGGAGTTCACAAAACGCGCGCGACAGGGCGATACCAGGGCGGTCGGGTTGTTTCTGGAAATCGGAGTTGACCCCGACATCCGGGATGAGGCCGGCAGGACACCCCTGATGAACGCAGTCTCCGCCGGTCATTTCGGCGTTGCGCAAGCGCTCCTCCGCGGGGGCGCCGACGTGGCGACAACGACCGCCGACGGCAGGACCGCGCTGATGTATGCGGCGGATGCGGGCGAGCTCGAAACAATCAAACTTCTGCTCGACCACGGGGCGGATGTCAACGCGAAGACGCTTCACGGATGGACGGCCCTGATGTATGCCGCCGGAAAACGCGATGCCCGGTTGACGCGTGTTCTGCTCGAGCATGGCGCCGCCCCTGTTAGCAGAGCCGCCGACGGCACAACCCCATTGATGCTCGCCGCCGCCAGCGGCCAACCCGAAACGGTCGCCCTTCTGCTGTCAGCGCGCTCTTCGGTCAATGTGCGTGACGACGTGGTCGGACGGACCGCCTTGATGGAAGCAATCGAATCCGGCAGCGCCGAGACCGTCCGGCTTCTTCTCGAAGCCGGCGCTGACGCCAATACCAGCGATATGATGCCGTATTGCCGAACCGCGCTGATGCGCGCCACTGAACTCGGCAGTGTCAATATTGTGAAGCTTCTGCTCGACCACGGAGCGGATGTCAACGCCCGGGGCTGCAAACACGGATGGACCGCCCTGATGATTGCAGCCCGCGAGGGGCGCCCGAATATCGTCAGGCTGTTGATACAGAATGGCGCCGATGCGGATGCCGAACTGGATAACGGCGTGACCGCATCGAAGCTTGCCGAAGAGCGAGGAAACCTTGAGATAGCCACCCTGTTGAAAGGCTCTCCCGACCCGGAATAGCGAAAGCGCCCCGAAGTCGGCATGTCTGAAGTTCGTTTCCGACCTCAGAAAGAGGTTGCATGGCTGGACCTGCAAGGAGGATGTAGAGACTGTCCCATGATTGCCAAGCGAAGGAGACTGTCCCCTCGGACGGACACACTGTCCCAAGATTTACGGACACGAAGTCCCGCGCATTCGTGGGATAGATTCGGGACTGTCCCCCAGGCAAACAACCTTCGCCATGAATCACGGGACAGACTCCTGCGTCCTCATTCCATGCGAGCGCCGAAGAAGTTTCAGCCGCGAATGAACGCTCGTTTGCAGGATTTGAAATCGTCATGAATATCGAAACCCATGCTTACGCCCGCGCGGGACTTTTGGGAAACCCCTCCGACGGATATTTCGGAAAGACAATCTCAATCATAGTCAAAAACTTTTCGGCGCGAATATCGTTGCAAGAGACAGACGACCTCAAGATCGAACCGCTTGACTCACGCGAGGGAATATTCGAAAGCATGGATTCCTTGGTCAAGCGCGTAAAATTGTACGGATACTATGGAGGAGCCCGGCTCATAAAGGCCGCCATCGTGAAGTTCCACGATTATTGCCGGGACAACGATATTCGGCTGGAGAAAAAGAACTTTACAATCCGATACGGCTCATCCATACCCCGCCAGGTCGGGCTGGGAGGCTCCAGCGCTCTCGTGACCGCCGCATTGCGCGCGCTTTCGCAATTCTATGGCGTTCAAATACCGTTGGACACATTGCCGTCAATCGCGCTCGATGCCGAGGCCGGCGAACTAGACATAAATGCGGGACTGCAGGACAGAGTCATCCAGGCGTATGAGGGATGCCTCTACATGGACTTCAACCGGCAGGCGATGACCCGAAATAATCGCGGCGTCTACGAGCCGCTCGACCCCGAGTCGCTCCCCCCGCTGTTTGTGGCGTACAAGAGCGGATTGGGGAAAGTGTCGGGACATGCCTTGAGCGATGTCCGCGCCGGTTTTGACCGCGGAGATGAAAGGGTTATCGGCGCCTTCAACCGGATTGCGTCTCTTGCGGAACGGGGAAAAGAGGCGTTATTGCAGAGAAATTACGACCTGCTGTTCCGCATGATGAATGAAAATTTCGACCTCAGAAGCGCAATCATGAAAATAAGCGAGGGCAACCGCGAATTGGTCGAAACCGCCCGCGCGTGCGGAGCGTCCGCAAAGTTCGCCGGCTCCGGAGGCTCCATCATCGGCATGTGGTCCGGCGACGACATGTGGGCCAGGCTGACACGCGCGCTGAACGCTGTTCAGGCAGAGGTTATAAAGCCGATGGTTCTTGAAAGGCATTGATCGCATATGATAAGCAAAGCCGTAATTCCGGCTGCGGGCTCCGGCACCCGATTCTTGCCCGCCACCAAGGCGCAGCCGAAAGAGATGCTTCCCATTATCGACACGCCGACGATTCAGTACGTCGTCCAAGAGGCGGTCGACTCCGGCATCGACGACATCCTCATAATTACCGGAAAAGGAAAACGCGCCATCGAAGACCATTTCGACCGCAATTTCGAACTCGAACAGATTTTGAAAGGCAAGGATGAACAAAGCCTTGACGCGGTGCGGCGCCTCGCCGAAATGGCCAATATTCACTACATTCGGCAAAAAGAACTTCGCGGACTCGGAGACGCCGTCCGTCACGCCCGACACCATATCGGCCGGGAACCTTTTGCTGTGTTGCTCGGCGACACCATCATCGATTCCCCTGCGCCGGCGACCCGCCAACTGGTCGATTGCTATATGAGGGTCAAACACTCCGTCGTCGCCGTTGAAGCCGTTCCCCGGGAAAAAGTCTCCAGGTACGGAATCATTGGCGGCGACAAGATTGACGAAAGAATACATCGGGTTACCAATCTGATAGAAAAACCCGCTCCCGAAAAGTGCCCGTCGAACCTGGCGATAGCCGGACGCTATATATTGACGCCGGAAATCTTTGACATTCTCGACACGCTGCCACCCGGCAAGAACAATGAGGTGCAGCTTACCGACGCCATACGGGCGCTGACCGAACGAGAAGCGGTCTATGCCTGCCTCATCGATGGAACACGGTACGACATCGGCGACAAGCTGGACTATCTGAAGACGCAAGTCCGCTACGGCTTGATGCGAAACGAATTCCGCCAACCGTTTCTGCAATTTTTAAAAGATGTCGTGGACCGATGGAAGGATTTTCCCCCGACCAAATAGCCCGGCAGCCATGATTCCCTGACAAAAATTCCCGGCCCCGTCAGACTGCACCAACCAACAGTGTGACCCGCTGCAATATGTCGATTTCGTGAATTCTTGTCGCAATTTCCATGGGGTGGCTTTCGTAATTATAGTGGCAAGAACACGTTCCACGGCGCAGCTGACCGCCCCAATTACGCAATCCCCCATCCCTCGCTGAGCGCAGCGAAGTCCCGCGCAATCCGCGGGATAGAATCGGGACTGTCCCCTGAGCAGAAGACCACCCGGTGGAATTATCGGACACACCGCCCCCGAAGCCCGGATTACCGACCGTGGGACACACCCCAACCGTAACGAACGGGGCGCGCCGTTCGCGGTTACGGATACATCTTTGGCTCTTGGCTCAGCCCCAGCATCTCGCGCGCCTGCGCAGGCGTCGCGACCTCTCTGTTCAGTTCGTTTATGATACGGACCGAGCGCTCCACTTGTTGGGCGTTGCTCTTCGCGAGCTCGCCTCGCCGGTAGTACACGTTGTCCTCCATGCCCACGCGGATATGCCCGCCCATAATCAGGCTCAGCGTGGTTATGGGTAGCTGCAACGGGCCGATGCCAATCGCCGAAAAGAACGACTTCGGCGGCATGTTCGCAAACATTTCCATTGCCGACATCACCGTCGGAGGACTGCTGGCGCCGTCCTGTCCGAACACAAGTTGACACCAGTAGGGCGGGTCGAGCAGTTCCTGCTGGATCAGGTTGTCGACAAACCACCAGCTCTGGGTGTTGAAAACTTCGAGTTCCGGCTTGATATTGTTCGCTCTCATCGCGCGAGCCAGCTTCTCGGTCTTCGTGTAACCCAGCGGGATCACGCCCTCATACTGAAGCCGGCCGTCCGGCGTATACGTAAGCCCACGCTCCAGCAGCAGCTTTGCCATCTCCTCGTTCGGCTCGGTGAACCCCTCCGGCGGCTTCAGCTTGACGCGCATGTAGAGCATGCCGACATCCAGAGAAGCCACCTCGGGATTGCATTCCGAGAAGAACTTCTTCATTTCTTCTTCGTCATCCGACCCGAAAATCGGCGTGCCGGTGTCATTGATAATGATATCGGGACACCGTTCGCGGACCAATTGGTTCACTTTGTAGAAATCCTCGGCCCGCTCGGCGTTCGTGGCATAGTTCATGTATGGATTCCGCGCATGGATGTGCACTATGCTGCATCCGGCCTTGTATGCCTCATATGCCGAGTCCGCCTGTTCCTCCGGTGTCTCCGGCAGATTCGGATTGGCGGCTTTCCCGTGCACGCCTCCCGTTATTGCGCAACTGATAATCACCGGTGGCCACTTCGCCAGATGTTCCCGCCACTCCCGGTTATCCGTGAACTTCCAACACGTATCCTCCATTGTCAGCGCCATCGTTCCGCTCCTCCTTAAGAACCTCCGCCTGGAATGTCTGAAGTCACACCATTCTACACAATTCACCGGCTTTCGTGAAGTCGCAAAAAGGCCGAAGCCTGAAGAACTCGCGTCACGTCGAGAGGGTTATCTGAATTCCGGGGACCGAACGCTGCCGCGGGTCGGCGCGCGCGCCCTCATCAGTGTATACCCGCGGCGTAAAACCAATCCTTGCAACCACGGAGCACACGGAGATACACGCCGAAAAGACGACGACAAAGAATTCACCGCGGAGCCGCAAAGGGCGCAGAGAAAAAATCCGTGTTCATCAGCGTGAACCTGTCCTGAGCGTCAGTCGAATGGATCAGCGGCTAAATCTCCTTTCCCTTCGCGTCCTTCGTCCAATTCGCGTGCTTCGTGTTCCAAGTTCTCCACCACGGGGCGCACGGCGCAAAAACACTATCGTTTTCCTTTTCAGTCTTTGCAGTTCTCCGTGGCCCTCAGTGTCTCCGTGGTTAAAGGTCGAAAGCTCCTTTTTTTCTCACGCGAAGGCGCAAAGCCGCCAAGAAGAAATTTCAATGAGAAAAATCCGTGTTCATCAGCCTGCCTGTGCGTTGCACGCAGACAGGTGCCAATCCGTGGTTAAGCCAGGTCTTTGGTCCTTTTCCTTCGCGCCATTGTTGTC
>CAYVQZ010000110.1:0-6903 GCA_964453435.1 uncultured bacterium
GTCAAAAAATACGACTTCGTCGAGTAGTGTATGGTTTGGCGCCGCTTCCTGTCAATCCATTCCAAAATGTTCTTCCGAGAGGGCCGTGCCGCCAGCCGGTTCTCAAAGCGCAGTTCGCTTCTTCGAAATGTATGGAAAATCCTTGGCCGATACTGTATACTCACTCTGGGAGAACGGCAGAATCCGACTCTGAGAATGGCGGACTATGAATCCGTCCCACGATCGCCCATGCTGCCGAGAAGCCAGCGTAAGGGACTGTCCCAGATTTACGGGCACGAAGGTGCCGTAGTATCGGGACTGTCCCCGGAGCGACCCGGTTTCCTTCGCTGAGCGGAGCGAAGTCCCGCGCATTCGCGGGATAGATTGGCGGACTGCCCTTGAAGCACGGATTACCGACCGTGGGACATATTCACCGTCCCATTTCGACCGTTTGTCCGGCGAAACAACCTGTTTCCATTAAAAGAAAACCCATGCGTATTCGCGTCAAAAGGTGTATCGGATGTCGAGCAGCCAGAACTCACAGATTCATCGGTATAGTCCCGTCGAAGAAATCGTAAACAGTATTACGCACGGAATCGGAGCCGGTCTGAGCGTTGTCGGACTGGTTGTGCTGGTCGTTTGCGCGGCATTGTATGGCGACACATGGCATGTCGTGAGCTTCTCGATATTTGGCGGAACGCTCATTATTCTCTATGCGGCCTCGACGCTTTATCACAGCTTTTCAAACCCCACGGTAAAGACCGTCCTGAAAAAGATAGACCATTCGGCGATCTTTTTTCTCATTGCGGGCACGTACACACCGTTCGTGCTGGTAAGTCTCAGGGGCCCGTGGGGATGGAGCTTATTCGGAATCGTTTGGACCCTGGTGGTTATCGGGACCGCCATAAAATTCGTCAGTATCTTCCGGTTCCAGCGAGTCTTCGTCGCGATTTATGTGCTTATGGGTTGGCTGGGCCTGGTTGCAATCAGGGAAATAGTAATGAGTGTCCCTCTTCCAAGCATAATACTTCTCGTAATGGGCGGCCTGGCTTACACAACCGGTGTGCTGTTCTATAGCTGTAGGAAATTGCCGTTCAACCATGGCATCTGGCACATTTTCGTGCTGTTCGGCAGCGCTTTCCACTACTTCTCCGTCCTCTATATCTTGAAACAAGAGTAACGCCGTCGTCTGTTCCTCGCGTTTTTCCGCCCAATACCGTTCTTTCGCAATGCGCGTCGGACCAAACTGTCGCAAAGGCCGCGAATTTTTCCCGACGCCCTCGACAGATGCGGAAAAGGCCAGCGCCTCGCTCTCCGGCTTGACCGGAAAATCGCCAATGGATATGCTAGGATGTCGCAATGGAAGGGTTCGGAACTCCATTCTGGGATGAATACTATCGAGGAGATTCTCATGGAAAAGGGAAAGGAACTTCGAAGCGGTTTTTTTGCCCGGAATCCCGTTTTTACATATTTGCCCGAAACTGACAGATATCTCTTTGCGCTTGATAAGCCAAAATACAGGTTCAATGTGATCGGAGCCGGACTGATGGGCCTCGAGCACATACGGCTGACTCTGCTCGAAGGACGAGCCACGATACACGGGGTTTATGACCCGAATCCGCGCAGTGTCGCCGTCGCAAATGAAGTTTATTCCAGATTCTCTCAGGAAGGCAGTCTATACGTTTATGACACGCTGGAAGAAGCGTGCAACGATTCCAAAGTCGACGGATTGATAATTTGCACGCCGAACTACACGCATATCGCTGTCGTGAGGACAGCCGCAAAATCGGGAAAACATATTCTATTGGAAAAGCCGATGGCCACAACCGTGCAGGATGCGCATGAAATTGCGCGTATAGCCAACAGCCATGGCGCCGTGTTCCAAATAGGACTGCAATACCGTTACAAAGCGATTTGTGTCGAGGCGCTCTACGAAGCTCTCGAAAGGAAATCCATCGGCGAGGTTAAAACAATCAGCATCCTCGAGCACCGGCTCCCGTTCCTCGATAAGGTGAACCAGTGGAACAAGTTCTCGAAATATTCCGGTGGCACGCTGGTGGAAAAGTGCTGCCATTATTTTGATTTGATGAACCTGTTCGCCCAAGCGAGGCCTGTCAGCGTATTCGCCTCCGGAAGCATGGCGGTCAATTTTGTGGATTTCGAATACGCCCATGAGAAGTCGGATATCCTTGATAATGCATTCGTGATTGTAAACTACAAAAACGGCGTTCGCGCGCGATTCGACCTGTGCATGTTCGCGCCAATGTTTTATGAGGAAATCATCCTGTGCGGAGACGAGGGTCGTTTGCGGGCATACGAACACGAGTATTTCATGGCCGGTCAGAGGGTAAAGACGCATCTCGAGGTTCTGTGCGGCGAACGGCGGCCCTCGCGAACAGGAACTCCACGGTATCCGGCGCATGTGGAGGAAACCGGCCACAACGGAGCAACCTTCTTTGAACATGTTTACTTTATCGACAATATCGAGGGAAAACAGACCAATACCGCCACGGTGGAGGAAGGCTTCTGGTCGATAGTTGTCGGGATCGCCGCCGAGGAATCTGTCAAATCGGGTTCCGCCGTGAACATCGACGAATTGCTGCAAAGGCACGGTATCACGGTCTGACGACCGGGGCCGTTTCAGGAGTGAGCAAATGCTCTATCGTAAGATGCGGAAGACCGGGGACGAACTTTCGGTACTCGGGTTCGGTATTATGCGTCTCCGGGAAAAAAGAGGCAAGATCGTCGAGGACCGCGCGATCCGACAGGTCCGCATGGCTATCGACGGCGGCGTGAACTATTTCGACTCCGGGTGGTCCTACCATAACGGCCAATCCGAGCCGTTCCTCGGGCGCGCGCTCGCCGATGGATATCGCGAGAAGGTCAAGCTCGCCACCAAGCTGCCGCACTGGCTCGTCAAGACGCGCGGAGACATGGACCGGTTTCTCGACGCGCAGCGGAACAGGCTGAGAACCGACCGCATTGACTATTATCTGATACACGGGGTGGACGGTCAGACCTGGCGAACGGCGAAAGGGCTTGGCGTCATCGATTTCCTCGATCGGGCCAAAGCGGATGGGCGAATCCTGCACGTGGGCTTCTCGTTCCACGGAGACAAGGACTCATTCAAAGAGATAGTCGACGACTACGATTGGGAGTTTTGCCAGATTCAGTACAACTATCTCGATGAAAAGAACCAGGCCGGAAAGGAAGGCCTTCAATACGCCGCTGCGAAAGGGTTGGGCGTGGTCATCATGGAACCGCTCAGGGGCGGTAACCTCGCCGGGAAAATTCCGAAGGCGGTCCAGGCCATTTGGGACGAGGCCGAGGTCAGACGGACACCGGCCGAGTGGGCTCTCCGGTGGATTTGGAACCATCCGGAGGTCACCCTCGTGCTTTCCGGTATGAATGACGAAAGACAGATTGAGGAAAACATCCGGATAGCCAACGAGGCGCGCCCCGAATCGCTCACGCAGCGAGAACTCGAACTCATAAGCAAGGTCGAAAGAACATACCGGAAACTCATGAAAGTCGGATGCACCGGGTGCGGATACTGCATGCCGTGTCCGGCCGGCGTGAACATCCCCTACTGCTTCGAGATATACAACAGCGTTCACATGTTCGACACCCCGAAAATGAAGGCGCGACTCAGTTATCTGACTCAGCTTGCAGAACTGCCCGGCGCGCGGACGGCTGCCTTCGCCTCTCAGTGTGAGAAATGCGGCGCATGCGAGGAGGCATGTCCCCAGGGTCTGCCGGTTTCGCAACTTCTCGAAGATGTTGTCAGGGAATTCGAAGGGCCAATGTTGAACGTTCTGTATTGGCTTATGCGGGCCGTGCTGCCCCTGCAAAGGCTGAGAGGTTTGCGCGAAGGACGCCGGACTAAGAAGCGGGCGGACAGCCAATAGAAAGTTTTCCGGCAAGAAAGAGAATCGCGAAAGGAGAAGGTGATGAAGAGATTTCAGCCATATATTAACCGGGCTGTCAATCACAATGCCACAAAAGATGGGAGCCTGCTCTCGTCGCTCGGTGTCGAGGGCCGATATGTGCCCGACACGCTCGAGGATTTCGACGAGATGGAATTCGGCCTCGGCGAATGGGAGGGAAGAAAGGTTATCTTCACGCTGGTTGTAGAAGAGGGGAAGCTCCAGCGCGTGTCCCTGGGCTATATCCCCGAGGACGGGGATGAAGACGACATGGTCGCATTCTCGCAAGCCGACCTCGCCAGGGTGCTCGAGGCAAAAGGCGACATCCTCACCGAATTCTTTGAAAAAGTCACCTCCTGAAAGAGCTTCGCAATCACCGTCCTTGCAGATTTTCGGCGGCAACGACGATTCATGGAGGGGCTCATTCCTGCATATCCGATGCTCAACGATGGATGTCGGAGATTGAACGCCCCGGAATTGATTTCCTGGAACGAGGAAAGACCAGGCAAACGACGGCCAACAACAATCCCGCCGATGAAAACGCCGCTCCCAAATAGTAGCTTACCGGTTCGTATCGGAACACAATCTCGTGCTGTCCGGCCGGTACTGCAACACACCGAAACAAATAATTGGCGCGATAGACCTTCGCCGGAGCGTCGTCCACCCACGCCTTCCAGCCCGGGAAATACTGGTCGGTCAGAACGAGAAAACCATCGCCGTCCATGTCCGCCGTTATGGATACGACCTCCGGTTTAATTGATTTTATTACGACCCTCGATTCTGCCGTGGCGCGCCTGGAACTTCCTTTCGACTCGGCTTTTGATTCCAGGAGCACCACTTCCTCGCGCGGCAAAAAGGTGGGAGAGCTGAGAATTTCCAGCGCTTCCGTTTCATCTGACGCCGTCCTTGCCGCGCCAACCACATATGCGCGCGGCAACGCCCTCGGATTCAGGAAAACCATATTCATGTTGTCCAAATAGATGAGGTCGCATGATTCTTTTATCCGCCGATAGTTTTCCGTCACAGTCTCCGTTCCGCGCTCCAAATATACGCGGCTGAACCAGATATACCGGGTGCTCATATAGTCGAGCAGTTCGGGATGGACCAGCTTGTCATCGAGATTGAACCAACCCCAAAAGAACTCCTCGCTTTTTCTGTCGGTTTTCCCGAACATGTGGTTGCAGTATCGGTTATAGATGGCGGGGTTCATGTTTTCATAATCATTGATCAGGAACAGCTTGTTCATTTGCCCGAGCTTTGCGCTGTAGGAAAAGTCCAAAAAATCCGCCACAACAAAAATCCGAGAATTGTCCCGCTCTGTTCGAAGCCTCAGTTCTTCAATGACCGAAGCATGCTTTTCGAATAACCCGGGATCCTCTTTCGGAAGATACGAATAGCTGTACTCCGGAGAAAACAGGTCCAGCAGAATAACTCCGATGCATCCGGCGCCAAGCAGATGACGCGTCGCCGATCCATGTCTGCGGATGATGGCAAGGACAAAAACGACGAGTGACACAATCAGCAGATATGTCCGCCAGCGCGAGGCCGCGAAGAGGATTCGTATGAACGCAGGCTGGTTGGTCTCTGAGACCGGCCAGATAAAAAAGAGAATAGACGTAAGCGCCGCAACGACGAACGCCGTCCCCGCAAGCATCCTTTTGTTTCGCTCCTTCGCGGATTCGAACAGCTCGAGAAAACGCTCAAGGCCGATTGCGCACAGCAGAGATACCGCCTGAGCGTGGAGAAAGAGGAACCGGAACGGCGCCCGGAACATTTTCGCAAAAGGCATGTGCAGCCATAGCTTGAAAACCGGGGTCTGGAATCCCATGGACAGGATTAACGCGCAGGCGGACAGCCCGAGGAAAAACAGGACAAAAAATCGCAGTCGTTTGTGCCAGAGAGCCACACCGCCGAGAAAAAGCGGCAACATTCCCATGTAGAGATAGAACGGCAAGTACCCTCCGTCGGAATTGCAAGTGTCATACACCATCCGGTAAAAACCATACATGGCGGTGTTGTTAATCGTCATCATTTCCCTGGAAAGCCCGCCGAACGAGCGCGTGGCCTGCGCTCCCGTCTCGACGACCGGAAACGTCTGCGCAGCCGTTATAAGGAAAAAGAGCGCCGCGCTGAAGACCAGCAGGAGCAAGCCCCGTTTTACATGGAGGTTATCCGAAGGCTTCTTTATCCAGGATCGAGCGAGGAAAGCAATGACGAATGCGGAAAGGGCATAGACCGAATAGACGAGGGCTTGAATCCACCCCGCAAGCAAGGAAAGCGAAGCCGCCAGACTCAGGATAACCGCCCACTTGATTTTCCCGGTCTCAAATATCTTCAGAACGCAAATGAACATCAGCGGAAGGTGGACGCTGTTCGCCAAGAAGGCCGGACCAAAGATTTTCGAGACCGTGTTGCTGCAGAACATGAAGGTCACCGCACCTGCCAGAGAAGCGAGCCAACTCAAATTCAGATGCCGGCACAAGAGCAGTATAAAAAACCCCCCGAGCACGACGTGAAACATCAGATACAGGGAATATGCCTGATGAGGGGACAGGAGCGCGAACATGAGCACAGGCGGATAGAAGACCGCCCCTTGCAACACCCCGAGGTGCGGTACGCCACACAGTTGATACGGGTTCCATAAGGGAATATCCCCTCTGCTCAGAGATTCCGCTGTGTAAAGATAGGCGGGCTGATAATAATGATAAACATCTATTCCGACGGGGGAGGGCGAGGGGAAAGATTTCAGTACGTTATGATTCCAATACAGAACAGCAAGGACAACAAGGACTGCGAGCGCAGCTCCGTGTTTCAGGAAATTTTCGGCAACGGATTTCAAGATTTGATGCGGGGACTGTAACCCTTTGGAACTAAAAAAATGGTTTCTTCCGCAAGACCAACTGAACGTGGTCCTATTATACCGTATCTGTCCAAATCGAAGACCATAGAGGCCACACCGGAACCTGAGTCCGAACCTGTCCGAAATCTGTCCGAACCT
>CAYVQZ010000111.1:0-6668 GCA_964453435.1 uncultured bacterium
GATGCGGGTTATTGAGTATGTCTCACGATTGCCGCGCTGTGAGACTGTCCGACAATTATGTGTTTGACTGAAAACGAGAGCGCAGGGGGCTGTACCCAATTACGGAATCCCCCTGTCCTTCAGCGAAGGGGACTGTACCAGATTTACGGGCACGAAGTGCCGTAGAATCGGGACTGTCCCCGAAGCGAACAACCCTCAGAATCAATCGTGGGACACACTCTATTGGGGGACACCATGCGGCATGGTGTCCCCCAATAACCCCGTCGAATGATTCTATTTCGATCATCTCTCCCCTATCGCTATCTTCTTTCCAACCTTGAGGTCTTCGTACGAATCGCCGAAAGCGGTTTTGAACTCGTTGACCACCGCATCACAACTGTCGTGGGCGGAAAGCGAGACAATTGCGGGCTGCTTGCTCTTCAGCATGGCGATGTTGGTCCTCACCTCTTCGAGCGTGATCGGATCCCATGGGGGTTTGCCCGTGCCGATGTATTTCTGCACGTGTATCCCCATCACCTTCGCGCGCGATTCCGTAACGGGATAATGAAGCCCTCCAATGATTCCATACAGCGGCTCGTCGAAAAGCGCTTCCACCCGCTCCAGTATTTTGGACAACGTCTGATGACCGCACCCGACGATGACGACTATTCCCTTGTTTGCGACATTCACCGCCAGCGCCTGCTCCTCGGTCCGGCCCAAAAAGAAAAGTTGATTCGATATCGTCCCGGTCGTTGCAACTCCCCTGCCTATGATTGTCGGGTTCTTGGAAACGATTGGAGTCACGCCCGGATATGACATCGGTTTCGGCGTAAACACGTTCTTCCCCGTCAGATCAATCTGCCTGTTCCCAAGAGAGAACGTCTTTTCCCTGCTCCATTTCAGCCCGCCGGTATGGTCCGCATGGTTATGCGATATGACAACCGTATCAATATCGTCCATGCGTATTCCCAGTTGGCTCATGTTGTGCATCAGGGGAGACGGGTCCTCCTGTTTCATGTTAAACCCGACATCGAACAGGATGGTGTTGGCGTCGGTTTTGACCAAATAGGAAACGCCGGCTTCGACCCTGAGGTTCTCTCCGTCCGCATACCAGTCAATCAGCGGAAGCGCCTCGAGAGACCCGGTGGTTCCGATGTCCTCCATTTTCTGAAATACGGTTTCGTTCCATTCTCTTTCCGATTCCTCTTTCCCTTTCTTGAACCGCGCCATCAGCCACATGACGAGGCCCGCGAGCAACAGAAACACAATGAGAATGACTATCGCGATATTCATTTTTGCGCTCCCGATTGCGGAACCAAGAACAGTCCAATGCCATGCATGAGTTCAACCCGGCGGCGCCCTTTCTCCAACGGTACGCGAGAGGGCCGTGTTGAGCGTCCCCTTACCCCGGAAACTTTATCTTTTGATAATATGACTCGGCCAGGTACACCGCGGCCAACGGATTGTGGCCCGTAACCCGGTCTTTGACCGCGAGCACGGTGGTCGGGCTTTCCACGTACTTGAAAAACAGCGAGTCGTGCCCGACGCACAGCCCAAGCAGAATATTGAAATCGGTCTTCTCGTGGTTGAACAACTTGGCCTGGTAGACGGGATTGCACATCGGCTCGTCCATGCCACGGTATATCTTCTCCTCCTCCGTGAGCCCGATTTTTTCTTTTGACGTTCGACCCGCCTTGCACAGGACCGAGACAACCTCGAATCCGTGCCCTTCGAGAATGTCGTTGACAGCGGCGGCTTCCCTGGTCAGCCCAATACAGAACGCCAGGCCTAACCTCTGATATTTCATTTTCTTGGCGAACTCGATGACCTCGACCAGACGTGTCTTTGTGGGTTGCAAAATATACGGCTGCTGGTCGCGGTTCGCATAGCACTCGGCTTCCTGGATGGAGGCCTGCCGAGCGAATTCCCGCACATCCGGGTCATCATATTCCTTATTCGCTTCCGACAGGACGTCGGCCCTCGTCAGCGAGGGACAGCCCTTACTCCCCTGTCCGCCCTCGAGTACGCAGATTCTGCTCAGGAAATCGAGGTCACAGGATGCGCACGAAGGCCTGTGAGTTTTCTCCGTTCCCATACGACGCTCCTTTCACAATGCTTCCGGTCAGGAAATTCGAGCCAGATCGGCTTTTCCCAGACGCGGTCTCAACCTTCCATGTTATCAATGATTATTTCAGCGGCCAGTCTCGCCCCGATACCCGGAGCGACGGGACACTTCTCGCGGCCGCCCGCCTTGAGAAATTCTTCGTGGCTTTCCCAACTTGCCAACGGATCGAAGTATCTGCCCACGAGGCATTCCTGAACTCCGGGACACAAGATGGAACCAAACGCTTCTTCGAAACGGCTCAAATACTCCCGACCCAATACATACGGGGTTATATCCTGCCAGTTTGTCAAATCGTCATCGGCAAAGCATAAAGCGATAGCCATCAGTCCGCCGGTAATCGGACCGCAAACCCCGCCTGTCATGACCATGCCCGGGAACGGCGCAAGCGCCTTCACCATTTCCATGGAGCCGACACCGAACGTTTCAAACAAGGCGGTGGCGGAGCCTCGAGCGCAGTTCCTGGTGAGGTAGCAGTACTCTTCGGCACGCAGTTGAACCAGATTTAGAATCTCGTCGCGACGGGCGGTAAAATCATTTTTTGTATGAGAAATTGCGGGAATCCCCTGCTCAACCAGTCTATCGAACTTCTCTTTGATTGCGGACACGTCCCATTGGCGCTCCGCTAACACTCTCGCTCTTTCTCTCACCATTTCCTGCATTTTCATAAGCGCATTTCCCTCTCGTTCTTCATAGCTCCGGAATGATAATGCCGATGCGCCGGGGTGTTCGGCGTCATCAGCATATCAGGAAACAATCCTCGTTTCAAAGAAGCGATAGATTTATACGTGACGGATTCAAGACGGAACGTCACCCTCTCCGAACAATGTTTGAATGAGTGGTCGGATACAACATATGCCGCTGAGCGAACGCTTCTGTGCAGGAAATGTGAGCGGAGAGAGATGACGATTCTTATGCGGGCGGCACGACGCTCCCGGCCTGGATTGTTACAATTCGGTTCAAGCCGGACGCTTCGGATATTGAGTTGTCGCGATTGCCTGAAACCGCCTAATTGTATTGCTCACGCATGACGCGTTTGAGAATCTTGCCGGTCGGTGTGCGGGGAAGGCTGTCCGTGAACACCACCGCCTTTGGAATTTTGAAACGCGCGATCTTCCCCTGACACCATTCGATCAACTCCTCCTCGGTCAATGATTGCCCTTCACGCAGAACCACCACCGCCTTGACCGCCTCGCCCCATTTTTCGTGAGAATACCCGATCACGCCCACATCGGCGATGGCCGGATGCGCCAGCAGGCAGTCCTCGATTTCGGCCGGATATATGTTTTCGCCGCCCGAAATTATCATGTCCTTCTTGCGGTCCATGATGTAATAGAAGCCGTCTTCATCCATGCGGGCTATATCCCCGCTGTGGAGCCAGCCGTCGACAATGGTCGCGGCGGTGTCCTCGGGGCGGTTCCAGTACCCTTTCATCCGATTCGGCGACCTCATTAAAATCTCGCCGGTTTCTCCGACGGGCACATCATTGCCTTCCATGTCGACCAGTCGGATTTCGGTATGCATGAACGGTCGCCCGCAGGAACCCGCCTTTTCGCGCGCGTGAAGGGAGTCCAGGACGGCGCCCGTATTGCATTCGGTCATGCCGTATAACTGCCGCACCTGAATCCCGGATTCCTCGTACTCGTTGAGCAGGGTGACCGGCACCGGGGCGGCGTACACCAGGATCACCTTGACCGAGCTCCAATCGTATTTCTCGAAATCGGGTACGGACTTGAGAAACATGAGCAAAGCCGGCACCGCCCCGAAAGCGTGAACCTTTTCTTCTTCGATCAGTTCCAGAAACCGCTGAGGGTCGAATGTCCTCAGCAAAACGCTTCGGGCTCCGGTATGTACACACAGCGGCGGCCCGGCCAGGGCGCCGATGTGGAACAACGGTAAAGCGATCAGGATCGCTTCACCGAATTCGGGAACGGTGGACAGGATGTTGACGTTGCTCCAGAAATAATAGGCGTGTGTTAACTCGGCTCCTTTGGGCCGGCCGGTGGTTCCGGATGTGTACAAAATGGTCAGGGTGTCGTCGTTTTCCCCGGCCAACTCGGGTTCCTCGGTCGAAGCCCCCCCGATAACCGCTTCGTATGATTCGGCCCATTCGGGCGGCGCGTCCATGATTGCAATCAGTCTCTCGGCCGGGATGGTATTCCGGATCGAATCCACGATGTCGGCCATTTCCGGGCTGAAAACCACCACCTTGGGACTGCTGTCCGAAAGGATGTACTCGACTTCCGGCCCGGCCAATCGGTAGCTCACGGCCACCAGAATCGCTCCGATCTTGCCTAAGCCGAACAACAGGTCGTAGTATTCCGCCTCGTTGAAGGCAAGGACCCCCACGCGGTCGCCCCGCTTGACCCCCATGGCAGTCATGGCGTTGGCCAGCTGGTTGGCGCGATCATTCATCTGGGAAAACGTGCGGCGTATTCCCCCACAGACCAAGCCTTCCCGTTCCGGATTCAATAATGCCCTCCGAGTCAACATGTGACCTATGTTCATTTCCTTACCCATGAAGTTCTCCTTTTCGCAAAGCCCGGATTGCTTCTGTCACGTGTCCGAAACCTGACATGCTCCTGCTCATTTCGGGCAAGCTCCGCCGCCGTCTCTGTCGCGCAATTCGACTAGGAGCCTCTGGTAATCTTTTCCAATTCAACAATGATGTCTTCCAATTTTTCCATGTCCACTTCGGTTTCTTCCGATATTTTTTTCATATCCCGATACGAAATTTTCGCCATGCCTTTCTGCGCCAAATCCCTGACCGAAACATACGGAACCCACGGCTCTTCTCTCAGGGCCAGGGTCGCCACATCATACCTGGAATAATGTCCGAGTTGATCGAACACGGCCTTCATAGCCTTGATGAAGGCGGCGTTCAGCTCTCCGTACAGTATGGTGTCCTCGTTCCAGACGGGACCCGCCACATACAATGAATTCGGACCCACAATAGCGCTGCCTCCGATGGCCCAATCCATATTCATGGAGTCTTTATACGGAAAGCTGTCGGGCACATCATCTTTCTTCATGAAAATGCTGCTGCTCAGGACGTAGCCGCCCATCTCGAACGCGTGCTCTCGAATAGCCGGATAGAGGTCGCACCTCTCGTCTGCGCACGGCTCCGACAAGCGGGGGCCCTCCCCATGCCAGGAGCCCGGCCATACGGCGATATGGATTTCCTCTCCCTTGGTGATCATTGCCGCCCTGGCCAATATCATATGGTGCTCCCAGCAAATGAGCCCTCCTATGCGGCCGATGTCCGTTTCGAAGACCCGGAGATCGCTCGCGTCTCCGCATCCCCAGAACATTCGCTCCGTGTACGTGGGCATCAGTTTCCTGTGTCTCCCGAGCAGTTTCCCTTCCCTGCTAATAAAGACCAGGGTATTGTAAAGAGTCCGGCTGCCGAGCCTGTCATCGAGTTCGTTACACCCGATTACAACATGGATGTCGCCTTTCCTTGCGGCCTCGCACAGCTTTTCGGTGTCATCGCTCGGTATGACCACAGAATTATCCTGAAGCGCAAGGTTCGCTTGCAGCCATTCGCCTGCGTCGGAACCGTAATCAAATGCCCAGTACGGATATGCAGGAATCCACGTCTCCCCGAAATTAATTAATTCGGCGCCATTGTTTCCCGCCTCGACAATTATTCCGCACGCCTTCTCGATCGACTTCTCCTTATCGAGAAAGACAGGCGCCGTCTGGGCGACAGCCACCTTGACGAAATCCTTTCCACCCAATACCTTCTTTTCCATGTCGCTATCTTCCTCCCGGTTTGTCTTCAATTGGCGTCTGCGCAACGTTTGCGTTTTTTGGGGCCACCATCATTCCTTCTTTCAGGGAGTCTTCAAATGCGGCTTTGGCATTATTTATCAGGACTTCAGAAGTTCGGGTTTATTCCGAGCGTCATGGTTTCTTCTCAGTTTTTTGGGGCGCTGCCGAACTCGAAATGGAGCGGATGATTGCAGGCGCACACAGAGTGTATCAAGTGGATAACACGTTCTGCAACTGGAGGATTGGAAGCGGCGAATAAAGTCTGACCACGGAGAGGATGGTTTTCCTTACGTTCGGGAAATTGACCTAAGAACCCGGCTTGATCTGGCGCTTCCGAAGGCCGCAGAGAAAAAGGGGGAACCGCTGATGCACACCGATGCACGCGGATACGGGAATGTGAAACCTTGAACTTTGAACCGTGAACCCATCGCGAAGCGCCCCCCTTGACATTTTCACTCGCAGGTGATATTTTTGTAGCCAAGATATCGAGAGGAAGAACACTGAAAAACGCGCTCCTATCCGTACGAGCGTTCATTCGCAATCAGAACGTCACTAATTGGGAAGAGGCGAAGTTCCACCGGTTTCACAGGCATACGGACCGGACGTTGAGAGAGATTGGGAATCGGTTCGGTATAAGCGAGTCGGGGGAGCGTCTCAGGTGAGCATAGGATGGAGCAGAAAATAAGATATGATGACCGACTACGAAAAAACGGCCGAGAAGCTCAGGGAAAGAATGGGTTTGTCAAATGCGTGACCCCTTTGTTTTCCTGTTCCAGAAAGCAAGGTCAACGAG
>CAYVQZ010000112.1:0-6567 GCA_964453435.1 uncultured bacterium
CTAGTCCCCACGTGATAGCAAAGCTAAAAATAAAGAATGCCGGCAAAGGATGTCGTTTCATTTCCCACCTCGGCCCGTTTCGTCGACGGCAGCATTAAACCGTCCTTTCTGACACTTTCCCTTCGTTTCGAGAAGGCTCTCCAACTTCTCTTCGGCACACATGGGTGCTCCCTTGCGATTTCCATTGGTGTCGAATTCACGAAAAGGTAAACAGGATTATACTACTGCGACAATCGGTCCGTCGAGTGTTTTGGCGGAGAACGACGATTCCAAACAGTGCTCAGAAGCCTGCTTTCCTTGACAGCCCCATGGGGCTATGTTAGAATTCGTGAAATTCTTGAGCGAACTTGAGCAACCGCTGACACTTACGGGGAGCACCGTGCGCGACTATTCTCGTCAGACCGATATGCTCTCCCCCATGCCGAATACCATGCCGCACTCTTCGGGCAAGGTCATGTTTATTGGCAGCAGCCCGCAAGACCTTCGCGTCCGTTTCCATCTGCATGAATCATTAATTCAAATTTCAAGACCCCAGGGAGGATACGGATGAGCTATCAGAATCAGGGAAATGAGGCTCCGCCGCCGGTTCCCCAACAGAAGGCTTCGGGAGGGGTAATCGCGCTGGGTGTTATCAATATCCTGTATGCATTGTTTTTCCGACTCTGCTGCGGTGTCGGGCTTCTGTCGCTTCCGCTCTTGGGAATCTTCCTGAAGATGGCCGAGGAACAAGGCGCCGAGATTCCGCCCCTCGATATGCTTGCTTCCGGGCCGGTCCGTTCCTATTTCATGATCGGCGGTTTTGTGTTATTGACCCTCGGGTTCTTTCTCATTATCGGAGGAATCGGACTGCTCACGTTGAAGCCATGGGGCAGGAGCTTATCAATTGGAGTCGCGGCAGGCGAGATCGCGTGGGTCATTATCGACTTCATCGTCAATTTCTTTTTCATACTTCCGGCAACCGCTGAAGCGACAGGGCAGGAACTGCCGCAACTGGCGGGAAATGTTGTAATCGGAGTTTTCTTTGCGCTGCTGAAGCTGGTTTATCCGATAATTCTGTTGATTTGCCTGAACATGGAATTGGTGAAGAGACAGTTTGAGCCAACGGAATTTGCGGCGCCAGGCTGAGTCGATGCCGGAGGCGCGCACAACCGAATCAAGGCACTATCTGACCTGGGAGGGAAAAAATGGCGACAATACCGACCGGAGCGCCTGAGGTAAAGATTGGAGACTGGCTGAAAGAGGGTTGGGAGATATTTGCCGCCGATGCCGGGATGTTTCTTCTTGCAAGTCTGATCTACAACATCCTGAACGCGCTCTGTCTGGCAGGACTGATTCTGTTCGGTCCCCTAACCTGCGGCATGTACCTGATGATCTTCGACCGCATGCGAGGAGGCAAAGCGGACGTCAAGAGACTGTTCGAGGGATTCGACTACTTCGGCGAGTCTCTTCCGGCGGGTTTTCTTTTCTTCCTTCTCGTCATCATTGGAGCCGTGGTGACGGTTATCGGCTTAACATGCATCGTCGGGTCGCTCATCGGGGTGGCATTGCTCGTTTTTATCCAGACAGCATTCCTGTTCACGTTCCAATTGATTGTCGAACTGAATATCGGAGGGCCGGAAGCAATTTCCAGGAGTTATAATAAGATACGGGAAAACTTTGGACAGTTCCTGCTGTTCGGCCTTATTCTCTGGCTCATCAATCTCGCGGGATACAGCGTCATGCTGGGCTGGCTGTTGACGACTCCCCTGACGCTGGCGGCAGCAGCGGCGGCCTACCGGGACATTTTCGGGCTGGGTGGCGCGCAGCCGGAGGCCGCAGCGGAGCAGACATAGCCGGACACCGGGAGATCGGGACTCACAACAATGCAATTGGAAAATGCGGAGCGGTCCCTCATAGCCGCCGAAAACAGGGTGGCGGTGATACGATTCGCGCATGCATGTCTTGCCCTGGGGCTCGTGGCGATTCTCATGCTTTCGCTCTTCCTCGAGCCTGACCCCCGCGGTCTCGGAACGCACGAACAATTGCTCCTGCTCCCGTGCAACTTCCAGGTCGTGACCGGCCTGCCGTGCCCGTTCTGCGGCATGACAACGGCTTTTGCGCACATGGCGCGGGGCCGGCTCCAGTCGGCTTTTCTCGCGCAGCCGCTGGGCGTTCTCGGATTTGTCGCGACCCTCCTGCTTCTTCCCGTTGCGGCAGGAGCCGTGATTTCCGGGAAAAATCTGATCGGCGCTACTCTGAGGCTGCCATGGAAAAGGCTCGGGTGGCTGTTGGCTGTTCTGGCGCTCGCCTCATGGTTATTCAAAATAGGCGTGACCGTGAACGGGTAACGCAAAAAGCATACAGAAATAAGAGAACGAGAAGATTCTTCGCTTCGCTCGGAAATGCCATTTGACAGGAAAATTGAATCCGTCCGATAATTATGTGTTTGACCGAAAAAGAGAGCGCAGGGGACCGTGAAAGTGTCTCACGGTTTATGGTGAAGGTTGTTCGCTTCGGGGACAGTGAGTGCGTCCCATGGTTCATGCTGAAAGTGTTCCGCTTCGGGTACAGTCCCGATTCTACGGCACTTCGTGCCCGTAAATCTGGGACAGTCCCCTTCGCTGAGCAACCGTGGGACGGATTCACAGCCCCTGAGCACGCCTGCGCAATCGGGAGACACACTGTCCCCGAAGCGACCATCAGTGAATTATCGGACACAATCAACTCCCTGTATCTACGCAGGTTCGCTCTCAGTCATTTGCCGTTTGCAAGGAAACGAAATGGACGAACATCTCCCGAGAGACGTCGGACAGGGTGAAATAGTGTCTCCGGATGGGCGGCCGCTTTCCGGCTCGCCGAGCGGATACGCCATCGCCGCATTCGTGCTCGGGATACTGTCTTTTGCAATGTGCGGGCCCTGCGCCGGTATACCCGCGCTGATTCTCGGACTCATCGAGTTGCAAAACATCAAGAGCATGAGGGCGCCCCCACAGGGGAAACCGTTCGCGCTGATCGGCGCAATACTGGGCGGCGTCAATTTCGCGCTCGTCGTCTTGCTGATTCTCTTCTATCTCATCATCATGCTCATCGCCGTGCTCGGGCAGGGTATCGTCGAGTGAACACCTGGGAATCGACTGAAAGGAAGATTGAATGCTGTTACTGAAAAACGCAACCGTGCTGACGCTGAATCCGCGTCAGCCCGGAGCGGAAGCCGTATTGATTGACGGGACGCGAATCAAAGCCGTCGGCTCCTCGAGTGAAGTCTCCGGGTTGGCGGGAAAAGGCTGCGAAGCCATCGACCTCGGGGGCAAGACGCTGCTGCCGGGGTTTACAGACTGTCATATGCATCCCATACTGTATTCCTATTTTCTCCTCAACCTCGACCTCAATCGAATCGGCTCGGTATGGGAACTGGACGAAAACATACGGGCGCGAACCGCCGAATGCCCGCCGGAACAATGGCTGCTCGGGCTGCGCTTCAACGAGGAAGGACTCAAGGAGGAACGGCTTCCCACACTCGCTGAACTCGACAAGGCCGCCCCCGCCCACCCTGTTCTCGTTCTGCGCTACTGCGGCCACCTCGCCATCGCAAACTCGAAGGCTCTCGCGCTCGCCGGTATCTCGAAAGAATCGGCAAACCCTCACGGCGGAGAAATCGAACGCGATTCGAACGGGAACGTGACCGGTGTTCTGCGGGAGACCGCAATTTCACTCGTGACCGACCAGATTCCGCCGCCGGATTTCGCCGATTTCGCCGCTGCAACCGAGAAGGCGTGCGAACAAATGGCGGCGAACGGTTTGACAACTCTGCACGGAATACTGCAGACCAGCGACAAGGGGCCGTCGGGAAAGCTCGGCTACCTCGAGGTCGCCGCTCTGAAGGCGTTTCGAGAGAAGATACCACAACGTTTATACCTCATGATTATGACAACGGAAGCGTCGGAAATTGAAGACCTGCGCGTGTCCGAGCTGCACGATACAGGTCCCGACTCGAAGTGCAAGGTGGGCCCGTGGAAAATTATCTGCGACGGCTCGCTCGGCGGACATTCCGCGGTCATGTTCGAACCCTACAGCGACGCGCCCACCTTGAGCGGAATCCTCTTGTGGACGGAGGAAGAACTCGAGCACATGGTCTTTGCGGCCCACTCGCGCGGCATGCAGCTCGCTATCCATTGCATCGGTGACAGGATGGCCCACATTGTGCTCGAAACCCTTGCCCGGGCAATCGCCGATCACCCGCAAAGAGACCACAGGCATCGGCTCGAGCACGCGTCGGTGATGCAGCCCGAGCTCGTCCGCCGCGCGAAGGAACTCGGCGTCATCATGTCGGTGCAGCCCCCATTCATTTACTCCGAAAAGGGGTGGGTGCATAAACGAGTCGGAGGACGCGCCAAATATCTGTACCCGTTCCGCTCATTCATCGACAGCGGCCTGCTCGTGTGCGGCGGCTCCGATGCGCCCGTCGAACAGGCGGACCCGCTCCTGGGCATCTATTCCGCGGTCAACCGCCTCGGGGTGGCGCCCGATGAAGCCGTCAGCGTCGATGAGGCGATACGGATGTACACCTCGAACGCCGCATACGCGGCCTTTGAAGAACACCTGAAAGGAACCATCGAGCCCGGAAAACTTGCGGACCTCGTGGCGCTCTCGGAGAACCCGTATACCATCGCGCCATCCGATTTGCGAGATATTTCGGTGGAGATGACGCTGGTGGGCGGACAGGTAATTTTTTCGCGCCAGGCACATTGAACGGAGGTGGCGAAGAAATGCCAATCTATGAGTTCTACTGCACCAAATGCAATACGGTGTACAAGTTTTTCTCGAAGACTGTCAACACCAGAAAAACTCCGGCCTGCCCGAGCTGCAAGAAGCCGAAGTTGAAGCGACTGATTTCTTCGTTCGCCACGCTGTCGGGCAGGACCGAGGACGAAACGGATGACGATATGCCCCCCATCGACGAAGCCAGAATGGAACGAGCCATGGCGATGCTCGCGCGCGAAGCCGGAAATATCAGGGAAGACGACCCCCGCGCGGCGGCACGCTTGATGAGAAAACTTTCCGACGCCGCAGGCGTGAATTTCGGGCCGGGCATGGAAGAAGCGCTGAGCCGGCTCGAACGGGGAGAAGACCCCGAAGCAATCGAACACGAGATGGGCGATTTGCTCGAGGGCGAGGAACCGTTCATCTTCGGAGGCAAAGGCCCGAAAACAGGCAGGAAAGAACGACCGAAATTCGATGAAAAACTCTATGACCTGTAGACAGCCCCAATAGTTTCGTATGGTACTGTGAGACTGTCCGACAATTATGTGTTTGACTGAAAACGAGAGCGCAGGGGGCTGTACCCAATTACGGAATCCCCCTGTCCTTCAGCGAAGGGGACTGTACCAGATTTACGGGCACGAAGTGCCGTAGAATCGGGACTGTCCCCTGAGCGACCCGCTTTCCTTCGCTGAGCGGAGCGAAGTCCCGCGCACTCCGCGGGATAGAATCGGGACTGTCCCCTGAGCGGTCACCAACGAATTATCGGGCACACTCACTGTTCCATGGGGAACGGTTTGCATTGAGCCCCCTTTGCACATCCGGAAAGAGCTCCTAACCCGATAAAGAAAAAAAAGGTGAAAGGCATGAGTGATTTCGAAACGATTACCTATGAACTCAAAGAACATATCGGCGTGCTGACGTTGAATCGTCCTGAGCGCGTGAACGCAATCAACGAAAAGATGATTACGGAACTGGAAGGTTTCTGGGCCGCCCGCCGGCACGATGATGACACGAGGGTGATTGTTTTCTCCGGAGCCGGCGAAAAGGGATTCTGCGCGGGAATCGACCTCGTGGACACCTCGGCCCGCCTGCCGGAGGCGGACATACAGACACTGTATCGAATGCAGGCTCGCGTCTCGCGCCTGCTCCTTGCGATGCGGCAGGCGCCGCAGCCAATCATCGGCGCAATCCACGGCGCCGCCGTCGGAGGCGGGTTGAGCTTTGCGTTGGGATGCTGCATCCGCCTCATTGCCCCCGACACACGCTTCGCCGCCTCGTATATCAATATCGGCCTCGGAGGCGCAGACTGCGGCTCGAGTTACTTCCTTCCGAGAATGATTGGCGCCGGACGCGCCTACGAGTTCCTCTTGACCGGCGACTTCATGGGCGCCGAAGACGCGCTCGGCCTGGGAATGGTCAGTCGGGCTGTCCCGAAAGAAAAGCTGATGGATGAGGCTATGGAACTCGCGCGAAAGATGTGCCGGAAGAACCCGCTCGGTTTGATGCTGACCAAAGAGGCGGTCAATCACAACCTGGATGCGGCCGGTCTGGAACACGCGCTCGCCATGGAAGACCGGAACCAGGCGCTCTGTCTTGCGACAATCCGATACGAGGGACAGGCGCCCGATACGCGGTAGCGCCTCTCATAGCGACCACGAGAACGCATCCGACTACCTCCGACCTTATTCACGGTTACGTCGGGAGAGCCGGTGAGACCGTCCGATAACTCGCTCGAGTGTGCTCCGAGACTGTGAATCCGTCTCGCGATTGGTGATGCGGGTTATTGAGTATGTCTCACGATTGCCGCGCTGTGAGACTGTCCGACAA
>CAYVQZ010000113.1:0-6392 GCA_964453435.1 uncultured bacterium
CGGCTGGCTCGGACGATATCCCCGAGGAAGAGTCGACTCGAAAAGACATGGTTCTTGTTCCGCGGACGACATTCCGCATGGGCAGTGCCGAGAACGAAGGGAATGCAAGCGAACATCCATCACATCCTGTCACGCTTGACGCTTACTGGATTGACACGTGTGAAGTGACGAATTCCGAATTCGCACGATTCGTCGAGGCCACGGGATACGTCACGGATGCCGAACGAAAAGGGAAGGGATGGGTCTGGGATGACGATTGGAAAGAGATGGCTGGCGCGGATTGGAGACACCCGAAAGGCCCCGGCAGCACAATCGAGGATATCATGAACCACCCGGTTGTCCAAGTTAGTTGGAACGACGCTGTTGCTTATTGTGAGTGGGCGGGCAAACGGCTTCCGACCGAAGCCGAGTGGGAATGCGCCTGCCGCGCCGGAACCGAGAGCGCATATGCCTTCGGAAGCTCAATCGCCCACGACCAAGCCAACTACAGCGGAACCGGAGGATTGGACCGTTGGGAAGGCACTTCACCGGCAGCCAGCTTTCAACCTAACAATTACGGTATTTTTGACATGCACGGAAACGTGTGGGAGTGGTGCCTGGATACGTATGACGAAGATTTCTATAAGCGAAGTCCCGCTCATAATCCCGTAAATGAAGACGCCGGCAAGTATCGCGTGATGCGCGGAGGCGCGTGGGACTACTGCCCCCTGGGCATGCGGTCCGCTTACCGTGGCGCCGACCTTCCGACGAGCGCAAGCGACGCCAGAGGGTTTCGCTGTGTGAAGCCGTGTACGGACAAGGCTGCGGGACAACCAAAAGAATAAGCCGAAATTTGCCGGCACGATTTCTCTTCAATGCCCCTGCTCAGACATTTTCATACATGGAATCGAGCAAGTCCTTATACTTTTCCGTAACAGTTTTCCGTTTGACCTTCAGTGTGGGCGTTATTTCACCCTCATCTTGCGAGAAATCCCGGGGCAGGATAGCAAACCTCTTTATTGTTTCGAAGCGCGCCAGTTTCTTGTTAATCTGATCCATGCCGGTTTGAATATGGTTTCTTATCTCTGGGCTCTGCGTCAGGTCCTCATATGAACTATATGCGAGGCCTTTTTCTCCGGCCCACCCTTCCGCTTCTTCTCTGTCCAATGTAATGAGGGCCGTGAGGTACTTTCTTTTGTCGCCATAGACCATTGCATTCGAAACCAGCGGGATGGTTTTTATCATGTTCTCGATATTCTGTGGCGCGATGTTTTTCCCGCCGGAGGTAATAATCAGGTCCTTTTTCCGGTCGGTTATAATCAGGCGGCCTTCATCATCCCAGCGACCCATATCGCCGGTATAGCACCAGCCGTCTCTCAGGGTTTCCCGCGTGAGGTCCGGCCGGTTGTAATATCCCATAAAATTGTTCCCCCGAATGAGTATTTCGCCGTCTTCGGCCAACTGCACCTCAAAACCGGGCATGGGTTTACCCACCGTTCCGATTCGGCAGTCGTCAAATGTTGTCATTGTCCCGCCGATGGTCTCGGTAAGGCCATAAAATTCCAGAACCTGAATCCCCAAGCTTTGAATGAACTCGCCCACTTCCGGCGAGAGAGGCGCGCCTGCGCAAACAACGAACCAGAGCCTTCCCCCCAGAACATTCTTGATCCTTCTGAACACGAGGAAGTGGGCCACGGCATATTGTGCGCGGAGCAACCAGGAAATGCGCTGACGGGCAGTGAGCCTTTTGGCATTCCGGCTGCCGACTTTGGCAGCCCATTGAAACAGGACGCGCTGAAACGGTGAACCCTTTTCGATTCTATTGACTATTCGGACATGGGTTTTTTCAAGAATTCTCGGGACACTGCAAAAATAGGTCGGTCCGACTTCGGCAATATTCCGGGCCAGGTCGTCTATTGATTCCGCAATGGCAAACGGAACATTCTTATAAATATTGTAATAGTATCCAGACATGCGTGGATAAAAATGAGACAGCGGAAGCACCAGCAAAGAGAGATTCGCGCTCACGTCGATGCTCAGCAATTCGTCGATTGACCTGAGCGCATATGCCGTATTTTTGTGGCTGATCATGCACCCCTTCGGAGGACCCGTCGTGCCCGATGTGTAAACAATGGTGGCCAGGTCCTCGGTCCTCACTCTCTGCCTTCTCTGGGTTAACTCTTCCTCGAGGAGGGCCTTGCTTTGGCCGCCCTCATTCAAAAGCGATACATACGGAACGACGTTGTTCTGACCCGAGAGAACCTTCCCCTTGATCAGAATAATTTTGCTCAGTTGGCCGAATTCGTTTTTCTTCGACAAAACCTTTTCGAGTTGGTCCTTGTCCTCCACAACTATGAATTTTGCGCCGGAATCCTTAATGATGTACGCCGTCTGGTCGGCTGTGCTGGTGTGGTAAATGGGAACATTCACTCCCCCCGCCAGCATGGTCCCGAGGTCCGCAATGACCCATTCCAGCCGATTGTATGACAGGATTGCCACTCGGTCGCCCGCTTCCATCCCAATGCTTACGAGCCCGGCCGCGAAATCCTCGGCCAACGTTTTCAGTTCGGCCCAACTCAAATCAAGATACCGCGAGCCCTTTTCACTTTTATATTTAAGAATCTTCTTCGGGCCGAATCGAAGCGCGCTTTCAAGAAACAGTTCGGGAATCGTTTTGTAGTCCATAACAGTCACTTCTTGACTCGGTTGTCCCACCCTGCGAGCATAGATTCCAGTTGTTCGGCGATTTCCGGATATGTCTCGCTGACATCGTATCGCTCATGCGGGTCCGACTCCATATCGAAGAGCCAGGGCCCTTTCGTTTGCAGGTTCGAAGGCCAGATATAGACGTTGCGTCTGCGGTGATATTTCCATTTGCCCACCCGAATCGCTTCTCCCTTGTCCCATCGGTAGAAATAAATGGCTTCGTGCGGAGTCTTCCCGTTTCCCGCAAGAAGGGGGGCGATATCCTTTCCGTCGATAATTCTGCCCCCCGGCAACGCGACCCCTGCGAGAGCCAGGCACGTGGGGAAAAAGTCTATATTCGCGGCCATTTCGTTGCAAACAGAAGCGGCGGGAACATGTCCGCTCCAGCGAGCAATCATCGGGACACGGAATCCGCCCTCGAAGGTTAGTCCTTTGCCACCTCTGAGTCCTCCGGGACTTCCCTCATACCACGGGCCATTATCGCTCGTAAAAAATATCAGGGTTCTTTCCGCAAGACCTGACTCGTCGAGTTTTTCCAATAGTTTCCCAACACTCCAGTCGATTTCTTCCACCGTGTCACCATAAAGCCCGCCTCTCGATTTGCCGCGAAAATCGTCGGACGCATGAAGGGGAACGTGAGGAAACGTATGCGCAAAATACAGGAAGAAACGTTCATTCTTTGCGTCCTCGATGAACTGAAGGGCCTGGTCGGTATACTGTTTCGTAAGCGTGCCCTGGTCCTCGATTTCTTCCTCCAGAACCTCTTCGTTCCTGTACAGTGGGAACGGAACCATGTCATTGCTGTACGGCACTCCGAAAAAGTAGTCGAAGCCATGTTTTCGAGGATGAAATTCGGGTGTATCTCCCAAGTGCCATTTTCCTATCAGACACGTTCGGTAACCCGCTTCTCTCAAAGCCTCTGCGAGCGTCACGTCCTCCTGCGGGATGCCGTGGGCGTCGCCGGCATCGCCAAGGTCAATCAGCCCAAGCTTTCCGATGGCCCTGTAGAAAGATTCTTCCATACGTTTCGCGACCGGCGCATTGCTGGGCATCAGCGCCTGATTCAGGTCGATTCGAACGGGATACCGGCCGGTAAGCAACCCGTATCGTGAGGGAGAACAAACGGGCGAGCAGACATAGAAATCGGTGAACCTCATTCCTTCTCCGGCCATGCGATCAAGGCTCGGAGTACTGATAGCCTTGCTGTCAAAACAGCTGAGGTCGCCGTATCCGAGGTCATCCGCATTTATGATTATGATGTTCGGCGCGGTTCCGTACCACGTCGATATTGCTTCCTCCAAACCCTCGGATTCAGCACGAGCTATAAATACATATTGAGTGAAAACCATCATGCTGACAATTGCCCCCATTGCCATCCTCATGAGCAGAATAGAAGGGGGCCTTCGTTTTCTCACCATCATTCTTCTCCTCTTCTCTCTCGTGGCCGGCCCATGACGCTGAAGATCTCCTTCGCCGGCGGGGGCCGTTCTGAGCTCGCACAGTCATACGCCCTGCGCCTGTTTCAAAGGCAAAACATTTGCTCGGGGATTTCATGATATAGTCTTTGCTTTTGCAAAGTCAATGAATTATGGACATGTATCATAAGTATTCGCACGAACTACCATGTACGTATTAAGATAGTGGCACACGTATTCATTCTCAGTCACTCGCGTCGCAAACCCATATCGGAACAAGGCAAGGGGCGAAAAGATATGGAAAGGCAAGAGGCGGAAAGATTAATGGAAAGAATTCGCGGCAAATATCCCTATTGTGTGATGAGTGTTTATCGGAACGAGAAAGACACAAACCGGTTCGAAATCATTGTGACGAACCTCAACACTAGTATTACATTCTCGGTTGAATCCGAGAAACACTGCGAAAAACTGAAGGAAGAAGGGGCATTCGATTGAGCGGTCTTCTATCGAGTTCTAATTGTCTCACACGGTGGAAAAAATCGGGCCGCAAAATGCGGCCCTTTTTTCTTAATACGTTTTTCGCCTAGTCTATCTTGATTTCGATGCCGCGGCTCGCAGCACGCTTCGCATTCCACTCGATGAGGTTCCCCGGAGGCGGGTCTTGTTCGGATTCCGGCTTCCGAACGAGCGAAATCGATTCGGTCGGGCATGTGGGTATGCAGGCTCCGCATCCAATACACCGCTCGGTCACAACTGTATATACGCCGTCATCCTCCACTATCGCGGCCATGGGACATCGCTCGTCGGCACAGACACCGCATGCCGCGCAGCTTTCGGTGTCGATGGAAGCATAGAAATTACTTTTTGCCAGAAGGTGAGGAGCCTTGAAATCCCTCACACCGCGAAGGATTCCGCAACAGCACGGGCAACAGTTGCAGACGAACACCTGCCCTTCTTCCACATTATACGTGCAATGAACGCAACCCTCTTCTTCCGCTTTGGCCATAACCTGAAGCGCCTCGTCTTGTGATATGACACGCCCCCTGCCATATTTTTCGAATGCGTTTTCTTCGTTAGAGAATGCCAGGCACAGTTCCAAAGTATAGTTACACCGATGGCCTTCCAGCGCGCGTTCTTTCCGGCAAATACACTCCTGCACCATGAAAGAATTCGCCTCTTCTATCATGCGGCGCATGTCTTCATAGCGATGGACATGGAGGTCCTGCTTGATCTCCGTGCTTATTGGCACCACCCGCGCAACCGCCGGCTCATAGGCTCCCACGGTTCGCACAAGCAACGGCGCATATTCCTCAAACAACTCGGTCAGTTCTTTGTCCATCCGATGGAGCTGGAACTCGTAAATCCCGATGACAAACGGAAAGAACATGTACATCTGCTGGCCGAACATCTTGAAGGAACCGATTTGCCCCTTCTCGACCATATTATCGAGTATCTTCTGCATCTCGGGCAGGGGGATGTCCAACCGTTCGGCAATCGCCTCTGCGGTCTCGGGCATCGGCCGCATCTTCAGAGCCATTTCGGCTTCGTCGGGAGTGAATATCTTTTCGAGGATTTTCAGCTCCACCCCGCTCTCGGTAGAAGGATAGCCGTTCGGCAGTTCATCAAGTTTTTGCGCCAGCCGCTTGTATACCTCAGTCATTTTGTTGTTCCTCCTCAAATAACAAACCCTCGAACCTCCGCATCTCCGGCAAGGGCCCCCCCGTCTTCCGGGCCCCGGAGTTGCGCGTATCCAATTATTATCCAGTGGGTGCGATTAGTCAAGCAAAATGTAACAGGAAACTGTTCCAAATTTTGCATACCATCCAGCCGAACGCAACTTTTCATACAAACGAAGCACAACGAGAGGTTTTCCTTCTCTTTTTTTCGGACCAGAATTGACACAACGACGCAAGGTCCGGTCACCTCAGCAACGGTACAGAGTCACTGGGGCAGGTAGGCAGTGCATGGGGAGCAGTCGAAGCAGGGTGGCGCACGCGGCGGGATGCGAGCGTTGGAAAGCGACTGTGGCCGAAAGGAGCTCCTTGAGCACGCAACCCGGGCTTAAGCTCGATTTGTGTCAGCGACCCGCCAATCTGCGATAACCGGCGATATCAGCGAATGAAAAGTATTCCCCATGCTTGCCCGTGATTAAATTTCCCTTCTGTTTTCCTTTGCGTCATAAACGTCTTGAACTGCAGTGACGCGAATCTTGGACTCTTGTCGCCGCAGGAATCACAGCTACTTCAGTTTGTCTCTGCCGAAGCCGAGTATATTGCGGGCGACTATCAGCAT
>CAYVQZ010000114.1:0-5845 GCA_964453435.1 uncultured bacterium
CCCGAAGCACAACCCTGATCAATCGTGGGACACACTCGTGAGAGTATATCGTATCATTGGGCGCGATGCCAAGCCGGTTGTCGCCCGGGGCTTTGAAGTCGCTCCTTGACTGTTTCATAACCCTATGGTAGAATGCGTCTTGAATACTTTCGGCGGACACGCCAAAAACGCCAAATCAGGTACCACTCCTTATGGTTGAAATACAGATTCACAAAGGGTCTTCCGAGTGCTTGAGGTGTCGCCAGCCCTTCGTTCACAACCAAAAACATTATTCGCTTCTCCGGATCGAAGGGGTCGACTTTTTCAGGGAAGATTACTGTGAGGCGTGTTGGAAGGAGGCGGCATATCCTCCCGAGTCGGATGAAGTCTATTCGCATTGGGAGACCAAGTATCGTGACCCGGCCGTCGAGAGAGCGACGCCAAAAGAACAGTTTCTCCCGCTTTTGAATATTTGTTATGAGTCCATAGCGGTGGGTGGGCCCGACGCCGAAGGCATGGTGTATGTGTGTGCGCTCATTTTAAGAAGGCAAAAGGTGTTCCGATTCATTCGCGAAGAAAGGGATGAATCCCTTTCGAGAGATGTTCTCGTATTTCTGGATAAGCATCACGACACGCAGTTGAGAATCGTGGACCCCCACCTGACTGATAGCCGGCTCCGGGAAATCAGGGAAAAACTCGAGGCGCACTTGGGATATGCGAAAGAGGACTCCGATGAACGATAAGGGCAGACATTCCGACAAACCGTATATCTATGCGTTCAGTTCGGGTCGGCTGGTCGCGCTCGCCTGCATCGTGCTCGTTCTTGTCGCTCTCAGCCTCATGCTGGGGATACGAATCGAGAAATACCAGGCCTCACGAGAAATCGCCGCTTTCGAACCGCCTCCCCCGGCGCCGCCTCAAACGCCTCCGCCAACAATCAAGCCGCCGCTTGAAAAGCCACCGCCGGAACCTGTGGGCCAGCCATCGGCCAAAGAGACGGTCGCGGAGACGCCCGTTTCGCCTTCGCCCGAGACACCCCTTGCGCAAAAGGAAGAATCGGCGCCCGCTCCCGTATCGAAAACAACGAAGAAGGCGGAGGCCCCGGCCCCGGCTGCAAAGAAAGAACAAACGGCTCCGCAGCCTCCTGCCACAACCGCTAAACCCGTTATGGGACATTTCGCCGTTCAAGTCTCGTCCTCGCAGGACAAGGCTCTCGCGGATTCGCTCGTGGGAATTCTGCGGAAGCAGGAATTCAAATCGTACCTCGAGGAAACCACCCTGGAATCCGGAGGGGGGACATGGTTTCGCGTATTAGTGGGACCGTATGCGACCCGGGATGAAGCCGAGAAAGCTCAGAAGGAGATCGCAAAAGATTCCAGATTCGCTGATAGTTACGTCAGGTACCTGCCATAGCGAACCACCTGAGTGAGACTGTCCCCGAAGCGAACAACCTTCACCACGAATCATGGGACACACTCGAGTGAGTTGTTTGATAAAATGGGTGGGGAGAAGGTCGAAGTTTACTTTCGGGGCTCTTTCCGCTCACCATGGTAGCAGGCGAAGTGAGCCTGCTTTTTTATTGAGATTCGATAAACCCATTTTTGCCAAGCCAGAAACAATCGAGAGCAAAAGATGAAAATGCGGGATGCGGCTCCCTTGGTTGCGACAGGGACCGCGCTTGCCCTCGCGTTCCCCGGCGCAAACCTTTGGCCCCTGGCTTATGTGGGCCTTGTGCCGCTGCTCGTGTGGCTGCGGGGCACGACATATCGGAGAGCGTTTCTCGGCGGCGTGTTGTCCGGACTCGTTTTTCACGGTATTGTTTTTTCCTGGTTCGCATCTCTTACGTACTGGGTCGGACCGATCGTATTGCTCGGCGCCATGCTTTTGGTTCTGCTGTTCTCGTTGTTCTGGGGCGCGGTGGCGGTTGGAAAATGCTTTTTCGAACGATACGTGCGGTCAGCGTTGATAATTGTTGTTCCCGCCATGTGGATATTGATGGAATACGTCGAGAACCATATTTTCACGGGTTTCGGATGGGGCTCTCTCGGTTATACGCAATGGAAGAATCTTTACGTCGCACAACTTTCCTCTATCGGCTCCATTTATATCGTCGGTTTCTACATAGTGACTATCAACGTGCTCGTCTACGAAGTCCTCTGTCACCTGAGGAAAATTTCGCTCGCCGCAACGGCTGCGGGCGCTGTCATCGCGCTTGGTCTGGCAGTTCCGGTCTGGGGGAAAATGCATATGGACGAACCCGATATGTCGTCCCCCTTGCGGGTGGGAGTGATCCAGCCCAATTTCTCTCTCGACGTGAAGTGGAGCATCGAGTTCGCCGAACATATGCTTCGCGAACAGGCATGGATGACCGAGCGCGTGGCGGCGGAAGGCGCGGAACTGGTGGTTTGGCCCGAGAGCGCATTGTTCGGTTGCCTGAGAGACCAGCCGGAAAGGATAGCAAGAATTGTTCGGACAAACGACGTGTATTTGCTGATGGGCAGCAACCACTATGAGCTGACGGGTCTGAATCCGGAAGAGGACATTATTTATCTCAACTCCGCCTTTCTCATAAGCCCAACGGGGGAAATACTCGGAAGATATGATAAGAAGCATCTGGCGCCCTTTGGAGAATATGTTCCTCTGGCGAAATACTTATCATTTCTCGGGAAGGTCGTCCCCATGATTTCTGATTTTACCCCCGGCAGCAGGGACACAATTTTCGAAATAGGGGATACGCGATTCGCCGTGGTAATATGTTTTGAGAACAGTTTTCCCCATTTAGTGCGTGAGATGGCTGCCCACGGCTGCGATTTCCTCATCCAGATTACCAACGACGGATGGTTCGGGCGAACGGCTCAGCCTGAGCAGGACCTGGCGATCGCCGTCTTCAGAGCAATCGAAAACGGCGCGACGCTTCTCCGCGCGGCCAACACCGGCATCTCGTGTTTCATTGACCCGTGGGGAAGAATCAGCGGCATGGTTCGCGCATCGTGGGGCGACACGGTTTTCGTTCGGGGCGCTTCTACCGAAACCATATCCACGACACCGCACGACACGTTCTACAAAACACACGGCGACGTGTGGGTGGCCGGCTGCGGCCTTGTGCTTGTGATCGCGGTCGGCGTCGCGCTGTATCGAAGAATCTACCGCCGAACCGCCGAGAAATAAGGCAAGCGGGACGCCAAGCCCGCCATAAAGATTCACCAATCGGGCAGCGAGAAATTTTTAAGGGACCCAAGCACCCATGGAAAAACAGATTGAGTCGAGGATTCGACGACAACTCGTTGCAGCTTTCGAGAAGGCGATAAACGACGGCAGCCTTAATATCGAATCTGTTCCGGAGATATTGATCGAGGCTCCGAACAACCCCGACCACGGCGATTATTCGACCAGCGTTTCGCTCAAACTCGCGAAGGAACTGCGGATGCCGCCCATGAAAATCGCAGAAATCATTGTCGAGCGTCTGAAATCGCCGGACTCGGATTTCATCGAGAAAACGCTCGCGGCGCCGCCGGGATTCATAAACTTCTATCTAAAGGAAGAAACCGTTGTGGCGGTTATCCCCGAGATATTGGCGAAGGGCGCCAGCTACGGCGGGTCGGGCCGCGGGCGTGGAAAAAAGGTGAACATCGAATTCGTAAGCAGCAACCCGACCGGACCTCTGACTATCGGACACGGCAGACAGGCCACCATAGGTGACGCTCTCTCCAACGCGCTCAGCTTCTGCGGATATGACGTCACCCGCGAGTACTATTACAATGATGCGGGAAATCAGATGGAGATGCTGGGTCGCTCAGTGCATGCCCGCTATCAGCAAATCTATGACCCTGCGTATCCATTTCCGGATGAGGGATATAAGGGCGATTATATAGCGGACATTGCCCGAAAGATTTCCGAACAACAAGGCGAAAAATACGGCGGCAGGGAGGACCGCGAGGCGCTCGACTTCTTCAGGCTCTATGCGGCATCGGAAATGATAGACCGGATCGACCATGACCTGAAGAACTACGGCGTGCGCTTCGATGTGTGGGCGCGGGAGTCGGCCCTGTATTCCGAAGGAAAGGTGCAGCGCGCGATTCAATCGCTCCGGGACAGGGGACACATCTATGAAAAAGATGGCGCCGTCTGGTTCCGAAGTTCGGCTTTCGGAGACGAGAAGGACCGTGTCGTGATCAGAAGCAACGGTGAAATGACATACTTTGCGGGCGACATCGCATATCATATGGACAAGCACGACCGGGGCTTCGACCGCGCAATCGACATATGGGGCGCCGATCATCACGGCTATGTCCCGCGAATGAAAGCCGTCGTCAGGGCGCTTGGCTACCCCGAGGACTTTCTCGAATGCCTCGTGCATCAGATGGTCAGTTTCGTGCGCGACGGGCGCGAGATAAAGATGTCAACCCGCGAGGGACATTTCATCACGCTTGACCAACTTGTTCGCGAGGTCGGGCTTCCCGTCGCGAGGTTTTTCTTTCTTATGCGCAGCGCCGACAGCCATCTCGTGTTCGACCTCGATTTGGCCAAAAGGGAATCGAACGAGAATCCGGTCTATTACATCCAATATGCCCATGCGCGCATCAGCAGTATCATGAATCACGCGCGGAACAAGGGAATCAATCCCGACCGTATTGCAGCGGCCGACCTCTTCCTGCTGACGCAACCGGAGGAAATCGACCTGATGAAGTATCTGACCAAGTTTCCGCGGGCCGTTGAGGAGACCGCAGAGAAACGGGAGGTTCATAGGATTCCGAACTTCATTCTCGAAGTCGTCGGTCTTTTTCATGCATACTACAACAAACACACGGTTGTTTCAGAGGATGAACCGCTCACAATGGCGCGACTCGCGCTTGTGGAAACTATTCGCATCGTCGTGAGAAACGCCCTGGGCCTGCTCGGAATCGAGGCTCCCGAGCGCATGTGAGATGAAAAAATCGCTGCTCCATTGGAGGAGTTTCGTGCCCTAAAACAATCATTGTTCCAGTCCGACCTGTTTCCCCGGGTGTGCGACATGATCGTCGCTTGGAACATATCTTTGTAGGGGCACGGCGCGCCGTGCCCCTGCGGAGAACGGCCTCTTCCTTCATCGAATTCTGAAAGCGCACACTACCCTCAGAAACGAGGCAGCCACCGGAAAAAGAGAGCTGCGGCGCCATTAATGTCGCACACCCTGTTTCCCGTCTTCATTGACAATTTTATGGCGTGTGGCTATAATAAAATCCGACAGTTTGCGGGGGTGGTGGAATTGGCAGACACACCAGCTTGAGGGGCTGACGGGAAAATGCTCCCGTGGGGGTTCAAGTCCCCCTCCCCGCACCGCCGTCCGAACCATGGTTCGGACGGTTTTTGTTCTTCCAGGGGAAGAAGCAGAGTGAATCTGTCCCATGGTTTTTTCATGCGCGCTTCGGGGGTAGTCCGCCAATCGCCAGCCTCAACAAATTCGGCCCATAATCGGGTGCAGCCCCATGCCGGGCTTTCGACAAAGTGGACAATCGCGGCACGGATTCGCCATCGGCGCTGCCAACGATTCGGGCTCTTGAATCTCTGTCGTGATTTTCACGCGACGTTCTTCGCAGTTTCAATGGTGACAGTATAATGCGCTGCGAAGGGGGCTGCATGCGTCCGATAATCCCATTTGGGAATCTGTCCCACGATTGCCCGGCGAAGGGGAATCTGTCCGACAATTATGAATGTCAGCGAAAACGAAGCGCAGGGGGCTGTACCCAATTACGGAATCCCCCCATCCCTTCGCTGAGCGCAGCGAAGTCCCGCGGACTCGCGGGATAGAATCGGGACTGTCCCCGAGGCAAACAACTTGCCTCATGAATCGCGGGACACACTCTCGGTGGTCTTCTACTGCCCCGCT
>CAYVQZ010000115.1:0-5585 GCA_964453435.1 uncultured bacterium
TGCTTTCTCGAGATACGGACCCGGCAGCGCATTGAAAAAGAGGGGCAAAGAAGGTTGCTCAGGCTCGGCGATTCATTCAAAACTCCACCAGTATTTTGACTTCGTCATTCGGTTTGAGCAGCCGCTCGAATGCGCCGGGCAGTTCGTCCAGCGTGATTATCTCCGTAATGACTTTTCGGACTTCGTCCTGCCTCTGCCGAATAAATTCCAAATAGTCCCCGAGCATTTCTCTCGGTCCCATGCCGAGGCTGATATATATCGACGGTTTCTTGAAGGTCCAGAATACGGGCACGAATGCGACTTCCTCCATGCACACGCCGATCCACGCCACCTTGCCGCCGCGCCGCACGGCTGAAACGGAATCGAGAACCGTAGCGGGGAGCCCGACGCATTCGCACACGACATCCGGCCCTATGTCGCGGGTCAGCTTCTTGGCCTCAGCCTCGATGTTCGTCCGCGTCGGGTCAACAACGATGTCGGCCCCGAACTCGGCGCCCAGTTCGGCCCGCCGTTTGACCGGCTCGGAGAGAATCAGCGGGTTCGCGCCGAGGATTTTCAGATACTGAACGGCGAACAGGCCGATGGGGCCTGCGCCGATAACCAGGGCCGATTGTCCCGGCCGGATACCGGTCAGTTTCACGGGATACTGGGCGCAGCCGACCGGGTCCATGAGCGTCGCCTCTCTCATGCCGACATCGTCGGGCAAGCGCATCAGAAATTTGGTGGTTACCCTGACGTATTCCGCATATGCGCCCGGCAACACGCCCGTCCCGATAGACAGCGGGCTTTGGCATGCGTCGGACAAGCCTTCCCTGCAGAACTCGCAGACGCCGCACGTGGCGCCGCCGGAGACCCACACCCTGTCGCCCTCGCGCCAATCGGTCACATTCGGGCCGACGCTTGCGATGATTCCCGTCGCCTCGTGCCCCATGACGTAATCGGACGGAAGGTAGCCATATATGTAGAGGTGAAGATCGGAGCCGCATATGCCGACGTCTTTCACCTTCACGACCACCTCGCCGGCACCAGCCTCCGGTTCGGGGACATCCTCAATCACCATTCGACGCGCCTCTTTGAACACCGCCGCTTTCATGCTTTCATTCCTCCCGATAACTTGTCAGATAAGAAACGGCTTTCGCCATTAATCCGGTCAGAGTTTGCCGGCTGCGGCGCAGAACAGTTCCGGCCACCAGTCGATTTCACCGTCGCGTTTTCCGTTGCGCACGATGAGCAGGCTGTTCGAGGGCGACACGTATATGTACTGTCCGAGGTGGCCGCTCGCAAAGAAATCGTAATCGCCGTCGCCCCTGTCGAAGCCGTACCACATATATTTGTAATAGGCCTTATCCGACCCCAGAGGTCCGGTCCACCAGCCCGGCAGAGAGTAATAGTCGGGAGGCGTGGTCAGATCTCTGGTGACGGAATCGAGGACCCACCGCTCCGAGACAATGCGTTCGCCGTCCCAGTCGCCGCTTCGAAGGAAGAGTCGCCCGAACTTCGCGAAGTCGATCGCCCTCGCGTTTATTCCGCTTTCCATCTTCTCGAATCCGCTTTCCTCGCTGTCGACACTCCACGAGGCGGCGAACTCCATGTCGAGCGGCTTCCAGATTTTTTCTTCGAGATACCGCGCGACCGGCATGCCGGTGGTTCGCTCGAGAATCAGGCCCAGCAGCAGCGGATGGTAATTGTTGTAGCGGAAATGTCTGCCCGGCTCTTCTTCCCTCTTTACGGCAAGCGCGGTCTTCCTGAGGTCGAGCGAATAGTAGGTTGCGACATCGGCTCCCCACGGGAAATCGATGTCGGCCGGGAGCGAGGTCTCGTCGTACCTGAGGCCGGACGCCATCATGAGCAGGTTCCGAATCGTTATCGAATCCAATCCCCTGCCCTTCAGTTCGGGAAGATATTTGACGATGGGGTCGTCGACCCCATCGACGTGACCTTCGTCGATGGCGATGCCGATGAGCGCGGACGCAAATGATTTCGCGACGGAGAACGACGTGTTGATGGAGTCGCGCGAATAGCCGTTGAAATATCGCTCGTACAGTATGGAGTCGTCCTTGATAACGATGAACGCCGTTGTGCCGGTGGATTCGAGAAATTCCTCCAGGCTGCCGACCGTCCGCGAATCCCCCCCGTAGGCATAGCGTGCCCCCTCGAAAGCCGCTCTGACCGCGTCCTCCTGCGGATTTTCCCGGAAACGGAAAGCGGGCGGCTCGTTGTGAATCGCATGACTCGGGAACCGTTTGTAGTCCTCGATGTCGGACACGTTCCAGAAGACGTACCGGTACATGTACGCCGGTCCGAGGGCCACGCAGCAGGCGACAACGAAGATGATGAGCAGAGAGATGATGCCCCCGAGAACGACAGCCGCTGTTCTTATTGGTTTCATGTGGCGCTCCATGTTGGTTGGTCCCGATGCGGCCAGCATAGTGAGTTTCAGCGCATAAGTCAACGATGATGTGGCCCGACCCTCAGGGTTTGCATGAGAGCAAGCCAGGAGTCGCATTTACGACAGCGGGCATGCGCAATTTCCACATGGAGCGATTTTTAATTTTCTTAACTTGACAAGCTAATTGTTTTATTATATAAGTTATTTACGCTTCGGCATATTTGGATGGCCAGGGAAAAAGAGTTTGTCCCGTGATTCATGGCGAAGGTTGTTCGCTCCGGGGACAGTCCCGATTCTACCGCACTTCGTGCCCGTAAATCTGGGACTACGACGGCGACGGCACAGCGGACCTCATGGTGAAGTTTGACAGAGCGTCGCTGCAGACGCTTCTCCCCCTGGGATGGGCGCCGGTCAAGGTCTCCGGCCAGCTTTACGATGGAACTCCGTTCGAGGACAACCTCAGCGTTTACGTGTTCGAAAAGGGCAGCGAGCATACGAACGAAACGCGGCACGATTCGATTGTGGAATAGTCTCCGCCCGTTTGTCCCGTAAACACAAGGGCTCCACCGTATTTAAGCGGTGGGGCCTTTCTTATTGCCCGACGACACAAGTGCTCTTGTGCGGATGCATTAGAGGTTCAAGCCTGCTCGTGGTATTTGGCGAATGTTTCTCTCCAATTATCGCGTGTGACCTTGTCCCTGAGGGTCTTCCGCTTGCGGATACCGGCGATTGCCGGCAAACTTAACCTTCGGCAAGAGCGGAAGAGCCTTTTCAGCGAATAGCGCGGAGGGAATGTGAGAGACCGCATCCGAAGAAGCTACCGACAAGGGACACTCCTTCTAATTCATTTGCCTTTTGGCGGAACTCGATGACCCGGCCATACGCGGAGGAAGGATATGAAGTTGGAGGGTTGACGGAACACGTGGCATCTTTTACATATCGCGAGAAACAGGAAACCATCATCTCGACATAGGGTATTTCTGCCCGGACGGTGTCGGTCAGCAAATAATCGGATGGATCATTGACAGCGGCCAGGACCCCCAGAAGCTTTTCCTCGAAACCTTTCGGGGGACACGGTTTCTCGATATCGAACCGGACCCCCGCGCGTTTCCGGCGCCCCCGGTGTCTCCACCCCCGGTGTCTCCACTTGAACATGGCGAACCATTAGAATAGTATGGAGGCTGACCAGATCACAGGGCTGGACCGGCCCGCGCTCGCTCATAAGAGAAAGGCATGTTCGATGGCCGGGAACGACAAATCAGAAGTTATAATTACGCCCGTCGGCGCAGACCTGCGCCAGACCGTCGAAACTCTATTGACGCGCCTGGCGCCTCGCACGTTTGCGGGCGCGAAGGTTCTTATAAAACCGAACATGGTCGGTCCTTCGACGCCCGACCTCGGCCACACGACCAACCCCGAGCTGGTTCGAGCCGTCGTCCGCGCATGCCTTGACAGGAACGGGAACGTCTCTGTCGGCGACAATCCCGGGGGAATAAATCGGAACTCACGCACGGTGGCCGAGAAGACGGGGATCCTTGAAGCGTCGGAAGGCTGTTTCGCCCCTATTTCGGAGCGCGTAGCGGAGATGAGGGGGGCAGAAACCGGTTTTTCGCTGGTGGTCTCGAAGGCGGTCCTCGATGCCGATTACGTCATCAACCTTCCGAAGTCCAAGACCCATCTGCTCATGATGGTGTCGGGCGCACTGAAGAACGTGTACGGCTATATAGCCGGCGCCTGCAAAGCCCGCCTGCACGTGGAAGCCACAACGCCGGAGACTTTTGCGAAGGTTATTTGCGATATCAACGAGGCGCGACCGCCCGACCTGCATATCATGGACGCAATTACCGCAATCGAAGGCAACGGGCCGTGTCACGGCGGCAGGCTGCGCGAGGTCGGAAAACTGCTCGCCGGTTGCGACCCGCTGGCTGTGGATTGGGTCATGGCTCGCATGATGGGAGCGGACCCCGACAAATTGCCTGCGCAGAAGGATGCGCAACTTCGCGGGCTCGGGAACTATACGGAGGATGGTATCAGTATCATTGGAGAACCGGCGCCGATACCTGATTTCAAGATGCCGATAACCTATCTCACCCAATCTCTCGACGAGGAAGAGCTGATGAAACTCGCACAGCTTTACCCTCCCGGGATGATGCTCACCAGGGTCGGAGTGAAGCCCCAACGAGATGAAGCGAAATGCGCCATGTGCGGAGACTGCGCCCTGAATTGTCCGGCCGAGGCTCTGACGTTCGAGCCCGAATTCAAGATAAGCGATAACTGCATCGCATGTTTCTGCTGTGTCGAGCTATGCCCGGAGGGGGCGCTGGAAGTGCCCGACATCGAGGCCTTTCACCACTATTAGAAATATGGTCGCGGCCGGATTTCCCTGACATAATGAAATATGGCGCACGGAAAATGTCTTCCCTTGTTAATCCTCGGAAATATTGAAACAGACCGAGAGCGAATTCGCAGCGCGGCGGAGCCGCAACCAAAGTTCGCTTCAGGGACAGTCCCGATTCTACGACACTTCGTGTCCGTAAATCTGGGACAGGCCCTTTCGCTCTGTATCGCAATGACACCCTTGACAGTATGAAATTCGCGGCGTGAAAATCACGACAGAAATTTATCATTTTCACAGATAGCAATGCAGAGTTACCATATGCCGACATCGAACCCGCTTCTCCCCGTCAGTTCCGAGGAAATGCATGAACGCGGGTGGGAGCAGGCCGACATTATTCTTGTCACCGCTGACGCCTATGTTGACCATCCGGCATTCGGCGTCGCGCTCATAGGAAGATGGCTGGAGAAACTCGGGTACCGCGTGGCCGTACTTGCGCAGCCCGACTGGCGGAGCGCGGACGCCTTTCGAATTCTCGGGCCTCCCAGGTTGTTCTGGGGCATCACCTCCGGGGCAATCGATTCGCGACTTAACAACTATGCCTCCATGGGGCATCGGCGGAAAAAAGATGTGTACAGCCCCGGCGGAGCTTTGGGAATGCGGCCGGAACGCCCGCTGCTCGTTTACTCGGCCCGGGCGCGCGAAGCCTTTAAGGGAATACCCATTGTTCTGGGGGGCCTGGAAGCCAGCATTCGCCGAGTCGTTCACTACGACTTCGTGGAAGACAGGCTGAAGAGGTCCGTTCTGGCCGACGCGAAAGCCGACCTGCTCGTGTATGGCATGGGCGAGCGCGCGATTAAA
>CAYVQZ010000116.1:0-4079 GCA_964453435.1 uncultured bacterium
TACAGGCTAAAAGGAACCTCTTTTTCGAAGACTCAAAAGTGCTCGATAAGATCAGGGTTTTTTCTTGTCCAAGACCCATTTTCAGATTATTTTGGACAGCAGTGCCGCAAACAGACAAAAAGCGCAAAGAAACGTAAAAGGGACGAAGAAGAGAGCGTTCTTTTCAAATTTGTTTGTTTTCCTTTGCGTCCTTTGCGTCTTTGCGGTTCGACAAACCTTGTGCGTGTCTTTGTTATCTGAGAAATAGTTTCCGGATTCACTCGACGAACGGACCGCAGGCCTCCCCTGACCGGCGGAATAGATTGGCGGGTTATTGCGGATAGACAAGTCAAGAAATCGAGAGCCGACGTTCACCCGACCAGAATCACGACCAGCCGTTTCGGGCCGTGCATTCCCTTGAACTGGACGCCCTGAATGTCGGACGTCATGCTCGGGCCGGTAATGAACGTCACCTGGCTTGGGATTCGCCCTTCCTTAGAAAAGATTCTCTCGACAGCGTCTTCGTAGAAAGGATAGAGGCGGTCTCGCGGGACGAGTGCGATATGCATGATGGGAGCGAGTGAAACGAGGCGGGGTTGGTCCGGATCGTGGACGATGCAGAGGGTTCCGGTTTCGGCGATCGCGTAATCGACCCCGGTGATTCCGGCCTGCGCCCGGTCGAACACAGCGCCTTTGAACGAGTCGCGGTCCGTGAAATCGGTCGGGAGCAACACATGCACGCCGATTTTCCCTCCCCACTCCTGCAGCTTGAGGGGAGTGACGACGGCGTCGGCAGAGGCGATAACCGTGGACAGCCCCTCGGCAGAGGCGATTTCCGTCAGCTTGCCGAGCGCCTCGCCCGAATCGGAAACGCGGTGAACAACCGCCGTCTGCGCCATCAGGTTCTCCGTGAATTTCTCGAGCATTTCTTCACCGTCGCGGGGCTTCCCTCGAAGGGTAGGCGCCGGAGGCCTCGCTGCTGGCTCGACCCTCGGGGCGGCTCTCAACCTCCGCAAAATTTCTTCTCGCGCCTTCTTGCTCATTTGATTTCAGCGTTTCTTCCTGGTTCCTCGAGTCCTCTGTCGAAATGTTCGTTTCGACAGCGGCGGAAAATCTCTGCTCGAAAGCCAGCCGCTCAAAGGGCCTCTCGCCGGACGGACGCCGCGACTGAGGTAACGGTTGAACAGGGGGCGCGCCACCCTCACGCCCGTGTTCCAGCGCCACCCCCGTTGCGCGCTCCATCCGAACATTCCGAACAGCCGCGATTCCATTCGCGGGCGAGACCTTGACCCCTGCTTCCGGTCTCCCTCCGTCTGCCGTGCGCGATAGGAAAGAAGCCGTTTCGGATGATCGATGCCTGCCGGACACACGGTTCTGCATTCGCCGCAGAGCGTGCATGCCCTGTAGAGGTGCTGCGTTTTGTCCAGTCCCAGCAGCAGCGGATTCAGCACCTGCCCCATCGGCCCCGAATAAGCCCAGCCGTATGGGTAGCCGCCGACCTGCTTGTATACCGGGCAACTGTACATGCACGTGCCGCAGCGGATGCACCGAAGAATCTCTCGGCTCTCCGGGTCGGCATAAAAATCCGACCGGCCGTTGTCGACAATCACAATGAACAACTCCTCCGGCCCATCGACCTCGCCGGGCTGCTTCGGCCCCGTGTCCATCGACACATATGCCGATATCTTCTGGCCGGTCGCGCTCCTGCACAACAGCCGCAGCATATGAATCGCGTCCCGCATAGTGGGAACCACTTTCTCGAGCGTCATTATGGACACCTGCGTGCGCGGCGACGACTTCGTGAACCTGATGTTGCCCTCGTTCTCCACGTTTATGATTGCGCCGGTCTCCGCGACCGCCATGTTGACGCCGGTTATCCCGAGTTCGAGATAATGGAACCGGCCCCGCAGGCACGCCCTCGCCGCCGCTCCGAGCCGGACGGGGTCCGATGTCGGCTCATCGAGAATTCCCATCTCCATGAACAGGTCGCATATCTCTTCAACGGGTATATTGATTGCCGGACCCACAATGTGGAACGGCGGGCGTTTCAACTGCTGAATGATAAACTCGCCGAGGTCGGCCTCGAACACCTCGATTCCGTTTTCAATGAGCGCGTCGTTGAGTCCGATCTCCTCCGTCACCATTGATTTCCCCTTGGTGACGTAGCCGACGTTCCGCTCCCGGGCGAGTCGAACGACGAAATCGTTTGCCTCGGCGGCGGTCCGCGCCCAGACAACCTGCGCCCCGCGCGCGACGGCGTTCCTCTCGAACTTCTCCAACAGCTCCGGAAGTCTCGCGACCACCTCGGCCCGTATCGCGCGTCCGTATTCGAGGGCGGCCGCCGGGTCGGCAAACGACGCCATCGCCTCCCCGCGAACGTTCTCGAGCGCGCGCGACATGCCGCGCAGAAAATTGCGCGAACTCCGTTTCGCCAGTTCCTTCCTGGCTATTTCGACAAATTGGTCGGTTCGTACTTTCACGTTCGCCCGCGTTCTCCCCCATCCGCCAAGAAACTGGCAATGTGAACCACCCGTTTATCCGGATGGTTCCTGCTCAGGTAGCCGCCGATGTTGAGCAGGCAGCCCGGATCGCAGGCGACCAGGATATCGGCGCCGCTCGACAGGTAGTTCTCCGCTTTTTCGCTCACCATCGCTTCGGAAATCTCATGGTATTCGTTGGCGAATTCGCCTCCGAACCCGCAGCACTTCTCCGCGCCCTCCATAGGAACCAGTTCCGCGCCCCTCGCCGCCCGTATCAGCCGCTTCGGCTGCTCGCTTATTCCCAGACCCCGAAGAAGCTGGCACGAGGCGTGATACGCGACCTTCCCCTCGAACGAAGCGCCCACGTCGTCCGTCCCGACGACATCGACAATGAATTGGGAGAGTTCGTACACGCGCGGCGCGACATCCTCCGCCCGGCGATTCCAGTCGGGTTCATCCCTCAGGAGGTCGGGATAACGGTTCTTTACCGTGTTTACGCACGAGCCCGACGGGCACACGATGAACTCGTCGCTCCCAAACACCTCGATGAAGTGTTTTGCGGCCTTCTTCGCGTCCCGCTCGTAGCCGGCGCTTATCGCCGGCTGTCCGCAACACGTCTGCTCCTCGTGGCAGACCGGCTCCAGCCCGACCCGCCTGAGCAGAGTCACACAGGCTTCGCCCACTTCGGGCATGAAGAGGTCGACCAGGCAGGGAATGAACAGCGATACTTCCTTCATCAAATGTTACTACCGTCAATCCTTCCGATAACCGCCGGCAAAAACACGGCGCGGGAATCTGTACCCGTAGCGACCCTGTTTTTGCAGGCGCCAATTCATTCGCGCACGGTCTTCACTCTCCCTTTCCTAAAGGGGGACAACGGGGGATTTTAGAACACGCAGTCACGGATATCCCCGCAAATGACAGAACATACGCGCCGACATTCTACACGCTTGCGGCAATTCTGTAAAGGCCGAAAAATTTTTTCCTTGTCGGTTCTGACGGTTAATCTCCCAAACCATCCTCCCTCTTTCCGAAAAAGGAAACGAGAGCCCGTCTCACGATTGCGGATATTTCCGAAACGGCGCCGAAGGGAACTGTGAAACTGTCCGATAATTATGTTTTTTGCGGAAACGCCAGCGAACGGGACTGTGAATTTGTCCCACGATTGCCGGGCGAAGGGGGAATCTGCCCGACAATTATGACTGCCTGCGAAAACGAAGCAGATTGCCGCAGATTGAAGACGTTTATCCTCCCACTTTCATAAAGGGGGAAAAAGAGACTGTCCTATGATTGCCAAGCGTAGGGGACTGTCCCCGGAGCGATCCGCTTTCCTTCGTTGAGCGCAGCGAAATCCCGCGGACTCGCGAAACTATTCCACGGCTCGACCGGGGAATCCAGTTATTCCTTCGCTGAGCGCAGCGAAAAATCTCTCTTTTCCCTTTGTGTCATTCGCTCAATTCGATGGATTCGTGTTCCATTTTCTCCATCACGGGGGAGACCGGGATACAGGGGGAAAGACTACTTTATCCGAAGATTTCACGGCTCGCCGCAGATTGAAGAGCCGATGACCAGAACACACGAATCACGGAAACGTTACCCTTTGCGTTCTTTGCGGCTTTG
>CAYVQZ010000117.1:0-3399 GCA_964453435.1 uncultured bacterium
TGGATTCCCCGGTCGAGCCGGAGAATGACAGCAAGGTATATTTCACCGCGGAGACGCAGAGGGCGCAGAGGAAAAACGATCATCCGGAGGCGGAAAACAAATCTTCTGAAAATCTGCAATGGAAAAACCTCTGACCACAGAGGCACAAAGGTCAAAGAGAGAGATTCCTCGTCGCTTCGCTCCTCGGAGTGGTCCCGCGAGTCCGCGGGATTTCGCTGCGCTCAACGCAACAGAGGGGGGATTCCGTAATTGGGCGCAGCTTCCTGCGCCGATTTTGCGGCGAAGAGACAAGCGCCTGAACGATTCATAGGTGGAGTTTCAGACTTGTATTTGGAACGCTTCAAACCATATAATTAGTTCACTGCCTTCTAATTGTTGCTTGGTGTTGTCACGATTCGGCGACGAACGGGCCGCTGAACCCGAGCCAGGGAAGCAAAAGGAGGAGAGCCATGTCGCGCTCATTGTACGGAGCTTGATGCTTGCATTGGCACTGTGGATGACAGCCTGCAACGTTCAGTTTGGTGTAGAAGACCTGAAAAATATCGAGGAAATAGACCTCGACAGCCCTGAGGGGGCCCGCGAGGGAATCGACCGTCTCGGCATCCCGTTTACGGTCGACTCATTCGTCGAGTGCGCGCGGGAGAGCGACCTCGTTGCCGTGAACCTGTTCCTGGCTGCGGGAATGAATCCGAACGCCGGGAACAGTGAGGGCGTCACGGCTCTCATGGCCGCCAAAGAAGGGGGCCACGAAAATATTGTCAAAACGCTGAAAAAGGCGGGGGCAAAAGAGTAAGTTCGCGAAAGGGTTTACGGGAGACAGCTCGCGCAGGCGCCGCGAGAGCGACGGAAAACAAGGAGGAATCATGAAAGACCCGCTGTTTGAACCGATACGCATCAATAATCTGGAGGTCGGCAACCGAATCTATATGCCCGCAATGCATCTGGGGATGGCGGACAACTTCGAGGTGACGGACCGCATCATCCATTTCTACGCCGAACGGGCGCGCGGCGCCGCAGGCATGATATGTGTGGGATACGCCACGGTAGACGAACTGTCCGGCAACACGCAGAACATCGGCGGGCACAAGGATGAATTCATCCCCGGCCTGCGGCGGCTTGCCGACGCCATCAAGAACAACGGGGCCCGCTCTGCGGCGCAACTCAACCACGCCGGCCGGTATAACATGTCCTTTTTCCTGAACGGACAACAGCCGGTGGCGCCTTCGCCGATCGCGTCTCGCATGACGAGAGAGACTCCGCGCGAACTCACCATCGATGAAATTAAGGAGCTTGTCGATGCGTTTGCCCGGGCCGCCCTCCGAATGAAAAAAGCGGGCTTCGAAGCCGTCGAGGTGTTGAGCGGCACGGGCTATTTGATCAGCCAGTTCCTTTCGCCTCTGACCAATCACAGGAACGATGAATACGGCGGGTCGCTGGAAAATCGCATGCGGTTCGGCTTGGAGATTGTCCGCGCGATCCGGAAACTGGTTGGAGACGATTTCCCCCTGATAGTCCGCATGAACGGAAACGATTTCATGCCCGGCGGCCAGCGCAGCCCCGAACTGCACGAGTACGCAAAGGCCCTTGTCGAGAACGGTGTCGACGCGTTGTGCATCAATGTGGGCTGGCACGAGGCGAGGGTTCCCCAGATAGTGTCGTTCGTGCCGAGGGGCGTGTTCGCCTATCTGGCGCGGGGGATAAAGGAGAAGGTTGATGTTCCGGTGATTGCCAGTCACCGGATCAACGACCCCGGCGTCGCCCGCAAGCTCATCGCTGACGGCATGTGCGACATGGTTGCCATGGGGCGAAGCCTGATTGCCGACCCGTACCTGCCGAAAAAAGCGAAAGAAGGAAGAGAAGACGAAATCATTCACTGCATCGCGTGCGCGCAGGGATGTTTCGACCACTTGTTCGAACTGAAGCCGGTCGAGTGTCTCTGCAATCCGAGGGCGGGGCACGAGGCCGAACTGTCTGCCGAGAAAACCGACCGGCCCAGGAAAGTCATGGTGGTCGGCGGGGGACCGGCGGGAATGAGCGCGGCGCTGTCCGCGCACGAAATCGGGCATTCGGTAACGCTGTACGAGCGGTCGGGTCGCCTCGGCGGGCAACTCTTTCTTGCATCCGCTCCACCGGGCAGAGAGGAATTTCTCGAACTGGCGAAAGACCTCGAAAGACAGTTGGCTGTGAAAGGCATTCCGGTGGCGCTCAATCAGACCGTGGATATCGACTTGATTGAAAAAGAAGCGCCGGACCTCGTTATCCTCGCGACGGGCGCCGAGCCTATATCTCCCCCGATTCCCGGCTCCGACCGCCCGAATGTCGTCCAGGCGTGGGACGTGTTGGAAGACCGCGTCGCCACCGGCCGGAAGGTCGTGGTCATCGGCGGCGGAGCGGTCGGTGTCGAGACGGCGATGCTGCTCGCAGAAAAGGGGGCGCTTTCCGGCGACGAATTGAAGTTCCTCTTGGTGAACAAGGCCGAAGACCCGGAAACTCTCTACGAACTTGCCACAAAGGGGACCAAGGAAGTCGTCCTCATCGAGATGATTAACAAGATCGGAAAGGACATCGGCCGCTCGACGCGCTGGGGAATGCTTCAGGATATGTCGCGTTTCGGAATCACGTCCGACGTCGAGACGCGCGCCCTCGAGATCACGGATACGGGCGTGAAAGTGCAGCGGGGAGAGACTGTCGAAGAAATCGAGGCCGACACGGTCGTCATTGCCGCGGGCGCTCAGTCATCTAACCCATTGGAGGAGAAGCTCAAGAGCAAGGGGATACCCTGTCAGGTTGTCGGCGATGCGAAGCAGGTGGCGAACGCGTTCGAGGCGATGCACTCGGGCTTTGTCGCCGGAAGAGAGGCAGGGGTTTGACGCGGAGGTTCGAAACAGGGGGCCCAGATGACGGACGAGATTCGAAGGACATACTGCGGACTTTGCCATCCGCGCTGCGGGACGCTCCTGCATATCGAAGACGGCAGGGCCGTGAGCCTCATCACCGGCAGCAATTTCATGCCGATGTATCACTCGGAGCAGCGCCAGGTAAAGGCGGCTCGCGAAAAGCATCCCGATCCCCGTGTGCTCGTGCATCCGGAAACAGCCGGGAAGCTTGGACTGAATGATGGCGATTGGGCCCGAGTGGTCACGCCGTTGGGGACAGCCCGGCAGCGTGTCCACACATGGGAGGGAATGAACCCGAACATGGTGGATGCCGAACATGGCTGGTGGTTCCCGGAGAAAGAGGGAGGCGAACCGGAACTGTTCGGCGTGTTCGGGTCCAATGCGAACGTGCTGTGTCCCAACGGTCCGGAATTCTGCAGTCCGGAAATCGGAAGCTGGCCCCACAGCGCGCTTATCTGCCGTTTGGAAAAAGAAGGCTGACGCCTGGCACGAAAAGCGCGGA
>CAYVQZ010000118.1:0-2982 GCA_964453435.1 uncultured bacterium
TAGAATCGGGACTGTCCCCAAAGCATGGTATCCCGAATCGTGAGACACACTCACTGTCTTTGGAGCGAGCCTCTCAGCGTACCGTCACACACACCCGCGGTCCCAACGAACTCGTTCGCCCGCCAACCGCGTGAAACCCCCGTTGACTTCCGGGCCGAAACGTAATAGTATCCTGTCCGGAATTCCCGAAAAACGCGGCGATATGAACCGCTTCCGGAATTCGTTCAGGCGCGCTTTGAGACCGCCGGACCGCTCAACAATGAGCGCAAAGACACGCGCGCCCGCCGGGAGGCCCGCTTTGATCCCGTTGCGCGAATAAATTCGCGCAACGAGTACCAAGCGCAGGGGACTGTCCCGGATTTACGGGCACGAAGTGCCGTAGAATCGGGACTGTCCCCGAAGCGAGCAGCCTTCACCATGAATCGTGGCACACACTCACTGTCCCCGAAGCGGATAAACTTCACCATGAATCGCGGGACACGGTCGCCGTTTTTCGACAACGACATCTCGGCGAGGCTGTGTACTTGTCGGGCGCTTCCGCTATTGTGTTTCTGACCGAGAGACTGAGCTTATGGACACATCCGTTTTCTACAACGCGGGGCTGGCCATCGCCCTGGCGCTGGCCGCAGGCATGGTCGCGCAGGCGCTGGCGCATCATCTTCGCGTGCCGGGAATCGTCTTGCTCCTGGCGGCGGGCGTCGTTCTCGGACCGGACGGAGCCGGCGTCATTCAGCCCGCTTCCCTCGGCCCGGCGCTGGGCATTCTCATCGGATTCGCCGTGGCCGTCATCCTTTTCGAAGGCGGAATGAACCTTCGGTTCAGACGGTTGAAGCACGCTCAACGCTCCATCCGTCAACTAATCCTTTTCGGCATTCTTTTCACGGTCACCGGCGGAGCCGCCGCCGCGCATTATATTCTGGGGTGGCCCTGGAAAACCGCCGCTCTGTTCGGCACCCTCGTCATTGTGACCGGTCCCACCGTGATCAATCCGCTTCTGAAACGGTTGAACGTCAAACGCTCGGTGGCCACGGTGCTCGAGGCCGAAGGAGTTTTAATCGACGCCATCGGAGCGGTCATAGCCACCGTCGCGCTCGAGGCGGCGCTCAGCCCCGCGTCCGGCAATCCAATGATATGGGTGTGGAACGTGCTCTCCCGTCTCGGGTTCGGCGCCGTCAGCGGCAGCGCCATGGCGTTTGCGCTGATCCTGCTGTATCGCGTGCGACGCCTGATTCCGGAGGGAACCGAAAACGTATTCACGCTTTCCGCCGTGCTGGCGCTGTTTCAGTGCAGCAACATGATCTTGCCCGAAAGCGGCATCGCCGCCGTCACGATGGCCGGCATCATGGTCGGCAATTTCAGCTCGCGCGGCCTGCAGGACCTGATGGAATTCAAAGAAGAACTGACCGTCCTGCTCATCGGCATGCTCTTTGTTTTGCTGGCTGCCGATGTTCGCCTGGCCCAGGTCGCCAGGCTGGGTCTGCCCGGCCTCGGGGTCGTGCTCGTGTTGATGTTCCTGATCCGGCCGGCCGCCGTATTTACCGGCGCCTGGTTTTCCGAAACGAACTGGAAGGAGCGGCTGTTCATCGCCTGGATCGGGCCACGCGGAATCGTGGCCGCCGCCGTCGCATCCTTTTTCGCGGTGGCGCTGAACGAGAAAGGGCTGCCCGGCGGCTATGAGTTGCGCGCGCTGGTCTTTCTCGTAATCGCCGTGACCGTCGTCTTCGCCGGACTTACCGGAGGCCTCATCGCCCAGGCATTGGGTTTGCGCCGGCCCAGCGGGATGGGATGGGCCATCCTCGGCGCCAATGACCTCGCGCGCGGCGTGGCGAAGCTGTTCCTCGAGAACGGTCAGGAAATCGTGTGCATCGACTCCAACGCCGACCACTGCAAAGCCGCCGAGAACGATTGCACACGCGTCATTTACGGAAACGGGCTCCAAACCAGATATTTGCTGAGAGCGGAAATCGATACCCGACGAGGCGCCTTGGCCCTGACCGCGAACGACGAGGTCAATTACCTGTTCACGCAAAAGGTGAAAGAAGAGACCAAAGAAATTCTGTTGTATTCCGCTCTGAAGACCGACACCGCCTCACTGACAAGAGACATGCTCCACCACGAGGGGGTCGAAGTGATGTTCGGCGCGCCGGTAGATGTCGAAGCATGGAACCGCCATTTCAAAAGAAAACAGGTCTGCCTCCAGCTCTATGAACGGACCGGCGATGCGCCCGCCAACGCGTCGGGCGGCGCCCTGTTTTCCGATTATCCCGGAAACGGACTGGTCTGCGTCGCAATGAGGCGAGGCGGCGAACTGTTCCCCGTCGGCGACGGCGCACGGTTCAAAAAGGACGACCAAGCCTACTTTTTCGTTCTCGAACCCGAAGCGAACGCGGCGGATGAATTTTTAAGACAAACGGGCTGGCGGCAAATCGAGAGCCTCGACCCCGCCTCATTTTCGACATCCGTGTGCCACCTTCCGCAAACCGGTCGATGACACCGGGTTCGCCCCCTATGTCATTCCGAGCGTTAGCGAGGAATCTCGCCTTTATGTCATTCCCGTCTCCCTTCCGTCTTTCTGATCCCTTCGAGTTCCTCAGGATAAACTCCGGGGAATGGATCCGCGGCTTAAAACTAATTTGTTTTGGCCACGGGGCGCGAGGGGTAACGGGGGGAAAACTATCCCACGCCGAGGGTGTTATTCCTGCTGTGCGGATGGCCCTTGTCAATGTGTAGACGCGACCCCTCTATTTTCCCCAGTTGGTGTTCTGTGAATGTGTAGACCCCTTTATTTTGTTGTGTCCCCGGAATTCCCGAATTCTCCCCTCCCTTCCTGTTTGACAATCTTTTCATTGAAGCTTAAAATATTTCATGGTACCGCCTGTATGTCCAAGAGCGCTCATGAAAAAGGGGACTGATATTTGAATCCGGCAGCCTTTGATGAGATAAATTATTGGTCGGAAGTTAAGTTGGATATCGTGCGGGATT
>CAYVQZ010000119.1:0-2689 GCA_964453435.1 uncultured bacterium
CTTACAACTTGACGGTCAGGCTTTGGAATCGGCTGCCGTTTCCCGTTTTCGCTCGTCTTCCATGAACTGGCTGACCATCCTGAATCCGACCTCATGGATGCCTTTCGAGTGGCGGAAATCGGCGTTTCGCAAGCCGAGCTTGATGACTTTTGCGACATCGGCCACCCGCTTGCCGACAATCATCGCTCCGCCAATGGCATAGGGGTCGTTCTTGACAGCGATAACCTTGCCGTCATCCTCCCACGGTTTCGGTCCATATGGCAACCCCGAGCAGCCGGCGGCTCCGTGTCCGGCTCCACCGATGGCGACCATTTGCAGCGCGCGCATGCTCGTGTGGACCTCGGAGAGTGTGCTCTCCTGTCCCGCATTGCGACCGTAGGCGACCGTGATTGCGGCGCCCACCTTCCAGAGGAACGAGCCGGTGTGCACGTACCGCCGCAGCCTGTCCATGAAGTTCCGATAGATTCCGGTCACCCCCATGATGAAGACCGGCACGCCGAAGATAATGGCGTCGGCCCTGTCGAGGACCGGATACAATTCCTGCATGTCATCCTTGACGATACATTCGAACGGCTCGACGAGGCATTTGTCGCAATGAATGCAGTATTTGATTTTGCGGCCCCACAGTTCGAGGAATTCCGTTTCGACGCCGCCCATTTCCTGCGCGGCGCGAAGAGCCACATTGACCATATAAGAAGTGTTCCGGTTCTTTCTGTGCGCGGCGCTGATGCCAAGGATGGTGACTTTTTCTTCGGTCATTGATATTTCCTCCGGCGCGTTGGCCACTCAAGTTCTCTGAATCAGAGAAAACGGGTGGTCTGTACGAATTATCTCGCCTGAATCTCGGATTCCTGTCCCGTCACACGAGCTCGGGCGCACCCGTACGCGACAAGACCTTGCAGCGCTCGCGCGCACGTGCCGGGTCCCTCGTAAAAGGGGATATCACCCTTTTTCAGGATTTCGTAGGTTGGTCGCCCTTTGTACTGGCGTATGCCCGAGCTGATAACAGGTTTGTTAAACCTCTTTGGTATCTGCGCAATCCGCTCGGCCGCATCAATGAGCTCCTTCATCTCGTCGGTGGGGGTGTCGCGGTTAAAACCGCCCCAGGGAGGGGATATGATGAATGCATCGATATAATCCAATTCCGCGAGGATTTCAAGGACCTCCGCGTGAGTCCTTGGTCCCTTTCGGGCGATCATGTCCACGGGGTTTCGCGGCGGGGGAGCATAGGCGTGCATGAGGGAGAGAATTTTTCCTTGGGTCTGCGCATCGAGTTCCGGCAGTTCGAGTCCGTGCGAGGCGCATGCGTCAGCCGTGGTGACACAGAATCCGCCGCCACCCGAAACGACGGCCACGCGGTTGCCTTTCGGGAACGGTTGATGCGCCAGGGCCTCCGCGATGTCGAAAGCCTCGATGATGTCGGTAGACCGAACAATGCCGGCCTGGCGGCATGCCGCATCGAACAGTGCATGGTTTCCGGCGAGCGAGGCCGTATGCGACATGGCCGCGCGGGCGCCCGCCCCGGTGTGACCCGCTTTATACATGACGATGGGTTTGTTCTCAATTACGCGGCGGGATGCTTCGAGGAAACGGCGTCCATCCTTGATGCCCTCGAGGTACAGCACAATCGTCCGCGTATCCGGGTCGGTGGCTAGATAATCAAGGTAGTCGCACACATCGAGGTCGGCCTGGTTGCCGCTGCTGATGAATTTGCTGAAACCGTATCCCTTATCAAGGGCAATTTCCAGGAGCTGCTCTCCGAGCATGCCGCTCTGCGAAACGAACGCAATCGGCCCGGGCAAGGGGGTCTTGTAAAACGCGCAATCGAGCGAGACAGCCGAACTCCAGATGCCCAGGCAATTCGGTCCGACGAATCGCATGCCGGCTTTCCGGGCGACAGAGGCCATTCGCTCCTGCATCCGTTTGCCCTCTTCACTGATCTCAGCGAATCCGGCGGTGATAACAACGGCGCCCCCAACGCCTTTCTGCACGCATTCCTCCATCGCCTTCAGCGTCTGGGCCGCATTGACAACGAAAACGGCAAGGTCTATTCCGTCGGGCACTTCGAGGACGGTCGGATAGGCGCGCAGACCGTGGATGATTTTCTCCTTGGGATGTATGGGGTAGATTTTCCCCCTGAATCCTGCGCGCAGTATATTCTCCATCGTCTCGCAGCCCCATCGCCCCCGATTGTTGCTGGCCCCGATGACGGCCACGGAAGCGGGCCTGAATATATAATCGAGCTGCTTTTTGATTGAACGCCTCTTTCGTCCGGAACGATTTATCTTGGTCTTTTGATGCATTTGTTCTCTCAAAGGGGAAACGAAAGTGTCGAGAGGGATTCGCGGGGCAAAGCATATGGTAACACAAGATTGGCTTGTTTTCAAACAAAACGAACTTGCGCGTCATCATGTGGAGGGCCCAAGAACCAAGTGAATCCGTCCGCGATTGCACAGCGAAGGCGACTGTAAAAGTGTCTCACGGTCGCCCATTCCGCCAAAAGCCCGAAGCCTGATTCCGTGTTCCCGGAATCAGCGAGCCACGAGTTATTGGGGGGACACCATGCGGCATGGCGCCTCCCAATAACTCGCCCCCCCGCATCTTCAGGGCCTGTTGCCGAAAAGGCTTTTTTCTGAAGACACTCACAGCGCGGCGTAGCCGCAACCAAATCTTGCTTGGGGACAGTCCC
>CAYVQZ010000120.1:0-2556 GCA_964453435.1 uncultured bacterium
GGACGGATTCATTGTTACTCCGTCTCACGATTGCCAGGCGGAGCGGACTGTGAGCGTCTCGCATGGTTGCCAATTCTGCCGAAAAGCCGAAGCCCTGATTCCGGGGACATGGATTTGCGGGCCGAAGCTCACGCTCCGCGTGATTTTCGTGTCTTCGAGTTAGCCCCGATCAATCGAGGAAAAAGATTCACTGTATCCGGAAGTCCTGCGTTTCGCGGGATGGCGGCTCCGCCGGGCTGTGCTTTTGCGGCTTGACTTTTCGGCTTTTTTGATATATACTTTGTTCAAAATTAGAAAACGTGGAAACGGCCAGTAAACATGGACAATAAGTCAATAAAAGAGCTTGAAATCCTTCACGAGGTTTCAAAAAATGAACATGTGAACCAGCGATATTTGAGCCAAAAGCTGGGTATGGCGGCCGGACTCGTCAACATGTATATCAGGCGGCTCGCCCGAAAGGGATACATCAAGGTCTCGGGCATCAATCCGCGAAGGCTCAATTACCTGTTGACTCCGCGCGGGATTGGGGAGAAGACGAGGCTCACGTACGAGTTCGCGCTCATCTCCTACAAATATTTCAAGAGCGCTACAGACGACATGAAGAAGATACTGCAACGTCTTGAGGATGCCGGGCACACCAACGTTGTCATTTACGGGACCGGCGAACTCGCCGAAATGTGCCTGCTGCTCCTTAAGGAATTCGACATCCGCGTCGTCGCCTTGGTCGATGACAATTCCGAGAGCACTCGTTTCCACGAGTATCCGGTCGTTCCGACCGAAGTGCTGGGAAACCTCAATTTCGACAAGCTGCTTGTGGCGCAGCTTGATGGACATGAAGAGGCGGTGGAGCTTGTGAAGAAATTCGGCATCGAGGAAGAGAGGGTGTGCCGTCTCTTTCATCCTTCTGCCGGATAGTCATGCGAGGATTCTGACTTGTTTCTGTGCCGCTCATTAGTTGGTTTGTTGAATCATTGTCGTGATTTTCGAAGGTTCACACGCATAACTCCTTGTCGTGAAATGGAGTTCCGTTCTCGCAAGAATGACGGAGAGTGGCGGGAATGACAAGAACAGAGCTTTTATTCGCGCAATTCAGCGGAATTCGCGGCATTCGTGTTTCAAGCGTTTGATTTCCGCTACGTTGGGCCGTGTGAAGCGGGAGAAAACGGCTTCTTCGCCCGGGAAAACAGAACGATATGAACGACCAGCCGGGAGTTGATTTCTATTATCCGAATCAGAGGGCCGAGATCGGCTTCCTGAAGACGTGCCTCATAATGCTGGAAAACGTGGTCAAGAGGCGCGAACTTGTCTGGCAGATGTTCAAGCGCGATTTCTTCGTTGTCTACCGCCGCTCAATCCTGGGCTATCTGTGGGTGTTCCTCGCGCCGATCCTCGGCATTATCACGTGGGTGTTCATGAACTACACCGGCATTTTGAATCCGGGCGAGATGGATATCCCCTACCCCGTGTTCGTGCTGCTGGGCAGCCAGATGTGGGGCCTGTTCATGGGGTTCCTGGACTCCGCGTCGCGGTCTCTGACTGTCAGCGGCGCCTTGATGAAGCAGATACGGTTCGAGCACGAAGTGCTGCTGGTGAAACAGGTTGCAATGGCGCTCGCAAATTTTGTGATGACGCTGGGAATCGTGGTTCTCATTATGCTGGCGTTCCGGGTTGTCCCGCCCTGGCAGGCCGTGTTCTTTCCCGTTGTCATGCTGCCGCTTCTGTTCCTGGGAGCGGGCGTCGGCCTTATCGTTTCCGTCTTCTCGGCCGTGTTCCTGGATGCGACGAACATTGTGACGAGGGTGGTTGGGCTTCTCATGTACATCACGCCGGTCATCTACACGACGGACTTCGAGCATCCCGTGCTGCAAGCGCTCGTGAAATACAATATTCTGAGTTATTTGATTGCGGCGGCGCGCGACATATTGACCACCGGCGCCATTGAGAAATTTCCGCAGTACCTCGTTGCCTCCGGCATTACGCTCGCCGTGTTTCTTATCGGACTGCGCTTGTTCTTTGTTTCCGAACCGCTCGTGGCGGAGAAACTATGATGGACAATTACGATTGGGCGATCACTCCCGAAAAAGTCGAACTCGTTGTCCGGAAAATTGTCGAACTGGCTCGACCGCTTAAGATTATCCTTTTCGGTTCTTATGTGCGAGGGGCCGTCACAATCAACAGCGATTTGGACATTCTCGTGGTCACCGGCGATGACATCCGGAATCCGCGGGAAGAGAGCGTGCGCATTCGCCGGGCGTTGCGCGGCATTTCCATGCCCATGGACATCCTTGTTGTTCCCCGGACGCGGTGGGAACAACTGAAGGATCGGCCGGGATTGATTTATCAGGAAGCGCTGCGTGAGGGGGAAGTCGTGTATGAATCCTAAAGACTTTGGGAAGGCGCCAGGCTCATCGGCGGAATGGATGGACCATGCGGAAAGCGATTTGCGGCTGGCGCGCGATATCTTGACCACCGGCTCCATTGAGAAATTTCCGCAGTACCTGGTTGCCTCCGGCATTACGCTCGCCGTGTTTCTTATCGGACTGCGCTTGTTCTTTG
>CAYVQZ010000121.1:0-2132 GCA_964453435.1 uncultured bacterium
CTAGGGTCACATAACTTTATGTTTAAGGGGGGCGGTGTCGGTCGTCCGTGCGAGGGCGCCCGGATTCTTCCGCGCACAGGCGAATGTATGTAAAATAAAATATAGCTATTATCATCAAGTCCTTCCCCGGCCTTTGGTTATGATTGCGAGCGCAACCATTGCCACGGCTGAGCGCGCTGCATGGCGAAAGAGGCGCGCCGTCTGAATAATACGCCATATTTGATTTGGTATATTCGCGGCAATATGCTATCCTCTCCATAAAAAGGTGCCAACGGTTTCTCATCGTCTGTTTGCGCAAAGGAGGAGATAGCCCATGATCGACATGCATGGCGGCGTACCGTCCCTGCGCGGGCCAAAGGGCTCGCTTCCCATCAGGGAAGATGATGAAATCACTCTGAAACTCGCCATGCTCTACGAGGGCCAATGTGAAGGGATCGGCCCTCAGAAAAGCCGCAAGGAAGTTCGGCTATACGCGCCAACGCTATCACCAGATACGGGACATCTTCGAGCGCCAGGGGGCCGAAGGACTGAAAAGCGTCAAACGGGGTCCCAAGACAAACTATCGCAGGACCGATGAGGCCGTGGAAGGTGGAATTTGTGGAAGTCGACGCGCTTCGTCCGGTCCCGGACGAAGCGCTGGCGAAAATCCGTTGCGTCGGAATCTGCGGCAGCGACGTCGGATTGCCCGATAACAGGGCATGGATTGTCCCAATATAGACAGGAGCACACGTGATGGATGACAACAAGATTCGAGAAATACTCAAAACTTCGAAAACCATCGCTGTTGTCGGACTCTCACCTAATCCCGAACGCGACAGTTACGAAGTCGCCCATTATCTAAAGGAGGCGGGGTACAAAATCATTCCGGTGAACCCGAAGGCCGATGAGATACTGGGTGAAAAAGCATATCCCGACCTCGCCTCCGTCCCGGAGCAAATCGACGTGGTCGACATATTCCGCAGGCCTGAACATGTTTCTCCCATCGTTGACGAAGCGGTCGAAATCGGAGCGAAAACCATATGGATGCAACTCGGCGTGGTTAGCGAGGAAGCCGCCAAAAAGGCGAGCGACGCCGGCCTCGATGTGGTGATGGACCGGTGCATGTTGCGCGAACACAACAGGCTGCTGTGAAGAGTCCGTTGAAGCAGCCGACGCCATAGTCAGGGCCGGCCAGTGGCTTGGTTCCGGTGGAAGGGGCGCGGCCTCGGCTGCCATACGTTCCGATTTATTTTCCCGGCATCTTGCGAGTGACAGCGGCAGTTGTTACATTTGTGTAAATACGCAGATCCATCAGAAATAAAGAGCCCTCACAAAAAAGGAGAACCGCACATGAAGAAGGAGCTGCCCGCCCACTTCAAAAAATTTGTCAAAAAATATCCGAAAGTATGGGAGGCGCACCAACAGATGACCGAGGCATGCGCGGAATATGGTCCGCTCGACCGAAAAACACGCGAACTTATTAAACTGGCCATCTCGGGCGCGGCAAACCAGGAGACGGCTGCGGAGCGGCATGCCGTCATGGCCGTGCAGGAAGGCGCTACCGAGGAAGAGGTCTATCAAACAATCCTGCAGCTCGTAACAATCGTAGGTTTTCCCCGTATGTCTGCAGCTCTGAAGTGGACAGAGCGCGCTCTCACAACTAAACGCCCGAAAAAGTGAACTTTTGCAGCCAGCCCGACAACCTGTCAGTAATTGTCACAGGCCAAAAGCCCAAAGGGGTCTGTCTCAAGATTGCCAAGCGAAGGGGACTGTCCCAGATTTACGGGCACGAAGTGCCGTAGAATCGGGACTGTCCCCGAAGCAAACAACCCTCAGAATCAATCGTGGGACACCCTCAAAGGGCCCGTTGCCGGAACGACTTTCCATACGCTTTTGGTTGTCATTCTGAGCCCTTCGAGTCCCTCAGGATAAACTCCAGCGAAGAATCTCGCAATTAAGGTCTCCAAAAAGAGCGATTCTTCGTCCATTTGCTCAGAATGACACTGTACTACTATATGTCAATTTCGTGAATTCCTGTCGCAATTTCCATCGGGTGGCTATCGCAATTTCAGTGGCAAGAATACGTTCTGCGGCGAAGGGGACTGTCCCCAAGCAAGATTTGGTTGCGGCTACGCCGCGCTGTGAGTGTCTTC